>NZ_SSHJ01000040.1 GCF_005925345.1 Pedobacter ureilyticus
CTTTTAAGCAAAATAATGTAAAGTAGGATTGCTGAAAAATGCTGTAGTCAGCACAATAACGCAGTCCACTTTACATTATCTATTACTTTCCATAACCCTTATTATGTAAAGCTTTACATAATAAAGGAGAACGTATTTTTATCACCGCCAAATTACCCGACTATATCCGAGTTGGGAATGGCGATGACGTTACGGAAAAATACATTTTCCTAACCACTTCGCACGATGGTAGCGGAAGTATCACAGCCGCATTTACACCTATCAGAATTGTTTGCCAAAACACCTTAAATGCTTCGTTACGCAGTATGACAAATGTTGTCCGCATCAAACACACTTCGGGAGCAAAACAACGTGTTGAGAATGCCCATAAGATTATGGGACTTGCCAATACATTTAGCAACCAATTAGAGGGAATTTTCAATGAATGGGCAAAAGTAAAGGTCACAGACCGAGAGGTAAAAAAGCTAATTCAATTGGCACTTTGCCCGAATAAGGAAACCTTTGATTTAATCAAAAAAGGTGCGGAAGATGAAATTTCAACCCTTTTTAAAAATACCGTTGAGGACGCATTTGCATACGCAATGATAAGCGATACACAACAAATGGACACAACAAAAGGCACTTTGTTCGGAGCGTATAACGCTGTCACAGGCTACTATCAGAACGTGAGAAATTACAAGAATGACGAAGCCAAATTGCAGAGCATTGTATTGGGTGGTACTGCCCAACTGAAATCGCAAAAAGCATTTGAACTGTGTACCGCATTTGCTTTGGACGGTGCGGAAATCCTAAACCTTAATTAAATAACAACAGGCTACCGCCTTAATCGGTGGTAGCCTACTAAAAATATTCATTATGGCAAATTGGTGCAGTAACACGGTTGTATTCGAGGGAACTCCCGAAGCAATCACAGCAATACAAGAACTTTTCCAATCAATGAAGGAAAAGGAAGAAAAAACCGAAGAAGGGCAACTACCCGAATTTATGGAAGATACCAACGGTGGGTATTTCTTCAATATCTATTGGAACGAGGGCGATGAAGGGCAATTTCAATATGAAACAAAATGGTCGCCCAATATTGAAATTATTCAAAAGATAGCAGAATACTACCAAGTGGATTTTGTACAGGACTATGAAGAAATGGGAAACCTTGTTTACGGGAGAGCAACTTATCGGGATGGCATACTCAGCGATATATTTTTGGGCGATGATGATTTTGAAGCCTACGAACAGGATGAAGAAACAGACCTCTACCACTTTGAGGGAGAAGAGTACGAAAGTGATTATGAGATATTGGAAACTCTTTTGGAACGCAAAATTGTAACACTATGAAAGTAACGGATTTGAACGGTTACGAAATTGAAGTAACCGACCTAAAAGAAGCTATCCGTATTGCGAAGCGAAATACAGGATATAGCCACGAGGACAAAAGTTTTTCAGACTTCGATAAAAGGCAAAATGCCTATTGGACGGATATACACAAGAAATTGATAGCAATCAAAAAACAATCTTCAACAATTAAAATTTAAGAACGATGAATACAAATTTTTTCAATCAGATACAGCAGTTGGACTTTACAGGAGTTTTACAACTGAACATTTCAAAAGGAATAGAAAGCAACCTAATTGTAACAGTATTGCTTAACAACGAACAATGCGGAGATAGTGCCAAAAACGGTATTCCCCCATTGACATTCAACGCCACACCCCAAGAGTTTGACGAGGGATTTTTTGAGCAGATAACAACACCTATACAAAAGGTATCGGGCTTAATGGTGGATATGGAAAAATTTCAAAAGCAACTTGATGAAGCCAAAGCACAATCGGCAATCGAGAAAGCAAAAACCGAAAAAGAGAAAAAAGAAAAAGAAGCCAAAGACAAGAAGTTTAAAGATGCAATGGCAAAGGCGGATGAGTTGGAAAAAGAGGGCAAATTCCGTGAAGCGTGGATAAAAGTTCCCGATATAACGGAGTTCTCCGAAAAAGCGGACGAGATACGCAAACGCAAAACATCATTGTCCGACAAGTTCGCAACACCGAGCCTTTTCGGAGCAATGGAAGAAGCAACGCCCGAACCGCCAAAGGTGGAAGAACTTACTGCCGATTATCCCATTGATGAAGCGGACGAGGAAGAATAAAAGTGTTAACCCAAAAATTAGAAAGTTATGTTATTAGCAACACAGTTAGAACGAGTTTTCATACTCAAAGATAAAGGACAGGACATCAGGCTGACCGACCCCGAACCACGTTGGAGCGTGGAAGCCGTAATGAATTTTTACGCCAATATGTACCCGATTTTGACAACTGCAAAAGCATCTGCACCACAGATAAAAGATGATGCAGTCGAGTACAAATTTGAGAGCGTAATGGGTACGAAAGGTTAAACCAAAATTTTAAAACGATGAATTATGCAACGCAATATCATATCGGGAATAATCAACATACCCGAACAGAAACGACAACAGCAGTTACACCGACAGTTGGGCGAGTTCGCCAATTGGATGCAAAGACCAAAGGACGCCAACCAAGTGCAGAAAGACAAACAGAAATCCGTACCGATAGCAATGTTGCCAATGCTATTCTAAAATGTACATTTCTGCCTAAACTGAAAACAGCACAATCCGTACAGGCTTGTCAGAAAACGGAGAGGGATTTTTACAAGTCCCTTTCCCGACTTGCCGAGCATTACAGCATTGAGCCAATGCAAACCCAAGATTTTGAGTTTCCCTACAATATAACATTGTCTATGTGGGATATGGAAACTAAATTGAAGCGTACCAATATCAATTGGGATGGTTTCAAATTGATACAGAATAGCGGTAAAACCTATTTTGTGAGTGAGGAACGATACAATACAGGTACAACTTTGTACTATATTCCCATTAAGCCACTGTTTAAAATGCTCAAAGACCCGAAGCGTAAAAAGACCGCACAACTTTTACTGTCGGTATGCAGTTATCTGTACCACATCGTCCTAATTCCCTATTACAGGCAGGAAGAAAGTTATTTGTATTGGCTTTACGAAACGATGAATGATTGGGTGGAACAGGATGAGGAAACGGAAGAAACAGAAACCAACAAACGTGAATTGAGAAAAGCCGAATACATTGGCGATAAGATAGAACAGAAGTTATTCAACCGCATCAATCTAAAGATATTTGAACAGCGTTTGAACCGATTTAAAAGTGTTGATACGTTCGATAAGGAATGTTGGCAAGTGGCTTGTAATGCGTTTGCCCTTTGTACAGAATATCCGAACGCAACTATTTTCAGAAACGCCACATTGCCCGAAAAAGACCTTTATAATGATGATTACGAAAATGAAATAATCGGAATGGAAAAATACATTTCATTTATTGCAGACACTAAAGGTTGGTTATACGAAAACCTTTCAGATACCATCAACAATGAATTTAACGAGTACGGAGCAATGGAAGAACCAACTATTTCCAAGCGGTTTGACGGAAGCGAAATACCAACAACCGACCTTGATTTTGAGAACCGTTTGTTTGATTTATTGAATGATTTGAGTGGATTATTATACGAATACAAAACGATAGAAAAATGAACACAACAACAGATATAACAAACCATTTTGGCAGTATGTACTATCCAAAATCCGCTTTGGTTTTCTATGAAACCAAAGGAACGGAAACCGATGTGTATGTGGAGCATTTTGATATGGATAGCAACGGAACGCCTATCAATGCCCACCCATTGACGGTAAAAGAAGCCAATGTATTGGCAAAAGCTTTAAAGACCGATGAAGAAAAGAACGCAGCTTTTTTAAAGCCAAAAGGAATTTTGCCGACCAATATTCTGCATATCAATCCGAATGCTGAAAAAGGTACTGTGCTTTGGTACACCAAAGCACAGCAACGGAAACTGTATTTTGTGGAAAGTTTGGGCATACCCAACGGAATGGCACAAGTACCGCCAATGCTTTGGTTAGCGAACAAAAACAGTCTTACCGTATTTGCTTTGGCAAATGATAGAAGACCCACCGAGAAAACGCCATTGTATTACGCACCTTTCTTCAATATCTACGAAAAGGGCAATGTATGTATGGGTACGGTAAGTATTGATATTAAAAATTCTGCTTCGGTTGAGGAATTTATGCAAGCGTGGGAACATTATTTTTTCAATTCCTATTTCAGTCATTCATTGAGTGCAAATTTGACAAAAAAGAACATCGTAAGTCTATGGAAAGACCTTATTGGTACGGATAAACCCTTTCCAAAAGAAGTATTGAAAAAGAACAACAAAACCCTTAAAAATCTATTGTGATGAACACAGCAAAAACAGCAATCCATTTTACAGACAATTATCTGCTCAATCCGACAAACCCGATTTCGATAAACCTTATCGGAGCAGGTGGCACAGGCTCAAAAGTATTGACCGCTTTAATGGAAATAAACGAAAGTTTGATAGCATTGGAACACGCAGGGTTGCAAGTCCGCCTTTGGGATGATGATGTTATCACGAGTGCCAATTTAGGCAGACAACGATTTGCAGAAAGTGAAACAGGATTGTACAAATCCGTTGCTTTAATCAATCGTTGCAACCGTTGGGCAGGTACAAATTGGAAAGCCGAAACGGTAAAATTTGAAAAGGACAATTTTGAAAGACCGCCCGAAAAAGCAAAGGCAATCATTACCATTACGTGTGTGGACAATGTACAGTCGAGGTTTGGCGTTGCTGAAATTCTTAAAGAAATAAGCTACCGCAGACACTACCAAGACGAGCCAAAATATTGGCTGGACTTTGGCAACAGCCGAGATATTGGACAAGTGCTACTATCTACTATCGGAGAGATAAAGCAACCCAATTCAGAGAAATACCAAACGGTGGCAAGCCTGCCATTTGTTACCGATGAATTTGGCGAATTACTGAAGCAATCCGAACAGGAAGACAACACGCCAAGTTGCTCACTTGCAGAAGCATTGGAACACCAGGATTTGTTTATCAATTCATCATTAACACAAATGGGGTGTTCTTTGCTATGGAACTTGTTCCGCAGGGGAATGACCGAATACAAAGGATTTTTTCACAACCTGAAAGATTTCCGCACCCACCCGATAAAAGTTGCCTAAAAGCCTAAGTCGGCGGGCAAAAATGCAATTCCTCGCTTCGGTCGGAAACGCATTTTTGCGGTTTAAAGCGGATGCAACCACTTTGCCAAAATGCACCACTTCACAATTCCCTTTCTTCACATTTTACCAAACAGGTTGCGAGTTTTTTGCGTGGGATATTCATTATCCCATTTGTTGTATTTACCACTGACTTTTTTTTTTCCAGACTGCGACCAAAGAAAAGATTCTGTGTTGTGAAACAATTTTTTTTAGTTTTTTTTGGTGTTAAATTGTCTACAATAACTATAAATTGTACTTTTGCACCACTCAATGAAAAGAACAGTACAAATATCATCCCAAGTTACTCCGCCTTGATCTTAGGCTAACTGTTATATTTCCCAATTTTAATTTATTGGCTTCTCTGTCGTACCCGAAGGTTTTGCTTTCGTGTACATACTTTTCTATTTACATTTTTACCACTTTAAACATAAATTTTTATGCAGAAAATTATCAATTTGTTTGATTTCAAACAGAAAATTAATTACAAAAACGAAATTCTTGCGGGTCTTGCGGTGGCTATGACCATGATACCTGAGTCTTTATCCTTTGCTATTCTGGCAGGGCTTTCGCCTTTGACAGGGCTTTATGCAGCTTTTTTAATGGGTATTGTTACTGCAATTTTGGGAGGCAGACCCGGAATGGTTTCTGGGGGAGCCGGAGCAACGGTAGTAGTACTTATCGCATTGGCAGCATCACACGGTGTGGAATATCTTTTTGCTGCGGTTATATTAGCAGGTGTACTGCAATTTTCAGTAGGAATTTTTAAACTGGGTAAATTTGTCCGCCTGATCCCACAACCAGTAATGTATGGTTTTTTAAACGGCCTTGCAGTAATCATTTTCATGGCACAGGTAGCTCAATTTAAAGTTGTAGAAAACGGGATAGAAGGTTGGATGCAGGGGCCGGCGCTTTATCTAATGGCTGGATTGACATTATTAACTATAGCCATCGTATTTATATTGCCAAAATTTACAAAAGCGGTTCCTGCATCTTTAGTAGCAATAATAGTTGTCTTTGGTATTGTATATTTTTTCGGCATCGATACTAAAAAAGTTATTGATATCGCCTCTGTAGGAGGCTCTTTACCTTCATTTCACATCCCTTCTATTCCTTTTACTCTGGAAACATTGAAAATTATTTTCCCTTATGCCTTGGTAATGGCAGGGGTTGGATTGATTGAAAGTCTGTTAACGCTTAATATGGTTGATGAAATAACCAGCACAAAGGGACAATCTAACCGTGAGGCTGCGGCGCAAGGTATAGCCAATATCACCAACGGTTTCTTCGGCGGAATGGGTGGATGTGCAATGGTTGCCCAAACTTTAGTGAATATCGGAGCTGGAGGAAGAGCCAGACTTTCTGCAATAGTTGCAGCTATAGCAATTTTATTAATCATTCTGGTTGCAGGTCCTGTAATCGAGCAAATTCCAATGGCGGCATTAGTCGGGGTGATGATGATGGTAGCTATAGGCACATTTGAGTGGGTCAGCTTTCGAATCATTAATAAAATGCCTCGTCACGATATTTTTATTGGTATGCTGGTAGCAGTTATAACTGTATTATTACACAACTTAGCTTTAGCCGTTTTGATAGGTGTAGTTATTTCGGCTCTTGTATTTGCTTGGGAAAGTGCCAAACGAATACGTGCTAGAAAGTATGTAGATGAAGATGGTGTAAAGCATTACGAAATTTTTGGCCCGCTTTTCTTTGGCTCTGCTATGGCATTTACCGAAAAATTTGATGTTAAAAACGATCCCGATGAGGTGATAATAGATTTCAAGGAAAGCAAAGTTGTAGATATGTCCGCAATTGAAGCCTTGAATAAAATTACGGAGAAGTATCACAAGGAAGGTAAAAAACTACATTTACGTCATTTAAGCCAAGATTGCAGGCAATTACTTAAAAATGCAGAAACAGTTATTGATGTGAATATTATTGAAGATCCTACCTACAAAGTAATGACTAATAAATAGCATTGGATTATACAAGTTTAATATTACAACTACAGCAATAATTTTTTAAAAATTATTGCTGTTTAAATTTATTATCGTAATATTGCGATATATTTATTTTTTTAAACTGATGGGTGTCACAAAAACCGAAATTTTTACAGAACAGCAGAACCATTTAGCTGGTATTTTAAAGGCACTGGCTCATCCTGCCCGTATAGCTATACTGCAACATATCATTAAACAAAATGCCTGCATCTGTAATGATCTGGTAGAAGAATTGGGATTGGCACAAGCGACAATTTCACAACACTTGAAAGAGCTGAAAAATATTGGTATCATTAAAGGAAATATAGAAGGAACTAGTGTATGTTACTGTATTAATGAAACAGTCTGGAATGAGGTTAAGAAGGAACTCAATAGCTTTTTTGTCGAGAATGTAAATAGTAAAGAATGCTGTTAAGCGTTTTTTTTTAACACCAAAACATCGTAACATTGCAATATAACATTTATTGAATTAATATCAGAAATATGAAGTTATCAAAAATTAAAGAAATCCTGCCAACATTAGTAAATGTTGGATTTCAATTAGAAAACGGAACTTTAGTTCCAGAACATTTCCACGTTACCGAAGTGGGACAAATTACTAAAAACTTTATAGACTGTGGTGGCGTAATCCGGTCAGAAAAAGTTGTAAACTTCCAATTATGGAATGCGGACGATTTCGAGCACAAATTAAAGCCAGTTAAACTATTAAACATCATCAAGCTATCCGAAGAAAAATTAGGTATTGAAGATGCGGAAATTGAGGTGGAATACCAAAGCGAAACTATTGGCAAGTATGATTTGGATTTCAACGGAGAGACATTTGTACTGAAAAATAAAACAACAGCCTGCTTGGCTCAAGATGCCTGCGGGATTCCTTCAGATAAACAAAAGAAAAATTTGGCGGAACTGCCTGTAAATAATGCTAATGCTTGTACTCCAGGTGGCGGATGTTGTTAAAATTGAATTTATATGTTTTCAAAAATCATTCATACAGATAATTCAAAGACAACAATCATAATCCGACTGATTGTTGGAGGTGTTTTTTTATCGGAGGGCATTCAGAAATTTCTATTTCCTACTTTACGGGGAGCCGGGCGGTTTGAAAAAATTGGCTTGCCATCTCCTGAATTTCTTGGAAGTTTTGTAGGCATATTTGAAATCCTTTGCGGAGCACTTATTTTGCTCGGGTTGCTTACAAGGTTAGCAAGTATTCCGCTCATCATCATTATGCTGGTTGCCATTGCCACGACCAAAACATCTATTTTGGCTAATGAGGGTATTTGGGAATTGCTGCACGGTAGCCGTACGGATTGGGCGATGCTTTTGGGAAGTATGTTTTTGTTAATCAAAGGTGCAGGTAATTGGTCTATTGATAAAATCGTAATGAGAAATGGAGCGTGATATTCAAATAAAGGAAATTGCCAAGCTCTTTCTCAAGCTTGGTTTTATTGGCTTCGGAGGTCCCGCGGCTCATATTGCTATGATGCAGCAGGAAGTTGTTGTCAAAAAGAAATGGATGAGCGAACAGCATTTTTTGGATTTGTTGGGAGCTACTAATCTCATTCCTGGCCCCAACAGTACAGAAATGGCGATACACATCGGCTATGACAAAGGCAGTTGGAAAGGGTTAATTGTTGCGGGGTTATGCTTTATTTTACCTGCGGTTTTCATTACCGGGATATTTGCATGGTTGTATCAGCAATACGGACAATTGCCCGAAGTACAGCCCTTTATTTACGGTATCAAACCTGCAATCATCGCTATTATCATAGGAGCTGTTTTTCCATTAGCAAAGAAATCTGTCAAGTCCACATTCTTGGCGGTTGTAGGTATTCTTGTTTTGGTACTGTCATTATTCGGCATTAGTGAAATCTATTTGATGTTTGGAGCGGGATTGCTGGCAATGGGTTTGTATTCTATTCAGAGCAAAAGAAATACGCTCCAAAGTTTTATCCCGCTCGCATTCTTACAAATCGCACAAAGCCCCTTACTCTCTGAAACAAATACCAAATTATTTTGGATATTCCTGAAAATTGGTGCTATCCTCTATGGAAGTGGTTATGTTCTTTTCGCCTTTTTAGATACGGAGTTAGTTGCAACGGGCTTACTCACCCGGCAGCAATTAATGGATGCTATTGCTGTTGGACAGTTTACCCCAGGTCCTGTTTTTTCTTCAGTTACGTTTATTGGCTATCAAATCAACGGACTATCCGGAGCAGTTATTTCTACGATTGCTATTTTTCTGCCGTCGTTTATTTTAGTAGCATTGCTAAATCCCTTGATGAAAAAAATGCGCCAATCTAAAGGACTGTCCATTTTTCTCGATGCGGTCAATGTGGCATCTGTTGCAATCATAGTCGCTATTTGTCTTACAATGGGCAAAGAAACTATTACTGATTGGCGGACGATATTAATTGCAATGATAAGTGCGATCGTAGTTTTCAAATTCAAAAAAATAAATAGTGCCTTTGTGGTTATTGGAGGAGCATTATTAGGGTATTTATTTAATCTTATCTAAAGTTATCTTAAACAAAATATTTAAACAATAAAAATCAGACAAAATGAAAATAGCATTATTCAGTGATATTCACGCCAATTTACCTGCATTAGAAGCATTTTTTGAAGATGTTGAAAAAAGAAAACCAGACAGTATTTATTGTTTGGGCGATTTGGTGGGCTATAATATTTGGCCAAACGAAGTGGTAAACGAAATCCGTAAAAGGAGAATACCAACCATTGCCGGAAATTACGATTTTGGCATTGGCAGAATGAGCAACGAATGCGGTTGTGCCTACAAAACAGACAGTGAAAAAGATAACGGAAATATTTCTATTTCATTCACAAATTCTTTGATGAAAGATGAAGAAAGAGCGTATTTGCGTACACTTCCAGCCCATATCAAAGTAGAATTTCAACTGAATGAAGATAAATTGAATTTGCTTTTGGTACACGGAAGTCCGAGAAAAATAAACGAATATCTTTTTGAAGACCGTGAGGAAAAAAGTATGCTTCGCATTATGGAGCAAGCCGATGCAGACATTATGTGCTTCGGACACACACACAAACCTTATCACAGAGTTTTAAATTCGGGTATTGACGGTCAAAATCATTTCAGACACGCCATTAATATCGGTTCGGTTGGTAAACCGAAGGACAGCGATGTAAGAGGCGGTTATGTAATGCTTACGATTAATGAAAACAGTTCTGTGTTGGATAAAGATAGTATCAGTGTAGAATTTATACGCTTTGATTATGATATTGAAAGGGCTGCAAAAGCAGTTGAAGAAAGCATTTTACCAAACGAATACGCAGAAAATTTAAGAAGAGGTTACTAATCTAAAATTTATAAAAATGGAATTTCCAACCGATAGAAAGTATTCAAAAGAACATACCTGGATAAGCATACAGGACAACACAGGTACAATAGGCATTACAGAATTTGCGCAAAGTGAATTGGGCGAAATCGTATATGCGGATTTACCAAACGTTGGATATAGTTTTCAGCAGGACGAAGTATTCGGCTCTGTTGAAGCAGTTAAAACGGTCAGTGATTTATTTATGCCTGTATCGGGTAAAATCACTGAAACGAACGAACTACTTTTGAAAGCACCCACACTCATAAACGACAATCCTTATAAAGACGGTTGGATGATAAAAATTGAAATAAAAGACATTACAGAATTAGAAGACTTATTGACATCAAACCAATATAAAGAACTTACAAATTAGCCATGCAACCAAAATTAAAATTCTTAGACAGATACCTTACTTTATGGATATTCCTTGCAATGGCAATTGGCGTGGGTTTGGGTCATTTCTTTCCCAAAATCTCTAATGTTACCAACAGCTTATCTGTTGGCACTACCAATATTCCATTGGCAATAGGATTGATATTGATGATGTATCCACCCTTGGCAAAGGTTGATTATTCCTTATTGCCCAAAGCATTTAGAGATAAAAAAGTAATTGGCATATCCTTATTGCTCAATTGGGTAATCGGCACGGTATTGATGTTTGGATTAGCGGTTTTGTTTTTACGTAACGAACCCGATTACATGACAGGCTTAATTCTTATCGGTTTGGCAAGATGTATTGCCATGGTCATCGTTTGGAGTGACTTAGCTAAAGCAAACAGAGAATATACAGCTATGTTAGTTGCATTAAACAGCATCTTCCAGATATTTACTTACAGCTTTTTAGTTTGGTTATTCATCAACGTATTACCTGCAAAATTAGGATTAGCCAATTTCAATGTAAGCGTATCCATGAAAGATGTTACCGAAAGCGTATTGATATATTTGGGTATTCCATTCCTGGCAGGTTTTTTAAGCCGTTACTTCCTTATAAAATCAAAAGGTATAGAATGGTATAACCGAAAATTCGTCCCCGCAATATCGCCAATTACCTTATACGCTTTATTGTTTACGATAGTATTAATGTTCAGCTTGAAAGGCGATAAAATACTGGAATTACCAATGGATGTAGTAAAAGTAGCCATACCGCTAATCATCTATTTTGTGTTGATGTTTTTCGTGAGCTTCTTTATCAATAAATCTCTTAAAGTTCCTTACGACAAAAACGCATCCATCGCATTTACAGCCACAGGAAACAATTTTGAATTGGCAATAGCCGTAGCAATATCGATTTTCGGCATTCATTCGCCACAGGCATTTGTAGGTGTTATCGGCCCACTGGTAGAAGTTCCTGTACTCATATTATTGGTAAGGGCAAGTTTATGGCTAAAGGAGAAATATTATAGTAAAAAAGACTGAATTTAAATTTCAGTCTTCTTACCCTTTCTTCTACTGGATAAATTCAAAATCACATATCCTAAGATACCCGCAATGAGTGATGTTATTAAAACAGATAGCTTGGCCTCTTCAATGAAAACCTGATTGTCAAATGAAAGCATAGATATAAATATGGACATTGTAAAACCTATTCCAGCTAATAATCCTAAGCCAATAATGTGAATAAGGTTACTGTTTGCAGGAAGTTGACCTATCCCTAATTTAGAACATATCAAAGAGGTTGCAACAATGCCAATGGGCTTACCAAAAATTAATCCCAGTGAAATACCTAAACCTAACGGGGAAGTCAGTCCTTCTATCATTTCCTGATGAATTGTAATATTTGTATTAGCGAATGCAAAAATGGGAATAATCAGAAAATTTACCGGTTTTACAAGTGCATGTTCTAGTTTCTCTAACGGAGATTCAACTTCTGTATCATTGGTTGGCAAGGTCATAGCTACCAGTACACCTGCTATAGTGGCATGAATGCCAGAATGATGCACAAAATACCATACAAAAACTCCTGGTATTAGATATAGATAGGGATTTTTAACATTAAAACGGTTCATCAAAATCAGTACTAGCATTCCAATTCCGGCATAGCCTAGATAGCCTAACTCAATTCCGGATGAATAGAAAATTGCAATGACTAAAATGGCAATCAAGTCATCCACAATCGCTAAAGCCGCTAAAAATATTTTTAAACTGGTTGGTACTCTTTTGTCTAACAGCGAAATTACGGCCAATGCAAAAGCAATATCCGTAGCCATAGGAATACCCCAGCCGGAAGCTGTTTCACTACCGGAATTAAAACTTACATAAATCAATGCGGGTACTACTGCTCCACCGATAGCAGCAAGGATAGGCAAAATAGCTTTCTTGGGAGAAGAGAGTTCTCCTTCAACAATTTCTCTTTTAATTTCCAGACCTACCAACAGAAAAAAGATTGCCATCAATCCGTCGTTGATCCACATACTTACGGAATAATTGAGGTGTATGGCTTCATTTTCATACCCCAGCTTTGTGTCCAATAAATTTTGTAGCGGAGCGGCCATTGATGTATTTGCCACTATCATTGAAATCACTACGCATAAAAAAAGGAGGAAACCTCCAAAATTACTTGATTCAACAAAGTCTTTGAAAATCTTTAGATTGATTTTTTTCGGCATATTTATCTGTAAAAATTAAATATCGCAATATACGAATAATGTTGCGAATGAGCTAGCAAAAGGGATAATTACTGCTTAAATTACAGAATAAGTTTTTTCCCATTATGAAGAATATGGCTGAAATAAAACTTATTAATAAGTTAGTAGAAGGAATTACTTTATTCACTATGAAAATCATTATTAAAATATTCCTGCGCGATTTTTGCTACTCCCACACTAAAATATCTTCCGCCATTGATAACAACTTCAATGGCTTTCTTGAAATCGTCTGTATCGCTACCAATGAGCAAATAACTAGAAAAACCAATTTCAAAAAGAGGTTTTACGACTTTTTCAGCATCAATATCACTATGAGCAATAAGCTTTATGGTTGGATATTCTGTCCTTAATTCTTGAACCTGTGCCAGCACATTCTTGTCGTAAAAATCAAGGTCAATAATACAAACATAGGGAAGTTCATTCAATGAAAACAATTGTGATAGTCCATCTTTAATGCTTTCCGAACGAAATAAGACTTCAGTTCCTGAAGCAATGAAATCATTGCAAATCAAATCTAAAATTGGGCTTTTATCATTGATAAAGGAGAGGGTGATTTTTTGTTGTGTTGTACCAGATTCCATAATATTGTCAGATTTTGAGTTAATGGAGTTTCCTGCACAAAAAGAAAGCGCAGGCAACTACACTTACCGCACATTGAGGTACTGGTATACCCGACAACGAATAAGCGAGCGCCCACGCCTATGGCATGAGCGTTCTTCCTTATTGTCCCGTTGTCTAAAAATTACCAGTTTTCAATGTGGGACTTAAAGCAAAAACACTTTAAGTATTTCTATATTTAATAAAGCAAATGTACGAATGTTACAGATTATATACAATTATGAACAAAGGGCAACAGCAATTTTGTAAATTTACAACAAAAGGAAGCAAATGTTTAGACATAAAGGCAAAGGTCGTACTTATACACACAACCTAAAATTAGCCTCAATATTATCCGGTGTAGCAGGTGTCGTAAACATTACCGGTGTTTTAGAATTACATACGCTAACTACTAATGTAACAGGTCATTTTGCTTTTTTTTCTGAGGAACTTGTTTTAAGAAATTACAGAATGGCTTTTGCATATTTATTTTACATTTTGTTTTTTCTGTTTGGAGCGTTTGTTTCAAGTCTTATTATGGAGTGGGTTTCAAAATACAAACCACAAACACCTTATATTATACCCATATTCCTTGAAATAATCATATTATTGGCGGTGAGTTTTTCAGCATTTTTACTACCGAATGAATATGCCAGGTTTTCAATTCTATTATCGTCAGCTCTACTTTTTTCTATGGGATTACAGAATGCATTGGTAACAAGGGTATCCCAATCGGTGGTAAGAACTACCCACCTGACGGGTTTGTTCACGGATCTGGGAATAGAACTGTCACAGCTGTTCTTTTACAGAGATCGGCCAGAACGGATACAGTTGAATAAAAGTATATTCTTAAAGCTGGCAATCATCTGTTGTTTCTTTTTGGGTTGTATAATAGGTGGCTTTACTTATTCATATCTTGAATTAAGAACTCTTTTGCTTCCGGTAGGATTGTTATTTTTCGCTTTATGGTATGACCGGTTATTGTTTCGGTACTATTATCTGAAAAGAAAGTTCAGAAACCATCATTGACCGTATTTTTCCCGGTATAGTTCTCTTCCAGTATCCTTACCAGATCTGTTTCCTTATAAATTATCTTACCTCCAATTTGTATAAATGGCAGGATATTATCATCACGATATTGCTGTAAAGTCCGTTTGCTGATATGTAACAGCTTGCAAATATCTTCGCCCGAAAGATATATCTCTCCGTTCATTACGGGACGGTAGTTTTTCAGTATTTCTTCGATACAGTTTCTCAACTGCATTATCATTTCCTGATGGACGACGATTTCATCAGCTTCATTCGTCAGTAAATTCATTGTCATTTGTATTATACGGCAGTCCGGCTTCGAGTAAAGCCTGTACGTCCGAGCGTTTGTAATAATTCTTGCGGTTCAGTTTGGAATAAGGCAATAAGCCTTTGTCCTTGTAGGTCTGCAAAGTCCGTTTGGTAATGTTCATCATCAAACACACTTCCTGGTTATCGAGCCATTGCTCTTCTTTGAAAATCGGGGTGTATTTCCTTACAGCATTTTCGGTCATTTCCAAAAGTTCCCTTAGCTCATTTTTCATTCCGTCCAATGCGGATTTTTGTATTGCGATAACTTCCATTTTTTGCTCATTTTTTCTGTGGAAGTCGAAGATATTAAGGGGTGTTACAGGGTTGGAAAATGTAGTATTGATTGGCGTTGAAAGGTAGTGTTTGGCGTTTTACGTTTGCTACAAACGAAAAATCGGATAACCTTTTGGGCTATCCGATTTATTCAAAATATTGTTAGAAAAAAGTCAGTGTTGAGCAGGTTGCTCTGTCTTTACTTCCTGTTTTTCCTTATCCTTTTTCATTTGGCTGTAAGTGTATATTTCGGAGAAACTGACCATGTGATTCCGTGGCAAACTGACCACCTAATTTGCTGGCGAACGAACGTATCAAATGCTATAGAAGCGTTAACAAAAGTAGTGATTTAAAGTTGTTTTATTG
>NZ_SSHJ01000041.1 GCF_005925345.1 Pedobacter ureilyticus
AACGAGAAAAAACTTGGTGAGATGAATAGTCGGGATTTGAAAAGGCCATTTTTTTGACCTTAGTCATTTATATCATAAATATAACAATTATTCTTGTCTTTCAAATGTTAAAAGCGATTTCCCTGGCTTCATGCCTCGCAATGACGGCATTTTAAAGGGTTTTTCTTACCTTTGCAACCTATGCAAACCAACCCTCAGCCTAACGATGCGAAATCCCTTCTTGAAAATATCGAGGCTTCTATTTTTAAAATCTTAGCCGAAACTGCCGAGATTACAAATATTGAAACTTATGTTATTGGTGGCTTTGTTCGTGACATCTACTTAAAAAGAGCCTCCAAGGATATTGACGTTGTAGTAGTGGGCAATGGTATTGCATTTGCAGAAAAAGTTGGCCAAAAACTAAAAACCAACGTAGCTATCTTCAAAAACTTCGGCACTGCCATGTTAAAACATGCCGATTTAGAAGTAGAGTTTGTAGGTGCTCGTAAAGAAAGTTATAGAGCAGATTCTCGCAAACCTATCGTAGAAAATGGCACTTTAGAAGACGACCAACTACGCAGAGATTTTACTATCAACGCATTAGCCATATCCTTAAATAAGGAAAACTATGGCGAAGTTGTTGATCCATTTAATGGATTGGAAGATTTAACCAACAAGCTGATCCGAACACCACTAGATCCCGTTGTTACTTTTTCTGATGATCCATTGCGAATGATGCGAGCAATTCGCTTTGCTACGCAATTGAATTTCGAGATCGATCAAACTGCCATAGACGCCATTAAATCACAAAAAGAGCGCATCAAAATCGTTTCAAAGGAAAGAATTAGCGACGAACTCAATAAAATCATCTTGGCAAAAAAACCTTCTATTGGTTTTAATTACCTGTTTGATACCGGTTTGCTCGAACTCATTTTTCCTCAAATGGCCAAACTTTATGGCGTTGACGTAGTAAAAGGTAGAGCGCATAAAGACAATTTCTATCATACTTTACAAGTTTTAGATAATATCTGCGAAACTACTGATGATTTATGGTTACGTTGGGCTGCAATTCTTCATGATATTGCCAAACCTGCTACCAAACGTTTTGAAGAAGGCCACGGTTGGACTTTTCACGGTCATGAAGACAAAGGTGCCCGTATGGTGCCTCAAATTTTCGCACAGCTCAAACTTCCTTTAAACGAAAAAATGAAGTTTGTACAGAAACTGGTATTACTGCATTTGCGTCCTATTGTACTTGCCCAAGATAAAGTTACCGACTCTGCAGTGCGCCGTTTGCTTTTTGAGGCTGGCGAAGATATTGAAGCTTTGATGCTGCTTTGCAATGCCGACGTAACTACCAAAAACGAATACAAGATCAAAAAATACCGCAACAATTTCGAACTGGTAAAGCAGAAGATCAAAGATGTAGAAGAACGCGATCAATTGCGTAATTGGCAACCACCTATTTCTGGCAACGATATCATGAAAACATTCGGCCTAACGGCAGGAAAGGAAGTTGGAATTTTAAAAAATGCCATACGCGAAGCGATATTGGAAGGCGATATTACAAACAGCTACGAAGAAGCTTTTAGCTTTATGCTCCAAAAAGCCAAAGAGTTAGAACTTAAACCCATTTAAGTTCATAATATAGTTACAGCAAATTTTAAGTACAAAGCAATCCTACAAACAGGATTTTCAAATATCCGCCTTCGCAGTTCAAGAGTTTTTTTATATTTTTACGCCCAACAAAGCAGTATTTGATAACACATGGCAGTTTATAGATTTAGAATTTCTTTTGAAGATTACGACGACGTAACACGCGAAATAGACATCAAGAGCACACAAACTTTCGAAGATTTACATAGAGCTATTCATCGCAGTACCGGATATAATGCCGAGAAACCTTCATCGTTTTACGTGAGTACCGATAACTGGATTAAAGGTGACGAAATTGCTATCCATCCTACACAACGTAAAATCGACAATGGCGTGGTATTGATGGAAAAATCGAAGCTAAGTAGCTTTATCGACGATCCGCACCAAAAGTTTTACTACATCTATAACTTCGAAAGACCTTACGATTTTCACGTTGAGTTAATTAAGATTATTTTAGACAATGATCCTAAAATCGAATATCCATATTTAGTTAAAAGTATTGGAGAAGCGCCAAAAATCATTGAAAAAGGTAATATTAGCGCAGTTGCAGCTAGCAGTAGCGCCACAAATACTGATTTTGATTTCTTAAACGAGATGGATTTTGTGCCAGAAGATACCGACGAACTAGAAGCCATGGGCGGTAGAGGAATCAATCCCCAAGAAAAAGCTCATGATGACGACGAAGAAAGTGATGAGGATGGATTTGGTGATGGAGAAGACGATTACGACAACGATGATTTCGAAAGCGATAAAGACGATTATTAGTCGAAAAATTGTAGGTTGTACGTTATAAGTTTTACGTTTTAATAGCCGAAGGTAATTTGCATATCTTAAAACCCGCAACACGTAACCCATAACTCGCAACTTATATGAAGACTTTAATTGTTGTAGCTGGGCCAACGGCCATTGGTAAAACGGCTCTAGCTATCGAGTTAGCGAAGCACTTTGATACGGAGATTATCTCTGCGGACTCTAGGCAGTTTTTTAGAGAAATGAGCATAGGTACGGCCAAGCCTTCGGCAGAAGAACTGGCAGCAGCACCGCATCATTTTGTAAATTCGCATAGCGTTACGCAGTTATTTAGTACTGGAGATTTTGAAATTCAAGCCTTAGCTTTGATGGAAAAGCTATTTACCAATCATGATGTATTAATTATGGTTGGCGGTTCGGGGCTGTACATTAATGCCATCTGTAACGGTTTGGACGAAATGCCTGAAATAAACCTCAACATTCGCGAACAACTGAACCAACAATTTGCAGACGAAGGGATCGAAGCCATTAGAAATCAGCTAGCAATATTAGACCCAGAATATTTTACAAAAGTAGACCAGAGCAATCCTCAACGAATGATCCGCGGTTTGGAGGTGGTACTTTCTACCGGACAAAAACTGAGTTCTTTCCTTACCTCTAACAAAAAAGAACGCCCGTTTAACATTATCAAAATCGGTTTAAACACCAAAAGAGAAAAACTTTATCAGCAAATTAACCACAGAGTGGATTTGATGATTGAAAGCGGTTTGGTGGAGGAAGTAAAATCTTTAATACCATATAAAGAACTCAATGCACTTAAAACTGTTGGCTACTCCGAGATTTTCGATTATTTAGAAGGCAAAACCGATTTACCAACTGCTATTGATAAGGTGAAGCAAAATACTCGACGATTTGCGAAAAGACAACTTACCTGGTTTCGGAAAGACGTTGAAACTACTTGGTTTGAGCCTGGACAAGGCAAAGAGGCGATTGACTTCGTTGATCAAAAATTGTAAGCTCTTATATTTCTTATCATACATCAAAAACTTTGCGTTAACAATACAGTTATCTTTGTATCAAAGAAAGGAAAAAAATGGAATTAGGTATTGGAATGTTTGGCGATTTACAGATTAGCGCTAACGGCGAAATACAATCGGCACAACAACGTTTACAAGAGATTATAGAAGAAATTAAGCTAATGGACCAAGTCGGCTTAGATTTTTACGGCATTGGCGAACACCATAGGCCAGACTACGCAGTTTCTGCACCAGAAATTGTTTTAGCTGCAGCAGCTACGGTAACCAAAAATATCAAGTTGGGAAGTGCTGTTTCGGTGTTAAGTTCTTCAGATCCGGTTAAATTATATCAAAGTTTCGCTACAGTAGATTTGATATCCAATGGCAGAGCCGAGCTAATGGCTGGACGTGGTAGCTTTATCGAGTCGTTTCCATTATACGGCCAAAATTTGGCAGATTACGATGCTTTATTTGAGGAGAAATTGAACCTTTTGGTTAAGATTAACGAGCAAGAAACTATTTCTTGGAAAGGAAAATTTAGACCAGAACTAAAAGAGCAGCAGATTTTACCTCGTGCGGTAGGCAATAACTTAAAAATGTGGGTTGCAGTTGGTGGCACACCAGCATCGGTAGTAAGAGCTGGCAAATTAGGCCTGCCTGTAATGTTTGCTATTATTGGTGGTAATCCAGAGCAGTTTCAACCGCTGTTTGATTATTATAAACAAGCTTACGAAGATGCAGGGCATGAAATGAGCAAATTCCAAGTTGGTGTGCACATGCACGCTTTCTTTGGCGATGACAGTAAGGCCACAGCAGATTACTACTACCCTGTTTACGCTGCACAGATGGATAGAATTGGAAAATCTAGAGGCTGGCCGCCATTCCAAAGAGGCCAATACGATTTTGGACGATCAAAACATGGACATTTAATTATTGGCGATGCCAACGAAGCTGCAGAAAAAATTATCATGATGCACGAGTTGTTTGGCTTAACTCGTTTCTCGGCACACATGGATGTTGGCGCACCTGCTCACCATCAAATGATGAGATCAATTGAAATTTTCGGCGAGAAGATTGCCCTTCAGGTAAGAAAAGCTTTGAATAAATAGTGTTCTTACTACCAGAGTATCAATACCATTAAACTAAGCGTTGGCGAGGACGCCAACGCTATATTTTTCGCAATGTTCGCGTCGTCGCCAACATATTTAATACTCCTTAACTTAATGATAACGAGTTATGGGTGTTTGTATTTGTTTATCAGCAGCTTATGCTTTTAATTGTATTAGGAATGGTCGTCATTTCGACTGTAGTCGAGAAATCTTGGGGTCATTTATCAGAAATTATCCCTCTATAGATTTAGCTTTGCTTTCTTTCAGTTCTCCACTCGCTTCGCTGCGGTCGAAATGACGAATCGAGATCCAAAACTCACGTTAGTGATATTGGCCTTTTACATAAAACTAGCTCAATATTTTTTTACCTTTATCCTATGAATAACAATTGTGTAATTGCCACGGGCGCCGCTTTTGGCATACTTGCTATTATCTTAGGTGCTTTTGGAGCGCATGCCTTAAAAAAGATTTTATCGGCAGAAAAACTAGCTTCTTTTGAAGTTGGTGTAAGATACCAAACCTATAGTGCTTTGTTGTTAATACTAATCGGCTACAACGCAAATTTCGAAATTAGTAGTTTAAGATGGTCCTTCTATTTAGTAACTATCGGAACCGTACTTTTCTCTTTCAGCATCTATTTGCTATCATTATCCGAGTCTCTGAAAAAGAATTTTAAGTTTCTAGGTCCAGTTACGCCACTTGGCGGTTTATTAATGATTTTAGGTTGGGGTTGTTTATTGCTTTCGGCCATTTAAAATTCTAAACTCACTTTATAAAAGTATTTAGTAAAACCATCAACCTTAGATTTGAATAATACAATTCAAGTAACGAATATTTAATATCCGCTATTGCGTTTAAAAATTAAATGTTCTATATTTGCACCTCGAATAAAAATAAATAGAAATAAAATAATTATTTAACAATGTACGCAATAGTAAATATAGCAGGGCAACAATTTAAAGTTGCAAAAGACCAGCACATCTTTGTACACCGTTTACAAGGAGATGAGGGCGCTAGTATTGAATTTGACAATGTATTGTTGGTTGACAATGGTGGTAAAATTTCTGTAGGTGCGCCTGCGGTTAAAGGAGCTAAAGTTGCGGCTAAAATCGTGTCTCATTTAAAAGGTGATAAAGTAATCGTTTTCAAAAAGAAACGTAGAAAAGGTTACAAAAAGAAAAATGGTCACCGTCAGTCGTTCACCAAAATCCAGATTGAGAGTATCACTCTGTAGTTAAATTATTTGCAAATTCAATGATTAGCTGTTTTTTTAGCTAGTCATATAAAAGATAAAAAAATGGCACATAAGAAGGGAGCCGGTAGTTCAAAAAACGGTCGCGAGTCGCATAGTAAACGTCTAGGTATTAAAATTTTCGGTGGTCAAGAAGCTATCGCTGGTAACATCATCGTTCGTCAGCGTGGTACAAAACACCACCCAGATAAAGGTGTTGGTATTGGTAAAGACCATACTTTATTTGCTTTGGTACCAGGTATTGTAACTTTCAAAAAGAAAAGAGATAACAAATCTTATGTTTCTGTATTGCCTGCAGTTGTAGAAGATGCTGCTCCTGTTAAAAAGGAAGCCGCTCCTAAAGCTGAAGCTAAGAAAACTGCTGCTCCTAAGAAAGCTGCAGCTCCTAAAGCAGAAACTGCTGAGAGCGTAGAAAAAGCACCAGCTAAAAAAGCTGCTAAAGCTGAAGAAGCTGCTGATTCTGCAGAATAATATTTGTAATTCGATTACATCTAAAAGCCCTGAGAAATTCTCGGGGCTTTTACGTTTATAGATATTTTATTAACGTGGAATCTTTGGTACTAAAATCTAGTTCTCATAGATGGGGTATACTAACTCTCCCGCTCCATAATCTGCTTAGTAAGCTCACGTAAATAAGTTTTTCGACTTTCGTATACATCCAAATCAGCTAATGCCTGATACGCTTTAGTTAGATATTGCTCCATCTTAGCATTAGAGAGTTCTCTAATACCGTAGCTATCATATAAAGCGGTTACCGCAGCAACTTTTTGTTCAGCAGTATCATGATTACCTAGAAGAACATCAGTTTCATTAGGTTTAATCAATTGCTTGGCAGTTAAATGAAGGAATGTTTTTTTATTGGAAATGATATCCCCTCCTACTTGCTTACCAAATTTTTCTGGATCTCCATACACGTCTAAAATGTCGTCTTGTAATTGGAAAGCCACCCCTAAATTTTCTCCGAACTGATAAAGCAATTCAGCATTTTTTTCGTCGGCACCAGCTACTATAGCTCCTAATTTCATTGCCCCCCCTAATAAAACCGCAGTTTTAAGCCTAATCATGTCTATGTACTCTTCAATACTCACATCGTCCCTGGTTTCGAACTCCATATCCAGCTGTTGACCTTCGCAAACTCCCTGTGCCGTTTGGTTAAAGGTGTCTAAAACAGGTTTTAACACACTGCTATCTACTTTAGAAAGATGTTTATTAGACTCTACCATCATTACATCGCCACTTAAAATGGCATTGTTAACTCCCCATTTTTCGTGTACGGTTTGCTTGCCTCTACGTAAGGGTGCATTGTCCATAATATCGTCATGAACCAAGGTAAAGTTATGGAAGGTCTCTATGGCCAAAGCAACATCTAATGCTATTGAAACCTCATCTGTAAAGAGTTCGGTAGCCATTAACACCATTACCGGCCTAATCCTTTTACCGCCCAAACTCATGATGTATTTAATAGGTTCGTATAAATTAGCTGGACGTACCGGGTAAGCTATTTCACCAATGGCTTCTTCAATTATTTTTTGTAATTCGATGGGATTATGCATTATTTTGGATCTATCATGGTACCAAATGCCGATTTGTTTTCCATCATTTTAACAAAAGACTCTTCTAAAGCTGTTTGCTTAACAATAGGATTATCTTTCCAAAATACTGGATCGTAAACAATAGATTCGACAATGGTTTTATCTTGAACTTTTCTATTTAATTCGGTAAATTTTTGAGTATTCAATTTTTTATCAAGCTGGTATACAGTAAGCATCGAGCTAATAGAAGGATTTAAGGTTAGTCCGTTCACATTTAAGCTAAGCTGCAATTTAGTTGCAATGCTTTCTAGCACCGGTATTGGCGTACTAGTGCCGTTAAACGTAGCAATAGTAGTAGCCACAGGTGGTATTTTTACAGCAGCGCTAATGGTCATCGGTAAATTAAAGATGCTGTTTTCTAGTCTATAGATTTTTAAATCATTTACGCCGATATAATATTTAGCATTGATATAAAATTGCTTCTTACTCCCTTTGAACTTACAAGAAACTACGGCAATATCTTGTTCTTTCTGCTCAATAATCCTATCTATAGAAATTTCAAAATCTTTTAAGCTTTTAAGTGAAACGAGTTTACCCTGTTTTTTAGTTTCTAAAAGATACCCAGCCAGCGAAAAAGTGAGATAAGATTGGTTGCTCAACGAAAAAGCAATGCCTTCGTTAGATTCGGCAAATCTTGTTTGCTTGGCAATCCATCCTTTAACTTTAGATACGTTAAATTCTAGGTCGTAAAACAGCTCGTAAATTTGATTAGGTTTACCATTAATTGAGGTTAACTGCCTGTAAAATGCGCTCCCGTAAAAATTTAGATTTTGAAAACCCACAGCCTTCTCTAAAGCAGCTTTTAGCAACCTCTGTCCTCTAAAAGGATCTATTACAACGGTTTTTAGGTTAATTGCTGCTGGCTTTAATTTCACTAGTACTGCGCTAGCTAGGCTTGTAAGCTCTACTTCCAGCAAAACGTAGCTTACGTGGCTAAATCTTACTTTACAGGGAAGATTTACGTTTTTCAGCACAAATTCTCCGGCATCGTTAGTAACGGTACTTTGGTTGGTTCCAACTATACCAATAGAGACAAAAGGAATGATCTCTCCTGTATTTTCGTCTACTACTTTACCTTGCAGCGTTTGCGCCTTTACAGCCATACCCACCATCAGTAAAAGAAATAGAAAACAGTTACGCATTATTATAGTTGAAGATGCAAATTTAAAAAATTGATCAGCATATTTTCGGTTTTAAGGAATAGTTTTAAAGTGGAACCGTTGTAAAAACTGCTAGCTGTAAGCCTAATCTGGCAATAATGAAAAATCAATCTGGCGTTTAGATAAATCTACCTTTTTAACTTTAATCTGCACTTCATCGCCCAGTTGATACTTACGTTTTTTACGCTGACCGATAATACAGTAGTTTTTTTCATCTAGCACATAAAAATCGTCACTAATGTCACGCAGGCGAATCATTCCTTCGCATTTATTCTCTTCAATTTCCACATACATTCCCCACTCTGTTACTCCAGAAATGATACCTGTATAAACCGAGCCAATATTCTCTTCTAAATATTCTGCCTGCTTGTATTTTATTGATGCTCTTTCGGCATCAGCGGCACGTTTTTCCATTGCGGAAGAATGTACACTAGCCGCTTCATATTCTTCGGCATTGGCCGATTTACCCCCATCTAGATATAAGGCTAACAGGCGATGCACCATCACATCTGGATAACGACGAATAGGAGAAGTAAAATGGGTATAATATTCAAAAGCTAGTCCGTAATGGCTGGTCTTTTTGGTTGTATAAATAGCTTTAGCCATTGATCGGATAGCTAAAGAGGTTAAAAGATTTTGCTCCTTTTTACCTTCAACATCATTCATCAAAAAATTTAGCGACTTGGCTATATCCTTGTCAGATTTTGTACTAATTTTATACCCGAAGCGAGAAGCGAATGTAGCAAAACTAGTTAGTGCTTCTAAGTTAGGGGAATCGTGAGAACGATACACAAAGGTGTATTTTTGCTTTCCTTTACCTTTTTTAGCTATAAATTCTGCCACTTTTTTATTGGCCAACAACATAAAATCTTCAATAAGCTTATGCGCATCTTTACGTTCCTTTACGTAAACGCCAATAGGTTTACCAAAATCATCTAGTTTAAATTTAACTTCAGTGCTTTCGAAACTGATGGCTCCATTTTTAAACTTCACATCTCTAAGCACGTAAGCTATTTCATTTAGCTTCAAAATTTCTTCCGTATAGTCGCCACTTTTGGTTTCTATTACTTCTTGTGCTTCTTCGTAAGTAAAACGCCTGTTAGAATGGATTACGGTACGTCCAAACCATTGGTCGTGAATATTCGCTTGATCATCCATCTCAAAAACAGCCGCAAAACACAACTTATCTTCATTTGGGCGCAGCGAACACACCCCATTACTGAGCCTTTCGGGCAGCATAGGAATTACCCTATCTACCAAATAAACAGAGGTTGCTCTATGTTCTGCTTCTTTATCTAAGCTACTATTCGGGACAACGTAATGCGAAACATCTGCAATGTGTACACCTATTTCATAGTGACCGTTGTCTAGTTTTTTAAAGGAGATGGCATCATCAAAATCTTTCGCATCAACTGGATCAATCGTAAAAGTTACGGTGTCCCTAAAATCTCTACGGTTTTTCAAATCAGCTTCAGTAACTTGCTCTGGAATGGCATTTGCTTCTTTTTCGACTTCCGAGGGAAAACTTAAAGGAAAACCATACTCCGCTAAAATGGCATTCATTTCGGTATTGTTATCGCCCTGATCACCCAAAATATGGATAATTTTACCGATGGGATTTTTTGCGCCATCTGGCCAGTCTGCTAGTGCTACCTGAACCTTTTGACCATTTTTAGCGCCATTTAAATCACTTAATGGCACAAAAATATCATGATGCATTTTTCTATCATCAGGAATAACAAAAGCAAAACGATCTGAGACCTTGGCTACACCTATAAACTCTGTTTTGGCACGCTTTAATATCTCTACAATCTCGCCTTCATTTCTTCTACCACCACTTTTCTTGGCAAAAACGTAAACCTTAACTTTATCACCATGTAAAGCGTTTCTTAACTTTCTAGGCGCCACAAAAATATCTTTTTCAAACTCGTCATCTGGTACAATAAAAGCCGAACCATCTGCGGTCATATCTACCGTTCCAGTAACAAACGTTTTTAAATCTTTCATTTTAAACTTACCGCGTTCGGGCCGCACATATAGGCCTTTCTCGGTTTGTTCAATCAGCACTTCTAAAATTGTATCTACAGAAGCTTTATCGCTTAAATTTAAACGAGCCGCCACCTGTTTGTGATTTAGTGCTATATTTTTATTTTTCTCAAAAACATCGCTTATTAGCTGAGTAAGAACAAGTTTAAACTGAGCATTTTTGTTTTTTGCCATAATCGTTTTTCAATTGTACCGAAGATAACAAAAGTAGGCGTTTAATTGTGTTTTTAGGTTGCTTTTTAATCACTTGAGCTCAAAAACAGAACGTAGATTATTATTTTAAAAACCTACAAATTGCTAAATAGCAAAACAGCCCGGGAAATCCCGAGCTGTTTCATTCAAACTTTAAATCAATTATATTTTTTTCAAATCAAAGATATAAGTCCCCCTATCGCCACAGGCTACAATTACCGTACTACCTATCACCCTAGATTTAAGCACATTAAAACCACCGCCAAACACCGTTGGAAAATGTGTTCGTGCTAATATCTTAATTTTATCATTTTCGATTTGAGCCACTATTAAACTACTACCCGTAGAAATATATATTTTATCATTTACTATAGATATAGAATTGATAGAACCCGCCACGTCTACTTGGTCTAGCAGTGCGTTGCTATTTTTATCTACATAAATTAGGTAATAATTGTTACCAAAAAGAAAATTTCCATTTGATGTAGAAGCAACCGAGCCAATACCCTCCTGGTTGCTAGGGATGATCCAATGTTTGTAATTGCCGATTACAGCTGTTGTAGGGTTAAATGTTGCGTAGCTATATCCATTTGTTGCAATGATATCGTTGTTAGAAAAAGTTATAGACTTTACCTCACCATACGATTGAAATGCCGTTTTTGTCGCAGTTTGACCTGTAAAAGAAATGATACTAATACCTCCATTATTTGCCGAGGCCGCATACAGTTTACCATTGCTTTCGTTGTATTTGATATCTTTTGTAGAATAACCCTGCAAACCAACCACCTGCGCTTGTGTTAAACTATTGCCCTCTACTTTAATAATACCTGCCACTGATGGAGCTGGCAAACTATAATCTTCATGAGTTTCCAGATCCATCCCCAAATAAAGCCTACCATTGCCATTACTTAAGCAAGTTACATCGGCCTCGGTAGTACTTACCGCAGAAACCAGTTGTGGTGTACCTGATGCTTGTAATTGAAAAATATCGACGCCTCCACCGTAAGCTTCGCCCGGAGTTTGATAAGCAATGGCATAATAGTTACCATAGGGAGAAACCTCTAGCGCACTTAACGCGTTGTTATTTACACCAATTTGGGGTGCTATCTTTCCTTTGTAGACCAATTGATATGGGAAAGCGGGAGTTAGCGCATCAGTAGCAACATTAGCGTTTAACGTACCTGCGTTAGCCTGAAAATTTAAAACCAGACCTTCACTATTCAAATCTACACGGCCTTGGGAATTTGTATTATTGATTTTGATGATTTTCGTGGCGTTATTTAACTCTACATCTACATCTGTTAATTCTTGCGTTTCCTTTTTACAAGAGTAAATAGTTGTAGAAAACAAAACGGTAGCAACTAGCAGAAACCTCTTCTTTAACATTCTCTTTTCTAAAATTTATAAAAACATAGAAAAAATAGTACCAAAAACAGCTGTTAAAGGTAAAACGTTGTGAACCAATAATCAATCAACTTATTTACAACCAAAAAGTGTAGAAAAAATTTCTAGCTGGGGAAAATACTCTTTTTTTGAGTAAACAATTCCCCATCAAAAAAATTAAAAGTTACCCGGTATAGCATCTATTAATTTCTGTGTGTAGACTGCTTTAGGATTTTTATAAATCTCTTCTGGAAAGCCTTGCTCCTCTATTTTCCCTTTATTCATGATGACCATTCTATCTGAAATATGCTTCACCACCGCCAAATCATGGGAGATAAAAATGTAGGTTAAACCAAATTCTTCCTGCAAATCCCTCAACAAATTTAAAACTTGTGCCTGTACAGATACATCCAAAGCAGAAACAGATTCGTCGCAAACAATAAACTTAGGTTTAAGCGCCAAAGCCCGGGCAATAACGATACGCTGCCTTTGCCCACCAGAAAATTCATGAGGATAACGATTAAAATATTCTGCACCTAAATTTACCTTTTCGAGCAATTGGATCACGTGTGCTTTTCTCTCTGTATCATTAGCATAAATACCATGAACAATTAGCGGTTCCATAATAGATTGACCTACGGTAATTTTAGGATTTAATGAAGAATAGGGATCCTGAAATATTAACTGTACGTCTCGCCTTAATTTTCTAAGTTCCTTTTTATTCGAATGGGTAATATCAATACCGTCAAAAATCAGCTTACCGGAAGTAGGCTCAACCAAGCGTAAAATAGTTCTGCCCAGGGTAGTTTTTCCGCAACCAGATTCGCCTACCAAACCTAATGTCTCTCCGGGGAAAACATCAAACGAAACTTCATCAACTGCTTTGACAAAATCTTGTGTTTTACCAAACAAACCTTTATGTATGGGGTACCAAGTACATAAATTTTGAACTTTTAAAATTGGCTCTTGACTATATAATTTAGTTCTTCTTTGATTAACTTCTTCTTGCGTAAAAGCATTTTTAGCTAAAAGATGCTGTAAACCTACATCTTTATCTTCATTGAGGAAATCGGCAACCGTAGGCAATTTTTTAAGCAATCTTTTAGGCGATGGGCGACAAGCCAGCAGTCCCTTTGTATAAGGATGCTGGGGATTTTTGAATAATTGTTGTGCAGTACCTTGCTCAACAATATCGCCTTTGTACATTACCATCAGTTCGTCTGCAATTTCGCTCATTAAGCCCAAATCATGGGAAATGAAAATCATAGCCATGTTACGTTCGGTTTTTAAACGAGCCAATAATTGAAGAATAGTTTTCTGAACGGTAACATCGAGTGCCGTAGTTGGTTCGTCAGCAATGAGCAATTCTGGATTACAGCTCAAGGCCATGGCAATCATTACCCGTTGTTTTTGCCCGCCAGAGAGTTGGTGCGGATAACTATCAAAAATATTTTCGGGCCTCGGCAATTGCACTTCCTTAAATAAATTGATGGTGTTCTTTTTCGCCGTTTGCTTATCCACCTGTTGGTGCAGCATAATGGCTTCTCTCACCTGCTCGCCACAGGTAAAAACTGGGTTTAGCGAAGTCATGGGCTCCTGAAAGATCATGGCTATTTTATTGCCGCGATATTTTCTAATCTCGTTGTCGTCTAAATTGAGCAGGTCGATATTATCTAGGCTGATTTCGCCATCTATTCGCGTATTCTTGCTATCGTGCAAACGCATAACGGAGAAAGAAGTAACCGACTTGCCAGAACCAGACTCGCCCACAATACCTAAAACCTTACCTTTTTCGAGACTGAAGCTAACTTTATGAACGGTTTCTAACCAGATTTTATCTTCTTGGTTATAAAATTTTACGGCAAGGTCTTTTACTTTAAGCATTTAAAAATGGGATTAACCACATAGAAACATAATTTTTTCATTTATAATGATTGATAAAAAATTAGGGAGCCCGTGTCTACGTGTTTCATTCTATCATTTCACTAAAGTAATATTTTCTGGCGGAATTACCGGCAATCCTTTAAAACGTAATAAAATTTGTGCTGTAGTTATCACATCATTTTCGCAATATCTTGCAATTCTTGCCAAATCTTTGTCTTGGTAATACACTTCTCTTACCTTACTGCCATCGATATCATTTTTTGGCGTAGGTAAATCGAAAATTGCTGCCAATAGATTTAATGAAGTATAGCTTTTGTAATCACCAAATTTCCACAGGTCCATGGTGTCTAAATGATTGATTTCCCAAGGTTTCTTACCTGAAATTTGCAGTTGAGTAGGAATAGGCAAACCGTTAATTAACATTCTTCTGCATAAATAGGGGAAATCGAATTCTTTTCCATTATGTGCACAAAGCTGAAGGTTTTTAGTTTGTCTATTTATCAGGCTGATGAATTGCTTAAGTACAACTATTTCATCATCATGAGCAAAAGACCTTACCCGCAAATGAATATGCTTACGCTCTAAATGATAAATACCAATGCTAATACAAATAATTTTGCCAAACTCTGCCCAAATACCAGCTCTTTCGTAAAAATCAGAAGCGGTTTGTTCTTGCTTACGTTGGTAGCGGCTTTTTTGTTCCCATAAATCTTGAAGGTGACTAGGCAATTCGTCAAAGCTTTCCTTTTGCGGAATGGTTTCAATATCGATAACAAAGACATTGTTTAGCTTAATATCTTTTAGCATAACTTCGAGGATAGATGTTTATCCAAATTACTAAAATTTTCTGAACCTCGTAAGAAAATTCCCCCACAGATTTCCGCTGATGTTTCCGCAGATTAAAGAAGATTGGTTTTAATGAAAAAAAATAACCGCCCAAGACACCTTTGCACATTTTAGTTTTAATTTTTTCTCCCGCTGATTTTCGCTGAT
>NZ_SSHJ01000042.1 GCF_005925345.1 Pedobacter ureilyticus
AAAAAAGAATGAGGCAATATCTCACGTAGAATATACTTCAAGAAGTTATTTGTTCGGGTTTCTGCTCTCATCCCTTTTCACTTTTAGATACAAATGTATGCCTTACAAACATAGGAGTTCGGGATAAGAAAATTATGCTATTTGCTAGCGATAGCGCTTAAAATCTTCGTTCAGCTAATTTTCGGTCTCTTATTTTTCGGGCTGCACCAATAAGCTAAAGCACTTTCTTTGAAAGAAAAATAAGCAACCGAGAGTTTTTGTTACTTTTTGCGGTCAAAAAGTAAGAGCCCTGCGGCGGCGAGCTAAAAAAATACGTTCAATGCGAATTTCTCAAGAATTGTAAAAATACTTAACCCGAACCCACGTTAAATAAAAAACTCACTGAATAAGATTTCAGTGAGTTTTTTTGTGCGTTTCTTAACGCCGTTAAGCTGCTCCTCCTGGTTTAATATATTCTAGCGCTTCTGGACCTTGGGTAATTAAATAAATAAATATACCAATCATTAAAGTTACCATTAAAATCCCGAACGCTACTAATGTTAAACCCAATGTAGCCAAAACCCGCCATACTACCTGTTTCAAAGGTTTCTCTGGATAATAACCTTTAAAAAACCAAATTAATATAAAAGGAACTATGAGCGATGCGAAAGAAACGATTGTGGCAAAATAACTTAGGTTATGCCTCAGCAGAAATAATATAGGATAAACAAATAAAATGCTTACCAAGGTGTAAGTAGATAAAATATAGGCATTCATCACAATGTGCTCATAATAATTGGCTCTCCATTTATGAAAAGCAATCCATGTAGTAAGCGCAAAAATGGGTATTAGCCCTAACATAATGAATGAGTTATAACCAGTAGAAATGGCCAGATAATCGTTCATGAAAGGAGAATTTAAGTGTTGCCCAGTGTAAAATTCTTTCATTATACTGGCCAAACCTATAATCTTAAAAGAAATGAAAGCAGAAATACCACTTAAAATAAAGGTTAATAGTAAAGGTTTGTAGTGATTTACCCTATTGCCCTCAATAAACTCCCTAGCTGTTTTTCCCGGGCTTTTGATTAATTTCTTAATAGTGTACAAGAAACCTTTGTTGGTATGAATAAGTAAGTATTGAATTTCATCGGTAACGTACTTTTTGTCTATTCTTTTAAATCGCTTTTGCCCACAATGGCGGCAAAAATTTTCGTCAATTGTGTAGTCGCAGTTTAGGCACGTTTGCTCTACTGTCTTATTAGTGGCTTCGCTCATTTTTGTTCGCGTTTTTTTAATTCTATATGTAAGGTCTTTAGCTGCAAGAACAAAGGCAGCAAGGTTATAGGGAATACTGCCAAGGGTATAAATAATTTTGCATTTGATTTGCTGACATAGAAATATACAGCCAAAGCAATTAACACCAGCCACATTAGGCTAAATCCGGTAAGTACGCCTTTTAGTAAATTTCTTCTTTTGATTATTTTTTCAGTGCTTAGCGCCGCTAAACTGTTATCGTTGGCCATTTTTTTTTTGAAAATCCGAATTAGGTTTAAACTTCAATGTTTGTTTGTGCAAATATAATTTAATTACAATTGCTAAAAAAACCAATATTAACGTATCTAACCTGATGCTTTCACTTAGAAACTGTTTAAATTTTTGTTGATTAAAATACAAGTGTCATATTGAGCTTGTCGAAACATTCTTTGGAAGTAGTCTTCGACAAGCGCAGACTGACAATTAAGAAGTTTAACGGAAATTTAAACAGTTTCTTGGCTTTTGCAAGTATATTAGTGAAATATCTAATTAAAATCTTTAAACGTTCGTGAGATAACCTTAAATTCGGTTTTAAATAGAAAGATATGTTGAGATCAAGAAACTCTTTACTGCTAGTGGTAATTTGCACTTGCGTTTTCCTTTTGTTTATTCCTAAACAGAGTGTAGCTCAAATTAAAACGAGTAGCGATACCGTTAAAATTTTGCCCAAGGCCAGGTGGGGAGGCGTAACGGGTAGGCCGTACAAACAACATGTGCCTGTTAAAATAACAGTACACCACGAAGGGGGAAAGTTATTGACCAAAAACGATGATGCGTTTAAGCGTTTAAAGAATATCCAAACTTGGGGCATGGGACCCGATCGTAAATGGGCCGATGTACCTTATCATTTATTGATAGCGCCAGATGGAACAGTTTTAGAAGGTAGAAACCCGCTAACTGTTGGCGAAACCAATACTGAATACGACCCTACAGGACATTTGCTAATTTGCTTCTTGGGTAACTATAACCAACAAAAGCTAGACGATCATTTGTTAGACGTATTGGTACGTTTATTAGCAGATCAATGCATAAAATATAATATATCCCCGAATGAAATTTCTACCCACCGCGATCACAGCACCCAAACTACCTGTCCCGGTGATGATATTTATAGTTATTTTAAAAATGGATATATCGTAAAAAAGGTAAACAAACTGGTTAAAAAGAGAATTTCTCAATAATAATTCTCGTCTATAATTATCTGTATTATGATTTTTTATTACAGATTGACTTTGTTTTTTGTAATTTATTGATGTTTTATTTCTCTTTCAATTTTAGAACAGTGAGCTCGAATTTATTATACGATAAGACAAGTATCTAATTCGGGGATATTTGGCTATTAAAAAGAAATGGAGATAGTCCCGAAGTCCTATCCCCATCATCTAAATTAACGCTCTCGGGACAAATGTATAAATTAATTTTGATTTTAAGTGTAGTCTAGTAATATTTTTTAAGACTTTTATTTTAACTTGTTGATAGTCAGTTTTAAGCTAAATTTCGTTATCCTAAATTATTAACATAGATCAAGAGCGTAAGGTTAAAATACACTTAACTTTGCGTTATTAATTGATAACTGAATTAACAATTAACATTAATTATAAAAACAATAAACATGAGAAAACTACTTTTTGCGCTTCCGGCGCTTGTTTTACTAGCATCTTGCGGTGGCTCTAGCAATACAGCAGCAACAACAACAGAACAAACAGCTGCCGAGCAAACAGGGCAAACTTTTATGATTGACACGCTAACCACTACGGTAGATTGGAAAGGTGCACATAAAGGCGGCTTAGCACCACGTTGGGGTAAAATTGGTGTAAACTTAGGTACTATTTCAGTACAGAACGATTCGATAAGTGGTGGCGAGTTTATGGTAAATATGGCTTCACTTTCAGTAGATCCGGCATCGGTAACGGAAGAAGGTAAAAAAGCAACTGACTTGGAAGGCCATTTAAAAAGTGCAGATTTCTTTGACGTAGCCAAAGCACCAACCGCAAAATTTGTAATCACCAAAGTAGAGCCTTATACCGCAACAGCGGAAGCCAGCTTAATTGCTGATCCAAATTACCTGATCAGTGGAAACCTAACACTTAAAGATAAAACCTTAAACGTAACTTTTCCCGCTAAAGTTCAGGTTACTTCAGACGTAGTTACTGCATCTGCGAAATTTGTGATCGACAGAAGTGCGTGGGGCATCAATTATAAAACAGAAGGCAGCGCTGAAAACTGGATGATCTCTAAAGATGTAGAGATTGGACTTAACCTTAATGCAAAAAAGAACTAAGAAAAAATCGCTAAGCGAAATTAATTATAACAAACAGCCCGGCAACCTATTTATTGCTGGGCTGTTTGTATTTTTGTGTTGCGAGTGATTAGTTTACAGTGACCATAACTAATACATAGGCGGGTACGCTAAATAAATAACGAAACTCGAACAATAATTACAAATTCTAAAATAGTGAATTGCAAATAAAATAAGCCTTAGTTATAAGCGGTATTACTTACTTTTTACTAACAGCTATCTCATCAAAAAAAAAGCCATTTCTTATACCCGTTATTGACAGTTTGTTGTTTTTCCTTCTATTGTCAATGTTTAAATATTTTGTCCGAATGTTAACAAGTTATTATCAGGGTCAAGTAGTGCAAATTCTTTTTGTCCCCAAGGTTGTGCCTTTAATGTGCCGTTGGGATGAATTGCTGTTTTACTGTCAAGCAAAGATTGATACAAATTGTCGATATTATTAGTTCTTATGTAAACTTGCCCATAATTCTCTTTTGGGTTAAGTGCTTTAAATTCAAAAAAGTGAATTTCTATATTGTCTTTTTGAATCATTAAGTATCCCTCATAATCGCCAAGTTCTTTAAAGCCTAATTGGTTTATGTAATAATTTCTTGTGATAGATTTATTACGCATCGGTAGTTTTGGATTTATGTTTGTTAGCATTGTTTTAATTTTAAACGATTTTGTATTTGTTAACTTATCGGAATATAGAAGTCAACGATGGCTTTGTTTTCTGGATGTTCGCTAAAGTTATTATGGAATATTTCGAATGGATTTTTGTCTGTTTTTTTATAGCCATTTTCATTCATCCAAACGAAAAGGCCATTCCAAGATTTTTCAAAATCCTTGGGCTCAATTTCAAAACGGCCGACAATACATTTTCCTTTTTCAATAGCCGTAAGACCAATTTCTCCACTTACTTCTATCGGTTCTTTTAATAGTAAGCAAGCGCTCATTCTAACTTTCTCGGGTTCTGTAATTTTAAAACTATCATGATAAATTCTCGCCATTTTAAAATCAGGGGTTTCGGTTAGCCCTTTTGGTTTCGCCCACTTGATGAGTTTTTCGAAAGCACTGTGCAAGCCACTTACCCCAATTTGAGTGAGAAAAGCAAAATCCAATTTCGGTGTCTCTTTAATTTCAATTTTTGCATTCATTTTAATCCAATTTTTATGATGATTAATGTTACAAATGTAATCTTCAAAAATTGGGCGAATTTGTCCATTCTTGCTTTCAATTTTACCAATCTTGCTATAATTGCTTGGGCTTAATTTTCTGAATTCGGACGGACTTACTCCGTAGACTTTTTTAAAAGTCCTTGTAAACGAAGAGTTACTATTAAAACCATAACTAAATGCAAGTTCAGAAATTGTTATTTCTTTTTGATGAATTAGCAATGAAGCTGTTTTCTCAATTCTTTTGCGGGTAATGTATGAATTAATGGTTTCGCTGGTATACGCTTTAAAAAGTCTATGTAAATGAAACGGAGAATAATACGCAAGTTCGGAAAGCATTTCTAACGACAGATCACTACTCAAATTGCTGTCAATGTATGTCAAGATCTTATTTATTCGTTTGATGTATTCTTCGTTCATTTTTTTGATGCACGTTAGCAAAAGTTGGTTTTTCGTAAAAGTCTTTATTACGACATTAGCTTTGATGCCAATTTTGGTAAACTGATAGTTAAGCGAATTTTTCTGTACCCTAAAATACAAAACATTTTAACTTAAGCCCTAAGTTGGTACTAGCGAAATGATTATCGTACAAAAAATACGTGATGGACTAAATTATTTGCTTAGTCCACAGGTTTTGGTTCTGATCTTCGAAATGACGCCAGTAGGTAAAAACAAAAAAAGCAGCTCTTTTCAGAACTGCTTTCAAAACTCGGGGTGGAAGGACATGCTATTGTCGTCGGAATTTCTGTACGATCTAGGGCTGTTGGCGAGGCTACGGCAGAAAATGATGGAGCTAGATCCTCAACTTTTAAACAAGATTACGATGAAATAATGTGTTTTTTTCGCATGCATTAATTTCAATTGACTTCAATCAATTTTATCTCTAGTAGTGAACTTTAATTTCTCTACTAGAGACTACTTATTAAAATTTGCATTTACTCTACTAGAGATATTAAGTTGTAAATTTCTTATTGCATGTAAATAATAAAATCTAGTATATTTATACTTTAAATCCAAATCAAACTTGACATGATGCGTTCTCAAAATTTGGACGGGGCTATCTGCTCCCTGTTCGGGACTTCCGTAGTCCGTATTTTTCTTGCAATATTTATTTTTTCTGGTTTATCTGCTTTCTCGGGTGTAGCCATTGCTCAGGTCATCGGTTCGGGCGAAATGCGGGCGCATTATATCGATGTCGGGCAGGGGAGTGCCACGCTTTTGGAGTTTTCCTGTGGTGCGGTACTGATCGATGCGGGTGCCGAGGGACCGGTGACACAGGCGGGACTGATCCGCTATCTGGACCGTTTCTTTGCCAGACGTACCGACCTAAATAGGACTTTACAGTCGGTAATTATTACCCATGCGCACAAGGACCATAATGTGGGATTGATGGAGGTGTTGACGAAGTTTCAGGTGCTGAATTACATTGATAATGGGCTGCGAAAGGGGTCGGGCAGGTTCAACCAGAATTGGGCGCAGGACAATGCCGGCCGGTTGGGTATGACCTATGCGAACTATTCCTACGACAAGATCAAGGTCAATGGGAAGGTAAATGGGCATACCGATGGGGTAATTGATCCTGTGAACTGTCAGGGTGTGGATCCAGTAATCTCGGTGTTGTCTGGAAGGTTCGATGCGCCTGTGGGCGGGATGACGGTTTCAGAACTGGAGGGCAATGGCAACCTTCACAGTTTGGTGGTGAAAGTGGTTTTTGGCAAGAGTTCATTTTTGTTTACAGGCGATTTGGAAGAGAAGGCGATGCATACGGTCGCAAAATATTATATGGGTTCGGGAACTTTAAATAGTGATGTCTGGCAGGTGAGCCACCATGGCTCCTATAACGGGGTGACAATGGGTTGGCTGAAAGAGGTGAGCCCGAAGTTTGCGGTGATTTCCTGTGGGAAGTGGGATAGTGGAAAGGTAGGTGCCAAGGATAGGTTCAATACCTATACTTTCGGGCATCCGAGGATTGCTGCATTGGATATGCTGCAGGCATCGATTAAAGAGGAGCGGCCTTTGTTGGACAGTGTGGTCGCTTTTTATGGGCAGCGTGAAAAGCATCGGAATTATAAGGTAACGAAGAATATCTATTGCAATGCCTGGGACGGTAATATCGTGATCCGTGCTTTTGATAATGGGAAATATGAAGTAGTGGACAAATGGTAGTGCTTTCAATTAGGTTTAATGGATTTCTAAGAAAAAGGATTATTGATTTATGATGAATAATGCTCCGATCATGACCAAGTTCCGTGCCTTCCAACTGGATAGTGAGGGCTCGCTTTTTTCTTTTTACAAACAGAACATCTATACGCTTTTGGAGGCGAGGCTTCCAAAGGGAGGGATAGGGGTGTTAATCGACGATCTTGGCTTTCACGGGAAACGGCGCATCGATACGCTGCACATCACCAGTTGGGACGCCGATCACTGCCATTTTGAGGACCTGTCCCAGATCTTGAATCATTTACGCCCTGCGCTGATCGAAATTCCTGGTTATGAGCCTGAATCGGATACGGGTAAACTTTGTAAGAATGTAATCCTAAGGTATGATGACATACATCAGGAATTTATCACCAACGTAAATAGGATTTCCAAGTCCTATATCCAGCAACTTCCTTTTGGTACGGCCTGGGATGAAACCAATATATTTTATCCATCTGATGAGCAGGCGGTATGTAAGAACGACAGGTCGCTGGTTTGTTTGTTCCGTTCTAAGGGATTTAACGTATTGAGCTTGGGGGATTGCGAGTCTTGGCAGATTGCTGATCGGCTGCTAAACTGCAATTTCATCAGGACTGAAGTGGATGTATTGATCTTGCCGCACCATGGTGCGAACAACGGTTTTATCACGACGAGTTTTCTGCAGAAGGTAAGGCCAAAGGTTGCGATCTGTTCTTCGAACTATGATAACAGGTATGACCATCCGCGTCCTGAGGTCAGGGAGATGCTGTTCCATACGGGGACGCGGCTGTTTACCACGAAAACAGGCGATGTCGTGATCTATCAGCGGACAAACGAATGGAATGCGTCGGTATATAACATGAAGATGGATAACTATGGGCTGAGTTCCTCTGGTGAATTTACGCCTAAACGATGGTCGAGGTATTGATTTCCTTGTGGATTGACTTTTTTAAACTGAAAAAATAATGAAGATTGCACTCGCATTTTCGGGAGGGGGCTATAGGGCTGCTTCTTTTTCCTTGGGTACCTTGAGCATGCTGAACGAACTTTCCCTAGGCGATGTCAGGTTGTTGGATACGGTGGAGATCCTTTCGACTGTTTCCGGTGGGACGATCACTGGGACGAGGTATGCCCTTTCGCTAGAGCGTGCGGAGAGTTTTGGTGATTTTTACCATAGTCTGTATGGGTTCCTTTCAAATGCCAAACTGGTGGAAATGGCCTTGGCGCATCTGGCCGATGATAGTCGTTGGCAGAATGGTAGGGTCAGGAGCTTAGTTTCGGCCTTTGCCGATGTGTATGATTCGGAACTGTTCGATGGGGCGCTTTTCGGTAGTCTGATGGAAGATGTTAATCCAAAGAGGATCAAACATGTTTCATTCAATGCGACGGAGTTTGCCAATGGGCTGCAGTTCAGGTTTCAATGGAGCGAGAAGATGGTTGCACCGCGTCCGGGCGAGTTTGCGAGGGGTGTGATTGGGAATAATTATTTCAATCTGCCAGAGCAGGTGGCCTCACATATCCGTATGGCTGATATCATGGCGGCTTCTTCCTGTTTCCCCGGCGGGTTTGAGCCGATCAATTTTCCGAGCGACTTTGTGCTTCCAAAAGGGGCTGTGGAACATTTGTCGAAAAAAGTGGCTTATCCGGTTGGGCTGATGGATGGAGGCATTGTGGACAACCAGGGGATCCATCCGATCATGTTAGCCACCGAACGTATTTTGCAGAATGAGATTGTTGCCGGAAGGGCTTCGGAAGAGGATAACCCAATCGATCTGGTGATTGTCTCTGATGTGGCAAGTCCGTACATGGAGGATTTCAGGGCGAGCAGTGAGGACCGTAAGGGCTGGTGGAAGGGGTTGACGCCGCGATTGATCGTTAATCTCAACTATGGCCTGCTTTTGCTTGCGGGGATTGGGCTGATCTGTTCGATTTGTGCCGGAACTTCTTATGGGCTGTTTTTCAGTACTGTGCTGATGACGTTGAGCGTGGTACTGTTCTTTATTTTCCATCTTATCGAAAAACTGGTTGCGGGATTGGGGATTTCAGAACAGTTTCTGGAACCGCTGGATACACTGAAAAAGTTCAAGCTGTATGTTTTTCAAAGCCTGGTCAAAAATAGACTGAATTCGTTCATGATATTGACGACGGATGTGTTCCTGAAGCATGTGCGGAGGCTGAACTATAATACACTATACCGCGACAAGCGGTTCATCAATCGCAGAATCATGACTGCGGTATACGAGCTGACTTCTGACCAGCAGACTTTGGACAGGAAGGTTGCTCGCGGCTCGCTGCCTTCGTATTTGATGCCGACCGAACTGGTCAGGAAGAATTCAGATAAGGCCGCCGCTATGGGGACGACGCTCTGGTTTACGCCGAAAGAGCTGAGAGAGGGCATGCTGGATTCGCTGATCGCCTGTGGCCAGTATAATGCCTGTTGGAATTTGTTGGAATATATCGAGAAACTGAAAAAAAACAAGGAGAATACCAGCGCCGAGCATAAGCTTTTCAGTGAGCTCGAGGATGTATTGAGGGTTTATTGGGAGAATTTCCAGCGGGATCCGCTTTATCTGGTGAAAAAGTATAGGTCGGTTTAATTAACGAAACCTTGGTAGACTTGTAACTAGCGACGTGGCTGATAAGAAAATATTTTTTACTTTTAATTCAACCAAATGCAAACTTTAATATTCATATATGAAAAGGGTTAAGGGCTTTGTTTTCAATAGTTTTGTGCTGGATAACCGACTGGATACTTCCGGTCTGGAGTATTTAAGGGATATTTTTGAAGTTAGGACCTATCGAGATGAAACGGGTTTTGGGTTGGAGATTTCGCTGAAACTGACCACCCCATTTCGGTTTAAACTGACCACCTATTCCGCTTGAAATTGACCACCTGATTTCGGAGGAAACTGACCAGTTCGAACGATGTCTAAATGCTATGGCGGCA
>NZ_SSHJ01000043.1 GCF_005925345.1 Pedobacter ureilyticus
TCAATAAAACAACTTTAAATCACTACTTTTGTTAACGCTTCTATAGCATTTGATACGTTCGTTCGCCAGCAAATTAGGTGGTCAGTTTGCCACGGAATCACATGGTCAGTTTCTCCGAAATATACAGGTATGACCTGCAAAAACAACTAAAATTAGTGTAGTAAGGAGAACGAATAATAGACGGATCAGCTTCATGTTAATTTAGATATGTAACAATAGTGGAAATATCTCTTCCAAAGTGGTTTGTCCATGAGCAAAAAGCTCAAAGGCATTTGCTCCCAGGGTTTTGATATTTCTATTTTTTAAATGTTCATCAATATACATATTCTCCTGCTTGATTTCAAAGGCCAATTCAGCATCTATAGGAATAACTTCGTAAACAGCCTTGCGCCCCTTGTACCCTGTAAAGTAGCAATGACCACAGCCCTTGGCCACAAAATGGTGCGGCACTTTACGGGAGGTGTAAATTGTTTGGGATAACCTTGGCCATCAAATGGAACTTGCTGTTTACAATCTGGACAAAGCAAGCGAACCAAGCGTTGCGCTACGGTTGTGTTCAACGTATTGGCCACCAAAAAACTAGGTATGCCCATATCTACTAGCCTGGATACCGTGCCCCATGCAGAGTTGGTATGTATAGTAGACAATACCAAGTGCCCAGTAAGCGCAGCCCGAATAGCCATATTGGCGGTTTCTGGATCCCGTATCTCCCCCACCATAATCACATCTGGATCTTGCCTTAAAAAAGTACGCAAAGCTGAGGCAAAGCCAAGTCCTATATTTTCTTTCAATTGCACTTGGTTAATTCCCTCTAGCGTATACTCAATCGGATCTTCGATGGTTAGGATATTACGGGTACTTTTATTCAACAGTTTCAAAGTAGCATATAAAGTGGTCGTTTTTCCAGATCCCGTTGGCCCACTAATCAAAATAATACCATTAGGCCGTTGCACTCCCTGCATGTAATTGTGCATGTCCTCTTCCGAAAGACCCAACGTACTCAGATCAATATTAGTGCTGCTATTGCTCAGCAAACGTAATACTACCTTCTCGCCATGTAGCGTTGGCAGTACAGATACCCTAATGTCAAAAGCCGTATCTTCATTTTGCTTGTAATGGATACGCCCATCTTGTGGCAAACGTTTTTCGGCGATATCCAAATTGGCCATGATCTTAATCTTGTTTACCAAGGCGGGGTAATCTTCCTTTGCTACTTGATAGCGCTCAATCATCATCCCGTCTATCCTTACCCTAACCCTCGCTTTCTGTTCAAAGGTTTCGATATGGATATCACTACTCTTCAGTTTCTTGGCCTCATTGATCAGTGTGGTCAAAAAATCGTCGTTGGCAGAGATTGCATCGAGTTGTTTATTCGCTCCGCCTTCTTGGCCGTTTTTAAGATAATGGGTGGCCAATAACCTGTTGATCTCTACCTTTGGCAAGGCTTCCAAAGTAATGTCATAATTCAGCACCACCTGCAATTCGTCCAATAGGCCACCATCCTCCAAACAATCCTCATCTGCGTAAAGCGAGAGCTTATTGCCCAGTAATTCCTTAGGCACAATGCGGTACTGTACGGCCATATCCTGATGGATGAGATGAAGCGTTTCTAGCGGGATATTCATGGTTTGGTTTAGGACATCAAGATAAAGATTTTTTAAAGGTTATAAAAGGATAGCAACCAAAAATTTTCTGTTAAATCTACAGCAGGCAACAAACCATCAATGCCCATGGCCAAGGCAAGTAAAAGTGCCTGTGCCCCAGCAAGCGGAATTTTTGGGTTTTGCTTGCGCATATAAAAACCCAATACAACTACCAGTACTAAACTACCTACATAAAAAACAAGAAAATTGGCAAAAGAAAGATAAGTAGCCAGCAGAACCAAAAAAAATAGGTCGCCTTCGCCAAAATAGCCCGCAAATAAGTTAACAAACCTACGCTGTCGGATAGCAAAGTAGCCAAACAGCAGCACGAACTGCAACACTAAAAAAACAAGATTGATTTTAAGATCTTCCCAGAGAACTGACAAGCCTTGAGCTTCATATTTAAGGAATACGAGCCCTGCACCCACTAGCACAAATAGCCAAAGGCTAATGGCCCTATACTTCCAATCTTGCCAAGCCATCATTACCAGTAACAGCATGACAGGCAATTTTAGCCACCACATTAATCTGGCGTTACCTCTTTCAGGTTCCTGTCCTGATCAATCTGCCACACGTTGAACGTGCCATTGCCGTTAAAATCTGCTACCGCAGTAGCCTTGGCCACAAAAGCACTGTTGTTTGCCGAAACAATTTCAATCTTGTAATTGGCCTTACCATCTTTGCCATCACTCGTCAGTTTCTCCTGGATAAAACCAATCTCCGTTAAATCAGTTGCATAACGGGAATGCTCGAAGAAATAGCTTTGCTGTAATTTGGCCAAGTGCTCCAACTGTAATTTAGCCTCGGTAGTTTTTGCTTTGGTAATTAGAGGCATTAGGTTGGGTAAAGCCAATAACACCAATATCCCGATAATAACCAATACCACTAAGATCTCGGTAAGGGTATAGGCTTTAAGTTTTTTATTTAAGAGCTGTTTCATGTTTGTTGGTTTTTCAATTTGGAGCTAAGCTCAAACATCAAAACTAAGTTAGAAAAATTTACACAAGCATTATAGATAATTATGAATAAGCTGTGAATTTATTTTAGAACGACACATTTTATTCGAATTGATCTAACTTATCTGCACCTAACAGTCCAACTGGCTTTTCATCTTTTCTTTCAATACCGTGGGATTACTCCTTTAGCACCGAGGGGCGGTTTACAGCCTCCGCTTGCACAACGACTGTGATGGACCTACCATCATCTTTTATCCAACATTGAAGAATAAATACAACCTTATTATTCATTCACGGCACACCTTAAACCAGAGGGGGGATTCTCTCTCACATCGTCAGGATTTTAAGCACAATGGAAACTCTCGCTAGAAATTACCTAAAGTAGAATGGTCTCTCTCAATTTTACCGATATTGGCTCCAATCTACCTTACTCATTAAATATATAGAGAAAATTAGGTTTGCTATCACGAGCAATATAAAACCAAACACTATCCAACCACCAATCTTATTATCTTTTTTTGGTAATGCATCAAATTCTTTAACATAATCTTTCCATCTATCAGTATGAACAAAGGCGAAATAATTAGGTATTACTACCAATAATAGAGGAATTATAATATCCCGATTTGATTCACTGAGATGTACGTATCTATTAAAAAAGATTTTATAATAAATAAAAATTGATGCCAATAAAAAAAGTTCCAATACAATAATCACAATTCCTGCTTTCCAATCACTCCAAAACTTAGGGTCGGAAACATTTTCCCAAAATCTGTAAATTCTGTAAAATAAATAGTAGTATGCCTTTATCATTATTTTAATAAAATGCTGTAGTATGGTCACAGTTACATAAGTTATTTAATCGGATTGTATTTCTAACATCATCTTTGATATAACCATTTATCCCACCTGGATAATAAGCATCAACACCAAAATACAATGCGGCGGGAATTGTTCCTACACCTGTAAATCCAAAGACACTCATTCCAGCATTGAGACTAAATTTACCTGGTGATACGGTATTAGGAGCATTTGGATTATCATAGTAGTTTACTACCCCCTTTATATCTATTAATACTGCTGCTGCAGCTCCTGCGAAGCCCAATCCTTTACCTATCTTTCCTACATTAAATGTCTTTGCGTATTGATTTCCTGTCCATCCATTGCCATAATATTTAGGGCTGATTCCACGGGCAGCTGTACTCAACCTAAACGAGCCTGGAGTATTTGACAAAGCTGTAAAACCAAACCCAACTCCCGTATTCCATTTGCTGAACCCACTCATCCAGTCACCCCCTGAGTTAGCTTGACTTGTACTAGTGGAATAAGTGTTAACTTGTACTCCTTGATTAATCATAACTGTAGTAAATTCACCTGACTTGCCATTAACCAAGATAGAATTTCCCTGACTATCCCTTTCATAAAACGCACCAACGGTATAATACAACATACCATATTCCGAACCTGAAGCACCATATATTCTGGCACTGGCAAAACTATCACCTTCTGGTACATAGTGCATGTCCGTTCCGGTTGCAGTACTATTAACGAAAGAATTTATCATGGCCTGCATGTCGCCATTGTATTTATTATTGATTAATTCCTCAAATGAGTTACCGTATGTACCCTCGCTATTTTCCCACGGATCTTTCCAGAAATCATCGTAACCTTTAAACCAATCCTCATAGCCCTCGTATGGGATTCTCCAATTATAAGGTGCAGCCCCGGTTGGATCATTTAAATTACTTGGCGAATTCATTGAATAATTATACTGACTCCACGAAGAAAATTTATCAGCTAACGGATCAACACTTAGCATTCTACCTATTGCTGGATCATACTCCCTAAAGAAAGTACTATAGATATTTGGATCGTCACTAAAATCATCATTAAGTTCACTTCCATTGTTATACAAGTACTTATTAGCTGCGGTTGGTAAAATAGTTTTAATTGCGGCTCCTTTTATACTTAAACCAAAAGGGTAATAATGATTTTCTTGGGTCAATCTTGCAGATGTAATGCCATTGGCTGTATGAGCTTCAAAAGATACACGCACATTCCCCTGATGATCTTTGATAAAATATTCGTACGCTAAAGAAGATCCTGTGGCCCTTACCCTCCCTTCTGGCATTCCAAAAAAGCTCAGCGCATTGTTCTCATAAATAAAACCATCAACATAATCTAAAGTTTTAAAGGGAACAGTTTGTCCAGAATGATATACAGATTTAGAAAGTTTGCTTCCGTCTGATGCATACTTGAATACAATACGCCTACCATCTGAAAATAAGATTTCTTCCATCTTATTTAGCTCATTGTAGCTTATCGATCCAATTGCCTTGTTATCATCTCTTACGGTATTTCCATTCTGATCATATCCATATTCTATTAAACCGTTGACCATATCTTTGAAGCCAGATTGGTTTCCACTCAAATCAGTTACTTTCAACAGTTGGCTTCCACTTTCATTATAATTATAATTAAGGTCATCTATAACAGTAGGTATGCTAGCACCACTAGAAAGCTCATTTCTTTGCAAAGTAAGTATATTTCCTAAATGATCATAGGTTGCCGACTCATTATAACCATTTTTTTCGGAAGACCAGGTACTACCAGAATTGGCTTGATACGTCGCATCCAACAGTTGATTCAGCTTATCATATTTGAAAAGATAACTTCTTTCCAACACAGAATTAGAATTTTGACTGCTCACTGCCGATGGCTGTACTTTCCATTTAACAGCGGTTAAGTTCCCATTCCAGTTTAAAGGCGTAACTAGATTATCTATTAATCCGCTTTCTGGTTCATTGTAGATAAATTCCATCCCAAACAAATCGTTCATATCATCATTATTTACTCCATCGGCTGTTAATGTGCTGTTATTAATATGTGTCAACCAGCCCCTAATATTATATCTATAATCTATGGATTGCAAAAAAGTACCATCTGCTAAAGCATGCAGTTTCTTGTCGATCAACTGTCCTAGCTCATTGTATTCATACTTAGCAATCTGTTGATCGGATGATGTATTATTATTTTGAAAAGTAGATATTAGCCGACCTACATGGTCATAGTTAAACTTATTTACTACCGTAGTCTGCAATCCTAAACCGGCATTATGGAAAACCTTATTTACCTTTAATTGGTTAGAAAAATTATAAACAGAAGTTGATAGGTTATCCATGGTTAATGATCGATGATTATTTTTTCTTGTTTGGATCAATCTCCCCTGAGCATCGAAAAATGCAATATGAATTAACCAATCAGAAGTACCTAATATAAGTCTTTTACAGCCGGTTGCTAATCCAAAACCACTACCCTGCGTATTATTCTGCTCGCCGGGCAACCCCTGAAAGGTGTAGGAATAGTCAGCAATACCATCATTGTCGAAATCATAATCATCATAATAATTAACAATATGATATTGAATATTTGCATTAGGGAAAGCCTGATTAGTATACCCATGAATACTACTTGATAATCTTTCCTCGTAGTACAATTTCGGCGAATTGGTATAATTTAGGTTATCTAAGTAGTTCTGTAATTTCTCATGATCTGTTGCTCCTATGCCGCCCAGTTCTTGATATTGATATATGCCCGTAAGAACAACTCGATCTTTTTGATCATATTTGTTAAAATACCATTTATTCTCAGCACGAAGCTTACCATCTTGGATAAATACGGGACGGTTAAATTGATCGTAACAAGTGTAGACAGGCGCAATACCGGGTGTCTTTTTTTTGATCAGACGTCCTAATCTATCGTAGTAGTATGAAAAAAGCTGATCTCCTATGAATGTCGCTCCCCAAACAGAAGGGTTAGCAATTAATTTTTCCGTCGCCTTAGGTGGAATCTGATAAACCAATTGCCCATACTCATCATAGACATAATACGTATCTAAATAGGTAACGAAAGATGTAACATTATTCTCACTGATAGTTGCATCTAATCTCATTCGCCTAAGAACTACATTTCCATATTTATCTTGAAAGACATATGATTCTTGACCATTCTCATCAGTAATTTTTGACTTAGAAAGCGTAGAGGGTAGATATTCGCCCGATGGCCCTACAATATCAAATATTTTTATATGATCATTTAGTGTATTCGTTGATACTTCCTTTTTCAAGGCATGACCATTTCCCAATTGCCAATCCTCACCAGGACTTCCCTGCTCAAGCAACTGCTGCATCGGAGAATCATCAAATTTAGATTCCGAAAAGGGTTTTGTGGTTGTCGCAATTTTATTGCCAGCTATGCTATAGAAAGCACTCTGTTCAGCAAGTGCATTCTCCCTAAAACTACCATTTTGCCCTGCAGATGTGTAAGGAAGGTATTCCTTTGAGATACGACCGTAACTATCGTAAGATATGGGTTTAACCATATCATATCCAGCTGGACTTGCTTTGACATCCACAATTTGTATAGGTCTGGCAAAACCATCTTGATATTCGATGGTAACTGTTTTATCGTTTTCTGAAGATAGTAAAACATCGCTCGCCGTTCTTTTCCCAGCAACCTTAAAAACACTCGTTTTAATGTAGTTTTGCTGAACAAGTGTTTGCGAACGAACATTCGCTATAAATAAAATTGTTAACGCAAAGAACAAAATTATAATACGCTTTTCCATATTTTCGAGAGTTATCAACACTGAATAAAACCTTTATTGTTCCAATTCTTCGCAATCTTGCGAGCTATAAGAAATTGAAATTGTTTTTGTAGTCTGCCTACCTAAACTGGTCACTTTACACCCTACATTATAGTGATATGGATATCTAATTGTGATGTAGTTGTCATTGATACCGCCACCTGATAGAATTTGGAATGGTGTAGCAGTTTGGTATGCTTTACCGGCAGACCATTGATAGGTAGGGCTTCCATGCGCATGCCCACTTGTGATATCTACGGTAAATGTCTTGGTTACTCTGTTATTAATCAAATCACACCAGGTAAGCTGATGCCCCCCCTCTGTTTTCATATTAATCTGGAGCGGAATCAGTCTTGCTTCCTTAATTATTTCCTCTGTTTTTGTACCATACACTGGATGGGTTACAATATGTTTAATCGTATACACACCTGCTTGGCTAAAATGATAAGTGAATGCCCCCCAAGTGCTCTGCAATACACCATTAACAAACCATTGGTGGGTCAACTCTGTAAAACAGTTATCCTTTTTTTGAAAAGACCATGCGTCTCCAACATTGACTTTACCTGGAGCAACATCCATATATCCTTCCACGTTGGATAATAGTTTTTCATTAAAATTTGCGTTAAATTCTATTGGAAGATCATTATTAAACCTATATTCGACATGCTTCAAAATATTCTTATTTTGATCTTTTACAAATTTTAATCTTCCTAGATCATCGTATTCATATAACGTTATCCCTCCACGAGAATCCAACTCTGATTTTTTTCCGAATGGAGTTTCGTAGGTATAAGATTTGATATTTGCCATAGCTGGATAAAAGGCGATATCATCTAGTATCATATCGTCCGATGGTGTAATCTCGATTTCAAAAGTGTTTCCCAATGCGCTAACATCAATCAACTTCTCATAAAATTTCCAAACACCTAAATTTGGATCCGTTGCCAAATTTATATTGATCGTTTGCACTCCATCCATCAATTTGATATGCAAATAATGCCCAGTATATTCTACCGTATTCCCATGAAATGTAAGACGATAATATTTGCCTAGACCTTTATCAACAGTTTTTTTAAAAGGTACGCCACTGTAACCAAACAGCGCTTTTTTCCCAATCAATTGGTTATTATCATACGCGTTATCAAGCACATAATCGCCCTCAAAAGCCCTCTCATTTTGATCTTCAAAATCAGAAAAAACTATTTCACTAAGTTTTGCATTTGTAATTTCTGCAATTATATTTTTTCTTTTTTCATTGTATAAAAAAGATTTCACGCCCTTTTTACCATCACCTAAAACCACCGCATTACCCCTTTCATCATATTGGAGTACATTTGCTATTGTAATATAATTGGGGTCTGACTTCAGCATTTTCCCATTTCCCAAATCTTCAAGATACGCAGGAGTAAATGAGGCAGAAAGTTTAGGTAGTGTTAAAGTTTCTTGCGTAAGTCCTGGCAATGAGCCTACTGTTCTGTATCGTTTCAAGGATGCAGCCGTAGTTTTCTTTACGCCATTTTTTGTTACAGAAGAAATTTCCTCAACAATTGGTATCATGATATTTGCCTCATACATATTCTTTAGTGCAATTGTATATTTCGGAGAAACTGACCATGTGATTCCGTGGCAAACTGACCACCTAATTTGCTGGCGAACGAACGTATCAAATGCTATAGAAGCGTTAACAAAAGTAGTGATTTAAAGTTGTTTTATTGAA
>NZ_SSHJ01000044.1 GCF_005925345.1 Pedobacter ureilyticus
TATATAGTGCAGCCCCGACCCTTACTTAACGTCCTTAATACGCATCTTAGTTTTCAACACTGCCAGAACCCAATTTCAAACAATCATAAAAAGGATAATGATACAATATTTAACCAAAGGTGAGTTAGAGATAAGAAATTAAGGGTTTAGCTAGCGATAGCCACTCAAATCTCCGTTTAACTAATTTTCGGTCTCCTATTTTTCGGATTGTACCAATAAGCCAATGTACTTCCTTTGGAAGAAAAATAGGCAACCGAGAGTTTTTGTTACTTTTTGCGGTCAAAAAGTAAGAGCCTAGCGGCGGCAAGCTAAAAAAAACATGTTTAAACATCAATTAGATAAAGAATGTAAACATAGCTTAACCCGAACTGACGTTAACTAAAAAAGCGGAGATAATATTACTCCTTTCGATCTACATGAGCAAGAACGTAATAGATATTGCCTTCATCTGTTTCTTCTAAGGCTATACCAACCGCTATTAGCTTTTTGCCAATTTCCCATTTGTAAGCTTCGAATGCTTTACCGTTTTTCATCTTTGCTTGCTTTGGATAACCTCTATCTTGCTGCGGTTCGCCGTAAGTTTTTACAAAATGTTGTTTAAGTAAATCCATTCTATTAAAAAGCTCTTTATCAAACTTAGTATTATCAACAGTGACAGTATCCATTAAATAAATCATATTCAATTTTTTCGATTTGTTGAAAAAAGAGGTAAGAGTATATATATTCCCTTCCAATATTATTAAAGAGTCGGGATGCAGCTGATTAAATTCTTTTTCGGAGATGCCAAACTTAGTTTCGCCAATAGCAATGTTTTCAGTTGCCTTAATTAAGCTATCAATAATTACATTGTTCTTCCTTTCATTACTCTGTATACAAGAGGAAAAGATTGATGTTAGGAAAATGGAGATTAAAATTAAGTAGCGATGATGATTCATTTAGCGTTGAATAAAATGTTTTATGAAATGAGAGTTGTTTATAAATTAGTTATCTATTGCCTAATCGTTTTTTAAAAAAGTTTAGGGTGATAAAATAGATAAAAGGCATTAGTATAAGTTGAAGCCCAACAGAACCTAGGATGGGGAACAGTAGAACAAATTTGTCGCTTCCGAAATATCCAAGAAAAAATAAGACTGTTGTTAAAACTGTAAGGCCAACTCCATAAGTCAAAATTGATTTTATATAGAAGAACGGGTAACAAAAGTAGGTACTGTCGGCTTTAACGTTACAAATAATCACTGGCGCTAATGAACTTCTGTAATTGTCTTCAATTCTTACCTGAAAAGTATTTTCATTCCATCTTTTAACCTGTAGTTCATTCCCATTTTCGAGTCTGTATTTCCAGGTTCCTTTAATTGGTATTTGCCGAATACGTGTGATTAATTGGTGGTCTTGCTTATTTAAGCTTGCTATTTGTTCATTTTTAGCCTTGCTGCGCTTCTCAGCTTCCAGCTCCACCTGCTCGATAATTGTAGCTTTATAGTTTCGGTTTTTGAGTAGGGTAATGGCTGCGTACCTGGCTTCAAAAACAAATGATCTTGAATTCATGGCAATGCTTTCCAATTCTGCATCAGATTTGGATTCGAACTTTGCTATGAATTGATTTTTAGCCATTTTACGGTCTATACTAACTTGTTTTTATCTCTTAGGTTTTAAGCATTTATTGATTGATCAAATATATCTTTTTACGTTAAAAATTGTCAAACTACCGTTGTATTTTTAATGTTTGTTATCTCTGCTAACGTAGTCGATATCATGAGATATTCCGATCTGGAGACCTTGGTTTGCAAAATGGATGAACAAGAAAAAAAACCTTTCATATCTCCTTATCTTAGCACTAAGAAGTATAATTTGCTTTTTTCATTCTCCATTTCTATATTAGCAGTAACCAAACTAACTGTTAACCAGTAAATTATTTATGAAATATATCTTTCTGATAGCCCTGATGCTATCGCTCTCATTTAGCACTTTTGCCCAAGTGCGTTATAGCGGCCGCAAGCATACCAGTAGCCATGGTGGACATTATAAAAACGGTAAGGGAAGTTCTCATAAGGGCGGTAAATATAAAAATACCAGAACAGCCAATAAGTACGGTAAGCATAAAAGATAAGCTCAAAGACTTCATTTATATTGCGTTATAGATATTTCTTAGCTCGATCCTATACGTTTATTCCAATATTTTTGGATAATAAGTAGCGTAAGTGCAACCTGATTTGTTTTTTTGGTAAAATACAGGGATTATATGAGGGTGTTGTTGTGATAAACAGAACAAAAGAATATGGCGAAAAGTAAAAAAATTGAAGTTGAAGGTAAAGAAATCACGATCATTCTTGACAAAGAACAAGAATATATTTCGTTAACGGATATGCTAAAAGCAAAAGACGGAGATTTTTTTATTTCCGATTGGCTCCGTAACCGAAATACAGTAGAATATCTTGGAATTTGGGAAAGCGTTTATAATCCAGATTTTAATTATGGCGAATTCGCCATAATTAAAAGTCAGGCGGGTTTGAACAGCTACAAACTGAGTGTAAAAGATTGGGTTGAAAAGACCAACGCAGTCGGATTAAGAGCAACAGCAGGACGATATGGAGGAACATACGCACATCCCGATATTGCTTTTGAGTTTGGGATGTGGATTAGTCCGCAGTTCAAAATTTATCTGATCAAAGAGTTTCAACGTTTAAAAAAAGAAGAAACAGACCGACTGAAATTAGAATGGAACTTGCAACGTACATTGGCAAAAGTAAATTATCACATCCATACAGATGCAATCAAAGAAAACTTGATACCAAAAGAAATCACTAAACAACAAGTTGGTTTAGTGTATGCTAACGAAGCAGACTTGCTGAACGTTGCTCTTTTCGGGATTACGGCAAAAGAGTGGAGGGACAATAATTCCGAAAAAGATGGAAACATCAGGGATGATGCCACATTGGAGCAATTGGTCGTCTTAAGCAATATGGAAAGTATTAACGCTTTACTTATCCGACAGGGTTTGAAGCAAAACGAACGACTTATCCAGCTTAATAAAGTAGCCATCACTCAAATGAAATCCTTACTTGAAAATAACATCATTAAGAAATTAAAATAAAGTAACAGGGCTAGTTAAAACCAAAGAAAATCTAAAAAGAGTTCATTGAATTAGAGAGAGCAAAAGCGGACGCTTGCGCTAGAGACGGGAAGTTGTCCTGCTAATAGATTAGGGCTCTGCAAGCGCCAACCATCGCCAATTTTAGCTTGATAAACCTCCCTGTAATTGAAAATGATTTCTGTAAAACCATCAGGTATAATCTTCTCTACTACAGGCACGGTATCATCGCTGTACATCATCCAATAACATGCTATCCATTCGTTTAAGCTAGGATGCAGGCTGATACGGGTAAATTCCATGTGAGTGATTTAAGGCCAACAAGATAATGAATTGTTGATGTCGGATCAAAATTATATAGATCAACAACCAACCAATGAACTAATAAACGGAAAACGATAGACGATAGACGAGCAACCATCAACGACAGACGATCAACGAACCACGAATTAACGAATAGCCAAATCCACACATCCCCGAATAACGAATAACGATCAACTCCATTCCGTCATTCACTCATTTAGTCATCCGATAGCTATCGGATCAAAATTGCATCTCGTCCGAAGTCGGAGGTCCGAAGTCCGAAGGCTGGGCGCATAAGCAAATCCTCAAATCCACGAATCAACAAAAAACGAACAACCAACAAAGACGAACGAACAACGAAACTCGAATTTTTCTTCAACTTTATGGAAAACAGCTAGCCTCTGCGTCTTTATAAAAAAGAGACGAAATGAAGAATAGCTTTACCGTAGATATTCCAAAACCTTGTGGGCAATCTTGGGAACAAATGGCCCAAACCGCCAATGGTAAATTCTGCAGCCACTGTAGCACCGAAGTAATAGATTTTACGCAAATGACTACCGCCCAGCTGCAGCTTTATTTTAAAAAGACCACACAGCCTATCTGTGGGCGCATCGATACCTTTCAACTGCATCTGCTGAACCAACCAGCGGTGTTGCAGCAAAATAAAGCAGGATTTAGCCTTAAAATAGCGATGGCATCGGTAATGGCCTTGTTGGTAAGCACCAAAGTAACTGCCCAGCAAATGGCAGCAAAGGCTCAAATTGCTACTACTCATTTGAGCAGTACTTCAGCTAAAACCAATACTCAAAAAAGTAAAGACATTTCAACTGATGGCATTTTTCTCCTAAAAGGCACAGTGAAATCATTGGAAGATGGTCTTGCGCTTGAAGGAGCAAACATTAAGGTAATCGGTTTAAACCAAGCTACCATTACCAATAGTGAAGGCATATTTAAACTTTTTGTAAAGGGCTTAGCACAACAAGAGGTAACTTTATTAATTACTTATTTGGGACATTTGAGCCAACAAGTTAAAGTGAAGCTAGGGCAAGAACCCGAAGGTCTAACGGTAAGTTTAGCTTCCGAAAGTATCATTCTAGGAAAAGTATCGGTCACTGCACCTCAAGTAGAGATCCGACATGTGATCACTGGTGGTATCATTGCCGTTAAAACAGAGGAGCTAAAAAGACCATCCTTCTTCAAGCGTATGTTGGATCATGTAGGCGGGTGGTTTAAATAGCTGGCGTTTCCTTGCAAAACCCATTTAGGCAAACATTTAATTTAATGATCAATAAACTTTACATTTTCTAGGTAATTCTTCGTGCCTCCTTCGGGGATTGTTCGGTAAAAAGGCTGTTTTACCGAAGGTTTCTCGAACAAAACCCGAACAACACGCGAACAAGGGTAGACAAACCAGCCAAATGCAGCCAATTTTGGCCAAAATCGGCGCAGGGGGATTGGGTAGCCCTTCCCATACAAAAACCAGTTAGGAAGTCTAAATTAAGGCGTTTGGCATGCATGGCAAAGTTTAACTTAATTGGGTTAGCTGGTATTGATGTTCGTACCAACCATCTAAACAACCAAGTGAACCAATGAACTAACAACGATCAACGAACAACGAAACTCGCATCAACAAATCCCCAAATCCACGACCAACAACGAGGAACCACCAACTCACAACACTTAACTCATAACCCGCAACTAAATTTCCAACCAACCAAATAGGCACCTAGCTTATTTTTTCTTTGCGGCTTCTTTGCTAAAACAGCCCCTTTAGCAAAGCTGATACGAACACTATACGAAGAACATACGAACAAATGGTGTTTTTTAGGTGATGGTTACGGCCAATTCAATCTTTCTCTCATTGTCTCATCCGATAGCTATCGGGTCAAAATTTTAAGGTTACGGGAAACCGTAAGGAACACTCCATATTGTTTAGCAAGTTTGGATATGTTTAATATCATTTGTTTTAGCAAGGCTTTTTTATAAATTCGTGAACCAAATAAACTGTTATGCGCTCAATTCTAGATAATCATACTCCATTAATGCAGGATTTATATTTCCCAACATTCTTATTAGCCTACAGTGGTAATTGCTATTTTAGCGATATATAATCATCTATTTACATTATGGCCAAAGTGCAAAGTAAAAATACCGAAGAAATTCTTTGGGACGCTGCAAATAAATTACGCGGTTCTATAGAACCATCAGAATATAAACACGTAGTACTCAGTTTAATCTTTTTAAAATTCGCAAGCGATAAGTTTGTAAAACGTAGACAAGAACTGGTTAACGAGCATAAAGAAGCATTTTTAGAAATCCCTGAATTTTACCAAGCAGATAATATTTTCTATTTGCCCGAAGAGTCTCGGTGGAGCTACATTATAGCCAATGCGAAACAAGAAGATATTACCTTAAAAGTAGATACCGCCTTAAAGAATATAGAACGTAGTAATAAATCTTTAGAAGGTGCTTTACCCGATAATTATTTTTCACGTTTAGGCTTAGACCAATCTAAGTTTTCGGCGTTGTTGGATACGATAAACAATATTGATACGCTTAAAGACGAAGCCCATGATATTGTTGGCCGTGTGTACGAATATTTTTTAAGCAAGTTTGCCATTGCCGAAGGTAAGGGTAAGGGAGAGTTTTATACACCAAAAAGTATTGTAAATTTAATTGCCGAAATGATTGAACCCTATAAGGGAAAAATCTACGATCCTTCTTGTGGCTCGGGAGGTATGTTTATACAATCTTTGAAGTTTATTGAAAAGCATAAAGGTAACAAAAAAGACATCTCTATTTATGGGCAAGAGCTCACCAATACCACTTTTAAATTAGCGAAGATGAACTTGGCTATACGTGGTATCTCTTCTAATTTGGGGGCTAAAGCTGCCGATACTTTTGGCGACGACCAGCACAAGGAGCTAAAAGCCGATTACATTATGGCTAACCCACCGTTTAACTTAAAAGATTGGCGAGCGGAAAATGAATTGGTGGACGACCCACGTTGGGCGGGTTACACCGTACCACCAAAATCTAATGCCAACTATGCTTGGATTTTGAATATGGTGGCTAAACTTTCTCAAAATGGGGTTGCGGGTTTTATCTTAGCTAATGGAGCTCTTTCTGGCGGTGGCGAAGAATATAAAATACGCCAGCAGATGATAGAAAATGATTTGGTAGAGGCGATTGTGATTTTACCACAAGATATGTTCTATTCAACAAATATTTCAGTAACACTTTGGATTTTAAACCGAAATAAAACAGCACGTACGGTAAAAGTAAATGATGGAATAAAAAATTATCGCAACCGAAAAAACGAAGTGTTGTTTATGGATTTACGCCAAAAAGGCGAACCCTTTGAAAAGAAGTTTATTCAATTTTCGGAAGATGATATCGCTAAAATCGCGGAAACCTATCATACTTGGCAACAAGTAAACAAAGCATACCAAAATGAACCTGAATATTGCTATAGCGCTACACTAGAAGAAATGCGCAAGCAAGATTATTCTTTAGTACCAAGTAAATACATTGCATTTGTAAACCGCGATGAAAGTTTAAACTATGATGCGCAAATGCAAATCTTACAAGCAGAATTAAAAGACTTATTTACACAAGAGGTTTCTTTGAAACAGGAAGTGGACAACGTATTTAGATCTTTAGGTTATGAGTTATAGAAAAATTGGAAGTTTAATCCAATTGATAGATGAAAGGAATAAGGATTTAAATGTTAAATATCTTGTTGGTTTAACCATTAATAAAAAATTCATTCCTTCTGTAGCAAATACAATCGGTACTGATATGGGTAATTATAAAATTATTCGCAAAAATCAATTTGCTTGTAGTACAATGCAGGTGAGAAGGGATAAAAAAATGCCTATTGCATTATTAAAAGATTTTGATAAAGCTATAATTTCTCAAGCATACCCCGTTTTTGAAGTGGTAGATGAAAATATATTACATCCTGATTATTTAATGCTATGGTTCTCACGCTCAGAATTTGATCGTGAAGCTTGTTTTCACGCTGTTGGGGGTGTTAGAGGTAATTTGGAATGGGAAGATTTCTGTAATATGGAGTTACCTGTACCGTCCATTGAAAAACAAAGCGAAATAGTAGCTCAATACCATGCGATAGCTAACAAAATAAAAGTTAACGAGCAGATTTGCGAAAAGCTTGAAGCTACTGCACAAGCATTGTATAAAAATTGGTTTGTAGATTTTGAATTTCCTAATGAAGATGGAAAACCTTATAAATCTTCTGGAGGTGTTATGGTGTATAATGAAGAGTTGGAAAAGGAAGTACCCGAGGGTTGGGAGGTAAAAACTATTGGAGAAATTACGACTTCTAATTCTAAAAATCTAAAAAGTACTTCACATGAAAGGTTTATTTATTATTTAGACACAAGCAATATTACCAATAATAGAATTGGTACACTTCGATACTTAAACTTAAATGAAGATGAAATTCCGAGTAGAGCTAAAAGAATAGTTACAGAAAATGATATAATCTTTTCTACCGTCAGACCAAATCTGAGACATTTTGGTTTATTAAAAAACATTCCTCAAAATTTAATTGTATCAACAGGATTTTGTGTATTAAGATCCAATGTTAAAGACATACCAAATGAAGTTATATATTTATCGATAATACAAGAAGATGTCTTACAATATTTACAAAGTAAGGCTGAAATGAGCGTTTCAACATATCCATCAATTACAAGTGATGATTTGCTAGCAGTAAAAATTTGCATACCTACCACTGAGAGAAATTTAGTTGTAGAGTTTCGCAAAATTTATAATTTAATTGATATTCAAAATGTTCAAATTAAAAAACTCAGTCAACTACAAAATTTGTTGTTGTCGCGGTTGGCGGTTGGAGAGGAAGTGAGTGCTTAAAAATCAAACAAACTGAATTAACAACTCAAAGAAAAGTATGAACACTCTCAATCAAATACCTAATTTTAAGCAAGTTATGAATGCGTTAGCTGTGCAATACAACTTAAATTATTACAATCAATTCAATTTGTTTAAGGTGATGTTTAAAATGCATGATGAAAAATACTTGCATTCTCGCTTTATTGCATTTCTTTTGAACCCAGATGGTTCACATCAGCAAGGCAATCAGGGAAATCGCTTTTAACATTTTAGCCAGCGATGAGTTTGCTTCTAAACTCGTCGTCCAAAGCAGCCCGTTTTCGTTTCTGTGGTTTGCTGCTTTTCGATTCTGTTTCCCTTTCGATGATATTC
>NZ_SSHJ01000045.1 GCF_005925345.1 Pedobacter ureilyticus
GAATATCATCGAAAGGGAAACAGAATCGAAAAGCAGCAAACCACAGAAACGAAAACGGGCTGCTTTGGACGACGAGTTTAGAAGCAAACTCATCGCTGGCTAAAATGTTAAAAGCGATTTCCCTGGTTAATGAACATCTGTTCCGTCAAAATAGATTTCCGTTATAGCTGTGTCGTCAAACTTCTGCCCTTTGTAAACATCGGTTATTTCAAATTTGAGCTTCCATCTTGGTTTTAATTGTAGTGCTTTGTAATTTGTTCTATTGCCATTTCCGATAAGTTGTTTTAAAGTGAAGATTTGCTCTTTTCTAGTATCCTGTAGATTTAGCAGTAACAAAGGTCTTTCATCTAGATATACTTTAAGTTGCTTTACTCTTGAGTTTTCATTCCAGGCTTTTTCAGATTTTACGTAGCCATTTACTACAATGATTTTTGTTATTCTTGGGTTTTCAGGTGGGAAATCGTAGATAAGGTACTCTCCAATACCATAACCCGATACGCCTTCTATCCAAGCTGTTTTGTAATTTAAATCGTTCGCATTTTTAGCAATGTAAGTCACATTGCCTTGTTTGCTTAAGCTGGATGATGCCGATGCTGTTTCTAGTCCGCCACCGCAATACCAATTGCAGCCCGACCCTAAAATCCCCCAATAATCCTCATCTTCAGGGCAATTCTTTAATTGGTTCCGCTCACTTTTAGAAAGTTTTCCGTAATTTCCTTTTGAGGTTTTTGCCCATAAAGCTTCACATAGTTTTAAACGTTTAACGAAGTTAGCCTCTCCTTCGGGACTTTTGTCAATTAACTTACCCAATGTTGGATTTAGTTCAGTTATTTTTTCTGATGGAGGTTGTACGGCTAAGGCAAAAATAATTGCAATGAGAATGAGGGGTTTCATGATGCTTGATGATGAAATATTTGACTAATCGCATACGGCAGCGCTCCAAGTATAACGAGCGTCTAAAGCCCGCGAGCTCCAATGGGGTTTCTTGGAAACAGGACTTCGGTAACCGATTGATTACTGCCATTACTTTTCAAAAATTTTTAACTGATGTAATCTCTATCTTCGTCACTCAACGTGCTTTTCGGTTGTTCGGTAGGGTAGTTGTCTTCAATTTCATCGTTATAGCTGCTATAGGTTTTGCGTGGTCGGCCTACTAAAAAACCCAGCACAAAACCAATTAAAATGCAGATACCAATTACTGCTAATTTAGATACCGGAACATCGTCAACAAAAATGAAGTTAAAATCTACGGCGTCTTTGTTGTCCATTAAAAAGATAGTTAATAAGACAGTTACGATAACGATAAATATGGTTTTTGCTTTCATCTTGTACGTTTTTAGGTTTTCTGTAGTTAAAAGTAGTAATTAAACAACAATTCGAAGATAGGGTTTTGATTATAGTTTTTGTTAACGAAAATTAAACGAGCACCAACATCGGCTATAGGTTGGTAGCGAAGTAGGTTCATATCACTGCGCAGCTCTAGCCCAAAAGTTTTAGGTTGCGCCAGATTGTTTTGGTGACCAATGTTTTCGTAATGGCTAAAAAGGGTAGCTCTTACGTTTCTTACATAGGCAAAAGGCCCAATTTCTAGATCGGGAAACAAAAATGGGAAGCGGTAATTGAGCAAGAGTGTGTTTTTAAGCAAGCTTGTGGCTGCAATTTGGTTATAGCCGTAAACTACTGGGATGTCGTTTACGGCTCTAAAAGTTCCGTTGTTTTGTTGGTAATTAAAACTGGCCAATAAGGTGTGGTTTTTAGCCAAGCCAGGAAAATACAGGTAGCTCTCTAAAGCAAAAAGTTTTCCTGTTAAATTTTGTTCAAAAGGTAGATGCTGGTATTTCAATTCTATTGCTTGTGCCCATTTTGGTGCAATATCTCGCTCTGCACTTCTAATTTGATGGGTAAAGCCGAAACGATAGGTAAGAGGGAACTCTATGGTGCTGATCAGTCTTGAAGCGTCAACAGCGTTAAAATGCCTGTTCACATAGTAAGTTCCAGCTTCAGTAATAAAACTGAAGTTGTGGTTGAAAGAATTAAAACTTAGCGGTAATGATGTAGTTAAACTGATGTAATCTTCTCGCCACTGGGCTTGCCGTATGGCATTTTGGAAGCGGTAGTACGCTAGCCGTGGCCGGTTGCGGTAACCTAAATTAATGACTGGATACAGCGCTTTGTACTTAAAACCTGCATTGTATTCTACCCTACGTAGCGAACTTTCGTAAGTTACCCCGGCATAAAAACTGGTGGTGTTCAATAAATCGTCTGATTTGAGTTGTAAACCTACTCTTTCTACTGCATCATCGGCCGTTGGACTGATGCTATGAAAATTGAACATGTGCTTTAAAGGGCTGTAAGGTTTAGAGCTAAAGGTGCTATCCGGAACGTTGGCGAATACGTAATCTTCTTTTTGGGTTTCTTGTCCGTAGTAAACGAAACTGTTTTCTTGTATCTCTGTTGGAGTAATGTTAGTTTTAGCTACTTCATGGCCCATTAATTTGTAATCGTTAAATAAGAGGGTTTTGCCACTATCCGTAAAACTTGCATTAAAGGCGCCGTATTTAGAAGCCGTTAAAGCGCTTATTTTTTTTGAAGCGGGGTCAATTTCGTAAACGTTGTCGATGCCGCTATAATGGGCGTTAAAAGCTATTCTGTCGTTAAAAAATATTGGTCTGCTTAATTGTTGTCTGGTGTTGCTAATTAAAACTTCTGTTTTTTGCTCGTTTCTTAACCAAAGGGATTTACCTTCTTCGCTAACGCTGATCCACGAAATTTGGCTGCCATCAAGGTTTAGGGCTGGCGTTTGTAATTGATAGTTTTTTGGGTTGGGCAGGCTATCGATAATTTTGCCTGTTTCTAAATCTAGTAGTACCAGGTTATGCTGGTTGCTCAAATCTATTTTTACCGCAATCAGTTTTTTCCCATCTCCAGACAGGCTTGGTGCAAATAACCTGGTTTTGTGTGTAAGTTGTCTCTTTTTGCCAGTTTCAAAATCGTAGGTGCAAATAACGTTGTAGCTGCGCTGTTTGTATCTTGGGTCTTCTCGTCTTTCGTCCCAAACAATTTTGTTGTTGCCGTAGCTGTACCAAGGTTGCTCTTGGTAGCCAATTTTAAATAAAATTTTCTCTTTCTGGTCTGGAGAGATCGTTACAAAGCCTGGAGTTTCGCTCTTACTTTGCTTAATTACTAGGATGTTCTGATTGGGTAATTGAGTAGGTAAATAGAAGTGCGTTGCATAGCTCGTTTTTTTGTTCAAACTCACGTAATCTATTGACCTATTTTTTTTGGCTTGATTGATCCAGTCTTGCGTTAAACTTTCTAAGGTTTGGAGGTAATAATTTTTAGTGTTTTTGCCAGTGAATTTTTTCAAGCTTTGAGAAAATGGATACAACCTAAAAGGTCTTTTGTTGAGGTCCGAAAGTAGTTGATTTCCGATGTCGGTTCCGTACTCTTTTTGTAGTAGCGAATTCATCAAATAGCCGAGTTGGTAATAGCCCGGAGTGATGTCTTTTTCTGAGCCGAAATACGCCTTCGAATAAGCGAATTTTTTGCCCTCTAAAAGTGAAGTTCTGAAAGGCATAATCCAGTTGGGTTGGCGGCCTCTTCCGGAGTAGGTTAAAGCGGTTTCGGTACTTACTGCATCTCCCTCTAAAAACCATAAAGGTGTACTTGCTCCAATGTACCCAAAATAGATCTCTTCTGGGAAGGGGAAACCGCTCTTTCCAGTTAGCTTATTGAACTGGGCTACGTGGCGTAGTTCGTGTACTGTTAGGTTGTTTAGCCAGTCTTGGCTGTCGAACTGCTGCGGATAGATAGTGTATAATTGTGATTTTTTTGGAGCCAGTTGTACAAAGCCATTCGAGCTGGTTCCTTGGTTCTGTAGAAGTATAGGGATGATGGTGTGGTACTCTTTTAAGCTTTTGCCTACGGTAGGGTAGGTGTGGGCAAAGGTGTTGGCCATTCTTTGTGCGTCTTTTTCTAGCTCGCTCGGATAAATAATTTTAAAGCCACTATACTCAATTTGACGCCATTTTACACTAAGTGGGCTTTGGCTCTCATCAAAAAATTGAGGAAAAACACTCGAAAAAGTAAAACTTAATATAAACGTTTGTAATAGTCTGATTTTCAATTTTATGATTTGTTGGTTATTGATGTATATATTTGTTTGCTAATTTTTTTAGTTTTTAACTGTTAGTGTTTGCTTTATTTATGTAAATTTTGTATTTATTTAAAGATTGTATTTATTTGATTTTTAAATATTTGAAAATTTTATTTTTCGATATTGATTTATTGTTTTTTGTACTTTTTTTGTTGTTTTTTGTGTTTTTTTGTCATGTAGACAACCGCTCTAAGATAAGAGAAAATTTTGATAAAATGTGTACACTATTTTTATGGGTTTTTTGCGCTAAAAATTAGCCTTCTTTTTTAGAATGTATACAGAGTGGATTCGGATTTACAAGAAATTTGATCAGAGTTTTTGTATTTTTTATTGTGTTATTTCAAGAAAAAGACTGCTGTCTTATGGATGTTTAGCTCGTAACTTGGCGTCATTACTTTTGCTTTTCAAGAGATTTTGGTTTGTTTTTGTTTGTTGGCTTAGTGTATTTGATTTTTCATCTATTTTATATTTATATCTTTTTTATTTGCTTAGGTGGTGTGTTTTATTAAGTGATTTTTGTTTGGTTTTTGATGAGGGTTTTAGTTTGTTGATCGCTGGTTTTTTTTCTCTTTGATGAAGGTTGTTTTTGAAATAACCTGTATGTTTTTTATTGGAAATTTATGTACGGTCGGCTATATTTTTTTGGTAATTTAAAGTGTTTTTTTGGTTGCTTTTTCCGGTTTTTTTTGCTTGTGTTTTAGTCTGTTTTTTGGAGGCAGATATTAAGCGAAATTTTATTTCATAAAGCATGGTTTTTAATGGTCGGTTTCCTCGCTGTTTTTGGGCTTTACAAGTCAAAAAAAATTAATGAATTCGAGTGGTTTTTTGGCTCGGTGTAATAGTTGGTTTTTGCTGCTAAAGTTGTGCGTTAAACTAAGGCTTTTGGAGCCGAATACACCCCGATGTATTTAGTGTTTTTAGCTTTAAGATTTAGAATAAAATCAATTGATCATACGAAATTTATTGACGTTTTTTAATGGCAATTGGCTTCTTTTTAGCAGTCATTTTAGCGCTCTTTTTTAGGGTTTAGAAATAATTTCGCACTCTATTTTTAAAAAAAAAATACAGTATCGGTGGTGTTTTTGCCTTTTAGCTGTAGCAGTTGAGTTAATTAGCTTCGATCTAAGGCGTAAACTGTTCTTGAAGCGAATATTAGTTTATTTAAGTAGGTAGTTTAATGTGGGCCTTTAAAATCGATTTTAGAGGGGTGGTTGGTTTATGTGTAAACGAATTAACGACTTTAGCTCAACTAGAATTGATTTTAAAACTACGAAGTTTGGGTAGTAGTTATTTGTAATTTGATCTTAAAAGTAGCTGGGTTATGTGAAGCCCTAAGCAAAAAGAATAGGTTAAATTAGCCGTAATAGCTAATGTTTGACGTGGCGTAAGGTTGCAGGTATGGAAACTGCTACCGAAGTAGACTTGAAAGTTGGGAAACGATATAGTTAACGTGAGATTCTGTGTTAAGATCCAATTAAAATATCAATTTTTTCTACATTTGTTTTTCAAAGCAGCCAAGAGCTAGCTTCTAAGGGGGATAGGCAATATTTGCTTTTCTCTCTTCTTTTTTTC
>NZ_SSHJ01000046.1 GCF_005925345.1 Pedobacter ureilyticus
ATAGATCGCCGCGAGGTCAGATCGGGAAGTTCATTAAAGAGATATCATTTACAAAAGCGCAGCGAGGCGAGAATGTTTACTGTAAAGTACATACAGCCAAACTGTTTTCTTTAGGTCGGTTCTTACAGACAATACAAATTAAGAACAGACAATCAATTTTAGTTAATAGATAGTCAGTGTTCGGATTCACATTTTACAATGGAGAGTTTGATCCTGGCTCAGGATGAACGCTAGCGGCAGGCCTAATACATGCAAGTCGAGGGGTAGAGGTTGCTTGCAACCTTGAGACCGGCGCACGGGTGCGTAACGCGTATGCAACCTACCCTTTTCTGGGGGATAGCCCGAAGAAATTCGGATTAATACCGCATAAGACCACGACACGGCATCGTGACGGGGTCAAACATTTATGGGAGAAGGATGGGCATGCGTGCCATTAGCTAGTTGGCGGGGTAACGGCCCACCAAGGCGACGATGGCTAGGGGATCTGAGAGGATGGCCCCCCACACTGGTACTGAGACACGGACCAGACTCCTACGGGAGGCAGCAGTAAGGAATATTGGTCAATGGAGGCAACTCTGAACCAGCCATGCCGCGTGCAGGAAGACGGCCCTCTGGGTTGTAAACTGCTTTTATTCGGGAATAAACCTGCTTACGTGTAAGTAGCTGAATGTACCGAAGGAATAAGGATCGGCTAACTCCGTGCCAGCAGCCGCGGTAATACGGAGGATCCAAGCGTTATCCGGATTTATTGGGTTTAAAGGGTGCGTAGGCGGCCTGTTAAGTCAGGGGTGAAAGACGGTAGCTCAACTATCGCAGTGCCCTTGATACTGATGGGCTTGAATGGACTAGAGGTAGGCGGAATGAGACAAGTAGCGGTGAAATGCATAGATATGTCTCAGAACACCGATTGCGAAGGCAGCTTACTATGGTCTTATTGACGCTGAGGCACGAAAGCGTGGGGATCAAACAGGATTAGATACCCTGGTAGTCCACGCCCTAAACGATGAATACTCGCTGTTGGCGATACACAGTCAGCGGCTAAGCGAAAGCGTTAAGTATTCCACCTGGGGAGTACGCCCGCAAGGGTGAAACTCAAAGGAATTGACGGGGGCCCGCACAAGCGGAGGAGCATGTGGTTTAATTCGATGATACGCGAGGAACCTTACCCGGGCTTGAAAGTTAGTGAACTATCCAGAGATGGATGGGTCCTTCGGGACACGAAACTAGGTGCTGCATGGCTGTCGTCAGCTCGTGCCGTGAGGTGTTGGGTTAAGTCCCGCAACGAGCGCAACCCCTATGTCTAGTTGCCAGCACGTAATGGTGGGGACTCTAGACAGACTGCCTGTGCAAACAGAGAGGAAGGAGGGGACGACGTCAAGTCATCATGGCCCTTACGTCCGGGGCTACACACGTGCTACAATGGACGGTACAGAGGGCAGCTAGGCAGCAATGTCATGCGAATCTCAAAAAGCCGTTCACAGTTCGGATTGGGGTCTGCAACTCGACCCCATGAAGTTGGATTCGCTAGTAATCGCGTATCAGCAATGACGCGGTGAATACGTTCCCGGGCCTTGTACACACCGCCCGTCAAGCCATGGAAGTTGGGGGTACCTAAAGTACGTAACCGCAAGGAGCGTCCTAGGGTAAAACCGATAACTGGGGCTAAGTCGTAACAAGGTAGCCGTACCGGAAGGTGCGGCTGGAATACCTCCTTTCTGGAGTGGGACCAACCACTCGCTGCGCCCAAATGATACTATATGATATAGTATAGGTTGTAAATGATGATATATCTCAAATAAAAGAAAAAAGAAACACCAAGAAGATGAAGCCGCAGGTCTTAACCGGCCACTGGGCAGGGGGATAGAGATGGCACATCGATATAGTCCCGTAGCTCAGCCTGGTTAGAGCACTACACTGATAATGTAGGGGTCTCCAGTTCAAATCTGGACGGGACTACGGAATAGTTTTTTTGGGGGATTAGCTCAGCTGGCTAGAGCGCCTGCCTTGCACGCAGGAGGTCAACGGTTCGACTCCGTTATTCTCCACCAATTTAGTACAGGAGTAATTAGTACATAGTATCTAGATAACATATCTAAATACTAAGATCTAACTACTGAATACTAAGAAAAGTTCTTTGACATATTGGAAGAAGTTAAAAAAGAAGAGCAAACAACAATAGGCGACTGTTGTGTTTGTGCTCTCCCGGTCTTGCATCGGGAATGAGACATCATGACAAGAGCAAAAAAAGCACACCATGCGGCGCAAAAGGCGCATGAGTGGAAGAAAGTAATAAAGAGTACACGGGGGATGCCTTGGCTCTCGGAGGCGATGAAGGACGTGATAAGCTGCGATAAGCGCCGGGGATCTGCAAATGAGACTTGATCCGGTGATTTCCGAATGGGGCAACCCGCCATGTTGAAGACATGGCACAATAAGAGCGAACCTGCCGAACTGAAACATCTAAGTAAGCAGAGGAAGAGAAAATAACAATGATTTCCTAAGTAGTGGCGAGCGAAAGGGAAAGAGCCCAAACCAATATTGTTACGGCAATGTTGGGGTTGTAGGACTGTGATGTGGTTATAATGTAACGAAGTGGAACGGGATGGGAAGCCCGGCAATATAGCGTGAGAGCCGCGTACACGTAAGTACCATTAGCCTAACAGTATCCTGAGTACCGCGAGGTCGGAGACGCCTTGTGGGAATCTGCCGGCACCATCCGGTAAGGCTAAATACTCCCGAGAGACCGATAGTGAACCAGTACCGTGAGGGAAAGGTGAAAAGAACCCCGAACAGGGGAGTGAAATAGAACCTGAAACCGTGTACTTACAAGCGGTCGGAGCACCTTTGTGGTGTGACGGCGTGCCTTTTGCATAATGAGCCTACGAGTTACTCTTCACTGGCAAGGTTAAGTGCTTTAGGCACGGATCCGAAGCGAAAGCGAGTCTGAACAGGGCGCATAGTCAGTGGAGGTAGACGCGAAACCTTGTGATCTACCCTTGGGCAGGTTGAAGGTGCGGTAACACGTACTGGAGGACCGAACCGATAAACGTTGAAAAGTTTCCGGATGACCTGAGGGTAGGGGTGAAAGGCTAATCAAACTGGGAAATAGCTCGTACTCCCCGAAATGTTTTTAGGAACAGCGTCGGTGTTGAGTTATATAGAGGTAGAGCTACTGATTGGGTGCGGGGGAGTCAAATCCTACCAAATCCAGACAAACTCCGAATGCTATATAATATAACCGGCAGTGAGGCTCAGGGTGCTAAGGTCCTGGGCCGAGAGGGAAAGAACCCAGACCATCAGCTAAGGTCCCTAAATTATAGTTAAGTTGAACTAACGAGGTGCGGCTGCATAGACAGCTAGGATGTTGGCTTGGAAGCAGCCATTCATTTAAAGAGTGCGTAACAGCTCACTAGTCGAGCGGCCGTGCATGGATAATAAACGGGCATCAAACTATATACCGAAGCTATGGGATTGAAATATATCGGTAGGGGAGCATTCTGGCGGCGGCGAAGTTGCAGCGTGAGCTGTGGTGGAGCTTCCAGAAAAGCAAATGTAGGCATAAGTAACGATAAGGCGGGAGAGAAACCCGCCCACCGAAAGGATAAGGTTTCCTGATCAACGCTAATCGGATCAGGGTTAGTCGGGGCCTAAGGCGAACCCGAAGGGGGTAGTCGATGGACAACGGTTTAATATTACCGTACTTTTTATAACTGCGATGTGGGGACGGAGTAGTGACACTGCCGCGATCTGACGGAATAGATCGTTGAAGGCTGTAGGTATATCGAACATAGGCAAATCCGTGATCGATGCTGAGAGCTGATAGTACCGCGAGCCTTCGGGCAAGTGGATAGTGCAGGTAATCAGACTTCCAAGAAAAACCGCTAAGCTCCAGGTTATAAAAACCCGTACCGCAAACCGACACAGGTATCCGGGAAGAGGATTCTAAGGTGCTCGAGTGAATCATGGCTAAGGAACTCGGCAAAATGGCCCTGTAACTTCGGGAGAAGGGGCGCTGACAGCAATGTCAGCCGCAGTGAAAAGGCCCAGGCGACTGTTTAACAAAAACACATGGCTTTGCAAAATCGAAAGATGAGGTATAAGGCCTGACACCTGCCCGGTGCTGGAAGGTTAAGAGGGGATGTCAGCCGCAAGGCGAAGCATTGAATCGAAGCCCCAGTAAACGGCGGCCGTAACTATAACGGTCCTAAGGTAGCGAAATTCCTTGTCGGGTAAGTTCCGACCTGCACGAATGGTGTAACGATCTGGGCGCTGTCTCAGCCATGAGCTCGGTGAAATTGTGGTCCCGGTGAAGACGCCGGGTACCCGCAACGGGACGGAAAGACCCCATGCACCTTCACTACAGTTTAACATTGACATTGGGTACAGGATGTGTAGGATAGGTGGGAGGCTTTGAAGCGGCGTCGCCAGGCGTCGTGGAGCCAACGTTGAAATACCACCCTTTCTGTATTCGGTGTCTAACCCCCCTGAGGGGGGGACATTGTTTGATGGGTAGTTTGACTGGGGTGGTCGCCTCCAAAAAGGTAACGGAGGCTTTCAAAGGTAAGCTCAGTACGCTTGGTAACCGTACGGGGAGTGCAATAGCATAAGCTTGCTTGACTGTGAGGCATACAGGCCGATCAGGGTCGAAAGACGGATATAGTGATCCGGTGGTTCTGCATGGAAGGGCCATCGCTCAAAGGATAAAAGGTACGCTGGGGATAACAGGCTGATCTCCCCCAAGAGCTCATATCGACGGGGAGGTTTGGCACCTCGATGTCGGCTCGTCACATCCTGGGGCTGGAGAAGGTCCCAAGGGTTCGGCTGTTCGCCGATTAAAGTGGCACGCGAGCTGGGTTCAGAACGTCGCGAGACAGTTCGGTCCCTATCTGTTGTGGGCGTTGGAATTTTGAGTGGGGCTGACCTTAGTACGAGAGGACCGGGTTGGACCAGCCTCTAGTGAATCTGTTGTTCCGCCAGGGGCATTGCAGAGTAGCTACGCTGGGAATAGATAAGCGCTGAAAGCATCTAAGTGCGAAACTAGCCACGAGATGAGAATTCCATATAGGACCGTAGCAGACTACTACGTTGATAGGCTACAGATGTAAAGGTGGCGACACCACAGTCGAGTAGTACTAATAGTCCGAAGCTTTCATCAAGGCAGACGTTGTTTGCTCTTCGAAACTTAACTTCTTTCAATAATATGTCATTTAGGTTGCAGGTTATAGGTTATAGGTGGTACGTTATCAAACGTATAACTTAATACTTAAAACCTAACACTTAATTTAAAATATTCAGGTGCCTATATCGGCGGTGTCCACCTCTTCCCATTCCGAACAGAGAAGTTAAGCCCGCCCGAGCCGATGGTACTGCGGTAACACGTGGGAGAGTAGGTCGGTGCCTAAACCTACAGCCCCCCTTCAGAAATGTCGGGGGGCTTTTTT
>NZ_SSHJ01000047.1 GCF_005925345.1 Pedobacter ureilyticus
TAAGGGTTATGGAAAGTAATAGATAATGTAAAGTGGACTGCGTTATTGTGCTGACTACAGCATTTTTCAGCAATCCTACTTTACATTATTTTGCTTAAAAGTTCTTTAACCAGTCTAACAGGCTTTTATTGTCTACCCATATGGGAACTTCCTTCTCAACAACGTTAACATATGCGCTTTCTATTGCTTCCCGTTTCTGTTTGGAATCGACTCTCGCATACACTTCGGTTGTTGTAACCGATGTATGCCCAAGAATATCACGTATGTAGACAAGGTTGACACCAGCTTGTAAAAGGTGCATTGCTTTTGAATGGCGAAGCGAATGGCAACTGATCTTTTCGGGTATCAACAACTTATTGCTATTTCGAGCTATTGTTGCATATTTATGCAAGACATGGGTAACGCCCGCCCGTGTCAGTTTTTCCCTTCGGGTATTGTAGAACAATGGATAAGTCCCTGCATGGGCTTCGAGTAATCGATTTTTTGCCATGTAGTTTTTTAGGTGGCCTACCTCTGCATCCATGAGCGGAACGATACGGGCTTTGTTACCTTTCCCTATGAGTTTGATGGTATAGGGCTTGTTTAGCCTGATGTTTTCAGGGGTCAGGTCTATGATTTCCTGTACCCGTGCGCCCGTATCGTACATAAGTGCAAGTAAGGCCAGATCCCGTATTCCCTGCCTTGTAGCAAGGTCGGGCTGGTTCAGTAAAAGCCGAATGCCATCAATGCTAAGATAGTTGATGGTGCCACGCTGGGCTTTTTTTACTTTTATAGAAAGTATGCTACGGCATTCCTCCAATTGCTCCGGCCACTCATATTGCACAAACTTGAAAAAGGTATGCAACGCTGCCAGCCTGACGTTGCGGGTGGATATACTGCATTTGCGTACCTGCTCCAGATGGTTAAGGAAGTCGACAATACAAGCTTTGGTCAAATCACTGAACACCAACTTTTGCGGCTTGATGCCTTTATATTCTTCCATAAAAGTGATAAGCAGGATGAATGTCATCCTGTATGATGCTATCGTGTTGTTGCTCATCCCTCTTTCGGCAGGGAGATATTTGGTCAGGAAGTCCGCAAGACTCTTGGGAAAGTCTACTGTTTTAATGGCTTGCTTCATCATGGATCTCGGGGAATAAGAAAGGACAAACATTATTAACCTTGGTTACGATGGATGGGTACATGTCGGCGGTAAGTCGCACATATCCGTCCGTGCTGGCGATGGATTTATGGCCAAGATAGGTTGAAAGCACTGGTAGTGAATAATACAGATCTATACCATCCCCTGCCATTTTTGCCAGCGAATGCACACTAAAGGTATGCCTCAAGTCATGCACATGTGGACCTTGACGTCTACCACGGTGTGGGATACCAGCTTTATACAATACTTTTTTGAACCAAGTATAGGCACGGCCATTATCGCAGCAGTCTCCATTGGGCTGTATGAAAAGCAGGTCTGTTTTTCGTACCACAGGAAAGTTTTCCCTGCAATCCATATATTGCCTAACCACCTGGGTTACCGTATCGGAGATGGGAACCATCCTGTCCGTTCCGTTCTTTGTGTCCCGAAGTATGAAGTACTGTTCTTCAAGATATACATCCCCGCAGAATAGGGACAAAGCTTCGCCTATGCGCAGCCCAGTACCATATAATACCCTGAACAATGCAGGAAGCACCAAGACCATTGAGTTATAACAGGTGCTATGGGTACTCAATTGGTCTGTTACCTCAAATATGGCGGCCATTTCCTCTTTGGTGTAGATATAGGGTGTATGGTTTGATGGCTTGATTTTCGGAAGCACAGGTAAATAAGATGGGTAATTAAGCTTATTCAGATAAGTACCGAACTGGCGCATGGCCTGAATGCGGTTGTACCATGTTTTGTCCGATTCGTTTGGCCGTCTGATGCACCACTCATCACATAATTCCCTACTGATACCGATTGCTGTTTCCTCACGTTCATAAACCAATTGGTCAAACTGCATAAAAGCATATTCAATAGTCAGATATTTATAGCCCAGATGCCTTTTTAGCGCCACAAACTCTTCGATTAAGGGCTTGTATATACTATAATAATTGATTGCGCTCATGATACAAACACTCCTTTCTGCTGATAAAAGGCGGGCGCAACCATTGGCACTTCAAGGGCGCACTGTTTAAGCTGTTGTTTATCTACGCGCAGGTAAAGCATGGTCGAAGCGGTATGAGTATGCCCTAATGCTTCTGATATTACGGGGAGCGGTGTTTTATTTTCAAGCAGTTGGGTGGCAAAGCTGTGCCGCAGGGCGTGCGCTCCCTTATGCCTGTTTTTAAGAACGATACCCGAACGGCGTATATGGATGCCTATTTTACCAGTAACATCCTCAGGCGTTATCGGCTTGAATGGGTAGATGTGCTGAACAAAGCAATATGGTTCATTGGATACTGGACGGGCATATTTTAGGTAATCAATAATTGCATTTCCTACTTCGGGCAAGAGTGGGAGAACGATTTCTTTTTGGGTCTTGAACTGCACGATCTCAATGACGCCCTTATCCCAATTGATGTTCTCGAACTTTAGCCGTGCAATGTCAGATACCCGCAAACCAAGTTTTGCCGCTAGCAATACCAAGGCATAATCCCTTTTTCCCGATGGGTTGCCTCGGTCTATCTTTTCAATGATGCAGGCAATATCTTCGGCAGAAAAAAACGAGGGCAGCTTTGGCTGTGATTTGTAATTCGTCCGCTGTATCACATCAGAATAATCTTTATTGTGGATTTTTTCCGTGTAGAGATAGGTTAAGAAACTTTTGAGAACGCCCAATTTGGAATGGTTCGTGGCAAGAGTTGTCGGGTCAAGGCTTTTCATGAACGATACCAGATATACCTGATTTATATCGACTATGCTTTTTACTTCTTTGCTACTCAAAAAAGTAAGAAAGCCATGCAGTGCGTTCAGATGATGGTTTTGGGTAGATTTTGACAACGCAAAAGTTGCCGCTTTGTAGCTGATAAAATCCTGCATGGCAACACCTATTTCACCTGTCAACAGTTTTGGTGGGGTCCGTCTTAATGGCGCAGTCCCGAAAAACACTTGTCCAGTAGACTGGAACACATAAAGTGCATCCACCTTGTTAACCAAATGCCGTTGCATGCGGTCTAAGGAAGCATAATCATACTCGCCCAGCTTTGACTTAATAAATTGGTCGCCAACGGACTTATCGTAATCCATTATCCCTTCCGCTGCCATAAACCGCTTTAGGGGCTTCCATATCTGCCAATATCCTCGGAGAGTATACCTGCCCCGTTGTAGGGTACGGAGATGTTTTTCAAACTCATTTAAAAGTTCGTCGATGGTTTGGTTTTCTTTCATAATCACATTATTTATCGTTAAGGCATTATTGCCGCCAACAAAATAATGTAAAGTAGAAATGAAGTTAAACCGCTGAATTTTAGAAGTTCAGCGGCTTTTATAATATGACTTTACATAATCTATTACTTTCCATAACC
>NZ_SSHJ01000048.1 GCF_005925345.1 Pedobacter ureilyticus
TTTGGGCTATGATATTTCTGAAAGCCTGCCCTTCCATTCCACAATTTCACGTACCCGTTCGCTTTTTGGGGAAGAACTTTTCCTGGCGCTTTTTCGTCGGGTTTTGGGCCTGTGCGTATCGAGGAACATGGTCCGCGGCAAAAGATTGCAAGGATTGCCCCCTACGGGCCGAATGCTGTGGCAGGGCAACCAAGTTTAAGAAACTGGACGACAGTATCCACAAGGCTTTTTACGATGAGATGCACGAAAAACTGAACCATAACCCAAACTACACCCGTTTTCTGGCCAAGCGGCGCAGTTCCCGGGTAGAGCCTGTTTTGGGTACATTGCTTAATTACCACAACATGAAAAGGGTAAATACAAGGGGTATAGAGAATGCGAACAAACACGTTCTAATGGCGGCCCTTACGTATAATCTGAAGAAATATCTGAAGTTTATCAGCAAGAAAGTTCGGCGCAATGCTCAAATACTGGACCTGCCAAGGGGAAAGTGGTGGTTTTTCGAAAACAGGATTGATTTGGCTTACCTATCTTCGAATTGAGCCCTTCTAAAAAAGCAATAATTTTCTGTCATCAAAAAAACAAGCACGCTTAAATCGCTTTAAAAGACGCTGTTTTTTGTGTTGTTTTTTAAGATAACGCCGAAATGTGGGGTTGTGCAACAGTTACCCTTGTTGTACGCCGTTTTTTTCGGTCTGACAGTTGTAAATTGTCAACCGACAAAAACAAAAATATAGTCATTGTCTTCTCTTGCTTGGTTAATAATTGTTTTAAGTTCTTTAAAATCCTCAATGATATGTCGTTTGTTATACGCTTGGTCTGGTGAATTGTCGTTATGCCAAACCGCAGGATAAATTCCATTGTCATTTAATTCATTTGCGTCATATTTTGTTTGTATGTCTGCCTCTGAAAATGTGTCAAGCAAGTTATTAAGTTTAGAAATTGTTGTTGTGTCCAAATAATAAATAACACCACCGTTTTCGTAAAATTCCATTTGTTCTTCGAGCGATAATTTTTCAATGTCTTGTCCGCCTAAAGATTTTTTGGGATTAAATATTTCGTTAATGATTTCAGTTGTCGAAATGTCTTGTCCCTTGGATAGTATATATTCAAGTCCCATAAAAGAACCCTGAAATGTCGTATAATTTTTAGCAGACGAAATTTCAAATTGTGGTCTGTCGGCAGACGTTTCTAATTGTCGGAATGTATCATTAGATATTCTGTAAAGTGTCGCTGATTGGCTCATAGTGCTGGTCGTTTAAAATGGCGTACAACGGTTTCGGGCTTTGCGTTCGGGCGGGTTTAGGAGCACAAAGTTTCAATTTATTACTAATGTTAATTAGAAGCACTCAGCCTCAAGTTTGCACGTCAGCCCGCCTGACGCAAAACCCGTGTTATCACCAGTTTTTCTCACTGTCAAATTAGTCAAAGCTGTTTTGATTTGAGGTTTTGTCAGGAATTATCCAAAAAGGAAAACCTTCATAGAAAAGCATAAATAGTGCTTTGTCGTTTTTGTCAATACCGAAGTCTATAAAAGCATATTGAAATACTAATGGGTTTTCTCCTTTTAATTTAAGTTCATTCAAGTCGTCAGAAAGCGTTTCGAATAAGTCCCCTAAATGGTCATTCGTCATATCTTCCATTTTTAGTTGATTTGTCGTTGCCGCAAGAAGTCTCTCCCAAGTGTAACCATACTTTTTATAGAACAACGCATAAGCAATCTTTCTGATAACCCTATCAAATCGCGGTCTGTCAAGTTGGAATGACTTTGCATTTAATTTGTAGAATGAAACATCTTTTAATGAGTTTCTTATTGCAGAAGTAAGTCCAGGACTTCTTTGAAATGAACGTAAAGATTTATCGAAAAAATGGTCAATTGAAGTTTGATTATTTTCAATTGACATTGTAATAATGTTTCTCACATACTCGTCATCTTTTGAAGTATCTTCATTATGCGTCTTACAAGCCGGAACAGTTATAAGATTTGTTCTTTTGTCAGTTGGGAAAAAACTTTTTGGTGGGCTGTGTTCAACTGAAGTGCTTTCTTCATCACACATATAACATTTTGCCATAAGTAGTTCTATTTATTAATGTTTTTCAAGTATTCGTCAGCGATAAAAGTTGAAAAAAATCTAAGTTCCTTTTGATTTAGATATGCTTCAAAATTGAAGTCGTTTTGTTTTTCCTTTTTAGTTGTCTCAAAATTTTTCACGATTATTCCTTTCCAGTAATCACCTTCTGCAACAGGCGTTATGTTTGAATGGGCAATTCCATTTCTGAAAAGTCTAACAAGTTCACCAACGTTAGTCTCTTGAATTGATTTAGAATTACCATCTTTATCTTTTCTGAAAAATTTTCTTTGATTAAAATTTTCACCTTGTTCATTATTCAATGTGACGTGTCCAGAAAAAATGTCAGCGAGAGTTTTATAGTCAGAAATTGGTTTATTTAAGAAGTCAATTTTATAAGTTCGTTTACCTTTTTTGTTAAACTCATTTGGTATGAAAATTAAACCAACTAATGAGTTTATCAGATGTGTGAATTTGTTTGTTTTGTCAAATTCAGAAACATTCTGCTTTGTCCTTTCGATAAATTTTATGTCAAACTTGTCTATTGTTGGGTAACCCATATTGTGTCGTTTAAAATTGGTGGTAACGTTTTGCCGCTTTGCGAAGGCGGGGATTTTCAGCACTAAACTTCATTAGATGTACAAAACTTGAATTTAGCACTCCACTGTCATAGAAGCACGAAACCCCCGCTTTTGCAAAACGGCTGTGTTTGTTGCACAACACTAAAGTACGGAAAACATTTTAATGTACTCTGTGGGTAGTATTTTATTTAATATATTGATTATCAGTTATTTATTTGTATTTTAGTATATGCAAGGGAAGAAACAACTTACGCCACAGCTTTTTTACCATCAAAGTTTGGATTCGATGGTTCCCGAAGACAATTTTTATCGGGCTGTAAATAAAAACCTATCGC
>NZ_SSHJ01000049.1 GCF_005925345.1 Pedobacter ureilyticus
CCCGAACTCCTATGTTTGTAAGGCATACATTTGTATCTAAAAGTGAAAAGGGATGAGAGCAGAAACCCGAACAAATAACTTCTTGAAGTATATTCTACGTGAGATATTGCCTCATTCTTTTTTATTTCCTAGAGTATGAACAGAATGTAAGGAATGAAACATGTTTTCATATCCAGAATATCCAAAAGGAGACAATACGGAGGGAAATTATTCACTTACAACTTAATAAGTTAAATGATGGAAATATTAAAACAGGTTATAGGCATTGATGTAGCCCAAAAAGAACTGGTTGTATCCTTAGGGAGGGTTTTTGATGATTTTAGTATAGATATTCATGCCTATGGTGTTTTCAAGAATACGCCTAAAGGAATGGCTGATTTATTGAAATGGGCAACAAAGATTACTTTGTATGAGAAGCCGCTATTATTTGTGATGGAAGCAACGGGAGTATATCATGAAAAGTTTGCTTATTTTTTGAGTGATCAGGGGTATAGGCTGAGCATAGTTCTTCCAAATAAAATAAGCAACTACATGAGGACTCTGGATATCAAGACGATAACTGACAAAAGCTGTTCTGAAGCCATAGCAAGATTTGGCTTGGAAAGAAAATTAACAGAATGGGAAAAGCCAAATGTTATCTATAAAACATTGAAGCAGCTAACCCGGGAGCGAGATCAGATTGTTGCAGCAAGGTCCATTGTTAAAAATCAATTACATGCCGAAACTTCAGAAGCCTACCCTGTGAAATCAACCATCAAAAGATGTAATGAACTCATCAAGTTACTAAACAAGCAGGAAGCACAAATAAAATTAGAACTGGAACAGGTCAAGGATCAGGAAATAAAGGATAAGATCAAGAAAATAACAACAATACCTGGAGTAGGTACATTAACTGCGACAATTTTATTGGCCGAAACAAATGGCTTTGAACTCATAAAAAACAAAAAACAACTAACAAGTTATGCTGGATTAGATGTTAAAGAAAAACAGTCGGGAACATCAGTGAAAGGGAAGCCTCGAATATCAAAAAAAGGAAATAGAAGCATAAGAAAAGCCATGCATTTCCCTGCATTATCTGCGATTAAACATAACGAGTGCTATAAAGAGATTTATGCCCGTTTGGTATCGAAGAATGGAATAAAAATGAAGGGAATTGTAGCCGTACAGAGAAAATTATTAGAATTGATTTACATCATCTATAAAAACGACACCATTTATGATGCAGAATTTGAAAAAAAGAAGAGAGAAAAGCAAATATTGCCTATCCCCCTTAGAAGCTAGCTCTTGGCTGCTTTGAAAAACAAATGTAGAAAAAATTGATATTTTAATTGGATCTTAACACAGAATCTCACGTTA
>NZ_SSHJ01000005.1 GCF_005925345.1 Pedobacter ureilyticus
TAAAAATGAAGGGAATTGTAGCCGTACAGAGAAAATTATTAGAATTGATTTACATCATCTATAAAAACGACACCATTTATGATGCAGAATTTGAAAAAAAGAAGAGAGAAAAGCAAATATTGCCTATTCCCCTTAGAAGCTAGCTCTTGGCTGCTTTGAAAAACAAATGTAGAAAAAATTGATATTTTAATTGGATCTTAACACAGAATCTCACGTTATTTAACTCTGAAAATAATTTTTTTATTGGCGAAAAAATAATTTCGGTAGACTTAATTTGCCCAGTTGCTTGGGTATTGGCAAAGGCAATTTCTATGGGGTAGCCCCGCGTAAAATAAACTGGATAGTAGTGTAAATCCTTTTTTGTTTCTTTCAATTTCATGCTAGATGTTGGTAAGCTGCACTAACTATTGTTCTACAAAGGTTTAGCTGATTAGGAAAATAAAAAAGATTGTAACGGATAGCCAGGCTAGTTTCGCTTGTTGTACTGCACTTGCTTTTCTATCTTAATTCCCTTGGTCTACTGGCAAATTGTTGGTTTGCTAATATCAAACTTTTTGTGATTAGATACGGTGATTTGAAAATTAGCTACTGTAACAGGTGCTAAAATTACACTTTCGTTAAAGCTTATAAAGCTGCCAAAGTTTAGGCCACTGTTAGAAATAGCTACTCCAACATTCGGTACGTTTTTTTTTGCACACGCAGAGCCGATGTAACCCGTATTTATGGTTCTTCCGTCTCTGCCAAAACCTATAACTTGGTTGTTTGATAGCGCAAAAGAACTGCTTTCGCCATAATAAAATCCACTTACATCTACAGTTCCATCCTCGTTCAAATAAAACCCACCTTCGTAGGGAGAGTAATTTCCAACTCCTTCGTATCTTACAGAAGCCACGTGCATCCAGATTTTGCCATCTGCTTTACGATAAATTTCGTAAGGTCTTGTTTCTACGCTAATATTCATGGCTGCTGGGCTGTATTGCTTGTTACTAATAATAGTTCCATCTTTACCTAAATTGAGCATGCCATAGCTTGGGTTTCTGGTAATTACAGTTTTATGAATATATGGTAATAAAACGGTGTTGTTATTAAGCATTAAAGGGCGCCCAAAAGCCATTGCTGCGTTGGTTTCTCCAGAGGCACTCTTAGCCCAAAGTAGGTTGCCTGTATAGCTTAATTTTTTAATTACAAAAGCCTTATTTCCACTTTTTTCAGAGAATATGGTTACTCCACTATCATCTAAATAACCTGCGTAACCGTTTGTTACGGCTCTCCAAATTAAGTTTCCATCTAAGTCTAAAAGCAGGGTAGAAGAACCTCCAAACAACGCTAATTTGTTGGCAACCACCTGTGAGAGTGATCTTTCGTAGAAAACACCCTGGCTCACATTTTGTAGATCATATTGTGTATCCATAAAAGATTTACTCCATAACAACTCTCCATTCGCATTAAAACGGGCAACGAAAGGATAATGTTGATAAAAGCTGGGTTTTCTATTTCCATAAACCACTATCCCTCCATTTCCATCTGGTACCATATCTATAATTGCACCGCTTTCTAATTCAATTTTTTTGATAAAAAGAAAAGTAGAGTCTGATTTGAAACCCGATAGTAGGTGGTAATCGTTATTAATGTTGCCTGGGCCGCCGCCAAACATAAATAGCACATCTTTACTAACTACCTTTGGCCCCACGAAGTAGCTGGCATGCCTATACTGGTCCGGAAAACTAACGCTGTATTTATAAAATGAACTTTTATTTGCCTTATCGGCCTCTTCTTGCTCGTTGTTGTTGCTGTTTTTTTTGCACGAAAAATAAAATAGGCAGGTAATTGCTACGAAAAATAAGGCGATCTTTTTCATTTTTAGCTTAAGTTTAAAGGATAAAAATTTAAGCTAAATTATTGCTTGTAAAGGCACATTGCATCAGTGGATGTAAGTATTCTACACTAAGTAAAAACACTTATTTTAGAATTTTTAGCTATTACGGCAAATAGATTGCTACCAAAGTTCCTCTGCCTTCAGTAGAATCTATATCTACTGTTCCTTTCAAAAACTCTACCCTAGAGTAAATGTTGCTAAGACCAATTCCGGCTTTTAAATCAATCTTGCTTTTATCGAAACCTTTGCCATTATCTTCTATGGTAACAGCAATGCCTTCCTCATCCTTAGTAATTTGGATGTCTAGCTTAGAAGCATCGGCATGTTTAATCACGTTATTTACAGTTTCTTGTATTACGCGATAAATTACTGTTTCTGTTTGTTCGTTTAATCGCTCATTTAAACCCACGGTTTCTAAGGTTACCTTTAGCTTGTTCTTATCAAGTTTTCCAATAAATTCTTTCACTGCCGATGCTAATCCAGATTTAATTAAAGCATTGGGCATCATTTGGTGAGATATAGAGCGCATCTCATCATAACTTTCATTTACCAATGCTAATGCTTGTTCTGCCTGTAAACTGGCATCGCTCCGAAGATTAAGTTTTGCGAATAAACCATTTAGGTTCATTAGCGCTGCCGATAGCATTTGGCCAACGCCGTCATGTAAATCTCCAGCAATGCGTCTGCGCTCTCTCTCTTCGGCATCTAGAACTGCCCTAGAAGCTATGTCCTGTTGTTTAATAATTTCTGATTGTAGTTCTGCTTTTGCTTTGAGTTTGCGGCGGTTAATAAGTAGGTAGGTAAAAAGAATGCCTAAAAGCAGCAAGCCGCCTGCAATGACTAATCCTAGATTTCGTTGCTTAATTTTTAACTTTTGTATGGTGTTTTGCTGATGTAGGAATTGAATTTGTTGCTCTTTTTTCTCCGTTTGGTAACGAACCTGATAATCAGAAATCAATGCTGTTTTGTCTTTTTGGAATAGTGAGTCTTTAATTTTGGTAGATGCCAAATGTAGTTCGTAGGCATCTTTGAACTTACCTTGCTTTTCGAAAATAATAGCTAGCGTTTCTTTCGCATCCATTACCTCTTTGCTAGCGCCAATTGCTTCTGCTAGGCTAGCAGCTTTGTTTGCACTTTTTGCTGCTTCATCTAGTTTTTTGAGTTTGAGCATCAGCTTTGCTAAATGAATGTGGGCAAAAGCCAATTCTTTGCGATTGTTATATTTATTGTTTAATACTATAGAAGTTCGCAAAAACTCAAGCGCTTTTTTAGTTTGCCCTAAGGCAACATAACCAATGCCTGCATTAGTATAGGTAGTGGGTAAAAATTGCTGTATGTTTAGTTTTTTTAAAGTTTGCTGTGCTTTTAAAGAATAGTAAATGCAGCTATCGTATTGCTTGGTGTAATAGTAAACCGAACCTAAGTTAGCTTCTGTAAAGGCTACCTCTCTAGGCATATTTAATTTTTTGTAGATGGTATTTGCTTCTCGATAATATTTAACTACGTTTTTATAGTCTTTATGTGCTTTAAACAAAATTCCTAAGTTGGTGCTTACCATGGCAAGGCCTTCTGTATGTTTTTTTTGCTTGTAGATTTGATATGCCCTATTATAGTATTTAAGAGACAAAGAAAAATTGCCGAGCTCATCATAGGCTATCCCTATATTATTTAGAGTGTTGGCTGTCTTTATTTCGTCATTAAGTTTAGCCCTTAATTTAAGCGCTTCTAAATTATAGGAGAGAGATTTTTGGTAGTCGGCTTGTGCCTCGTACGTTACAGCAAGATTATGTAGCGCTTCAGCTTCAAAGTTTTTAGCCTTTTTTTCTTGGGCAAGTTTTAGAGCTTGATAACCGAATAGCCTAGCCGAATCGGGATGGTGGTAACGGTATTCCCAACAAAGTTCAATGAGCAAGGGAATCTTATCTTCATTCTTATTTAAGGCCAATGCACTTTTTATACTATCAATTCTATTTTGAGCTGTGCTAGAGAAAGCACAAAAGAACAAGAAGAAGAAAAAGAGGTGTTTTTTTGATGAAAGCGATTGATTTACTTGCATATATTCAAATGGTTATCCTAAAATACAAATAATGCGATTGAAACTTCTAAGGGTTAATACTGATTTTGATAAAAAAAAATCTTTACTTCAAAAAGGAATATCATTACATTTAGAAATAAATAAACTAATTGATGAAACTTCTACTAGTTGACGACCATGCTATTGTAACCGATGGTCTACAGATGTTGCTCCAAAATGAAGAGGGTTTTACTATTGTAGAAAAGCTAACCTCAGGAAATTTCGCACTAGCTTATTTAAAGCAAAATGAAATTGATTTGATGATTACCGATTATTCTATGCCAGATATGGATGGCCTAGTTTTGGTAAAACAGGCAAAAGCTTTAAAGCCTAACCTCAAAATCATAGTGCTAAGCATGCACGACGAAGCTGCAATGATTAAAGATATGCTAAGTGCCGGGGTAGATGGCTATGTACTTAAAAAATATGCGCAACAAGAATTACTGAATGCAGTACATGCGGTAGCTAATGGTAGACAATTTTGGAGTGAAGAAGTAAACAGAGCACTCCTAAGTTCCTTACAGTCTCAGGCGAACGAAAACCAACCTACAGAGCGTGAGCTGGAAGTATTGGGGCTTTTAGCCCAAGAGTTTACCAGTAAACAAATTGCAGAAAAACTTTTTATTAGCGAACGAACAGTAGAAACTCATCGAAAAAACCTAATGCGTAAAACTGGTGCCAATAATGCCATTGGCCTAGTGAGGTATGCCTATGCCCACAGATTGCTTTAGAACCATCAAAACGGAACCTTGCGTTGGTAAAGTTTCCACAGAAGTAATAGCATAGTTTTTGAACCTTTCCGATATTAATTTTGAGCAATTAGTAGACTGATTAATTAAGCTTATTTTCTTTCTTAACGCCTTTTAAAATCATTAAACTCAACGGGTTAATGTTGTAGCCACTAATGTTGTTCTGTAACATCACTACCGATTGATCGTATAAAATTGGCACTACAGAGGCGTGTTCTAGCACCATATTGTCCATTTTTTGGTAAAGCTCGAAGCGTTTTTTTGCGTCATTTTCATAATAGCTTTGCTCAAACAACTTATCGAACTCTTTATTGAAATACCCGGTGTAATTTGGCCCAAAAGGCACTTTGTTTTTAGAGTAGAAAACGGAAAGGTAATTCTCTCCATCAGGATAATCGGCAATCCAAGATCCCCTAAAAAAAACAACTTCATTTTTAGACATCAGATCCCTTAAGCTAGCACTTGGACTCACATCTACCTTAACTTTCATGCCCAAGTTGCCGAGCTCGCCTTGTATAAATTCAATTAAATCTCGGTAAGTGGTAGAAGTGCTGAGTTTGATTTCGGGTATTCCTTTTCCATTAGGATAACCGGCTTCGGCCAGTAATTTGGCTGCTAGCCTAGGGTTGTAATCGTAACCTTTAACTTTCGTGCTATCAAACCCGGGCATCCCTTTGGGTATAAAGCCCGAGGTTGCCGGCGTACCAATGCTGTTGCGTAAATATTTAATCAGTTTTTTTCTATCAATGGCGTAATTAATGGCCTGTCTTACTTTTTTGAAGCGTAGTGGAGAGTTCTTAACGATATCTTTATCTGGATCTACCAAAATACCCACATATTCTGTACACAAATACGGTCCTTTAATCAATTGAAATTTGCCTTTGTACTTGGTGGTCATGTTGCCACTTTTGGTTAAAATATCATCTCGGTAACTACCATCAACACTGTAAAAGAAATCGAGATCCTTTTTAAGGAAATTCATAAAGGCACTTTGCTTGTCGTTAATAAACGTAGCTTTTACTGCGTCTAAAAATGGCATTTGTTTGCCCGCACTGTCTTTTTCAAAATAGTTTTCGTTTTTAAGCAATACTAAAACCTCGTCTTCTTTCCAATATTTGAATTTAAAAGGCCCGGTACCCACCGGATGATTTCTAAAATCTTTACCATAATGCTCAACTACTTCTTTAGGAACCACAGAACAATACTGAGCAGTTAATAAATTGATAAAAGCAGGGAAAGGCTTTACCAGTTTAATTTGAAAAGTACTATCGTTTAATGCTACAAAACTACTTGCGTCTTTTACTTTGTCGCTAAAAATCCACCCGCCAGATGAGGCTACTTTAGGATCAATTAGGCGGTAAAAGCTGTAAGCGAAATCTTGAGCGGTCACTTTTCGGCCTTTGCCATTTTTAAAAAGCGCATCGTCCTGAAAAAAAACATCGTTACGCAAATTAAAAGTATAGCTCAGTCCATCTTCAGCAACCTGCCACGTTTTGGCAATGCAAGGCATGGTATTCAAATTCTTGTCTACCTGTACCAATCCGTTAAAAATCTGATTGATCATCCAAATGGCATTTTGGTTACGGGCAAATGCCGGGTCTAAAGAGGTTAGGTTTTGATCAAGATTAATGTTGAATACTTTTTTTTCATCATTGTTGTTTCTTTTGCAAGAAAACAACGTGGTTAATAGACAAATGCAAAATATATTGAGCTTAATGGTACGCATCGCTTAGGGAAATAGTATTTTTGCGTACAAATTAATAAAATAAATCAGATGTCTTCTCTAAATGACCTTATAAATGCCGAAAACAATGCAGAATTTCGTGAAGAATTGTTAGAGCGTTTAGCTATAGTAGAACATAAAATTAAATTTATTGAAAAAGTTCCGGTTTGCTTTTTAGATTCGTTAGGGCAGCCTTATTTAGGGCCTTTGGCTATAGCAGAACTGGGTGGCGCCACTTTAACTTTATCTACAGAGGAAGCAGTGTATGTGATTTTTTACGAAACTGGAAAGCAGTTAAATGATTTAATGCGCACCGCTCCAGTTTTAATGAACGAAGAATGGCAGGCTGTAAAGTTTAGTAGAGTTTGCTTGCTGTCTGATGATTATAACCTTTCGAAAGCAGATGAGGCCGTAGCATTGGTAGAAGATATTGCTGAAATGATACACCCGGGGCATTTTATTTTTGGTCATGAGGGAGATAAATGGATTAGGTTTACGGTTTAGGTATTAGGAGTTAGGGGTTAGTTTAAGCGATTAACAAATTCATGCAAATGAAACCATCATGATTTTGCCAATCACAAATACTAATGAGTAAACCGGGCTTGCGAGCTCATGAAATAATTTACACAGATGAAAAAAATACTAGTACTCTTATTGATGGTTTCTTCTTTGGCTTATGCTCAAACTCCAAAGTTAGACAAAGATATTGCTGAGAAGTTGTCTATACTTCCTTTGCATTGTATGGATAAAGAATATCCTAACAAGACAGCGCATACTATTAATTCGGAAACGGATGCTAAGCTAACGCCATCCCAATTGCACCCAGGTTTTTACGGCTGCTTCGATTGGCATAGTTCGGTACACGGGCATTGGATGTTGGTGCATTTGTTAAAGACTTTTCCGAATATCAAAAACAAAGCAGAAATTACCGCTAAGCTTAACCGAACCTTTACCGTAGAAAATATGCAGGTAGAGGCCGATTACTTTAAAAAATATGAGCTGGCAAAGATTTTTGAACGTACTTATGGTTGGGCTTGGTTGCTAAAATTAGACCAGGAACTGTTAGAATGGAATGATCCGCAAGCGCAAAAATGGCATGCAGCGCTACAGCCATTAACCCAACAGATTTTAGAATTATGGAAAGCTTATTTGCCAAAACAAACCTACCCCAATAGAACTGGCGTACACGGAAATACCGCTTTTGCATTGGTTTTTGCGCTAGATTGGGCAAGAGCAACTAACGATAAAGTATTTGAAGTACAATTGATGGATAAGGCAAAGACTTTTTACTTGGATAATGAGAAAACACCTGCTTACATGGAGCCAGACGGTGCTGATTTTTTCTCGCCGAGCTTAGAAATTGCCGATTTAATGAGAAGGGTCTTAATAAAAGAAGATTTTGTGAAATGGTTGGATAAATTTTATGAGGAGAGGAGTATCAAACGAATTAGTGATATGCCGGTGGTGAGCGATTTGAGCGATTATCAAACGGTGCATTTGGTTGGTCTTTCTTTCACCAGGGCGTGGTGTATGAAAGGTGTTGCTGCACAGCTTCCTAATAAGCATCCATTGAAAAAACATTTTGAAGCTACTGCCAATCATTTCCTGGCCAATGCACTTCCGCTAATTTTTAAAGGTAATTATGGTGGCGATCATTGGTTGGCTTCGTTTGCGGTTTATGCACTATCGCAAAAATAGGAACTAGGAATTAGGTATTAGTAGTTAGGAATTAGGGGATAGGTATTAAGGGACAGGTATCAGTTAACCGATTAAACAATCAACCAATTAAACTTCAGTTTTCGGACTTTCTAACAGTCAACTTCCCAACTAATAAACTACAAATTTATCCATTTGCTGGTTGGTAAACTTTAAGGTGTCTTCCATAAACAGGTCGCCATTTTCATTAAGTTCCTGTTTAATATTCGGAATATGCAATCGCAAAGGCATCACATGTAAATGTAGATAAGCGCAAACGCCGCTAAAATGCTCTATGCCCCTTATGTTGCCATATTTTCCAGAAGAAATGCCTACCAAGCAAGCCTTTTTGTCGTAGAAACTTTCTGGAAACGCACAAGCATCAATCAAGGTTTTCAGCACACCCGGATAGCTGCCATTATACTCTGGAATAACGAACAAAAACTTACTGGTATTGGCTATCAGTTCTTGGATTTTATCAAAGTCCTCGGTTTTTTTTCCATACAAATTATTTGCAATAAAATTGTTGGGTAAATCTTTCAAATCAAACAATGTAGTTTGTAAGCCCTTTTCCGCCAGTTGATTTTGATAATATTTAGCAACTTTTAGCGTATTGCTATTGGGTCTGTTGGTTCCGGCTATAATAGTGATCATGCAAAAATTGTTAATAAGATGTGTAAAACACGAGCAAGGTCGATACTAATATTACGTTTTAGTTCGTATCTTAGCTAATTGTTAAAAATATGCCTATACATTACAAAAATAGCATTTTTTATAGATTTTTAGTTTAAAATTAAGGCCATTACATTTGTGGCGTTTTCAAGGAGAATAAATGAGTAAAATTATTGCGTTAGCAAACCAAAAAGGAGGAGTTGGTAAAACCACATCGTCTATTAACCTAGCCGCTAGTTTAGCTGTTTTAGAATATAGAACGCTTCTGGTTGATGCAGACCCTCAGGCCAACTCTACTTCGGGTATTGGTTTTGATCCAAGAAACATCAAAAATAGCATTTACGAATGCATTATTAATGATGTGGAACCTACAGATGCCATTGTGAAAACGGACACGCCAAATCTAGATTTGTTGCCTGCTCACATTGACTTGGTGGGTGCTGAAATTGAGATGATTAACCTAACCAACCGCGAGTACAAAATGAAAGCGGTGTTGGAAAAGGTGAAAGACCAGTACGATTTTATCATTATTGATTGTTCACCGTCTTTGGGTTTAATTACCATCAACTCACTAACAGCGGCAGATTCGGTAATTATTCCGGTACAGTGCGAGTATTTTGCATTAGAAGGTTTGGGCAAGTTGTTAAATACCATCAAAATTGTACAAAACCGCTTAAATCCGGCTTTAGAGATTGAAGGCATCTTATTAACCATGTACGATGTAAGACTACGCCTATCAAACCAAGTGGTAGAAGAGGTAAGAACTCATTTCCAAGATTTGGTTTTCGAAACCATCATACAACGTAACACCCGTTTAAGTGAAGCACCAAGTTATGGTATTTCTGTAATTATGCATGACGCCAATAGCAAAGGTGCCATCAATTATTTGAATTTGGCCAGAGAGATTGTTCGTAAAAATGGATTGCTTACGGAAGAGCAACAAGAAAACACAGCAACTATTTAACATATATAGATGACTTTTCAAAGAAAAACCGGATTAGGTAAAGGATTAAGTGCACTTTTGGATGATAACGAAACGGTTAATACCTCTAAGCCTGCCGTAGAAAATGTTGATGTAACGCCGCAAGTTGGAAGCATTAGCGCCATTAGCATTGCCGATATAGAAACCAACCCGTACCAACCACGTACCGAGTTTGATCAGGTAGCACTTAATGAACTATCCGAATCAATTAAAGTACAGGGTTTGATACAACCTATTACTGTTCGTAAAAACGGAAATAAATACCAGTTAATTTCTGGGGAACGTAGGTTTAGAGCTTCTAAATTGGCGGGTCTAACAGAAATTCCAGCTTACATTCGTACTGCCGATAACCAACAAATGTTGGAAATGGCCTTGATAGAAAATATTCAACGCGAAAACTTAAATGCCATTGAGGTAGCGTTAAGTTTCCAGCAAATGATTGATGAATGTAACTTAAAGGCCGAGCAATTAGGCGAACGTGTAGGGAAAAACAGAACTACGGTAGCTAACTATTTAAGGTTGCTAAAATTGCCACCAGCTATTCAAGCATCCATTCGCGATAATAAAATTTCTATGGGTCATGCCCGTGCTTTAATATCTGTAGACGACGAAGAAAAGCAACTTTTCATTCACCAAGAAATTATAGATAAAGGCCTTTCGGTACGTAAAGTAGAAGATTTGGTACGTGGCATTAACCATGTGCAGGTTAAAACGCCTGTAAAACAAGAGGCAGTTTCTTTCGAATATCAGAAACTACAAAATGATTTGGCCTCTAAGTTTGCTACCAAAGTAAAGCTAAAGGTTAAAGATAATGGAAAGGGTGCCATTGAAATTCCGTTTGTAAATAACGACGATCTTAACCGTATTTTAGAACTTTTAGATTGGTAATGCGGGCATTTTTGCTTTCTGTAGTACTTTGTTTCGCATTTACTTGGGTAACTGCGCAGAAACCGGTACGTTCCATAAAGCCAGATACTACGGCAAAGCTGGATACCCTTGCTCCGCCAAAATATATCAACCAAGGTAAAATTGCCGGGCAAAAGGCGGTATATCGTTCGCTTATTTTTCCGGGCTTAGGCCAAATATATAACTATGGCTTAGTGGTTGATGATGTTAAAGCAGGTAGAACCGAAGGAAAACGCATAGGGCAAAAACTATACATTATAGGTAAAATTGGCGCTATTTACGCTGGTGGTACCATTTTGGTAATGTCTTTTATAGACAACAACAATAACTATAATTTATTTTTAAAAGAGCTGCAGTATAGGCAGTTATACGGTAAATCAGATCCGGCCAACGGTTTAGAAAGGTACGATACTAACGGACTTACCTTGGCTAAAAATATCTATAAACGTAACCGCGAAGTGGTAATTATTTCTCTACTAGGTTTGTATGGCTTAAACGTATTAGATGCTTACGTTACTGCTCGTTTAAAATACTTCAATGTTGATGAAACCTTATCTATTAAGCTATCACCTACCTTGATAAATTCTAATACCATGTACGGTTTTGCTAACGTTACGCCAGCATTAAAATTAACCCTGAAACTGTAACCCAAAGACAAAGAAAGCAGAGGTTTTCTGTATTTAATCATAAAAACTAAACAAATGAATATAGCGCTGTTAGGCTATGGCAAAATGGGCCAAATAATAGAACGCTTTGCCGCAGATCGTGGTCACCAAGTGGTTCTTAAAATTGGAATAGAAAACTTAAATGATTTTACTGTCGAAAATTTAAAGCAAGCAGATGTAGCTATAGATTTTAGTGCACCAGCTGCGGCAGTTAGCAACATTTATAAGTGTTTCGAAGCAAATGTACCCGTTGTAGTAGGTACCACAGGTTGGTACGGCGAACTACAAAAAATAAAAAATGATTGCGAACAAAGTAACAATACTTTGCTTTATGGCTCTAATTTTAGTATTGGGGTTAATATTTTCTTTCACTTAAATAAATTATTAGCAAAGCTGATGAATAATTATCCGGCTTATGACGTACAAGTAGAAGAAATACACCACACGCAAAAATTAGATGCGCCAAGTGGTACCGCAATGACCATTGCCGAAGGTATTATTGAACAGTTTGATAGCAAGCAAGAATGGGTTAACCAGTTAGAAGGAACACCAATTACCGATAAGTTAAAGCATGATCAACTGCTAATCGAATCGCTTAGAATTGAAAATGTACCAGGAACACATACTGTGGTATATAGTTCTGAAGTAGATGATATCGAAATTAAACACACTGCGCACAGCAGAGCAGGTTTTGCTTTAGGTGCGGTGGTTGCTGCAGAGTGGTTGCAAAATAAAAGAGGTTTTTACAGCATAGCTGATATTTTTAATTTTAAAGATTAATATGAACTGGAAATTCTGGCAAAAGAAAAAACATTCTGATAAGCCAAAAATAAAAAAAACTAAAACCAGAGAATGGGTTGATGCCATTGTTTTTGCAGTAGTTGCGGCAACTATTATTCGTGTATTCTTTATCGAAGCCTACACTATTCCTTCGGGTTCAATGGAACGATCGCTTTTAGTTGGCGATTTCCTTTTTGTAAGTAAGGTAAATTATGGTGCACGTATTCCAATGACACCCATTGCTTTCCCTTTTGCGCACCACACTATGCCACTAACTGGCACCAAAGCTTACTGGGATGGCGTACAGTGGAAGTACAGAAGGCTGCCAGGTTTGCAAGATATTAAACGCAATGATGTAGTAGTTTTCAATTTCCCAGAGGGAGATACAGTAGTTTTAGAACGCCAAGATGATAACTATTACCAAATGCAATTGCGTGGCGAAAGTAGAGAGTCGATATGGTCGGGATTTTCGGTTACCAGCAGACCAGTAGATAAACGTGAAAATTTCATCAAACGTTGTATTGCTATTGCAGGTGATACGATTAGCATGAAAAATGGTTTAGCAGTAGTTAACGGAACTCCATCTCCTTTGGTAGGCACGGGTGGCTTTGGCTATAATGTAGAGTTTACTACTGCCGACGTAAATTTGAAGCTTTTTGAAGATATGGGCTTTAAAATCGGTCCAACGGCACTTCCTACTATTTATAGATTTGAAGGTACGCCAGATTTAGTAAAAGAATTGAAAAAATCTCCTTACGTAAAATCTGTTACCGAAGATTTGACACCTGCTGATGAACAAGACATCTTGATTTTTCCGCACGACAAAAATAGAAAGTGGAACCTAGATAACTATGGGCCAATTATAGTACCCGAAAAAGGTTGGACGGTAACTTTAGATAGTTTAACTATGCCACTTTACGAAAGAAGTATCCGTATTTACGAAGGTAACAAGCTTGAGAAGGTTGGTAATGATTGGATCTTGAACGGTAAAAAAGCAACTACTTACACCTTTAAAATGGATTATTATTGGATGATGGGAGATAATCGTCACGCTTCGGCAGATTCACGTTATTGGGGCTTTGTACCCGAAGATCATATTGTAGGTAAGGCATTATTTATTTGGTTAAGTATTGATAGCGAGGGTTCATTCTTCAATAAAATACGTTGGAGCCGAATTTTTAAAGGAATACATTAATAGATCGCCTTGTGGTCATTGCGAGGCACAAAGCAATCTTAAAGCTACAGAGATTGGTTAGTAGCTCGCAATTACAAGAAGTAAAAAAAGCATCACTTGAAAAAGTGATGCTTTTTTTGTTGGTGGCTTATGTAAAATGAAGTAGCCTTGCATCATAGAGATATAAACTTAATTCAGATGTATAGAAACCTACTTTTCGCGTTATTATTCTTTTTTAACGCAGCTGCTTTTGCACAAGACAACCAGATTAATGTAAATTCTAAAATTAGCGATGTAACTGTTTTTATGAATGGTGCACAAGTGCAACGCTTATCAGACAATGTGGAACTGCCGCAAGGTGTTAGTTTGTTGGTGTTCTCTGGGCTTTCTTCGAGCATAGAAACACAAAGTTTGCAAGCCAAAGGAGAAGGAAATTTTACTATTCTATCGGTTACTAAACAAAATAATTTTCTGTTAGATAAAAAGAAATCTGATCAGAAGGCTGCACTGCAAGCTAAGTCAGAAGATCTTACAGATAAGATTGTTGTGCTGAACAACGAAATAGCAGTTTATAAAGCAGAAGAAGAAATGCTGATGAAGAACCAGACGGTAATGGGACCAAACGTAAATTACGATTTGGTAAAACTAAAAGCAGCTTTAGATTTTCAGAAATTAAGGTTAAATGAGGCGAAAAATAAACAAGCCAGCTTGCAAAAAGAAGTAGCTAAGCTGTATGAAGAAATCAACAAAATTAACAGACAGGCTGCCGAAGTAGATGGTAAGCCTATACGAAACTCTAGCGATGTGGTGGTTAAAGTTGCTGCCAAAACTGCTACTAAAGGCAAATTTTCCATTACTTATTTGGTGAAAAATGCCGGCTGGTACCCAACTTATGATATTAGAGCTAAAGATGTGGTTAGTCCAATTCAATTAGTTTACAAAGCCAATGTGAGCCAAAATTCTGGCGAAGACTGGAAAAACGTAAAGCTGGTTTTATCGTCTGGCAATCCCTCAAATAATAACGAAAAACCTACTCTTCCAATTTATCAGTTGGGCTATTTAAGTGCAGGTTATTCATTTTTTAATCCTGTGGCTGCTACATCGAACGTTGTTAAGGGTAAAGTAGTTAGTGCGGGCGATAACTTAGCCTTACCAGGCGCCTCGGTGAGAGTTAAAAATTCTTCTATTGCTACCGTGACAGATGCCGATGGAAATTATTCGATACAAATGCCAATTGGCTCGAACACCTTAGAGTTTAATTATATAGGTTTTGAACGTCAAGAATTGGTAGCCACCGCTGGACAACAGTTGAACGTGAGGTTAAATGAAGATAGTAAACGATTAGAGGAAGTTGTGGTTGCTGGCTATGGTACTGCTAAAGCAAAAAATGTAACTGGTTCGGTCACTAAAATTAGAGGTGTAAGTTCAATTTCTTCGGTGCCGTTAGAAGTTAAAAATGTAGAGAGACAAACCAATGTAACTTTTGAAATAAAAACCTCTTACACCATTTTAAGTGATGGAAAACAAGCGGCAGTAGATATAGGTAACTACGATTTTAAAGCAGATTATGAATATTATGCAGTGCCAAAAGTAACGCAAGACGCATTTTTAACCGCAAAGATTACAGACTTTAATGAGGTAAATTTGATTAGTGGTGAAGCAAGTATCTTCTTTGAGGGCACCTATTTGGGCAAGTCGTTATTGGATATTCAAAATACCGACACCTTAACTATTTCTTTGGGAGCTGATAAAAATGTATCTGTAAAAAGAGAAAAGCAAAAGGGTTACACCGAAAGACAGTTTATCGGTTCTTCGCAGAAAGATACCCGCCATTTTGTGATTGATGTGAAAAATAGGAAAAGTCAGGTGGTAAATTTAACTATCGAAGACCAATTGCCAGTACCAACCAATAGCGATATAACGGTAGAGAAACAAGAACTATCGAAAGCTAAGTTAGAAGAAACTAGTGGCAGGTTAACTTGGCAGTTCTTGTTGCAGCCCAACGAACAGAAGAAAATTGATTTGAAATACCAAGTGAAATATCCTAAGAATAGGCCGGTTAATATTGAGTAGTTGGTTAGACTTTAATAGACCGTCATTGCGAGGCACGAAGCAATCTTAAGACGATAGAGGTTGCTTCGTGCCTCGCAATGACGATACCGTTTTAAGACTTACGAAGTTTTCGAAACTTCGTAAGTCTTTTTATTTTACGCCTAGTTTACCATCGCTTTGTATTTATTCGAATTGTCCGCAATTATCCAAAGGTTAATTAACAATAAAGGACCAGCAATAGCCAAACCCTCTGGCATGTAAACGGCATTATGTAAAACAATGCCAACCGTTATGGGCAAAATTACGATAGCTCCCAAAGCACGAGTTTTTGGGATAGCAAATAGCAAGCCCCCTAGTAATTCTATGGCTCCAACTAAAGGCATTAACCAAGCGATAGTGCCAAATGCCATCCCAACTTTAAGCATTTCGCCTTCCATTGGCGGTACGGGCATGTAGTGGAGAAATTTATCGAGCCCAGCATTGATGAACATGAGCCCAAATAGCACAGCTAAAATTGTTTTTACGATTTTCATTTTCTTAGTTTTTGATTTACTTAAAGTTAAGTAAAAGTGGGATGAAAATGCAAAGGGTTTGTGCCTTGCTGTTGCTGTACAGGTTTTTGTTTAGTAAACCTGATTGTAACGGAAATACTTTTTGTGGCTGTCATCCTGAGCTTGTCGAAGGGTTGTTTGTGACTAGATGCTTCGATAAACTCAGCATGACAGTGATGAACGGTGCAGTAGCAACAAAAAGATTGCAGTGGAAAGCAGGGCTGAAATACCCAAAGAACTCCTATTTTTGCTTTTCAAAGAATATCAGAAATTCTACCGCTTTGGAAACATCTGAAATATTTATTAAATATTTAAAAAGGCTTGCAACCTTTGGGTACGATTACGCATCTACCCTATACAAGCAGACAAATGAAGGTGGCAAAAACATATACTTTAAATGAACTGATGGAAGGCTGTAAGGCCGGCAACAGGCAGATGCAGGAGATGCTTTACAAGCAAACTGCATCTAAGATGTTGGCGGTGTGTATGCGTTATGCCAAAGATAGGATGGAGGCAGAAGATGTATTGCAGATGGGTTATGTTAAGATTTTTCAAAAGGTAAAGGAGTTTAAGGGAGAAGGTTCTTTTGAGGGATGGATACGCAGGATTATGGTAAATACTGCCATTGAAAGCTATAGAAAAAACCTGCGCACTTTAAACGTGGTACCTATTGAGGACGCTTATGAACAACCCTCTACAGGCTTTGACTTTGGTAGTTTAGGTATGCAGGATTTGATGAAAGTGATACAAAAGCTGGCCGATGGCTACAGAATGGTGTTCAATATGTACGCCATTGAAGGTTATTCGCACAAAGAAATAGCAGAAGCGTTAGGAATTACCGAAGGGGCGAGCAAATCGCAGCTTTCGAGGGCAAGAGCAATATTGCAACAAGAAATTTTAAAATTGGAGGGCTTTGGCTATGCAACACATGCCGGATAAAGATTTTGACCAACTGTTTAAAAACAGGTTTACCGATGCAGAAATTGAACCATCTGCAGATTTATGGGGCAATATTGCCCAACAATTGGAGCCTAAACGCAAGCGCAATTTTCCAATGATGTGGATGGCGGCGGCAAGTGTGATTGTGGTGGCATCGGTAATGTTGTTTACGCAGCGTAGCGAAAAGGTGCAGTTACAGGGAGCAACTGTGGAATTGGCAACTGCTAAACCTGCTGATGACACACAAACGGTACAAGTGGCAGCAATAGAAGGATCTGCTACAGTTAATACTACAGTTTTATCAGATGCTGCAGTAAGTAATCGCCGTTTGGTAAACAATGCAATTGCTAAGGTAACGCCTCCTACTGAAATTAAGGATGTAGAAAAAGATAATTTCATTGCTTTGCAACCATCCGAAGGTATCGATCGTCTAGATATTAAAAGGGAGGAAATAAAACCTTTAGATGTAACACCTAAAGAAACCATAGTGAAGGAATATGCGGAGGATAGAATGATTGCTATGCGTGATACCAAAGGAACGGGAGTAGCCTATGTAGACCCGGATGAGGAAACTAATGATAATAAAAAAGGTATCCGTAATGTGGGGGATTTAGTGAATTACGTGGTAGATAAAGTAGACAAAAGAGATAAGAAGCTAATTAAGTTTGACACTGATGATGATGACAACTCATCGATAATTGGATTGAATATTGGGTTCTTGAAACTAAATAAAAAAAAATAAGAGCAGGATTTTAGGATTGGTACGATGAACAGGATTTAATTATCCGAGATACAACATTGAAACATTTCAACTTTCTAACCTTACAACAAAATTAAACACACACACAAATGAAACATCTAATTTTAAAAGCAGTATTGGTAAGTGGACTTACTTTTCTGGCAGCAGGAGCTTTAAAAGCACAGGAAGAAACTAAAGAGGTAAAAGATAGCGTTAAACGCAAGAAATTTGAAATTAACTACGGATTGGGCATTACCATTGGCGAGAAAAAAGATAGTACGGGCAAAGTAGACCAAAACAAGGGTCGCTTTATAGGAGGCATCACTTTTACCCGTTTAGATATTGGTTTTGCTAAATTGGTAGATAACGGTAGTTTTTCATTATCTCCAGCTAACGATTTCTTAGACTATAAACCTTGGAAAACGAGTACTTTATCTTTTGATGTATTGCAGTTTGGCTATAGGTTTAACAACCACTTTAAAGTTTATTTGGCTGGAGGCTTTGATTGGACACACATTCGCTTAGATAGAGATATTACCATTCAAAAAAATAAGCCAGCGCTAGAATATACCGAAGATGATATTATGTACAGTAAAAACCGTTTCTCTAGCAGTTATGTACACTTCCCGCTAAACTTTGAATTAAGAACCAAAGAGAACCATCATGGTAAACGTTTTAGATTTGTAGTTGGCCCAGAAGTAGCATTTTTACTAGGTGGTAAAGTAAAACAAATAAGCGACGAAAACGGTAAAGTAAAAGTGAAAGATGATTATCATTTTACACCATTCCGTTACGGTGGTGCAGTTAGAATTGGTTACGGAGGTATTGGTGTTTTTGCTAAATATTATGCTAACGATATGTTCGATACTGATGCGCAAAAAGGTTTGAAAAACATGTCATTTGGTATAACTTTCGGATTGAATTAATTAGTCCGCAAGTCAGATAGTTGGAAAGTCGGCAGGTATAATACTGATGAACCAATGAACTATTGAACAAAACACACACAAATAAAACCAATCCTGTTTCTGTAAAAAGGGGCAGGATTTTTTTTGCTAGTCCGACAGTCCGAAAGATTATAGTCCGAAAGAGTAGAAGCCATTGGACAATGCTAGTTCAAAACTAACTTTCGGACTTTCGGTCTGTATAACTTTCGGACTACTTTCCCTATCTTTACCTCCGTGAGCGAACAAATCTTAAGTATCCAGAATTTAACCAAGCAGCATCAAGCTGAACAATTATCAGGTATCTCTAATGTAAGTTTCAATATTAATAAAGGCGAAATTGTGGCCATTATTGGCGAAAGCGGTAGCGGTAAATCAACCTTGTTAAAATCTATCTACGGTTTATTGAAAGTTGACGACGGAGAGATTATTTTTAATGGTAAACGTGTAAAAGGACCAGACGAGCAGCTGATCCCAGGGCACGCCGAGATGAAAATGGTAACACAAGATTTTTCGCTTAACATTTACGCCAAAGTTTACGATAATATTGCTTCGCAACTCTCTAATACCAATGTGGCTTTAAAACAGCAAAAGACCATGGAGGTAATGGAACATTTGCGAATTACTGCGTTAAAGGATAAGAAAATTATTGCTCTAAGTGGCGGCGAACAACAACGTGTAGCTATTGCCAAAGCCTTGGTAAGTGACACTAAGGTTTTGTTGTTGGATGAACCTTTTTCGCAGGTTGATGCTATTTTGAAAAACCAACTACGTGCTGATATAAAACAACTATCAAAAGAAACAGGTTTAACCATCATCATGGTATCTCACGATGCTACAGATGGTTTGTTTATGGCAGATCGCTTGGTAATTTTGAAGGATGGCAGATTGGTGCAAGAGGGAAAACCGAGAGCGGTTTACAATCAGCCAAGTAGTACCTATACGGCTAAAATGTTGGGTAATGCGGTGGTGCTCTCTAAAAGAGAAGCACAAGCGTTAGATTTAAAAGTAACTGGCGAGCAAATTTGTTTTTATCCAGAATGGGTAGAATTAAAAGCGAGCTGGTCGGCAAAGAAGTTTAACGTAAGGGATATTTACTACAAAGGTTTTTATGACGAATTACTATTGGAAAGAAACGGAGTGCACATCAGAGCTTTGCAGTTGAATAGTGGCGAGCATAAAAAAAACGACCAAGTGTATGTGAACATTGGTCGTTTTTTGGAGTTTTAAATTCTTGCAGATTAATCTACATAATCTGATGGAATAACTACTACTTTTACCAATATGCGATAATCAGGTGGTACAGAGTTGGATAGATTTCTGCTATCCTGTACATCAAAGGTTATACCGCCATTAAAAAGCTCATAGCTATACACGGTGTAGTTAAAAGTGTAAGGAAGCTGCACATCACTATTATCGCTAACTGGGTGGGTAAAGTACACCAATACCCCTTCGTCTTCTAAAGTGATCTGGTCAAATTCAGCTCTGTTCCACGTAAAAGAATAAGTTCCATTAGAGTTTCTTACCCATTGGTTCGGCTCTATGTATCTGTTATAGGTTTTTGCTCTTAATTCTTTGGTAATGTAAGTGTCTTTCTTGCATGATGCCAAACCTAGTGTGGTAATGCAAAGTAGGAGTAGGGCTAGTTTTTTCATTGTGTTTTGGTTTAAATTTTTGCGAAACTCCTGCCGTGTTAGAGAGGATATTTCAAATTTCATTTGTGTGTTGTTAAGCATATATCAAAACCGTTGCCAAAAAAATATAAATATTGTTTGCTAAATGAAAAAATATTGAACAAAAAATAAAATACATTGTTTTTGATTGATTTTAGCTGTTTTTAAAAGTTGTTGTAACAAAAATATATGTAAATTATTTTTCTGTGTTGCGGCCTTAAAAGTTAAAATTGATTACTTTTTTGGAAAAAGAAAGTGCTTGTAGATGAAAAATAGGAGACAATTTCTTGCCCCCTAACTACATTTATATAATGATGGAAAAGTTTCTTTTTTGTTTGCCACAGATATACAGATGATTTTACTCTATTTAAACTGCTTTGTGAGTCTAAGCTTTACTATAAATCTGAACAAATCGGATAAGACTTTTTGAGATGTTTCGAGAGGCTCAACATGACAAGCATAGTATTTATTAGTGTTATCTGTGCATCTGTGGCTAAATTTTAAACCAAATACTCAAACAAAGTGGCGTCTTGGTTCAGTTCAATCACATCAAACTTAAAGTCTTTCATTCGTTGCAACAGACTTGGGTAATCGTTTTTATCGGCTAGTTCAATACCTACCAATGCAGGGCCATTTTCTTTGTTCGTTTTCTTAATAAACTCGAAACGGGTAATGTCATCTTGCGGGCCTAAAACTTCGTTCACAAATAATTTTAAAGCTCCCGGTCGCTGCGGAAAACGTACGATAAAGTAATGCTTTAACCCTTCAAAAAGTAGCGACTTCTCTTTGATTTCTTGCATACGCTCGATGTCGTTGTTGCCACCGCTAACCACACACACTACTGTTTTGCCTACAATTTGGTCTTTTACCTGTTCTAGTGCAGCCACAGATAAGGCACCAGCCGGCTCCACCACAATGGCATCTTCGTTATAGAGTTTTAAAATAGTGGTACATATTTGCCCCTCCGGAATTAAATAAGTAGAATTTAATAAATCGCTGCAGTATTTGTAGGTAATCCAGCCCATCCTTTTTACGGCTGCACCGTCTACAAAACGCTCAATGTTTTCAACAGTTACAGGGCCACCGTGCTTTAAAGCTTCTGTCAGCGAAGGTGCACCCATTGGTTCTACGCCAAAAACTTTTACACTAGGTTTTACCGTTTGCAAGTAGGCAGTTACGCCAGATGCTAAACCACCACCACCTACAGGTACAATAATTGCATCTAAATCTGGAAGATCTTCATAAATCTCCATCATTACTGTCGCTTGGCCTTCAATTACTTTTTCATCGTCAAAAGGTGGGATAAAAGTAGCGGATTTTTCTTCGCAGAAAGCTAAGGCTTCTTTTAGGCAGTCGTCAAAAGTATCGCCCACCAAAACTACTTCAATGTTATTTCCACCAAACATATTTACCTGTTTGATTTTTTGTTTTGGAGTGATTTCGGGCATAAAAATTACACCTTTGATATCTAATTTTTTGCAAGAAAAAGCTACCCCTTGTGCATGGTTGCCGGCACTGGCACATACCACTCCGTTTTTCAATTGTTCGGGGGTTAACCCACTAATTTTGTTGTAAGCGCCACGTAATTTATAAGAACGTACAATCTGCAAATCCTCCCGCTTCAAATAAATATTGGCATTGTATTTTAACGAAAGTCCTGCGTTAAACTCTAAAGGGGTTCTTTTTACAACACCTTGAAGGGTTGCAAATGCTTGCTCAAAATCAAATGTATGCGCTGTCGTTGTTTCCATTTTCTAAATCCGCCATTTGGCGAAGCTTTAATTTTATTTTTTGAAAAGCAAATCCGGCTTTTCATCGGTTGCGATAGTCCTGCCTGTCCCGATTTTAATCGGGGCTATTCGTTGCAAGTTTTTTTGCTCTCCACCGTCATTTCGAACGCAGAGAGAAATCTAAAAATTAGGATCTACTATCTAACAGATTTAGCTTCGCTGTCTTTCAGTTCTCAGTCGTACCTCCTTCGAAATGACGTGAGCAAAAGTATAGCCACTGCTATCAGGTTTAGTTAACTAAAGCAGTGCCTCTATTTCAAATTTGACTTTTTCTCGCCTTAAGATTACTTCGTCGTTCCTCCTCGCAATGACGACATAGGAACGACAACGCAAGAATAACGATGAGAAGAAACTAACTTAACTTCGGTGCTAAATGAACTACTACTAATTGGTTTAAGTCATCATCGTTAATGCCTTGCTTGCTATCTGCTAAGTTTAAAAATGCAGTATAAACTACGGCTAATTGTTCTTTATCTAAATGATGGCCTAATCTATCTAAGTGATGTTTTAAGGCGTGGCGTCCACTTCTTGCCGTTAACACAATAGTCGCATCAGGGAAACCTACGTCAGAAGGCTTGATAATTTCGTAATTTTCACGATTTTTCAAGAAACCATCTTGGTGAATACCCGAACTGTGTGCAAATGCGTTGGCACCAACAATAGCTTTGTTAGGTTGCACTGGCATGTTCATTAAATTACGCACTTGGTGGCTAATTTCGTAAATGCCTTGCGTGTTGATGTTGGTATGCAAGCCTAACGATTTGTGCGTTTTTAAAATCATTACCACTTCCTCCATAGAAGTGTTGCCAGCACGTTCGCCAATACCGTTTATGGTACATTCTACCTGGCGGGCACCATATTGTAAACCAGCAATAGAGTTAGCGGTAGCTAATCCTAAATCGTTATGGCAGTGACAAGAAATAATAGCTTTATCAATATTCTTAACGTTCTCTTTTAAGTAAAGAATTTTAGAACCGTATTGGTCTGGCAAGCAATAGCCGTTGGTATCAGGGATGTTGACAACCGTAGCACCAGCAGCAATTACGGCTTCTACCATTTTAGCTAAATACGCAATATCGGCACGGCCTGCATCTTCTGCGTAAAATTCAACATCTTCTACATACTTCTTGGCATATTTTACAGCCTCAATAGCACGCTCCAAGATTTCTTCTCTTGTGCTGTTAAATTTAGTTTTGATGTGCATGTCTGAAGCACCAATTCCCGTGTGGATACGAGGTCTTTTGGCATAACGCAGGGCATCTGCCGCTACATCAATATCGTTTTTATTTGCTCTGGTTAATGCACAAATAATAGGGTCGTTAACGGCTTTAGATAGCTCAATTACGCTATTAAAATCACCAGGGCTCGAAACAGGAAATCCTGCCTCAATCACATCTACACCTAGTAGTTCCAACGATTTTGCGATTTCAACTTTTTGGGGAGTGCTCAATTGGCACCCAGGCACCTGCTCGCCGTCACGCAAGGTGGTGTCAAAAATGTGTACTCTGTTTGGGTCGTGTAACATAAATTTGGGTTAGGTTATTGTGCTAAATAGGTTAATACTAATTGTCCCATTTCTTGGGTGCCCAACACTTTAGCAGTATCGGTATTTTGGTCGGCAATGTCACCAGTTCTGTAGCCATCTTTTAATGCCTTATCTACTGCATTTACCAATGTTGTAGCTTCTTCTTTTAGCCCGAAGCTGATTTCTAACATTAAAGCCGCCGATAGGATAGAAGCCAGTGGATTTGCCAAGTTTTTGCCAGCAATATCATGTGCCGAACCGTGAATTGGTTCATAGAAACCTACGCCATCGCCAACAGAAGCAGAAGCTAACATGCCCATAGAACCTGCAATCTGTGAAGCTTCATCAGTAAGTATATCTCCAAAAAGGTTAGCGGTTAATACTACATCAAATTTCTTCGGATTTTTAATCAACTGCATTGCTGCATTGTCTATAAACATGTGCTCCGTTTCTACGTCAGGATATTGTTTGGCAATTTCTTGTACGGTTTCACGCCACAAACGCGAGCTTTCTAATACATTTGCTTTATCTACAGAGCATAGTCTTTTGCTACGTTGTTGTGCCGCTTGGTAAGCTTTGTGTGCAATGCGTTCTACCTCGTATTTGTGGTAAATCATCAAATCTGAAGCGGTGTTTCTATCTTCAGAACGAGATTTTTCTCCAAAGTAAACATCGCCTGTTAATTCTCTGAAGAATAAAATATCCGTGCCTTGTAAGATATCGGCTTTGATACTCGAAGCTTCCAACAATTCATCGAATAACAAAATAGGACGTAGGTTCGCATACAGACCTAATTCCTTTCTAATTTTTAATAAGCCTTGCTCTGGCCTAACTTTCAACGAAGGATCATTATCGTACATTGCATGACCGATAGCCCCGAATAAGATTGCATCGCTTTTGCGGGCTTTTTCTAGGGTTTCATCAGGTAATGGATTGCCAGTAACTTCAATGGCAGCGTGGCCCATTAAAGCTTCATCAAAAGTAAATTCGTGACCAAAGTTTTTAGCGATTTGCGCTAGAGCCGCTTTTCCCCATTGGGTTACTTCTTGTCCAATGCCATCGCCAGGTATTACTAAAATGTGTTTTTTCATGTATGTTTATTTCTTTTTAACGGCATTCAAGAGGGCTGTGCCGTTTTTCATTATTTGTATGTTTTGAGCGTATTGTTATTACTATTTCGTCATTTCGACCTTAGGGAGAAATCTAGCATTATGAAATTGGGCTTGAGATTTAGCTTTGCTTTCTTTCAGTTCTCCTCGTTCCTCGTTCGAAATGACGGATTTATTTAAGGTTTCTACTATACGCTTTCTAATTCTTCTTTGTACGTTTTCTGTTTATAAATGTTGTTATGTATCACCTCGCCTTTGCTCAGTAATAATTGGTGTGTTAAATTTTTCGGTAAATGGTCATCACTGTGCGACACATAAATCAAAGTTCTGTTGGTGGTACATAAACCATCAATTAGGGTGTTAAATTGAAGGGTCTGATGCGCATCTAAACCTTGGCAAGGTTCGTCTAGCACTAATAACTCTGGATTTTTGATGACTGTTCTGGCCAATAAAACCAAACGTTGTTTTCCTAATGGCAAGTGTGCTAACAAATCGTTTTTGTTTGCGGTTAAGCCGAAATACTTAATCAGTTCGTCAACCTGCGAACGCTTGTGCCAGCCAATTTCTTTGTATAAGCCAATGCTATCGAAAAAGCCAGAGGCGATACTTTGCCATACCGTAGCATTAAAATCGAAATACCAATGTAATTCTGGAGAAATTAAACCGATGTGCTGCTTGATGTCCCAAATACTCTCGCCACTGCCACGTTTGTTGCCAAAAAGGTAAATTTCATTTGCGTAAGCCTGCGGATGGTCGCCATTTACCAAACTTAACAAAGTTGATTTTCCCGAACCGTTATGGCCTTGTAACAACCATTTTTCGCCAGCTTTGATTTTCCAGTTGATGTGCTTAAGCACTTGCTTTTCGCCATAGCTGATATTGACATCAACCATTTTAACCAACACCTCACTACTTGATACAGGTGCTTCGTGCAGAAACTCAGGAACGCTTCTTTCTTCTACGATAACCGCATTTCTAGTGTCAAAAGTAAAGTGTTCTATCAGTTGCCCGTCAACAATTTCGCCAAACCTGTTGATACAAGCCGGAATTTCAGTTTCGTTGCTTACCAAGATGATTTGCATACCATTGCCGGTTGCTTCATCTAATAAGTTATTCAAATTTTGCCGAGATTGGATGTCTAAACCTGTATAGGGTTGGTCGAGTAATAAAAGCTGAGGCTTTGACCACAAAGCTTTAACCAATTGCAACTTTTTATGCTCGCCGCTAGATAATTCTATCAGTTGCGCATTTTTGAGAGAAGCAAAACCTAAGGCATTTAAGATAGGTTCTACTTTTTGAGGGGAAAGGTTGTTTTCGTTACCGTAATGTGCTAATTCGGCATTTACGGTTAGGGTATCTTGTACTTGCTGTACGTTGTAGCGCTGTTGGTAATAAAAATTTGCTACACCTTCTTTGTTTTTAAATTGATACCATTGGGCGATGTATTGGCAGACGGGTTTGGTATCGCTCTGCTTATTGAAGCTGACGACAATTTCATCTGTACTTTTTTCGATACCAGCAATTGCTTTCAACAAAGCAGTTTTTCCACTTCCGCTAAAACCAGATAAAAGCCAATTTTCACCGTTTTGAATAGTCCATTCCAAGTCCCTTAACACGGTTTTGCTGCCGTATTTTAAATTGAAGTTGGTGATTTGGACTATTGTGTTACTCATTGTTTTCTTATTTAATGCGAAAGCCTTTCTAACAGACCCTGAAATAAATTCAGGGTGACGGTTAAGGCGCTCGTTATGCTGAATTTATTTCAGCATCAGCTTTTTATCGTTGTAAGATTGCTTCGTCATTCTTCCTCGCAATGACGAAATGTCTATTAATAGAACTTAATTACTTTATTTTTCTCAAATTCCTCAATCTCTGCTGTATGACTGCGAACAAAATCAATATCATCGTAACCATTAATCAAACAAGATTTTTTGTAAGGATTGATTTCGAAGCTCTCAGTCTTTCCAGTAGCGTCAATCGTTACCGTTTGTTCTTCTAGATTTACCGTTAGGCTAGAAGAGGCATCTTTAGCTACCTGCGTAAAAATATCTGCTAAAAAAGCATCACTTACTTGTATAGGGAGCAAACCGTTATTTAATGCGTTGCCTTTGAATATATCTGCAAAAAAACTGCTAATTACCACATCAAACCCTGCATCTTGTATGGCCCAAGCAGCGTGCTCACGACTACTACCGCAACCAAAATTTTTACCTGCTACCAAGATCTTTCCGCTGTAAGTAGGATCGTTCAACACGAAATCTGCTTTAGGTGTATTGTCGCCATTGTAACGCCAATCGCGGAACAGGTTTTCGCCAAAGCCTTCACGGGTAGTGGCTTTTAAAAACCTCGCCGGAATGATTTGGTCGGTATCTATATTCTCAATCGATAAGGGTACTACCGATGAGTTTAATGTTTCAAATTTTTTCATTTTAATTAGTATCAAGTAGCGAGTATCAAGTATCAAGTATCACGACTTGTCTTCGCCTATTTCTTTACTTTTTGCTTTGGTCTTTCAGCTTTCCGCCCTTTATCTTTTCGAAGCTTTTATCCTCAACCTTCTATAATCTGCAATCCATTCGTCGTTTTTAAAATGCGTTGGCTTTAGGATGCTTACTGTTAATTCCGTTACTGCTTTGGCTTCTTCTTCATTTAAGTTTACGAAAGCATGTTGTGCAAACTGATTGATCCATTTCTCCATTCCATCTTCTCCAATCAATTTTGTAGGTCTATCGAAAAGCCAAATTTGTTCTGCTTCGAAACCAGTAGACTCCAGCAAAGTGGCGTAATGACTAATCGATGGAAAGAACCAAAAATTAGAAATCACTCTGTGTTCCAACCCTAACTCTTTTGCAGCTTGGTCTATCGCATCTACAATCGACTTCACATTTCCCTTGCCACCAAATTCAGCCACTAAACGACCACCGTGTTTCAAGCTTTTAAAAATACCTCTCAACAATCCTCTTTGGTTTTCAATCCAGTGGAAAGTTGCATTACTAAATACGGCATCAAACTCACGGTTGTAGTCTAAGGCAGCTGCATCTTTTTGCTCAAATTGGATGGTTGGATATTCTTTTTTAGCTAATTCTACCATATCGGCAGAAGCATCAACTCCTAAAACTGTGGCACCACTTTCCTGTATTTTGGCAGCTAAATCGCCGGTTCCACAGCCCACATCTAAAATGTTTTCACCTGCTTTGGCATCCAACCATTGTAAAACATCGGCTCCGTAATTAGATACGAAACGATGTTGTTCATTGTAAAGTTTACTGTCCCAATGTATTTCTGGCATAATATCTCCTAGCCCCACCCAACCTCCCCAAAGGGGAGGGGTTTACTGGATGTTTAATTTTTCTAAAGTTCTAAACTTTTATTACTTCTTTCAATTGTTGTTTACCTTCTGCCGAAAGTCCTCTCTCCTTTGAAGAGGGGATTTAGGGGAGAGGCTCATAATGCTCTACTGTAGGGAACGGATCATAAAAATGATGCAATAAAGCTTTCCATTCCTGATATTCCTCCGAACCTCTAAAGCCTATAGTATGTGCTTCCAAATCCGTCCAATTCACCAATAAGATGTATTTGGCAGGTTCTTCTATACATTTTTGAAGCTGATGCGAAATGTAACCTTCTATGCTTGCAATAATTCGTTCAGCTTTTGCAAAAGCAGCTTCAAACTCTGCAGTTAGGTTTGGGATTACATTTAATATGGCAACTTCTAAAATCATATTTTCGTTTCTCGTCATTCTGAGGAACGAAGAATCTGTTTCATAGGTTGCAGATGCTTCCTTCGTCAGCATGACAGGGTATATTAAAGTTCCAGCAACTCCCTCACATCTGTTATTTTACCAGTTACAGCAGCAGCAGCAGCAGTCAAAGGACTAGCCAACATTGTTCTAGCATTTGGTCCTTGTCTACCTTCAAAGTTTCTGTTTGACGTAGAAACGCAATATTTTCCTGCCGGAATTTTATCTTCGTTCATTCCCAAACAAGCCGAGCAACCTGGCTCACGTAGTTGAAAACCCGAAGCTTCAAATACCTTATCTAAACCTTCCGCAATAGCTTGTGCTTCTACTTGCTTAGAACCTGGAACGATCCAAACTTCTACGTTTTCTGCCTTCTGTTTGCCTTTCACAAACTCAGCAACTGCACGTAAATCCTCGATACGAGAGTTGGTGCAACTGCCAATAAATACATAATCCACTGGTTTGCCCAATAAACTTTCGTCATCGGCAAAGCCCATATAATCTAAAGCTTTCTTGTAAGATACCTGCTCTGTTTCTGGTTGAGCAGCAGTAGCAGGAATATGATCAGCAATGCCGATACCCATACCAGGATTGGTTCCGTAAGTGATCATCGGTGCAATATCAGCGGCATCATAAGTTAGCACCGCATCAAATTTGGCGTCATCGTCACTGTACAACGTTTTCCAGTAAGCTAAAGCTTTGTCCCATTCTTCACCTTGTGGTGCAAATTTTCTACCTTTAATGTATTCGAAAGTAGTTTCGTCTGGCGCAATTAGACCACCACGAGCACCCATTTCTATACTCATGTTGCAAACCGTCATACGGGCTTCCATACTTAAAGAACGGATAGCCGACCCAGCAAACTCTACAAAATAACCAGTACCACCAGCAGCAGAAATTTGAGCAATGATGTAAAGAATAATGTCTTTTGCACCAACCCCTTTTCTCAACTCGCCATTTACCTCAATTTTCATGGTTTTAGGTTTCGATTGTTGCAAACATTGCGTTGCAAACACCTGCTCCACTTGTGAGGTGCCGATACCAAAAGCAATGGCACCAAAAGCACCATGCGTAGAAGTATGGCTATCACCACAAACCATGGTTTTTCCTGGTAAGGTAATGCCTAATTCTGGACCAATTACGTGTACAATGCCTTGAAAAGGATGTCCCAAACCATAAAGCTCAACGCCAAATTCAGCACAGTTTTTAGTCAACATATCTACCTGATATCTCGACAGTTCTTCCTTGATAGGCAAGTGCTGGTCTAAAGTAGGCACATTATGGTCGGCAGTAGCTACCGTTTGTTTCGGACGGAAAAGTCCGATGCCACGTTTTCTCAAGCCATCAAAAGCCTGAGGCGAAGTAACCTCGTGAATTAAATGCGTATCAATGTATAAAATATCAGGAAAACCTTCTTCACGTTTCACTACGTGAGCATCCCATATTTTTTCTACTAATGTTTTCGCCATCTTTTTATAAATTGTTTTTAGTTAGTTTGACAGTCTGAGCTTGTCGAAGACTTTTCCGTAAAATTAGAAAAGAATTCCTTCGACAAGCTCAGGATGACATTCTTTTTTAATTTTATGCAGTCTTAATCGACTTCATTGCAGTCATCGCTTTACGCAATTTTCTACCTACAACCTCTACTTGGTGGTCACGTAAAATCTCATTAATAGCAACTAATTCAGCATTATCTACCGAGCCATCTTTACCTTCGTTAAAGTTTTTACCTACTAAATCAGTATCTACTGTTTTCATAAAATCAGTTAGCAAAGGCTTACAAGCTTGGTCAAATAAGTAACAACCGTACTCCGCAGTATCAGAAATTACACGGTTCATTTCGAACAATTTCTTACGAGCAATCGTGTTAGCAATTAACGGAGTTTCGTGTAGCGACTCATAGTAAGCACTTTCTGGTTTAATACCCGCTTCAACCATCGTTTCGAAAGCCAATTCTACACCAGCTCTTACAAAAGCAACCATTAAAGTATAGTTATCAAAGTATTCTTGTTCGCCAATTTTCACATCACCAGCAGGGGTTTTTTCAAAAGCAGTTTCGCCAGTTTCCGCTCTCCATTTCAACAGGTTCGCATCGCCGTTAGCCCAGTCAGCCATCATGGTACTAGAGAACTCACCGCTCATGATATCGTCTTGATGTTTTTGGAACAAAGGACGCATGATGTTTTTCAATTCCTCAGAAATATGGAAAGCTTTCACTTTAGCCACATTACTCAAACGGTCCATCATGCCACTTACACCACCATGTTTCAAGGCTTCGGTAATTACCTCCACACCATATTGAACTAATTTAGAAGCATAACCAGCGTCAATTCCTTTTTCAATCATTTTATCGAAAGAAAGGATAGAACCTGTTTGTAACAAACCACATAAAATGGTTTGCTCGCCCATCAAGTCAGATTTAACCTCGGCCACGAAAGACGATTTCAATACACCAGCTCTGTGACCACCAGTACCCACGCAGTAAGCCTTAGCTTGCGCCAAACCTTTACCTTCTGGGTCGTTTTCTGGATGAACGGCAATCAGGGTAGGTACACCAAAACCTCTTAAATACTCAGCTCTAACTTCAGAACCAGGGCATTTAGGTGCCACCATAATTACAGTAATGTCTTTACGGATTTGCATACCTTCTTCCACAATGTTAAAACCATGAGAGTAAAGTAGGGTAGCACCCTGTTTCATCAACGGCATCACCGCATTTACCACCGCAGTATGTTGTTTGTCTGGAGTAAGGTTAATTACCACATCAGCAGTTGGGATCAATTCCTCATAAGTACCTACGTTAAAATTATTGTCGGTAGCATTTTTCCAGCTATCTCTTTTTTGCTCGATAGCTTCCTTACGTAATGTGTACGATACGTCCAAACCGCTGTCTCTTAAGTTTAAACCCTGGTTTAAGCCCTGAGCACCGCAACCTACAATTACCAGTTTTTTACCTTTTAAAGCATTTACGCCATCCAAAAACTCATCGTTAGCCATGAAATCGCATACGCCCAATTGGTTCAATTTTTCTCTAAGTGGTAATGTGTTAAAATAATTTGCCATTTTTCTATTTAGTTTTGAGCCCCGCCCAACCCTCCCCAACGAGAAGGGCTACAGCAGGATGTTTATTTTTTTCTTAGTTTCTATTATTAATCTTTAGTATTTTATCTTTCAGCTTTTTTTCTAGTAAAGCATGGTTCTGCGCTCTTCGGTTACTGCGGTCCCGCTTTTTGCTCTAATCTTTTTGTTGGCACTGCCATTAATAATTGTCATGCTGAGTTTATCGAAGCATCTATTAACAACCAATCCTTCAACAAGTTCAGGATGATACAACAAAAAGTATTTCCGCTTCAATCGGGTTTAGTTAACAAAAGTCCGAAGACCGATGTCCGATGACCGAAGTGTTAAGTCCCTTATCTTCGGACTTCTGTCTTCCGACCTCCGACTTTACATCGTAAAAATCTTATCGCCCTTATCCAAGAACTCATTTTCTATACGCTCTTCGCCTGGTTCGTCTGCTTCAAATTCTTTCAGTTTTTCGTGGAAACCAGCGCTATCTTTAATAATTGCAACCCTTGCCGAACGAACAAATTCAATCAGTTCATAAGGCTCAAGTGCTTTTACCAAAGCATCGGTTTCTTCTTTGTGACCAGTTACCGAGAATACTGTGTAATCTTTGCGAATTACCACCGCTGTTGCGCCGTACTGTCTCAATAACCGTTCTACCGTTACTTTTTCGGTAATTTCTTCTGTAGACACCTTGTAAAGTGCCAGTTCTTGCCAAATTACTTCGCTATCGGTATTGAAGTACACTTTCAGGACTTCAACTTGTTTTTCGATCTGACGAGCTAGTTTTCGTACAACTTCATGACTTTCGTTAATTAAAATCGTAAAGCGGTGTATCCCTGCAATCTCCGAAGGAGAGGTATTTAAGCTATCAATGTTGATTTTTCTTTTCGAAAATATAATCGAAATACGGTTCAATAAACCAACCCTGTCTTCAGCGTAAACCGTGATGGTGAAATCCTGCTTACCTTCGTAGTCGGGTTGGCTTTCTATGTGTTTTATGGTGTCGTTACTCATTGTTCTTTTCTTGTCGTCATTTCGACCTTGTGGAGAAATCTTTGAAAATGGATTATCTAAAGTTCTCTCCATTTCGCTGCGCTCCAGTCGAGATGACGTGTGTGCAATTTTCTTACTTCAATCTAATTTCACTTACGCTACAACCTTGTGGTACCATTGGAAAAACGTTATTTTCTTTACCCACCATTACCTCTAAAAGGTAAGAGCCTTCGTGATTAATCATCGTTTCCAATGCTTTTCTAAGCTCAGCTCTTTGGTCTACTTTACTAGCTTCGATGTAATAAGATTTAGCTAATGCTACAAAATCTGGGCTAGTGATATTCACGAATGAATAACGTTTATCATGGAACAATTGCTGCCATTGGCGTACCATCCCTAAAAATTGATTGTTCAAAATCAAGATTTTTACTGCTGCACCAAACTGCATAATCGTACCTAATTCTTGCGGTGTCATTTGAAAACCACCATCACCAATAATGGCAACTACGGTGCGTTCTGGAGCGCCATATTTTGCGCCAATAGCCGCAGGAAGTCCAAAACCCATTGTTCCTAAACCACCAGAAGTTACGTTACTACGAGTTTTGTTAAATTTAGCATAACGGCAAGCTACCATTTGGTGCTGACCAACATCCGTCACAATCACCGCATCGCCACCAGTAAGTTCATTTAAAGTGCGTAACACTTCGCCCATGGTCATTTCTTCTCCACTAGGGTAAAGTTCAGGAGTAATGACTTGGTCTATCTCTTGTTGGTTGTAATCTCTGAAAAGTGCAACCCAAGCTTCGTGCTTATTTTCCTTGACTAAGTTGGTTAAAATAGGAAGCGTTTCTTTACAATCTCCCCAAACACCAACTTCCGCTTTTACATTTTTGTCAATTTCGGCAGGGTCGATATCTAAATGAACAATTTTGGCTTGCTTTGCATATTTATCCAAGCGGCCAGTCACGCGGTCATCAAAACGCATCCCAATCGCAATAATCACATCCGCTTCATTAGTTAACACATTTGGGCCGTAATTGCCATGCATACCCAACATACCTACGTTTAATGGGTGGTCGGTTGGTATTGCACCTTCGCCCATAATGGTCCAGGCGGCAGGAATGCCAGTTTTTTCAATGAATGCTTTAAACTCTTGCTCTGCATTTCCCAAGATTACGCCTTGGCCAAACAATACAAAAGGTTTTTGAGCACTGTTAATCAACTTTGCAGCTTCTTCAATAAATTCAACCCTAACTTTTGGTTTAGGTCTATAACTACGGATGTGGTTACACTTCACATAAGCCTCAAACTCTTCGACTTGTAACTGTGCGTTTTTGGTAATGTCAATTAAAACAGGACCTGGTCTGCCGCTTTTAGCAATGTAAAAAGCTTTTGCCAATACCTCTGGGATTTCCTTTGCATCAGTAATTTGGTAGTTCCATTTCGTTACTGGCGTGGTGATGTTAATTACATCAGTTTCTTGAAAAGCATCTGTACCCAAAAGGTGCGCAAATACTTGTCCGGTAATGCAAACTAAAGGTGTACTATCAATTTGTGCATCAGCTAAGCCTGTTACCAAGTTGGTAGCACCTGGGCCGCTGGTTGCAAAACAAACACCCACCCGGCCGCTCGTTCTTGCATAGCCTTGGGCAGCGTGAATGCCACCTTGTTCATGACGTACCAAAATATGCTCTAGTTTGTCTGCATAATCGTAAAGCGCATCGTAAATTGGCATGATTGCACCACCTGGGTAGCCAAAAACAGTGCTTACGCCTTCCTCAATAAGGGCATTTAACAACATTTGCGAGCCCGAACCTTTAAAAGTAGGGGAGCTTGTTGTCGCCTTTTTCGTGGCTGTATCTTGTAAGGTTTCCATTTTCTATATTTTATGGTTTTTGGTCAATTTCTTATCCCTCTTGGGTTAGTTTTTTATTATTTCTTATCGATTTTAAAACCGATTTTTTCTCTGTCTTTCCACTTCAATTGTGTAATTTTTTCATCTAGTAAGTTATCCATCGCATCATATAATTCATTTAGCTGTACATCGTGTTCGCCAATGCGCTCTTTTATTTCTGCTAACTGCTCATTAATGTTGCTTTGTTTCAGCAAAATTTTCCGAATGTCAACAAAGGCTCTCATAATGGCTATGTTCATTTCAATTGCCTTTTCACTTCTTAAAACCCCGCTTAGCATGGCTACTCCTTGCTGTAAAAGCGTAGGGTAAATTACCTCTATGTTTTTGTGAACCGGTCACAATTTGTGACCGGTTCATCATCACTATTTGTGATGATGATTTAATTTCACTTGATGCGGTCACAATTTGTGACTGGATGCTTTGAAATTCTACCGTCGTAAGCTGAAACATAAAATCATCTGGAAAACGTTGTATGTTACGTTTTACGGCCTGATTTAAAACTTTTGTCTCAACTTCATAAAGAACAGCTAAATCAAAGTCGAGCATTACTCGCTCTCCTCTTATTTCATATATTCTGCTTTGAATACTTTTAATGATTTCCATAGCAATATTTTTCTTGGTAGATGTAATTTGCTAAATTTAAGCTTCGTCGGTTACACAACCGCCAGCTGCATCTGTTACTGTTTTGGCATATTTAAACAATACACCCTTGGTGACTTTCAGCTTCGGTTGTTGCCATTTCGCTCTACGTTCAGCAATGATTTCGTCACTCACTTTTAGCGTAATTTTATTATTTACCGCATCAATTTCAATGATGTCATCATCTTCAACCAAGCCAATTAAACCGCCTTTGTAAGCTTCTGGCGTGATGTGACCTACCACAAAACCGTGAGTACCGCCAGAAAAACGACCATCAGTAATTAAGGCAATAGATTTACCCAAACCAGCGCCAATAATTAATGAAGTTGGTTTTAACATTTCAGGCATTCCTGGTGCGCCAACTGGACCTTCATTTTTGATGACCACCACATCGCCCGGCTTAATTCTGCCACTAGAAATTCCCGCAACCAAATCTTTTTCTCCATCAAATACCCGAGCTGGACCTTCAAATCTTTCGCCTTCTTTACCAGAAATTTTGGCTACCGAGCCTTTTTCTGCCAAGTTGCCGTACAAAATTTGTAAGTGACCAGTAGCTTTAATTGGATTGTTTAGTTTCTGGATAATCGGTTGCTTGTAGTCCATGATAGATTTTACATCTTTCAAGTTCTCCGCTACAGTTTTTCCGGTAACGGTTAAACAATCGCCATGCAATAAGCCTTCATCCAACAAATATTTTAACACAGCCGGCACACCACCGTATTGATGTAAATCTTGCATCAAGTATTTGCCGCTTGGTTTAAAGTCTGCTAAAACAGGGGTAACATCGCTCATGCGTTGGAAATCGTCTTGCGTAATTTCTACGCCAATAGCTTTACCCATGGCAATGAAGTGTAATACTGCATTGGTACTTCCGCCTAAAATGATGATCGAACGAATGGCATTTTCAAAAGCCTTGCGGGTCATGATGTCAGATGGTTTAATATCTTTCTCTAAAAGGATACGGATATATTTTCCTGCATCTAAGCATTCATTTTTCTTCTCCTCGCTTATTGCAGGGTTTGATGAAGAATAAGGTAAGCTCATGCCCAAAGCCTCAATTGCCGAAGCCATGGTGTTGGCGGTGTACATGCCACCACAGGCACCGGCACCTGGACAAGTGTGTTTGATGATTCCTTGGTAATCTTCTTCTAATAAATTACCGCAGATTTTCTGTCCTAATGCTTCAAAGGCAGAAACGATGTTCAACTCTTCACCTTTGTAATGCCCCGGGGCAATAGTGCCACCGTAAACCATAATTGAAGGGCGGTTTAAACGAGCCATGGCCATAATCGCCCCTGGCATATTCTTATCACAACCTGGAATGGCAATTACACCATCGTAATACTGGCCACCACAAATAGTTTCGATACTATCCGCAATTACATCGCGGCTAACTAAAGAGTAACGCATACCATCTGTGCCGTTGCTCATGCCATCACTCACGCCAATGGTATTAAAAGTAAGACCAACTAAATCGTTGTTCCAGACCCCTTTTTTAACCACAGCGGCCAAATCGTTTAGGTGCATGTTACAAGTGTTGCCATCGTAGCCCATACTGGCAATGCCCACTTGCGCTTTCGCCATATCGGCATCGGTTAAACCAATTCCATAAAGCATGGCCTGAGCTGCGGGCTGGGTAGGGTCTTGCGTAAAAGTCTTACTGTATTTGTTTAATTCCATTTATATTATGTTGTTTGTTCTGTTCAATTCAAAAAAAAACCGCCTCTTTTGGGGAGGCGGTTTCGCTAACTATATTTTTTTAATTATATACAACGATTGCCTTCCCTCGGTTGAGGAATAATGATAATGTTGTTAATAATGACTGTGTTCAATTGCATGTTTTATTGCTTCGAACCCAAACATACTAACAAATTATCAAACTACGAAATCTTAAATAATGACTTCGTAATTTACTTTCTCTAGTACCAAGTTTTTATATGCTCTTTGTAAGGTAGCGCCAATACTATCTCTCCATCTTTGTCTATATACTGTTTCATCTACAGTATGGATACCCGCAACTTCTACTGCTGTGCCACAGAAAAATGCGCCATCTGCCTCTTTAAGAAAATCTACGGTGATTTCTTTTTCAACCACTTCGATATCTAACACTTTACAAAGTTCTATAATGGTAGCTCTGGTAATACCAGGTAAAATGTTTCCTTTTGCTGGCGTAAACAATTTGCCATTTTTCTCGATGAAAATATTGGCGCCAGATCCTTCAGCAACCAAACCTTTGTGGTCTAACAGCAAAGCTTCATCAAAACCTTTGTTTTTTGCATCGGAGGTAGCTAAAATAGAATTTACATAGTTACCACTAATTTTTGCCTCAATTTGGGTTGATTTTGGGTTTGGGCGTTCAAAAGGAGAAACGCAGATTTTCAACTGCCTATCGCCCAAATACGCTCCCCATTCCCATGCGCAAAGCATAATAGAGGTTTGTGATGGCGCAACTAAGGTCATTTGAGGCTCGCTAAAAACTAAGGGACGAATGTAAGCGTCTTTGAAATTATTCAGTTCGAGCAGTCTATAAGTTTGTTTAATCAGTTCGTCAACATTCCAAGTGAATGGAATACCTGTAAGTTCGCATGAGCGTTTTAACCGCTCGAAATGCTCCCTGGCCTTGAAAATACGTGTAGCATTGTGGGTTTTATAAGCCCTAATGCCCTCAAACGCAGCAAAGCCATAGTGTAACGATTGACCGTATAAATCAGTCTTCGCTTCCTCTGCCTTTACAAATTGGCCGTTTAGATAAATAACCGTGTTCGAATTGTAATAATTCATATATCGTTGCTATTATTTTTTTCATGTGAAATAGCCATGTTATTCGATTTGTGTTTCTAAGACACCGCTATTTCGTAGTATTTTGTTTAAAAAAAGCGTCCCATTTTTTCAAGAAGGGGACGCTTTTTAGATGTTACATCAATATCGTTATAAGGAACCCTTGGATTGTTTATACAGTACCACATTAAGCAGCAGCAGCGCGTTGCTAACAAAGAGGCTAATGTTGCTGTTTTGTGTGATTGATTTCATCTCTTTTGAGTTCTTTGTTTTGTTATCGTTTTATAAATACCAATTTAGTATTTGGTTCAAAAAATAGCAATAGGTAAAATGAAATAATTTTATTTAGAATATAATTTTGATTTTTTGTTTTTTTATGAATTATAATTCTGTATAAGAGATGTTTTGTCTGTCAAAACATTGCGAAGTGTAGACCAAATATGAAAACGGTATTCGGTATAAATATTATGCTTGCATTGTAATTTTTCAGATTTTCTGCCTAAAAGTGGGAAATGATAGAGAAAGATGGAGTTAATACCGTTTGTTTTCTTCCCTAAATTAAAGTAAAGTTTAGCGTTATTTTTTAGCTAGTCTTTCGTTTCAAACAACCTCAAATATTTACTCGGTACTAATCTCTTCCATTCGGGATGTCTTTTCACATAAGCAAAAACCAATGGACATAAGGGCACCAATTGGTAGGTGTTTTCTTCAAGATAGGCAAGTGTCTTTTCTATCAATGCAGTAGCTGCACCTCTGCCAGCCAAAGCATCAGGGCTTTCGGTGTGGATGAGCTTGATAATTTTCTCGTTCTCTTCGTAATCGATAAATGCGGTGTGGCCGTCTACGCTTAATTCAAAGCGATGGGTTTCTTCGTTTTTAATAACAGGTAGGTTTAAGAATTCTTCTTTCATTGTCTGCGAGTTTAAATGATATCAACGAAGTTAGTAAGAAAGAATTTTGAGAGGGTTGATGTATGGTAATAAACGATATACTTGCGTACGAATTAACTCTTAAGCAAGGATTTCTCATGGCGCTAGATTTCTGCTCGTTCCTCGTCGAAATGACGGGAGGAAGTGTTAAAAACAAAAAGCCCCAAACTTTCGTCTAGGGCTTCTTAAACATTTTGATGTTTAAAACTTAAGCTACAACCGCTTCAGCTAAAACAATAATTTTATTATCCAGTACTTCTACTACACCACCTTTAATGTTATAGATGTTTTCGCTTGAAGTTTCCTTAACAATCACTGGCCCATCTTCTAAAGTAGAGATAATAGGAGCGTGGTCTCTTAAAATCTGAAAAGAACCCAAAGTTCCAGGAACAGTAACCGCAGTTACTTCGCCTTCGAAAACTTTTTTATCTGGAGTTAATATTTCTAAAGTCATTCTTGTTAGATTTGAGATTTGAGATTCGAGATTTGAGATATGCATCTCGTCTCAAATCTTTTATCTTAATTTATCATTAGTGAGATGTGAGATTTGAATTTCGTCTCAAATCTCACATCTAATATCTCACATCTTAATTAGCTTCTGCCAATAATTTTTTACCTTTTTCAATAGCATCTTCAATGCTACCAACCAAGTTAAATGCAGCCTCTGGATATTCGTCAACTTCACCATCCATGATCATGTTAAAACCTTTGATGGTATCTTTAATATCAACCAATACACCCTTTAAGCCTGTAAATTGCTCGGCTACGTGGAAAGGTTGAGATAAGAAACGTTGCACACGACGAGCTCTAGATACAACTAATTTATCTTCCTCAGATAATTCGTCCATACCTAAAATCGCAATGATATCTTGAAGTTCTTTATAACGTTGTAAAGTTTCTTTCACACGTTGAGCCGTGTTGTAGTGCTCATCGCCTAAAACCGCAGGGTTTAAGATACGTGAAGTAGAATCCAATGGATCTACCGCAGGATAAATACCTAACTCAGCAATTTTACGAGAAAGTACCGTAGTGGCATCTAAGTGGGCGAAAGTTGTAGCCGGAGCAGGGTCAGTTAAATCATCTGCAGGTACATATACCGCTTGTACAGAGGTAATTGAACCACGTTTAGTTGAAGTGATACGCTCTTGCATTAAACCCATCTCTGTTGCCAGTGTTGGTTGGTAACCTACCGCAGATGGCATACGACCTAATAAAGCCGATACCTCAGAACCTGCTTGCGTAAAACGGAAGATGTTATCAACGAAGAAAAGGATATCTTTTCCAGCGCCTTCGCCATCACCATCACGGAAATATTCGGCAACGGTTAATCCTGATAAGGCTACACGAGCACGTGCACCTGGAGGCTCGTTCATTTGACCGAATACCAAGGTTGCTTTTGATTCTTTTAATTTTTCAGTATCAACTGCGTTCAAATCCCATCCACCTTTTTCCATAGAGTGTAAGAATTCGTCGCCATAGTTGATTACACCAGATTCGATAAACTCACGAAGTAAATCGTTACCCTCACGAGTACGCTCACCCACACCAGCAAATACAGATAAACCTGCATAAGCTTTAGCGATGTTGTTTACCAATTCCATGATTAATACGGTTTTACCTACACCGGCACCACCGAATAATCCAATTTTACCACCTTTTGCGTAAGGCTCTAATAAGTCGATAACTTTAATACCTGTGAAAAGTACTTCAGTTTCTGTAGATAAATCTTCGAACTTAGGAGGAGCATTGTGGATAGGGCGACCGTCAGTTTTATCCACTGTATTGATTCCGTCAATCGCTTCACCAACTACGTTGAACAAACGACCTTTAATTTGATCGCCAATAGGCATTTTAATTGCTGCACCAGTGTCAACTACATCCATTCCACGAACTAAACCATCTGTAGAGTCCATTGAAATTGCACGAACGCGATCTTCGCCTAAGTGCTGTTGAACCTCAAGAACGATTTTTTGTCCATTTTCTTTAGTAATCTCTAATGCAGAGAAAATTTTAGGTAAAGTGGCATCGTTAACAAAGCTTACATCGACTACCGGTCCTATAATCTGCGCTATCTTTCCAATATTAGGCATATTTTGTATTTGGTAAAATTATAAAAATCAATCCCGATAACTATCGGGACTTAAAGGCAGTTTTGTACGCCTGCTTTTCGGTTGGCAAAGTTAAAACTTTTTAATGTAATTTTTATATAGAAATAAAATGTTTTTCAACAGTTTAATAAATGATAAATTAGCCGCTATGAATACAGTGTTGGTTACTGGCAGTAACGGCCTTTTAGGGCAAAAAATTACCGAACAAATTATAGCAGATAATAGCGTGAATTTAATTGCTACAAATCGTGGAGCAAATAAATATCCCGTAAAAGAAGGTTACGTTTACGAAACGATGGACATTTTGGACGAGGTGCAAATAAAATTGGTGCTCGAAAAATACAAGCCAGATGCGCTGATCCATACTGCTGCGATGACCAACGTAGATAGCTGCCACGAAAGTAAAGAAGCCTCCTGGCAACTGAATGTGGAAGCTACTAAGTATTTGGCTTCATTGTGTGATAAAATGGGTATACATTTTATATATGTATCTACAGATTTTGTTTTTGATGGCTTGAATGGACCCTATAAAGAAGAAGACGAACCGAAGCCGGTAAGTTTTTATGGAGAAAGTAAATTGGCCGGCGAGAATGTGGTGCGAGAAATGCGAGGCGACTGGGCCATCATCAGAACCATTTTGGTTTACGGTATTTTGAAAGACATGAGTCGTAGCAATATTGTACTTTGGGCAAAAGCTGCGCTCGAAAAGAGAAATCCAATAAACGTAGTAAATGACCAATGGCGAATGCCTACGCTTGCCGAAGATTTGGCGAGTGCTTGTTTGCTGGCAGTGAAACATAAAGCAAAGGGTACTTACCATGTTTCTGGAAAAAATATGATGAGTATTGTTGAGCTCGTGAACCGTGTGGCAGATTTTTGGAACTTGGATAAAACAATAATTAAAGAGGTGAGTTCTGATAGTTTGGGTCAGGAAGCGAAACGGCCAAAAAAGACTGGATTCATTTTAGACAAAGCAATGACAGATTTAGGCTACCAACCACATAGTTTTGAACAAGGATTGGCTTTGGTGCGGAGTCAGTTAGAAAATAGCGGGCTGTAAACAGTTTTCAGTTGGCAGTTCAATTAACCTATTAAACAATTGCCGCCTCAACAATTAGCTAATTATCACATTAATAAATTATCAAATTAAATAATATGTCATTACAAGTAGGAGATCAAGCTCCAGATTTTAAATTAAAGAGTACAGAACTTAAAGAAGTTTCATTAAGCGATTTTGCTGGTAAAAAAGTGGTAATTCATTTTTTTCCGTTGGCTTTTACCGGTGTTTGTACCACGCAGCTTTGCACCATGAGAGATAACTTTGGTTATTACGATGGTTTAAACGCCCAAGTGCTAGGTGTTTCTGTAGATTCGCCTTTTACCTTAGCTAAATTTAAAGAGGAACAAGCTTATCAGTTCCCGTTATTATCTGATTTTAATAAAGAAACAGCTGCGGCTTACGGTGCTTTGTACGAAGATTTCTTAGGGATGAAAGGTATTGCCAAACGTGCGGCCTTTGTGGTAGACGAAGCAGGTAAAATTGCCTATGCAGAGGTGTTGGAAGATGCTGGTAACCTACCAGATTTTGCTGCCATCAATAAAATAGTTGCAGGCTAATTGGTCTGCTAACCTTTTCAATCTTTTTTGAATAACATAGGGCGCTCTAACTATGCTTGGGGTGCCCTATTTATTTTCTTTTGCTACTTATTGTCGTGTCGAAATTTTCAGTATCGGTCGAAATTAGTTGCCATGTTTAAGCTACTTGGCTGGAGAAATTGCTGCTAATAAAACTGCAGATCGTTTGAAAAAATGAAGCTAAATACCATTTGTGTTTAGCTTTTTACTATATTAAGTTACATTTGTATAACCATGCCTTCCTACCGTTCATATTCTGATAGCGAATTATCTTATCTGCTTACGCAAGATGACGAGCAGGCTTTTACTGAAATTTACCATCGCTTTTACGGGCTTCTTTTTATACATGCAAGCAAACGGTTAAATGACGATGAGGAAGCTAAGGATGCAGTGCAGCAATTGTTCGAGTCGCTTTGGCAAAAAAGAGCTCAGGTGCAGGCAGACGGTAATTTGTCGGCCTACCTCTATACTGCCATTCGTCATCGCATTTTAGACATATTTTCGCATCAAGAAGTAGAAAATAAGTATGTAGATTCGTTGCAAAGCTTCATAGATCAAGAACAAGAATTTACTGATTACAGGGTTAGGGAAAAACAAATGAAAGCCCTAATTGAAAAAGAAATCGACTCACTACCCCCTAAAATGAGAGAAATTTTTCTGTTAAGTAGAATAGAGAATAAATCTCATAAAGAAATAGCAGCACAATTAGGGATTTCAGAGCTTACAGTAAAAACTCAAGTTAAAAAAGCACTTAAAATTCTTAGATCTAAGCTGGGTTTGTTGGCTTATGTAGTTTTTCTGTTTAAAGCAGCTTAGTAATCGCTAGCAATTTTCTATTCTCTTTTTTATTTCGATTTTAAATAATTTTTTTAATCTAGTAAAGCTTTTTAAGCTCATTTTTCTGTTCATTTTGGCTGACTAAGCGCCATTTTCCCTTACTTCTGTGTTTTTTTAAAAAAAAATCGATAACCAGTACCCCCAAGGTAGGGGCTTTGCCGTATTATAACTGTAACCAACCAAACTAGATTTCTTATCATGGAGAAGAATGCGGCAGAACTGTTAAAAAAATATCTATCTGGTCAATGTACGCCAGAAGAAAAGGCTATGGTAGAAGATTGGTATTTGCAATTGCCATTTCAGAAAAAAGCGCCAGCTGCCGAGCAGATTGAAGCTAGCCATGATGAAGTTTTGGACAGGCTGAAGCAGCGTCCCAAGACAAGGGGCATTGGGTACTTGAAACATATTGCTGTTGCGGCAAGTATATTACTATGCGTTGGTTTGGGGTTTGTTCTTTTCAATAGAAAAATAGAGCCGATGGCAGGCCTAGCAAAAAAGAAGCTAGAAGATGTACTCCCGGGAGGGAATAAAGCTACTTTAACTTTAGCAGATGGAAGTGTGGTAGATTTGGATAAGGCCTTAAACGGGGAAATTACCAAACAGAATGGTATTGTTATTCGCAAAACTGAAAATGGGCAGTTGGAATATATTATACAAGATGATCCCGATGCTGTTAGCGGAACCAATACAATTGCTACTCCTAGAGGTGGGCAATATCAAGTAAGCTTGCCCGATGGCACCAAAGTTTGGCTTAATGCCGCAAGTTCGTTAACATATTCTTATCCTTTTGCCAAAAATGAACGTGCAGTAGCGCTGCAGGGCGAAGCTTATTTTGAGGTAGCCAAAGATAAACAAAGGCCTTTTAAGGTTAGGGCCAACCAACAAATTGTAGAAGTATTGGGCACACATTTTAACGTAAATGCTTATAGCGATGAGCCAATGCAGAAAACTACCTTACTAGAAGGTGCAGTAAAAGTAGTAGCGGGAGGTAACGAAGTTAGGTTAAAACCCGATGAACAGGCTAAATTTAATGCAGCCAGTACCGAATTGGTGGTCGATAAAAATATAGATCCAGACCAATACATAGCTTGGAAAAATGAAGTGTTTGCCTTTAACAACGAAGATCTAAAATCGGTAATGAGACAAATCTCTAGATGGTATGATATCGATGTAGCATACAAAGGTAAAATTACAACGGAAAAATATTTTGGAGAAATTCCAAGAAGCGCCAACCTTGCAGAGGTATTTAAAATACTAGAACTGAACCACGTTCATGTGCAGGTTTCGGGAAAAACAATGACGATAACCGGCAATTAAAAGCTACCTAGCAACTCTAAATAAATCAACAACCACTAACCTAAACAAACATTTGATGAAAAAACTACCAGAAATTTAGCGAAAAGTACCTTTAAAAATTAACCGAAAGCGCAGCAACGCTTCCGGTCAAAAATTCGGACAAGCAGTTTGTTTTGAGACCCAACTGCTTATTATTAACCTCATTCAACTATAAAGGTATGAAATTAACTACCCTTTACAACTCCGTGTGTAAAAAACGGAAGGTAAAGACTAAACTTTTACTGGTCATGAAATTGACTGCCATTTTACTACTAACAGCCGCGTTGCACGTATCAGCGGCAAGTTTTTCACAAACTGTAACTATTCCCCGCCAAACAGGTTCCATTAAAAACCTTTTAAAGGAGATTAAAAAACAAACCGGGTATTTCTTTTTCTATAAAGGCCAAGTGCTGCAAAATAAGCCCGACGTAGAAATAGAATTGCAAAAAGCCACCATTGTAGAGGCTTTAAATACCTTGCTGAAAAACCAGGATTTAAGCTATCACATCATCAATAAAACCATAGTGATTAGCAAAAAGGAAGATAGGTCCACCGCAGAAAATCAGCTGGCAAAGATTGATGTGAAAGGGACCGTGAGCGACAAGGCTACGGGCGAAACGCTACCGGGTGTAAATATTGCCCTAAAGGGTGGTGCAACCATTGGTGCCACTAACAGCAAAGGAGAGTTTAAAGTAACTGCCGACGAGGGTGCAACCTTGGTGTTTAGCTACATTGGCTACGAACCTTTAGAGATTGCCGCATCTGGTGGCAAAAACTTGGTGATAAAGCTTGTGCCGGTATCCATACAAATGAATGATGTGGTAGTTACCGGTTATCAAACCATCAAAAAAGATAACTATACAGGTAATGCCATTGTAATTAAAGGCGAAGATTTACAGAAAAACAACCCACAAAGTTTAATCAAAAGTATCCAAACCTTTGATCCTTCATTTAAAGTGCTGGACAATAATCTCTTTGGCTCAGATCCAAATGCACTGCCAAGAATTAATGTGAGGGGCGCTACGGCACTGCCATCTATCGAAGATACCAACAACCTATTAGACCGTAACAATTTATCGAGCAATTATAACTTGCCGGCTTTTATGTTAGATGGTTTCGAGGTTACGCTACAAAAAGTAACCGATTTGGACATGAACAGGATAGAATCTGTTACGCTACTAAAAGATGCTGCAGCTACGGCAGTTTACGGATCTAGGGCAGCCAATGGCGTAATCGTAATTACCACCAAGGCACCGGTGGCGGGCAAGCTTCAGTTATCTTATAACTACGAAACCAGCGTAAATGCGCCAGATTTAACCGACTATCACGTATTAAATGCTACAGATAAATTAAACTACGAAAAGTTAGCCGGACTGTACAATGCACTTGGAAATACAGGATATACGCAAGAACAGCTAGATGCCGAGTATTTCAATAGGTTAAAAAATGTGGCTAGTGGGGTAGATACCTATTGGCTATCGCAAGCTTTGCGCAATGCCTATCGCCAAAAACATGCAGCTTATGTGCAAGGTGGCGACGAGAAATTTAGATACGGCTTAGACTTACGTTACGAAACCACACCCGGGGTAATGTTGGGCTCTAACCGAGATCGCTATAGCGGTGGTATGAGTTTTACCTATAACCCAAGTAGGAAGCTCATTTTTAGAAACGAAGTTACCGTTACACAGGCCAACGGAAATAATTCGCCTTACGGAGATTTTTCTACCTATGTAAGAATGAACCCTTATTATCCTATCAGAAACCAGAATGGCGATATTGTTCAGGAATTGGCCAATTGGAAGGTAGATACCCGTCAAGAAGGACCTGATCAGATCCAAACAAGGTATGTATTTAATCCTCTGTTCGAAGGTACCTTAGCTAGTTTTGACAAATCATCGATGTTAGAAATTATCGATGCTTTTTCGGTAGATTGGAGAATAACGCCAAGCTTAAACCTCAAAAGTCAAATCAGCTTAAATAAAAGTGTAACCAGCAACGATAAGTTTGTATCGCCATTAAGTAATGTGTTTTATACTTACGCAAGCGACCAGCTAAACAATAAGGGTACTTATGAATTGCTAGAGAATGATCGCTTGGCGATAGATGGTAAAGCAACCTTGGGCTATAATAAACAAATTGGAGACCAATATTTTAACTTGGTCTTAGGAACCAATATTGTTGCTGTTAGAACAGATGATAAATTAACTGAAGCGCAAGGTTTCTCTAACGATCGTTTTTCTAACATCGGCTTTGCCCGTATCTACAAAATAGATGCAGGGCCCGAGGGTAATGTTGCCGAAAATCGTTTGGCTGGGGCCTTCTTTTCAGGAAACTATTCTTATAAAAACAAATACCTTTTGGATGCCTCTTTTAGGTATGAAGGTTCTTCTGCTTTTGGTGCTAATCAACGTTTTGCGCCATTTTGGTCGGGTGGTATAGGCTGGAATATGCACAACGAAGCGTTCCTGTCAGGGTCTAAAGTAATTAGTCAGCTACGTGTTAAAGGTAGTGCCGGCGAGCTCGGTTCGGTATCTTTTCCGGCTTATCTATCCAGATCGTTGTATCAATATCAGCCTAACAACTGGTATTCTACAGGTTTAGGTGCACAAGTATTGGGTTATGGCAACAGCAATTTACGTTGGCAAAAAACAACCACTTACGACGCTGGGATAGACTTGGGTTTGTTTAAAGACCGCGTGGTAGTTTCGCCAAGGTATTATTACAAATTAACCAAAGGCTTAATTACCGATATTGATTTGGCACCTTCAACAGGTTTTACTACGTATAAAGAAAACCTGGGTAATGTAGCTAATAAAGGTTACGAGGTTTATTTAACGGCAAACGTACTTAGAACCAAAGATTTTAACATCAACGTTACGGGTAACTTGGTGCATAATGTAAATACGCTGGTAAGTTTATCTAATTCGTTAAATACTTTAAATAGTAAGATAGACGAGTACCAGACCAATCCTGATAACAAGGCACAGTCTACGCCGTTGGTACGCTTCAATGAAGGGGAATCGATGACAATGATTTACGCCGTACCTTCTTTGGGCATAGACCCGCAAACTGGAAAGGAAATTTTTAGAAAAAGAGACGGCTCGTTAACCTACAATTGGAACGTAGCCGACATTATGCCCATTGCAGACGGTGCACCTAAGGCCGAAGGGAACCTTAACCCGAATATAGGCTACAAAAATTTCTTGTTCAGCTTCAGTTTTTACTACCGTTTTGGTGGCTATACCTACAACCAAACATTGGTGGATCGTGTAGAGAATGCCGATCCGAGATTTAACGTAGATAGTCGTGTGCTTAACCAACGTTGGATCAAACCAGGCGATCAAACTTTCTTTAAAAACATTGCCGATTTATCCATAACTAACGTTTCTTCAAGGTTTGTTCAAAAAGAAAACCTATTAGAATTAAGGTCTATTTATGCGTCATACGACTTTAAAAAAGATATGGTAAAGAAATTTGGACTCCAAAACCTGCGTACTACTTTGGCCATGAACGATATTTTCAGAACCTCGAGTATTGAAATGGAAAGAGGAACGATTTATCCTTTTGCAAGGAGTTTAACTTTTTCATTATTGGCCTCATTCTAAACATAAAGACATGAAAAAATACTTAATCCTATTCATTAGCTTAATTGCCTTGTCTTCTTGCAAAAAGTTTTTAGATATACAGCCCGAGTCTGATGTGTCTAAAGAAGAGCTTTTTTCATCTGAAGAAGGTTTTAAAGAAGCGCTAAATGGCGCTTATGTAGGCTTAGCTAGCGCCAATTTGTATGGCGGTAACCTAACCTTTAGTAATTTAGATATCATGGCACAGAACTATCAGTTTACCGATGCCAACTTAATAAGGATTGCCGCATTTGATTATTCGCTCGCATCCTATGTGCAAAAAATCAGCGTAATCTGGACGAATGCCTACAAGCAAATTGGTAACCTTAATCAAATTTTAAGTGTTATCGATCAGCGCAAAGAGCTTTTCAGAGCTCAAAACTATGAGATTGTGAAAGGCGAGGCCCTGGCTTTAAGGGCCTATATGCATTTTGATTTGTTGCGCATGTTTGGCACCTCTTATCAAAATAACCCCAATTTTAAGGCCATGCCGTACGTAACTACGGTAGAAACCAAACCCACACCTTTTTCTACCGTAACCGAAGTGTTAGATAAGGCAATAGCTGATTTGCAGGAGGCCAAAGCGCTGTTGAAGGGGAAAGATCCCATCTTGCCGGCCAGCTATGTGGTGGGCTACCCAAGCGATGAAGATGCCACTGAATTGCAAAATCCATCGTTGTTTTTGCAGAACCGAAGACACCGCATGAATTACTACGCCGTGGCTGGTACCTTAGCCCGTGTTTATCTTTATAAGAACGATAAGGTAAACAGTTTAAGCAATGCGAAAGAAGTCATCGAGTCTTTGAAATTTCCATGGACATTGCAGGCTGATTTCTTCGCTGACGATATCACACAGCGAGACCGTATTTTTTATAACGAACTCGTTTTTGGCTGGTATGTACCGCAGTCTAGAGAACAATTGATCGGTCTTTTTTCTAGAAACAACCCCGATTACTCAGCCACTGCAGACCAAATCAATGCTATTTATAATCTAGGTACCACAGGGGCTGATGATTGGCGATACAAGCAGTGGTTTAGGTTAGTAAGAGATGCCAACCAGTCGGATAGGTTTTACCTGCAAAAGTACATTACAAACACTACGCCGCTCACTAATTTACATCCGCTAATGGCGCCGGCATTGCGTTTAAGCGAGTTGTATCTGATTGCGGCCGAGGCTTCTTTCGATACCAATCCTGGAGCAGCGGTAGATTATTTCAACGAATTTAGGGTACATCGCGGTATTGGAACTGCAATAAGTGCAACTATTGCCAAGACGGACTTTATCAATCTGTTAAAAGGAGAATACCGCAAAGAGTTTTACGGCGAAAGTCAGAGCTTTTTTATGCACAAGCGCTTAAACTTAGATATTATCACTACCGCAGGACTAATTTACCCAGCGTCTGATAAAATCTTTGTATTCCCACTTCCAATTGAGGAGCAAACCAACAGAAACTAAAAACAGACCAAACAATGAAAAAGACAATATTATATCTTTTGCTTTTGAGCACAGTGTTATGGGCTTGCAAAAAGAATGAATTGGCCCCTTTTGAGGCCACAGACAATATCTATCTACATTATTTAGACAGAAATGGTTTACAGGATACCACAACAATCAGCTACTCATTTGCGTACAACCCTAGCTTGGGCCAAGATACGGTTTGGGTGCCCATTATTGTGACCGGCAATAAAGTATCACGTAATCGCCAGTTTGTATTAAGCGTAGTCGATTCGTTAACTACCGCAGTTAAAGATCTGCATTATGAGCCTTTAAAGCCCAGTTATACTTTGCCGGCAGATTCCACTAGACTCAAAATACCTATTATCATCAAAAATAATGATCCAGCGTTGGCAGAAAAATCTGTAATCCTAGGTTTTAGGGCGGTAACTGGAGGAGACTTTTCGGCAGATTTGCCCTTGCCTTTACGCACTAAGAAAGTTATTTTCTCTAGCCGCCTAGAGCAACCCGCTTGGTGGATATATTGGCAAGCGCAGCTGGGCAATTACGGACGAATTAAACATCAGTTGTTTCTTATAGCTACGAACAATGCCGAATTGGTAGATCAATCTAAGCCAGATGCCTATTTGCAAATTCCTAGAAGCCTGTATCATATTGATAATTTTAGGGTGTTCCTAAAAGATCCAGCGGCTTGGATAGCCAAAAATCCTAACAAAGGCTATGTATTAATTAAGAAAACCGACGGCAGTAATGAATACGAGTTTTACAATGAAGATGCGCCAGGCAGACGCTTTGTGATGCGCTTTTTTGCCCAGGTAAATAGCTATTTCTTTATTGACGAGAGCGGCAACCAAATTGTTGTTTAACCTTTATTAAAACATAGTAAAGATGAAATTAAAATTAATTTTAGTACTGGCCATTTTGGTTGGTTTATATACAGCTTGTAAAAAAGATTTGGGTAATTACGATTACCATCCACCTTCAGAACCCACCTTGAGCAAATTTAAGGACTCTACTTTTGCCGCGTTGCTGGGCGATTCGCTAATTCTTAACCCAATAGTAAGTTTGGCAGATGCCGACCCAAAGAAGGATTTATCTTTCGAATGGAGAATTTCGGTAACAGAAGAGCAACGCGAAGTAGTTTATACACAGTTTCCGTTAAGGATAGTGTATAACTTGGGACCCGGTTTGCGTAGCGCAAAATTGCTCATTACCGATAACAGGAATGGCTTAAGGTATGTGATACCCTTTAAAATTTTGGGTTCCACAGAATTTAGCATAGGCAAGGTAATTTTGAGTAATGACAATGGAGTAGCTAGGCTATCTTTTGTAAAGCCAGACAACGTTACCGTAATTGCAGATATTTATAGAGCCTTCCACAACGAAGATCTGCCTAAAAACCCGGTGCAGCTTTACTTTTCAGATCCCTTGCCTTATCAGCCTATCACTAACCAAGAGTATTGGGTATTGTGTGACGATGCTACCAAGCCAAGCCCAATACTGGCCGCTAGTACTTTATTGCAAACCAGAAATTTTAACGGTCAGTTTTTTACGCCGCCAAGTACAATTAACGTGGGCAGGTTAGAAGCTTTTATGGGTACGGTGTCCACTGGCGTAATCAACGGAAAAATGTACGTGGGCGTAATGTCAACAGCACCTTTTGCACCAGATTATGGCAAGTTTGCCAATGAGCAGGCTGGCGATTATATGCTGTCAAAATATTTTACCCGTACCCCAGGCTTTTACTTCGGTTTTGATACCAAATCTAAAGGCTTTGTAACTTTTGGTGGCGATGGTAGCTACTTGGGCAAAGATTATGTGGTAGATCCAGAAGGTACTGCTTTTGATCCTAAAAATATAGGTATGGATGAACTGCTTTTTATGCAAACAGGTCAAGCAGGTACATTCTATGCGTTTTTTAAAGCAACAGATGGTACAATTTACGAGTTAAGCTTTAGCTACACCTTTGATTCTAGCTCCAAAAAAATTAAGGCCTTAAGCAAAAGAGTTTTTACAGGGGCATCATTGGTGCAAACTGATAGCAAGTGGGTGCGAAATACGTTAAATGTCTTCTACTTTACTTCTAACGACAAGATTTACCGCTACAATCCACTTAATCAAGATTTGAGAGCCTTAGATGCAGATTTTGGAGGTAAAAAGGTAACCATGCTAAAAATCAGTGCCGACGATAACACGCTTACCGTAGGTGCCGAAGGTTCGGTTTATGATGTAAACGTAAGCGTAGGGGTAAATGGCGTAATTACGCAAACCATTAATGGTATTCCTGGTGCTGCGGTAGATATAGCAACCCGAAAAGCACCCTAATCAATCTGCTATCGGCTAAATACAAGGCCGATGGTAGTTTATCGATTTCTAACATAAAACAAAATAACACAAATGAAAATAAAAAGATTGTTTTTATCAGCCATGCTACTGCCTACGTTGGCTTTGGCGCAAACACCCAATTTTACTTTTACCGGAAAAGTTGGCAATTTAAACAAGCCAGCTATGGTGTATTTCGATTACATGGACAACGGCGTTAGTCACGAAGATTCCTTAGCACTTGTAAATGGTGCATTTAAGTTTGATGGCCATCTCAAATCTGGTTATGGCTACGCCCGTATGGCTTTAGACCATACTGGAAAGGGGAAAGGGCATGCCGTTTACACTGGCGATGTGGTGTATTTCTACTTCGGTAAAGAACAGTTTAACATGACTTCAAAAGATTCCTTGCAAACAGCAACCGTAACGGGCTCTAAGGTGTACGATGAATCTGAAGCTTATAACAAAGCTATTGGAGGCACCATAATGGCACTCACCAAGGCCGTTAACATTGAGTTCAACAGTGGCACGCCCGAACAAAAAAAGGACACTACCTATATCAAAACCATAGACCAACGCTACCGTAAGCGTTTACAAGACAGAACCGATAAACAGTTTGAGTTTGCAAAAGCTAATCCCAACTCTTATTTCGCCTTGGTGGCACTTTCTGAGGCAGCGGGCAGTAAAGTAGACGTAGCTAAAGTTCAGCCGCTTTTTAACGCTTTGTCCAAAGATTTAAAAACTACCGATATGGGCAAAGAATTGGCGCAGCGTATCGAGGCTAACACTTTAACCGCTGTTGGAAAGCAGGCACCGGTGTTTACCCAAGCCAATGAGGTAGGCAAACCTGTTTCGTTGTCCGATTTTAAAGGCAAAGTGGTGTTAGTAGAGTTTTGGGCAAGCTGGTGCAGTCCTTGCAGGGCAGAAAACCCCAACTTGGTAAAGCAATACCAAACCTATCACGATAAAGGCTTCGAAATTATCTCGGTGTCCTTAGATCATGTGAAAAAGAATTGGTTAGAGGCCATAGAGAAAGATGGCTTAGCATGGACACACGTATCGGATTTAAAGGGTTGGAATAACGAAGTGGGCCGTTTGTACGGTGTACGTGCCGTGCCTGCCAGCTTCTTGGTAGATGCCCAAGGTAAAATTATTGGCAATGGATTAAGAGGCGAGCCATTAAACGAAAAATTAGCAGAAATTTTTAAATAGTCGCTCTATAAATACAGGCTTGCCCTTAAAAAGCAAGTCTGTTTAAAATTTTTCATCTAAATTCTTTTTGGGTGGTGCTTTATGGTTGTCAATTTATTTTGCCAAAGATCTTGTGAGTTACAATAGGCTTAAAAACCTTAGCTCAGGTCCACATCAAATCTACCGTTAAAGAATTTAGGTTAGTAATGATGGGTATGGCCAGTAATGGTCATGCCTTTTTTAATTTTAAATTGATGAACAGCATTTATAAGAAGTTGGCAATGTTGCTTTTGGGTTCAATATTGCTTACTGTTAACGCTTACGCCCAAAAGAAGCAGCTAAAGCAGTTTGAAGAGATTGTTGCGCAAGCCATTAGCAAAAGTTACCCGGCCAGTGTAAGGATGTGGAGCTTCGATGTGAAGCAAAACCAGCGCACCGGAGCACAATTTAGTGGGGTGGTAGTTACCGCCGATGGTTACATTTTAACAGCGGCACATACCACCAATCCAGGAACCAATTATAAAGTTTTCTTTCCAGACGGAAAAGAGTGTATTGCCATTGCTTTAGGCCGTATCGATAATCCAAAAACTCCGGGTATGCCCGATGTAGGGATGATGAAAATTACCGACCAAGGGGTTTGGCCATTCGCCGAGATGGGGTATTCGCACAGTTTGCTAGCTGGCGAACCTTGTATCAGCATTGCTTATCCCGAAAGCTTGGATCAAAAGTTGCCTACATTACGCTTGGGTAGGGTGGCCGAAGTAAAAAATCAATATGGGTTTATCCGTTCTACCTGCAAAATGGAGCCCGGCGACTCTGGTGGTCCTTTGTTTGACTATCACGGCCGTGTAATTGGTTTACACAGTGCTATCGATGTTGGCGAAGACCAGAATTTTGAAATTCCAGTAGATTTATATCGCAACTATTGGACAGCGTTACAACAAGAGATTACCTACACCGATTTTCCTAAACTTAAAGATAGTGTAGGAAAAGATCCCTTGGCGGCTACCCTTCTGCAAGAACGTAAGCAGAAAAAACTGCATCCTAATTTTAGTAAGCATACGTCAAATTCTAGCTGCTTAACCTTAATCAGTACTACACCATCTGGTCAGCAAGAGGTCTTAGGCACTTTATTCAACCAACTAGATCAACAAGGTGCTAAACACCAGTTTTTGGTAACTAAACTTTCCATGTTAGGAGAAAATCCTCAACTTAAGCTATTTCCCGAGTGCAAATTGGCCGTTGTAGCGAAAGACAAAGAGAATGATCTAGCATTATTAGCCGTTAAGGGAGCAAATCATTTGTCTGGCGGTATAGATTTAGCAAAAGTAGCTGTAGGTAGCGTAAATATGGGTAAACTGATTTATCACGAAAAAGAAGCAGGTAAATTGGTTGCAGGTGTGTTGGGCAGCGAGATCTTTAGCCTACCAAAAAATACCAGCAGACCTTATTTGGGTGCAATGCTGAAATTTAACTCTCAGCCAGCTTTGTTTTCTCTGATCAATCCCGAAAGTCCAGCAGGTACGGCAGGTATTAAAGTAGGAGATGAGCTAGTGGCGTTTAATGGGCAAAAAATTACAAAGGCAAATGATTTGGTGCCTGTACTGATAAAGCATTGGCCTGGCGACGAAGTTACATTAACTTGGAAAAATGATACTACCACCTTTACCAAGTCATTAGTTTTAGCCGGCGTAAAAAAGAGCGCATCCAACCATCCGGCCGAGCGTATTGAAGGCGGAAAATCTGAAAGACGTGATGGTTTTGAACAAGTCTTTGCTCATGATGCTAATGTGAAAGCTTACGACTGTGGCTCGCCGGTGTTTGATTTGGAAGGTAAGTTTTTAGGGCTTAACATCGCAAGATTTAGCAGAACTACCAGTTTAGCTTTGCCGGCGGCTGTGGTATTGCAGTTTGTAAAACGATCTATTTAAGCCAAGCTTAACCCTCTTAATGGCTGTAGCGTTTAAACCTTATAATGCTAAGCTATTTTTTTAGTTTTGTAGGGTGTTTATTTTCAGTTTATTAGGAGGGTTTTTAAAATTTGTTTTTAAATATTTCTCGTAAATATTGTGAAAGTAAAATGGAAACATTACTTTTGCATTCCGTTAGCGATACGGAAACGCTTTCGTAGCTCAACTGGATAGAGCATCTCACTACGGATGAGAAGGTTTGGGGTTCGAATCCCTACGAGAGCACAAACAATTAGGTAAAGCCTTGCCGCCCAAGCGGGAAGGCTTTTAACTTTTAAAGACAAACTTAAATGCTCAATTTAGTTCTCTTTGGCCCTCCGGGTGCAGGCAAAGGCACCCAATCTCAAAAGTTAATTGATAAATATCAGTTAGTACACATCTCAACCGGCGACCTGTTTAGAGCGCATATTAAAAATCAAACTTCATTAGGACAGCAAGTAAGCAAATTAATTGCTGATGGCGAATTGGTGCCAGATAGCATTACCATTGCCATGTTAGAGGAAGAAGTGGATAAAAACCCTGATGCCAAAGGATTTATTTTTGATGGTTTCCCACGTACGGTTCCACAGGCAGAGGAGTTGGATAAATTTTTAGAGGCTAAAGGTGCTCAAATAAATGGGGTAATTGCGTTAGATGTAGATCAAGATGAGTTAACCCGTCGTATTGCCGAACGCCATAAAATTAGTGGTAGGCCAGATGATGATGCGGAAAAGTTAAAGAAACGTATTGATGAGTATTTTACTAAAACCATTCATGTGCTGCCTTATTACGAAGGCCAGGGCAAATTGGTTAAGGTAAATGGCATCGGCGAAATAGAGGTTATCTTTGGAGACCTTTGTGAAGTAATCGATAACTATTAAATAGTATTGATTAGCTAATTTGATGATTTGAGAATTAGCTGATGATTAACATCCGTATAAAATACATTCGTTATTTTTGCGGATGTTTGTTTTTTATAAAAGATTGACCCACGAAGAAACAAAGAATACGAAGGTTGTTAAATTTAGCTAACGAAGTTCTGCAATAAATAAGGATATTTGCTGGTTTAGAAACATCAGCTAATTATCACATTCACTAATTATCACATTCATTAATTTCCATGTCTCAAGGTTCTAATTTCGTTGATTATGTAAAAATCTGTTGCCGTTCAGGTAAAGGGGGGGCAGGTTCTGCGCATTTGCATCGTGATAAACACACAGCTACCGGTGGTCCTGATGGCGGAGATGGCGGTAGGGGTGGACACATCATCTTAAAAGGTAATGCGCAATTTTGGACTTTGCTGCATTTGAAATACCGTAAGCATATCATTGCCGAAGATGGTGGTGCTGGTGGCAGTGGACAAAAATCGGGGAAAATGGGTAAGGACGAGATTTTAGAAGTGCCGCTGGGTACCATTGCCCGTGATGCAGAAACAGGAGAAGTTTTATTTGAAATTACGGAAGATGGCGAAACCAAGGTTTTAACGGCTGGCGGTAGAGGCGGCCTAGGAAACTGGCATTTTAAAAGCGCTACACAGCAAACGCCGCGTTTTGCGCAACCAGGAGAGCAAGGAAAAGAAGAATGGATGGTGTTGGAGCTAAAAGTGTTGGCTGATGTAGGTTTGGTTGGTTTTCCAAATGCTGGTAAATCTACCTTGCTATCGGTATTGTCGGCAGCTAAACCAGAAATAGCCGATTATCCCTTTACTACCTTAGTACCTAATTTGGGCATTGTGTCCTATCGTGATTCCAAGTCGTTTATCATGGCCGATATACCGGGGATTATTGAAGGTGCATCAAAAGGAAAAGGCTTAGGATTTAGGTTTTTAAGACATATCGAACGTAATTCAGTGTTGTTGTTTATGGTACCAGCCGATACAAGCAGAACCATTTCACAGGAATACGAAATCTTGAAGAACGAATTGCAAGAGTTTAATTCAGAATTGATGCAGAAACCTCACTTATTGGTGGTAACTAAATCTGATATGTTGGATGAAGAGTTGAAAACCGAAATGGCAAAGGAGTTACCAAAGGTTCCGCACTTGTTTATTTCTTCGGTAGCACAATTAGGTTTGGTAGAACTGAAAGATATGCTATGGAAAGCGATTAACAGCGAGCAGTAGTTGGTTTTAGGGGTTAGGTATCAGGAGTTAGGGGTTAGGTATCAGGAGTTAGGGATTAGGTATCAGTAGTTAGGGGTTAGGTATTAGTGGACGGTTTAAATGTCAAGAAATAGCAAATAACCAATTAATAACAAATAGCTAAATCCCCAAATCCCCAAATATTCAAATCAACAATTAACCAAATTCTACAGTTAACCGATTAACCATTTTCTACGTAACAATAACTCTATCTTTTACCTTAATTGCAGGGTTTCCCTGGTAAATACTATATGGCTCTAGATCTTTGGTAGCCACAGAACCCACCGTTAGTACCGAATGAGATTTTAACGTAACTCCCGGACAAACCGTTGCATTAGCGCCAACCCATGCACCCTCTTCTAACACAATGGGCTTAACTATTAAGTCGAAATTAACCGATGTATAATTGTGGTTGCCAGTAAGTAGCAAGGCCTGTTGCGATACGCAAGCGTTGGCTTCAATAGTTACCTTTTCTAAGTTCTCTATCCGGCACTCGGCCAGCCAAGCATGATCCCCGATATTAAGTTTCCAAGGATAGTGGATATAAATTCCGGGTTTAATTCTTACATCTTTACCTATTTTGGCTCCAAATAGTCTCAGTAAAAATACAATGATGGTACTAAAGGGAATAATGCCCGATCTGATGAACAATACGCTGACAAAATACCATGTCAGTATTTTTAGTGCAGATGCACCAGCGTCAAAATCTTTTCTGTCGAAATCTTTTTTAAGCTGAGTTTTTAGCATGGGTACCTCGAGTAGAATATCTGATCCAAAGGTAGCATATTCCAATTAGAAGTAAGTAAACTACAATGTTAAATAGATCGTGATGATCCATACCTAATAAAGGATGGCGTCTATCCCAGTATAACGAGAGTAAGACAAATCTGATGATGTTTATCAATTGGATTAGTAACAGGCCGCCTAGCATAAAACCTAACCTATGTTTAAAAGGACTAGGGAAAGTGATGCAGAAAGCGGCGAAAACGCTCATTACGCCGTAGCCTAAACAAGAATAAACCAATCTAATGCCACCTTTGCCCACCACCATTAAATCTGTTTGGTTGGTGAGAACGGTGTAATTAAGCCCCCTTAAAATACCTGCCGAGCTCTCTAAATAAAACTTACGCCACCACCTAATGTAATTTAGGTTTTCATCTAAAAAAGAATTGTATAGGCCACCTTTGGCGGTAAGCCCAATATAAAACTCATTGAAATAGTAGAACAAGAGATACAGTACGATAAAAAAGATAACGAACCTTAGGTAGGGGTCTGGAAGAATGCGTTTAATGGCGTTAATCATTTTTCTTCAGTTTTTCTTCAATCTTAACATCTACAATAATACGAAACCAAAAGCCTTGTAAAAAGTGGAACAAAATTCCGGTTTTGCCATCTAAGATACCCAATTGAAAGGTCATGCGGTAGCCAAAGTAAATGAAAGGCCTTAAAAAGCGGGGCAATTGCCACCATATTTTTTTCAAAAAGGCCATGCGTTGGTAGGGGTCGCCAAAGAGCTTAGGTTGAATGGTTTGGCTTCTCAATGCCTGCATCCTTTCTACTTCTTCTTCTGCCACCAGATCGCTGTAGCGGTTGTGTTTGCTGATCCAAAAGCTAATTTCGTTTTCTTTGAGGTTTTCTTCTAAAATATGCCCTTTTTTCCAAGTAATGGTTTTGCCTGGCACTACGAATCGGTGGTCCATGTTCTCGTTGGTATCAGAAAATCCCACCCCGGTCCGAAACATTTTGAGCAAGTACTTAGGGTAGTAACCGCCAAACCTAATCCATTTGCCTTTAAAAAAGTTCTTCCGATTAAAATAGATGCCATTTACATCTTTATACTGTTCGTTGTTAAAATGGGCCAGTTGTTCAAAAAGTTCTTGAGTTACAATTTGATCTGCATCTAGGCCAATAATCCAAGGGCTTTGTATATCGAAGTTTTTTAAGGCAAAATCCCATTGCTTGGGGTGGTTTTCGAAAGCGTTGTATTTTACGGTAGCCCCAAAATCATTAGCAATTTTAAGTGTTTGGTCGGTACTTCCAGAATCTAGTATAAATAAAGGAGCATTTAATTGGGCAATAGAGTTCAGCAAACGAGGAAGGTGTTGTTCTTCGTTAAAAGTAAGTACAATAAAACTAAATGCAGTTGCCATTTCAGCGAGTAAAGTTAAACAAAACTGTTGTATAACTCCTCATATCGTTTTATCAAATTGGTGTTGGCAAAATGTTCGTTGATGAGAGACGGGCTGCTCAATCTAATCTCTTTCCGGTAACCCTCTTCTCCGTAAGATTTAGTAATCATTGAGGATATTTCTGTTGGATCTAGCCCGCATACCCAACCCAATTGATGTTCCTTTACATAAGCTGCCAAACCTACTTCTTCACTTATTAGTACCGGCGTGCCCACGGCTAAACTCTCTATGACCACATTGGCAAAATTCTCGTTATAAGAAGTAAGAACTAGCAAATCGCTTTGTGCCAGCAACTCAAATTTCTGCTCATTGGCTACATGCCCTAACCAAGTCAATTTGTGTTGAATACCTAAACGCTCGGCTAAATTTTTTAGGCTTTGGATATAACTTTGTTCTCCTGTGCCAGCAATGGAAAGTTGGTACGGAATAGCAATTTGTGATAAGGCTTCGAACAAAATTTCAAGTCCTTTTTTTTCTTCTATACGAGATAAAAATAACAGTTTATAAGTATTTGGCAGATTGGTTAATGTTTTTGTGGCAATTGGATTGATTTGGGCATTGGGGAAATTCACAAAATTGGGAATTACTCTGATGCCGCTTACTGTACTGGTTTGGGCTACATCTTCCTTTTCTTTTTCGCTAGTGGCGTGGATGTAAGCATACTTTAATAAGCTTTTGCCCAAGAAGAAATGAATGGCATCCTTCATTTTTGAGTTACGATTATTGAGGCTATAATTTGTAAGCATCCCTCGGGGAGATAAAATTACTTTCACACCGTGCAGTTTGGCCACTAAACAAGAAAAAATAGAAACCAAGTTCCACCAGGCATGGATATGGACAATGATTTTTTCATTTTTAGTCTTTTGTTTTTCGCTTTTGATGGTTTGATGCAAAAACCACAATAGGGCAGGCGAGAAATGCGTGTGGTCTTTGGTTAAGCGTTTAAAATAATAGACTTTAACGCCATCCACTAAAGTTTCTTTACCAATAGGTACGTTCAATTCTTCTTTGCCATTGGCGGTGGTAGCTAGTACAGTTACCTCGTGTCCGGCTTTAGTCAACTCTTCCGATAGTTTGGCAACAGACATGGTTGGCCCCCCGTAAACGTAGGCAGGTTTGTAAGCCGCACATATTTGGATGATTTTCAATATTCAGTGATTGAATGAGTAAATTTTGAATGAGTGAATTATCTTAATCGAATTCCAATTACTAATAATCAAATTTTAATGACCAACCAATAAACAAATGACCAGTGAACTATTGAACCAATGAGCCGTTTTCTTCCTTCGCCAATTTACTGTGTTTATAGCCGTAAGAAAAATAGACAATAAGCCCCACTACTAGCCAAATGCCAAATCCAATCCAGTTGCTTAATTCCAATTCGCACATCATATACAAACAGCTCAATAAGCCTAAAACTGGGATGAGTGATAAATTTTTAGCCACCGAAAGATAAGTAATTGATAGGCAAATGATTAAGAATATCCACATTGGGATTTTATGTTTAAACAAATGCCAACCACTTTCGTACTTTTTATCATAATCAATAGCCGATTTGCTCATGAAGCTTTCATACTGATCTGTTTTTAAGTTGCTTAAATAAGCTTCTGCATCAATTTGTTTGCCTTGTAATACCACCGGACTAGCACTTATTTCATTCTTCACGGTTTGTAGCTCTTCGCTGTTTAGGGAAGTTACAAAAGTTACTGGCGTGATGAGTTTGGCCTCGTTACTGATGAAACCTAGAGTCTCTTTTTTGAATTGGGTAAAAGCGATAATTAAGCCTCCGATTAACAATGCAGGAATAACAAATTTTGCATTTACGTAAGGGATTTTAAACTTCCCACGCTGTACATCAGGTCTGTTTTGCAAAACCAAAACTCCCGCACAAACCAATACAAAAGCAAATAGTGTACCTATAGAACAGAGATCGGTTACGGTAGTTAAGTTTAAGAACAATGATGGAATAGCCACTACAAAACCAACCACAATGGTAGAAAAAGAAGGGGTTTTGTATTTAGGATGTATTTTTGAGAATTTCTTGGGTAGCAAGCCATCGCGGCTCATGCTCATCCAAATACGGGGTTGCCCCATTTGGAAAACCAATAGTACTGAGGCCATCGCAAATACTGCACTCACCGCAATAATGCCACTCATCAGTTTTAAATCTATTTGGTCAAATACATAAGCTAATGGATCGCCAACGGCTAAGGTATTATACTTCACAATGCCGGTTAATACCAATGCAATAGCAATGTACAAGGTGGTACAGATAATGATCGCCCACATCATCCCTCTTGGTAAATCACGCTGTGGATTTTTACATTCCTCGGCGGTGGTAGAAATGGCGTCGAAGCCGATATAAGCAAAAAACACCGCAGATACGCCTTTCAATACACCCGAAATGCCGTTAGGCGCAAATGGGTTCCAGTTTTCTGTATCGACATAAAAAACACCTACAGCCAATACCAATAAAATTACGGCTAATTTTACAATAACCATGGCATTACTGGCATTTCTAGATTCTTTCATGCCTCTGTATACCAACCAAGTAATGAAGATGATAATGGCTAGTGCCGGAAGATCAGCTACTAAATGAAAGCCGCCAATTTGTGGTGCAGTATTCCAAGCGTTAGCCGCAATGCGTGTGGCATCGTCTAAATTGGCCATGCTTTTGCCCGCATTTACCAACGCTTCGGCATGTTGATGGCCATTGTAAGCACTCAGGTAGTCCATACTTGCCCAATCTGGCACATGAATACCGTTAATGCCCAAAGCAGGTATTTTGATGGAGGAGAGCAGCCCCGTAAAGTAATCGGACCAGGAAATGGCTACGGTAATGTTGCCAATGGCATATTCCATAATGAGCGACCAACCGATGATCCAAGCAACCAGCTCGCCAAAAGCAACGTAAGAATAGGTGTAGGCGCTACCAGAAACGGGTACCATTGATGCAAATTCTGCGTAGGCAAAAGCCGCAAAACTACAGGCAATGGCCGTAAATATGAACAAGAAAATTACCGCGGGACCGCCATCGGCACTGGCTTTACCAATGGTACTGAAAATGCCCGCACCAATAATGGCTGCAATTCCAAAAGCGGTAAGGTCTCTTACGCCTAAGGTTTTATGCAGTGAGCCTCCTTCATGGTCGCCGTAGCCTTTTGCGGCATCGGCCAATATTTTGCTAACGGATTTTTTTCTGAATAGGTTTTTTAGCATGCGCTATGGTTTGTTTGATGATGGCGCAATTTACGATTTTCTTTCGTTTATCGTTTTTTGTCTTTTGTTTTTAGTTCATCGTTCCGTCATCTCGACTTTAGGGAAAGATCTGTTAGTTTTTTTGTATTTGTTTGATGTTTTTGGGGTGCTACTATGTTGGAGATTTCTCTCTTCGCTTTGCTTCGTTCGAAATGACGTGCTGGGTTGTTGGTTTTTCCGTCATCTCGACGATAGGAGAGATCTGTTAGTTTCTTCGATTTGCTAATGTTTGTTTTTGCGGCGCTACTATGTTGGAGATTTGTTGGTTTTTCCGTCATCTCGACGATAGGAGAGATCTGTTAGTTCTTAACATTACATACTTACCATTTACTTATCTCGGCCCACAAATCCAGCCATTCTGGATTTATTCTGTTGATTAACTCTTCCTTTTTCTCTCTTCTCCACTTTTTAATTTCTTTTTCTCGAAGAATGGCTTCTTCTATACTACTAAATACGTCATAGTAAACACAGTATTCTAAATTATATTTTGCGGTAAAAGAATTAGGAAAGATGTGTGTCTTGTGCTGATGAATTCTAGAGCGGAGGTTTGATGTAACACCAATATACAATGTAGTTTTGTTTTTATTGGTCATGATATAGATACAGCCTCCACGTTGCATATTGTAATTATTATTCTGTCATCTCGATGATCTTAGGGAGAGATCTATTAGTTTTTTGTATTTGGTTGATGTTTTTGGGGTGCTACTATGCTGGAGATTTCTCTCTTCGCTTTGCTTCGTTCGAAATCACGTACTAAGTTGTTGGTTTTTCCGTCATCTCGACTTTAGGGAGAGATCTGTTAGTTTCTTTGTATTCGCTAATGTTTTTGGGGTGCTACTATGTTGGAGATTTCTCTCTTCGCTTTACTTCGTTCGAAATGACGTGCTAAGTTGTTGGTTTTTCCGTCATCTCGACGATCTTAGGGAGAGATATGTTAGTTTCTTTGTATTTGGTTGATGTTTTTTCAGTGCTACTATGTTGGAGATTTCTCTCTTCGCTTTGCTTCGTTCGAAATGACGTGCTAAGTTGTTGGTTTTTCCGTCATCTCGACAATAGGAGAGATCTGTTAGTTTTTGTATTTGGTTGATGTTTTTGGGGTGCTACTATGTTGGAAATTTCTCTCTTCGCTTTGCTTCGTTCGAAATGACGTGCAAAGTTGTTGGTTTTCCCGTCATCTCGACGATTGAAGGAGGAGAAATCTGTTATATTATTTTGTAGTAGTCGGTGTTTTTTCAGCGCTACTACCTTGCAGATTCCTCCTCATACTTCGTCTGAATGACGCATGAGCGTTACCCCAATTTCTCTAATTCCTCTTTTACAAAATCGGCCAATTCTTTAATGTAGTCTGCGCTAAAATCGAATTTAATTCCAGCGGTTTCATAAATTTCGTTCATTGGCTTGGTGTAGCCCAGGGCTAAGGCAGCTAGGTATTGTTGCAAACCTTTTTGGGGATTTTCCTTGTAATTTTTCCAAACGGCAATGGCACCCAATTGAGCAATGGCGTACTCAATGTAGTAAAAAGGCACTTCAAACAAGTGCAGTTGTTTTTGCCAAACATTTCCAAATTGCTGTTCAAAATCAGTCCAATCTACAAAGCCGGCACCAAAGCGGGTGTAAATTTGTTTGAAAGCTTCTTCTCTGTCTGCGGCATTATGCTCTGGGTTGGTGTAAATCCAATGCTGAAACTGATCAATTACCGCTACCCAAGGCAGGGTTTTCAATACATCGGCCAATTGCTCTTTTTTAGCTCTAATTAAGTCTTCTTCCTTATCAAAATAAACCGACCATTGATCCATAGAAATCAGCTCCATGCTCATTGAGGCTAATTCTGCTACTTCAGAAGGGCAATGTTTAAAATCGTTCAGGGCTAAATTGGCCGTTAAAAACGTATGAATAGCATGGCCTCCTTCGTGCACCATAGTAGTTAAATCACGTAGCGAATTGGCCGAGTTCATAAAGATAAACGGTGCACCGGTTTCTGCTAAAGGATAATTGTAGCCACCAGGCGCTTTACCTTTTCTACTTTCTACATCAAACAGCTGGTTAGCTTTCATAAAAGCTAATTTTTCGCCCAAACTGCTATCAATTTTATCGAAACAAGCAATTGATTTATCTATCAAGTCTTCGCCATTTTGGAAAGGTTTTAGGGCAGGTTTACCCGTAGTGCTTACCTCCATGTCCCAAGGTTTTAGTGCTGCTAAGTTCAACGCTTCTTTTCTTTTTTCGGCTTGTTCTTTTAAAATAGGCACAATTTCTTTCTCAATGGCTGCTGCAAAATCATAACAGTCTTTAGGGGTATAATCAAACCTGCCCAAAGCTTGAAACATGTAATCGCGGTAGTTTTCGAAACCCGCGTTTAAGGCTACTTGATTACGTAGCTTTACCAGTTCGTCGAACAAGATGTTGAGTTGGTCTTTATCTACCAATCTTCTCTTTTGTATGGTTTCCCAAGCATGTTGTCTCACGCTGCGGTCGGTATCCTTTAAAAAGTTGCTAGCCTGCTCTAAGGTGTACTCTTGCCCGTTTATTTCTACGCTCATAGCGCCAGTAACACCTTGGTATTGTTGTTGTTTCACTTGTAGCTCCGTAAATAACGGGATGTTTTCTTCCCTAAATAATTCTAGGGCTTTGCGAACGGCACGCAGGTAAACAAAATATTTTTGTTGGTCTAACTCATCTACATATTCGTTTTCCACCAATTTTTTATTCAGCTCGTTGGCTATTGGCGCAATTTTAGGTTCAATTTCGGTAGCAAAGTACTGGAAATCTTTTACCAATTGTTCGTTAGCGGTATCGCAGCTCATTTTAATGTAGCGCCAAGCAAAGTCTTCTTCTAAAGCCGCTTCTAACTCGCTCTTGTCGCGTAGCCATTGCTCTAATTCGATAGCACTGTTAATGGTTCTGTTTTGTAGTTCTTCAAAAATAGGAGATAGGTTTTCCCATTTAACTGCTAAGTTTTGGGGGATGTATGTGCGTTGTTTTTTAGCGATAGTGTTCATATCTGTACTTGCTCTTTGCTATAAATGCGAATGAAATTAATAAAACTTAAACGGTGTTTACCAACGAATGTTTTATCTGTGCGCTAAGTTAAATATTTAGGTTGGTACCCATTGTTGTGGGCAATAAAAAAACGTGATAAATTTGCTAAAAGCTACTTAGCGCTAAAGCGATCGCTAGTTTGCAGTAAGGTGAAGAAATTATCGGGAATAGGGAGGTGTAATCACTTCCGAACCTTGCCATCCAAGGCTTTTTTCTGCAGCTGCAGGTAAGATAAGGCACCAGTACTCCACAACGCCCAAATGATAAGTACCGGCTGGAAAAACAACCTCAGCAGGCGCAATCGGTCGGTGTTTAGTCCAAAGGCATCTCTTTGATTAAGGTATTGTGCCACATTGCCCGGAAATACCGCAACAAAGAAAAGGGCCAGCACAATGCCAACCTTCGGTCGCTGTTTTACAATCAATAGCATCGCCAAGCCCAACATGATTTCTACAATACCAGATAGCACTACCGTGGTATCTTTGTGAAGCGGTACCCAGTTGGGCACTTGCGCTTGAAATGCTTTACGTTGAAAGGTGAGGTGCCCGATGCCCGCTATCACCATGAAGGCTCCCAGCAGTATTCTGGCACTTTTTTGAAATATGGATGTAGTAACAAGATGCATTTGACTTCGCTTTAATAGATGAACTGCATTAGGTGATCAATTGTTTTGGCAATTTTAATTACGGCGTTTTAAAGGCTCGAAGTTGCTGCCTCCCAAACGTTGGCTTGAGCGTTCGCAGCGTAAATTACAGTGAGCCATCTTTTACATTTTCTTGAAGTTCCGGTCCGGCAGCTTTCCACTGTTCAAACGCTTTAATTGCCCTACTGGGCATGAGCCGTTTAAATTTAATTTGTTGCTCGTCAATGGGTTTTTGCAGCTCATCAATAATAAATTGATCGCCAAATCCGGCCCACTCTGCATCACGTTTGGTATTGCCGTAATACACTTCCGCTATGTTGGCCCAATAGATGGCACTTAGGCACATGGGGCAGGGCTCGGCACTGGTGTACAATACACAGCCCGAAAGATCTGGCTTTCCCAACTTTTTGGTGGCTTTCCTAATGGCGTTAATTTCGGCATGTGCCGTAGGATCACAATCGGCAGTCACCGTATTGGCCGATCGGCTAATGATTTTTCCATCTCGCACAATTAAGGCACCAAATGGGCCGCCCTTTAAACTTTTGAGGTTATGCTCAGCTAAGCCAATGGCCTTTTCCATAAATTGTTCATGTACTTCCATGGCTAAAAAAACAGTTATTTGGCCGAGTTGTTTGCCAAAGCTTTAAGCAATGTGAATGCGCAATTTTTGCCAAGCTATGTTTAAAAAAAAGAAATCCCACCAACTTGATATCGGCGGGATTAAAACCAAACAAACTATTTATTTTTTTAAACGCTAAAATGATAACGTAGAGGTGCATTCATTTGTTTGAATAAATTATAAAAAAAAATAAAATAGGCTATTCGCATCTCGTAAAAATGAGATGGCTGGCTATTTGCCCACTTGTTAGTGTATTTTGGCGCTGGCCATGTGCATGTGCAGGCCTTAATATTTTGCCGAAATGGTTTCAGCGTAATGGCTGTGACTATCCTTGAAGTGCCCACGGTTAGCCTAGCAATTCATCCACTATGGGGATTTCAAACCAAAAGGTACTTCCTTTGCCATAATCACTTTCTACGCCTACACGTCCGCCATGTCTGCCAATAATTTCTTTACAAAGGTAAAGTCCTATGCCAAAACCGGTAATGTTTTCCATTTGGGGGCCTAAAACGCGGTAAAAGCGGTCGAATATATGCGGCTGATCTTTGATGGGAATTCCCATTCCGCTATCGGTAACACTGACTTTTACGGAAGCTTCTTTTCTTTGGCAATTCACCTGCACAACGCTTCCGGCTGGCGAATACTTTACCGCGTTATTGATAAAATTGTCCAACACCTGTTCTAACTTTTCCTGATCAGCGTTTACCAGTACCTCAGGGCAAGGTTGAAATATAATTTGATGGGTGGTGACGGTTGCCAACACTTCGGCTTGGGTATACGCCACCATGCTGGCCAAGTTAAAGTTATTTTTATTCAGGTAAATCTTATCTTCGCCGGCTCTGGCCATATCCAAAAAGCCAGTCACCAGTCCTGTCATGCGTGCTACCTGCCGCCTAGCCTTCGCAGCAATGTCGGCGTTAAATTGGTCGCCAGCTTTTTTGGCCTTCGCTTCAAGAATTTGGATGTAGGCATTGATTGAGGTAATGGGGGTGCGCATCTCGTGACTAACAATGCTAATAAAGTCCTGTTTACGTTGGTCCTCGGCTTTAGGTTCGGTAATGTCCATGATGGTGCCAGAAAAGTGTTCAACGGCAGCATTGGCAATGGCCGAGTATTTTCTGCCCACCGCCCTTAACCAGCGCAGCTCGCCATCTTTAAGGCGGATAATCGGATATTCTATGTCGTAAGCGCCACCTTCTTTAATTGCCATCTCCATCGCCAGCCTAACCTCATCTCTGTGGGTATCTCCAATCTGCGCCATGGTTTGTTCTAAAGAAACTTCTTCATCCTCCTGAAAACCGTAAATCTCTTTGGTACGTGAAGTAATGATAAACTCGCCAGAGGCGATGGCTAAGAACCAAGTGCCTAGTTGTGCAGCCGTTACGGCCAATTTCATCCGTTCTTCGCTATTAATGGCCCTAGCTAATGCCGTTTTCAGCTCGGTGTTTAATTTTTCTATCCTTTGTTGGGCTTTTACCTGTTCGGTCACTTCGGCTACCATACCTACCATGCGGTCGGCCTTACCCTCAGCATCATAACGTCCTCTGCCGTAGGCGCTAATCCAATGGCTAGAGCCATCGGGCCATTTAATTTCATAAACGGCATGGTAGGGCAAACGTTCTTCGCGTGCTTTAATGGCTTTGGCACGCACTACCTCTCGGTGTTCTGGCACCATCAATTCAAACATCTGGGCATAAGTGAGCTCTTCGTGCGGTTTGCGGCCGTAAAAGCCTTTAAAAGTATCATTGCAGCGCATTGTGCCCGTCGCTAAATCAACTTCGGTGTAGCCAAGCCCACCCGCATCAATTGCAATGCTGATCCGTTCGTTAAGGTCAATTAGGCTTTCTTCGGCCTTCATCAATTGTTCGTTGGTGGCAATAAGCTCCTCGTTCAGCGCCATATACTCCTCGTTAACGGAGCTCAATTCGGCATTGGCCGATTGCAATTCCTCTTTACTTTCTTCTAAAAGCCTACGCGACTTTACCGCTTCGGTGATGTCTATTACTGTGGCGATGATGGCTTCGGGCTCGCCTTGGGCGTTACGTAGGGGTTTATAGGTAAAATCAATATAAATTCTGTTGATGGTGCCGTCTAGCTCGGCAATATCGGCAGTCAGTTCGGGTATAGAAAGTGCCTCGCCGGTTCTCAACACATTACGCAGCATCTCAGGGAATGGTTGGTCTATCACTTCGGGGAAAACATCCGTTAAGCATTTGCCCAGCACCTGGTTAGCGCTGCGTGTCCAAATTTTCAGCATCGGTTCGTTGGCTACCTCAATTACCAAGTCGTAACCGCTAATGATACACATGCCCATTGGAGCGCTCATTACCATTTGATAGAGGTGGTTAGCATTTTCTTCAATCACCTTTTTGGCAGCTACTTGCTCGGTAACCTCAACGGCCATGTCAATAATGCCCGTTACTTCGCCATTTTCTATCAGTGGTGTATAAGAGAAATCAAAATAGGCCGTGGCTATTTTGCCATTTCTGTCCAGGCTTACTGGTGTTTCGTAGCGATGCTGCGCTTTGCCCGTTTTGAATACCTCCTGCAACAATTCGTAGGCTGGTTGGTTCCTAAGTTCCGGCATTGCGGTTAATAGTTTTTTACCTTGAATATCGGGTTGCTGGTCAATTAGGCTTAGCATGGCGGGATTAATGGCATCCACAATCATGTCTTCCCCTCGTAAAACCACAATGGCCGCCGGCGACTGTTGTATAATTCTCTCGAGGTGGTTTTCTCGTTCTATGCTTTGCTGGTTTAACCTAATGTTCTCTTCATTTGCTGCTGCCAGATCAAGTAGTTTCTTACGCAGCATAAATTTGTTAACCACTTGCTTAGACAAGGTTTTAAGTGCTTGTTGCTGCGCTTCGTTAAGTTGGCGTGGTTGGCTATCAATTACGCAGAGCGAACCCAGGGCATAACCGTCGGCATCTACTAAGGGCATTCCGGCGTAAAACACAATGTTTGGGTTGCCCGTAACCAATGGATTGTTTTTAAAGCGCTCGTCTAGCTGTGCATCTTCTACTTGCATCAGCGTGCTGGGTTCTAGTATGGCATGGGCACAAAAAGACTGTGACCTTGCCGTTTCCTTTACATCTAAGCCTTTGTGAGATTTAAACCATTGCCGCTCCTTATCTACCAGGCTAATGAGGGCAATTGGCGTACCGCAAATGGCGGCCGCCAGTTCAGTAAGCTCGTCGTAGTCTTCTTCTGCTGTGGTGTCAAGAATTTGGTAAGCTTGTAGGGCAGCTAAACGCTGTTGCTCATTGGCACGGTAATTTGACATAAGTTTTTCGGTTGTTCTCGGTAAAATTGCGATTAACAAATATGCGCTTCTACCCATCGCAAAATCGAAGCTTTATCCCCAACAGAAAGGAAACATCCAAGCAGTAGTTTTGTTTGGTTGTTTATGGTGGAAGAAAAAATGCTATCAGATTTACGCTCAGTAAAGCCTGTATTTAGGATTTATCTTTTTAATGTTTGTTTATCAAGTCTATTATAGTTCCAATTAATATTGGAATAATCCCAAAGCTGATCATTCCTAAAATATAAGCCTGCACGCCCTTGATGTAGTGTAGTACATGAATGGAATGCTGTACCGCAGTTTTTGTAAGTCATTTAATCAGTTGGATAACGTCTCTGAATTTTCAAATATAAATGTAAAAACTAAGGTTTGGGTTTTAAAGCTCCAATTTTTTAGTTTTTTAAGTTAAGGTTTTAGCAGACCTCGAAGAGGCAAAATATTTACAGCAAATTAATTGCAAAGTAACATTCGACCCCATCGGGGTCGCACAATAAGTATCAAACCTATGCTATAAACATTAAAATCCTACCTATTTCTTAACTTAATGACATTGAGCGCAAGTATAGGCACAACAACGCTTGTGCTTTTAATTTATCAAGTTAGTGTAAGAGCCGGATATATTCAATGCAACGTAGAAAGAACACCAGCAAATGCTGGCGCCAGAAGGAGTAGAGCCTTCATCACGATGCTTAACAACGAGGCCGTCAAAAACTCCGAAGAAAATCGACTCGAATTTCATTTCTACCCTGTTCACCCCATCGGCAACATCTCCAGGATTGGAAAGCAGTTGAGCATGGCTGGCTGTTTTCAGGCTGTTTTGTACCAGTTTTAGGGATATTCGGTAATTCCAATCCAGTGCATTGGTAGATTCAATGAAATCTGCTAATGTAGTCTTATTTCCATTGGAGAAATTATAAAGCATGTTAAATTTGAGGGTACATCCAAATTTAACGATTTCTATTGAAGAATATTATCTAAGGATTTTGAGCTTATCGACCCGCTTGAAATGCTTCTTGTTTAAAGTTGCTATTGGTAGGCCATGCACAAGGCAGGTGGCAGCAATGAATATGTCCCTAAATTCGATGAGCTGGTTTCTTTTCCTGAGGTCGTGGTATATTTCTGCCGCACGCTGCGCTACTGTATCATCAAAGGGCAATATGGAAAGGTCTTCAGTAATCTGCTTAACATCTTTTAGCTTTTCCGCTGTAGTAGCGCCCATGTACAATTCGTACAAAGTGACAGCTGAAATGTAGAGATCTTCGTTTTCTGGAAGAGCGTAGAGCGTAGTGGAAGTCTTGTCCTTTGCCCGAAGGTGTTCAATGAATATGCCTGTATCTATTACCATTGCTGAGGCTGTAGCGAATCAAAGGCGTTCTTACCTTCCTCGAAGCCTTTTAAGTCGTTTTCAGACCATACCGAAACTTTTTTAAGTTTAGCCCTATAATCCGATGTACTTGTCATTGTCTCTTTCTCAATGTTCACACCAAGCCCCTTGAGGATCTGTTTTACCAGATCGGTTTTGTTATTGGGAATATTGATGGTCAATCTTTGCATGCTCAAATTTACAAATATTTTTATCAAAAACCATGCTAACGTTTTCTATTAAGAAAAGAGATAGGGAATTTATACTTCAATTTTACTGTTAGGAGCTTACAGAAAAACCTAAAATATTGTCATCCAAAGCTTGGCCTGTACCGATTAAATCGGTATCGAAGGACAAATATTTTGGGTTTTTCGACTGTTAGAAAAAGTCTTCGATAACTTGTTTCGATTTATCGGAAAGCTCCTGACACAAAGTTCCTTAACTTAATTACATTGAGCGCAAGTATAGGCACAACAACGCTTGTGCTTTTAATTTATCAAGTTGGCGTAAGAGCCGGATATATTCAATGCAACGTAGAAAGAACACCAGCAAATGCCGGTGCTAGAAGGAAAAAAGCTTAAACGAGGCGCAAGAATTTTGTTGCCAGTGAAAAATGAAGTTGTGCAACACTCGGTTGCTTATTTATTCAGTATAGTTTTTTGTTTTATTGTCTTCATACTTGCTCCGCAGGTTTCTTTCAAAGAAAGTACTTTGGCTTATTGGTGCGGCCCGAAAACAGCGTAAGCGCTCTTTAACGCGATTAAAGCAAACAAAAAATAGTTAAAAAATAAGAGACCGAAAATCAGCTGAACGAAGATTTGAAGCGCTATCGCTAGCAAATAGCATAATTTTCTTGTCCCGAACGTTAAATGAGCATAAATATCAGCAAATGCGGGCGCTAGAGGGGAGTTTCCTTTTCTAGATGAGTTTAATAAGTTTTTTGGGAGAATTACCTCGCAGTGGGTAGCTGGGTTTAGATTGCATGCCTAAAAATGGCAAAGAGTAAAAGATATTAACTCCCGAAAGCAGCCCATAAACTGCTTTCGGGAGAATTGAAAAATCTTACTTGCGTACAACCTTGCTATGTAGTACACCGCCAGTTCCAGACAATCGAATCAGATAAGTTCCAGCGGGAAGTCTAGACATTTCAAAGCTACATTGGCTACTGCTCGAAGAAATGGTTTGTTCCATCAATACTGAACCATGGATACTCGTTAGCTGTACTTTTTGGTATTTTTTAGGAGCAAAGTCTAACGTAATCTTACCAGTGGTTGGGTTTGGATAAACAGCTAATTCGGGATGTGCAATTTGATATTCAATTGCCTTTTCGCCCAAAATAGATTTCTTGCCATCCAGATCTACCTGTGCCAACCTGTAATAATTTACCCCAATTAGAGGACGACTATCTAAAAAACTATAGTCTTGAAGCACACTTGAGTTAATCTTGCCGTCTATCATTTTCAATTCGGCTAGTTGTGTATCATTTCCGCCTCTGTAGATGATAAATTTGCTGTTATTAGTTTCAGAGGCGGTTGTCCAAGTTAAACGTACACCATCTGCTTCTTTTTTCAGTGTTAAGCCTTTGGCGATAGTAACAGGTAGTGGATCTGGGCTTACGGTAACGTTAACCGTCGCCGTAGACGTTCCACATATACTCCCAGCAATAGTGTAGGTAAAGGAGGTGTTGCCACTGAAACCTGTTGCCGGTGTATAACGTACCACACCCGCTATTAATGTAGCCGTTCCGTTGGCTGGCTGGGTAATCGCAGTTACCGTTAAAGTTTGACCCAAGGTATTTGCTTGATCATTGGCAAGAACATCTACCACAGTAGCTGCAGAATTTCCGAGTACGGTAAGCGCATCATTGTTTGCGGTTGGGGCAGTGTTGACCACAACCGAGGTGGTTCCCGCCGCACTGGTACATCCATTGGTAGTTACCGTAACGCTGTAGGTTCCGGCCATTGCCGCCGTAGCATTGTTGATAGTCGGGTTCTGTAGCGACGAACTGAAGCTGTTCGGCCCTGTCCAGCTATAGGTTGCCCCGGCCACGATAGGAGTGCTCAGGTTAATGGTATTTCCGGTGCATACCGGCGAGTTGCTCGATGGGCTAGGTGTTGCCGGTTTGGCGTTGACCACTACGGCCGTGGTTCCCGCCGCACTGGTACATCCATTGGTAGTTACCGTAACGCTGTAGGTTCCGGCCATTGCCGCCGTAGCATTGTTGATAGTCGGGTTCTGTAGTGATGAACTGAAACCGTTCGGCCCTGTCCAGCTATAGGTTGCCCCAGCTACCGCAGCAGTAGTCAGGTTAATGGTATTTCCGGTACATACGGGTGTATTGCTCGATGGGCTAGGTGTTGCCGGTTTGGCGTTGACCACTACGGCAGTGGTTCCCGCTGTACTGGTACATCCATTGGTAGTTACCGTAACGCTGTAGGTTCCTGCCATTGCCGCCGTAGCATTGTTGATGCTGGGGTTCTGTAGCGATGAACTGAAGCTGTTCGGCCCTGTCCAGCTATAGGTTGCCCCGGCCACGGCAGGAGTGCTCAGGTTAATGGTATTTCCGGTACATACCGGCGTATTGCTCGATGGGCTAGGTGTTACCGGTTTGGCGTTGACCACCACGGCAGTGGTTCCCGCTGCACTGGTAGTACCACTTACGGTCACCGTAACACTGTAGGTTCCTGCCATTGCCGCCGTAGCATTGTTGATGCTGGGGTTCTGTAGCGATGAACTGAAACCGTTCGGCCCTGTCCAGCTATAGGTTGCACCAGCTACCGCAGCAGTAGTCAGGTTAATGGTGTTTCCGGTACATACGGGTGTATTGCTCGATGGGCTAGGTGTAGCTGGCGCACTGCTTACGGTAAAAGAAGCACATACTGTACTGGTGGCGTAGGGGGTAGGATCATTAAAACCCAATTTGCCGGATCATTTATTTTAGCCAGCATAGCCGCTTTGCTGCCACTGGTACCCTTGGCACAATCGTAACGTAAATTGTTTTTTTCTTTATCGACCCAAGCGCCTCCTCCGGCTTGTGGAAACATACCAACGGCATCCGTACCATTGGTAAGTCCACTAGGTAGCACAGAAGCCTGCGAACCCTTGGTCGCATAAAGGTCCCAGTTACTGAGAGATACCCAGCCTGTAACCTCATTAGATAGAATGGTGAAATCGCTAGTTTGAACAGCTCCACCATCATCGGTGTTTATTGCTGCAATAAAAAAGGGAGATGCTGGTTTTACACCAGTACTGCTCTGATAAGCAATAACTTGGTCACCTCCCGCTATGCTGAAGCCCCCAGTGCCTCCGGTATTTGATTTTGTAATCGTACCAGAACTTCCGCCAGTAACGGTTAAAACATCTGCACTTAGTTCGTCAAAATGCACTACAGTGCCCGCCGTTATTCCCCCAGCTTGTACCGTATACAAAAAATGTCCTTCATCTCCGTTCCATGCGCCATTGCCCCAACTGTTGTCTGTAAAATAAATATTGGTGCCCGCAGGGAGGTTGGCCAAGGCTACAATAGAAAAGGCATCGGTTGTTGTCTCGTTAACCCGGATAAAAGCGATGTCGCCTTTGGCCAGCGTTATTTGGGCCTTGGCATCTTGCGCTAATGGCAACAAGACCATCAGCAATCCAGCAATAAAAAAAGTTTTCAACGAAAAGTAAAGTTGCTTCATACTACATTATATTTAGGTTAATAAATACGTTTAACAGAATTATACGTCAAAATACCAACACTTTAAGGCTAACTAGCCTAGCGCTAAAGCCAAAAGTTGGTCTGTGGTAACCTGTCTTTTATCAGCACGTATGCGGCAAGTCGAGATGTGAGGTCGACATAATGATTACGAGCGTCATGAAATAAAGATAAATACAATACTTAAAAATCACAACTTATAAGAATGTTTTTCGAAGGCCTGCAACTAACTTGACTTAATGACATCGGACTTGCGCTAGAATGCGATTTTCACTACAAAGCTATTAACGTAAGTAAGCACTTTGGCAACAAAGGGCACATGCGAAAACTAATAGTAAATCGTAGAGCTTCAGATGTTTTCCGCAAATACAGCAAATATAGATGTTTAAGTGTCTACATGCAATTCAACATAAAGTAGTCACCAGCAAATGTTGGCGCCAGAGGGGAAATATAAGATAAAGCACAAGTAAGGCATTGGCTCTTTATTGGGCACTAAGACTTGCACTAAAGGGGATTGATAAGCCACATGACTTAGTTTAAGTAATCTGATATATTCAATGCAATGTAGCATGATCGCCAGCAAATGCTTGTGCCAGATTGGGGGCTACCCCGGCGCAACTACACTGCCCCCAAAAAGTTAGACACTTATTGGGGGCATTTTTATGGAAAGAAAAGTAAAATACGATTTATCACTTAAGGTAAAATTAATGCAAACGCTAGTCCCAACAATTTCTTTGCTACAGGAATGCATATAACCTTAACACTCTATTAATATGGTAGTGGTAGTTTTGGGTCGATGAAGAATCTTTCTGATCTTGAACTGATTGAACTAGTGCGGTCGGCTAGCTACGGCGCTTTCGAGGAGCTGCATCGACGCTATTGGTCAGATCTGCAGAAGTTAGCCTATAGCAAGATAGGCGATAGAGAGGATACTTACGACTTGCTTCAGGAGATGTTTATTGAACTATGGGAAAAGCGAACGGAGCTGAAATTTGGCAACGAACTTAATGGCTGGCTTAGAAAAAGATTGTGGTTCAAGTTGTACGGCTATTTCCGCACCAAAGGCTTTAATCAAAAACATCAAGATAATTTCAAAATATTTGCTGATGCAGAAAATACAACAACTGCATTTGATTTGTCGGAGCTGAAACAGGCAAATGTCTACTATGAAGAACTATTAGCTGTAATAGAAGGAGCAATTGAAGAAATGCCCGACAGGATGAGAGAAGTGTTTGTACTTTATCGCCATAAAAATTACAGCGTGTCGCAAATTGCCGATAAATTAGGTATTGCTCCAAAAACAGTAAGAAATCAGTTAGACCGTGCTATCGCAAAGTTGCGAAAATCTACAAAACAATATGACCCGAGAGCGCTAGAATTGGTCTTTGTGCTTTGGCTAATTTCCTAGACTGACGACAGATCTTTAATGTTAAAAAATCATTAAGTATATTTCATGTAAAGTTAATATTCAAACTGTGGGTAAAACTGTGAGTTGCCGCTTTATAGTAGTGGAGGCATCAAGATGGATTGATGTAAAATGCACCAAACATGGAAGACCAACAAGACGAACTCAATCAGCTTCACCAAAAAGTAGTTACTGGTCTGGCAACACCTAACGAGAAGAAACAGCTCGTGGCTTGGCTGGCTAGGCTAAACGTAGAACGCACAGAAATATCGCTCGACGAGCTAAGCAAAGACGAACTACAATCTCGGAAATCCCTTAGAACGCAATTAGATTTTTCAGAACAACAAGTACAAATAAATAAGTGGTGGATATCTGGGTGGGCCAGAGTTGCCGCAGTTTTATTGGTAGTAGGAGCGGTTTCTTTGTTGCTGTGGCAATCTAAGTCGACAATAAGCGGTGAGCAAAATGCTAAAACCGTAGTTCCAGGCGGCGAAAAGGCTTTGCTAACTTTGGCAAATGGCAAGGTGGTATCGCTTTCGGATGTAACTGTGGGTACAACGGTTGCATTGCAGGGCCATGTTCGCGTAGAGAAAACCAAAGAAGGAAGTATCGTATATCACGCCAATACGAAAGCTACTTCATACGTTGCTGCTAAAAATACATTGACTACGCCAAATGGCGGTCATTTTAAAGCGACTTTACCCGATGGTACTATAGCTTGGTTAAATGCCGCATCGTCCATCAGTTATCCTTTAAAATTTGCGGCAGATGAAAGGCGTATCAAAATGACAGGGGAAGTCTACTTTGAAGTTGCGAAATTGACCGATGGCAAAAGAAAACGCATTCCGTTTTTTGTAGAGACTGACAAACAAGAAATACAGGTTTTGGGAACGCATTTCAATGTAAATGCCTATACAAATGAAGATGCAGTACGCACGACATTGGTAGAGGGTAGCGTAAAAGTAAGGGCAAACGACGGGCAAGTGGCACTGCTCAGGCCCGGACAACAGACTGTGCTTGCAAAAAACCTGAAAGTGCAACGGGCCGATATCGAGCAGCAGCTCGCATGGAAAAACGGAGATTTTATATTTCGCGGCGAAAAACTAGAAGATGTGCTCAGGCAAATTTCCCGATGGTACGATATAGAGGTTGAGTGCCCAAAACACCTTGCTGACGTTCGTTTTACAGGAATGGTATCCCGGTCGCAACCTATTTCTGTCATCAAAGAAATGATAGAAACTACCAAAAAGCTGAAAGTAGAATTAAAGGAGAGGAGGTTCACTGTGACAGAATAGTACCTACTTTTCAACAACGGTAAGCCTTTAAAAACCAAATCCCGACGGCAATCGGGACTTGGGCACCACGTTAAAGCTTATCGAAAATATTGCAGCTACAACATAGTCAATTCATTTTAACATCAACAAAAATATGAAATTTTATCAATGCATGCGTGTTATGAAAATCACCATGTTTATTATAGCGTGTTTGCTCATACAGGTCCAGGCAAGCACCTATGCCCAGCGCATAACCATCAGCAAACATAATTGTTCGTTAAATACCATTTTAGAAGAGATCAGAAAACAGAGTCAGTATGATTTCTTTTATGATACGAGCATTTTTAACAATTCCAAGAAGGTGAGTGTGCAATTTAAAAATGCTACCGTAGAACAGGTGCTTGATGCTTGTTTTATGGGTCAACCCTATGAATATGTTATCAAAAACAAGCTTGTCATGATATCAGCAAAGACAGATCCACCTGTAACGAATGCATGCCAGAAACCAAAATCTTTAACTACAATCAATTTACAGGAACAACAACCTGGCCGCATTAGTGGCAAAGTAGTTGATGAACGGGGTGAACCCCTGCCTGGCGCATCTGTAAAGATCGTACAGACCAGGCAGACGGTGCAGAGCAATGTGGACGGCAGCTACAATTTCAGTATTGCTGCTGGCACTTACATTGTAGAGATAAGTTACATCTCTTTCCAAACCAAACGCATTACAGATGTGGAGATAAAGCCCGGAAAACTGACCAATCTTAGCATCGTACTTAATCCCATCACCAGTCAGCTAGACCAGGTGGTAGTAACAGGAACTTTCAAGCAGGAAACCAACGTAGGATTATACGTGCGCCAAAAAAACGAAGCCGGTATCTCCAATGGCCTTTCGGCAGAGCAGATTGCCAGTCTACCGGATAAGAATGTGGGCGAAACCCTCAAACGTATCTCGGGTATCAGTACCAACAACAACCGCCAAGTTGTGGTGCGTGGTATTGCAGAACGCTATAATCTTGCCATGATGGATGGCGCCATCCTTCCCAGCGCTGATGTGCAGGTACGTGATTTTGAGTTTGATATCATCCCCAGCAACCTGATAGATAACGTTATCGTATCCAAAACCGCTACGCCGGATATGAGCTTTGGCTTTGGTGGCGGATTGGTACAAGTTAATACCTTTGCCATTCCAAACGAGAACTTTACTACGTTTAACTTTGGCGGTAAATATATTAAAGGCAGTACCGGTAAGGATTTTCTAGGCTATGGGCGTGGCGGAAATGATTATTTGGGTTTCGATGACGGTATCCGCAACCATTTCCCAAAAGACCTGCTGTTGTTTGATGGAAAGAACTACAACCCTCTCAATCCAGGTGCAGCAGTTCCTGACGGCGTAACCAAGGTTACGCCTGAGATGATCGCCAATCAGAACAGGCAAATTGGTGGACTGGAGCGCATGGGCACAAGGCTTTATGAAACAATGCCAGGTCAAAATTACCAACTCAGTTTAGGTCGTAACTATAACCTCAAAAACAGCCGCATTGGTTTTGTAGGTTCCATAAGCTACCGGAACGAGCAAAGTATAGATCACATATCACAGTACGAACGTGGGGTGTGGCAAAAAATAGAGAACTACACCTTCAATACGGAAACAGGCGAGCAACTTAACCCAACTTCCGCAAACCAGTACAATTTCAACACCACCTGGGCAGCCCTTTTCAACGCTGGCTGGAGCAGCAAGCATCACAAGATCACTTCCCGCAATTTCTACTCTCGTCTGTTCAGCAACCAATTTTCTCGTATTGTAGGATTTGGAAATGATATCGGATTTACTGTTAATAACAATCCGGCCCCTGCCATACGGGAATACGATCGTCCTAAGTTTATCGACATGCTCCAAAACCGTATCAATGGCGAGCATAGTTTTGGCAATTTTAAATTTGATTGGAATGTGGCCCGCAATAAACTGGTCAATCTGGAGCAGGATGCGGTAGAAGCCTGGCTAGCTCCAACGGTTACCATGAACGAAACAGTTTATAATGTTGTACCGAGCGCCATTACAAATCCTGGTTTGGGAACCTTTAACCGTAGCCGGTACCGATACGAGGAAATGAACCATATTGCCGAGGGGGCATTGGGTTATCATTTTCAATGGGGCGGCCAAAAACAGCTGGCCAAAGTAGGTTTTCAATACCTAGAACGCCATGGAACCATGGAATGGACGGCATTGCCTATCGGGGCGGTAAACACCATCAATAGTGTATATCCCTATGTGCCAGTGCAGGAATGGGGACAGTATATGGACTTTGACGATCCGCAAAACGACCTGCTATACTATCCGGCACTGTTTTCCCAAACTGGCTACGAAGGTAAAAATACCAACCAGGCATGGTTTGCTATGCTCGACAATCGTTTGAACAGTTGGATACGCCTGGTGTGGGGCTTACGGGGCGAGTATTACAAATACGAACGCCTTCGAAGCGGAGCGAACGATTTGCTCGTGGATCAACTGATTAAAAATGGTGAGGGCCTACAATATGTAGACCCCGAAACGGGAAAGCTGGTATCACCATTTGCCGACCCTACCAACGAGGAAAAGACGTGGCGTTACCTTCCATCGGCGAGTTTAACGCTAAGCCCGATCAAAGATTTCAATATCAGGGCAGCCTACGCACAGTCGGTGGTACGCCCAGCGTTGATAGAGAACTCCCGTATGATACGCTTTGACCCCGTGGTGGGCGGCTACCGCCAGAATCAAGGGGTATTGTCTACCCAGATAGACCACTATGATTTCCGATTGGAGTGGTATCCTAAAGCTGGTGAAGTGATCTCGGCAGGTTTTTTCTACAAATATTTTGATAAACCCGTAGAACTGTATAGAACACCCGTTGGCGCTGACTTAAGAGTTTACCTGAATACCCAGAACTCCGACTGGGCAAAAGTGTATGGCTGGGAGTTTGACCTGCACAAAAGCTTTGGCTTTGTCAATTCAGATTGGAAATTTCTTGACGACATTTACCTGAATGCCAACCTAACGTTGCAGACTTCTGAAGTGCAGGGCAGCCGGTACGAAGGAAAAAGTATGGCGCAAGATAAGTACGGAAAAAATTATGAATATCGAACCAAAGTATTGCTCAAAGAGAAAAGGCCTTTATACGGACAAGTACCTGTTTTATATAACCTAGGCCTGCAATATAGTGGCAAACGTTTAGGAGCTAATATTGCGCTAAACCACATGGGCTATAAAACATTTACTACAGGTCTAGTGCCTGAGGTAGTAGAATATGAACGACCACGCAGCCAGTTGGATGCGCAATTGAGCTATAAGTTCTTGAAAAGTAAAAAATTACAGGCTAGGTTTAATATGAGTAATATCACCAACACTGCCCATCGGTTTTATATTAATGACGTAGGCACTTATAAAATACAAGACCAATGGAGCGATCTTGCCATTAGTGCCATACCAGCAGAGACTTGGGAAGAAATCTACGAGTGGAAATATGGTTTTAGCCAAAAGTACGAAGAGGGCTATTACGAAACTTCTTCGGATGGCAAAACCAAGACCCGCATAGGCGATAGAGATACCTTTACCCGTAAGATCGGCGCTTCCTTCAGCATAGGGGTTTCGTATAATTTTTAACTATTTCTTTAAGAAAATGAAAACAATAAAAATATATTTTGCTATGCTAACAGGAACCATACTTTTGTTGCATGCAGCCTGTAATAAGGGCGAAAACGACTTTCTGTACCAAGGTAATATGCTGCCTGTCACCATAAAAGGTTACAATGGCAGCTCAGAACAATTGATCGTAAAAATAGATACCTTCAAATTCAAATATGAATTAGGAGGTAACTCAACTATTAACCTTAGTGATGCATATACTTTTCTCGGAGGTCAATCTACTGCCAACTTAACCATTACTGAGAAAAACACGGGTAAGTTGGTGTTAAAAAAAGAACTAAAGAAAGACGACGGACCCACTACCATAAACCTTCTTTATATGGACGGAAAAGTTAGTGATATGCCCGTAATACCCGACGTTGAAAGTGGTAAGATAAAAGTCATTTACATGTTCAAGCCCACTGTTACCAACTATGCTGAACCTGTAGATATAGCAGTAGGGAAGTTCTGGTTTACACCAAAAGTCTTTGAAGAAATAACAAGGATAAAAAATGTAATTCCAAATAAGTTTAGTGAGCCAATCGTGTTATCAACTTTTGCTACAGCCGGCCAACAATATAATGGACAAAATTCTGCGGTGCTGTTTAGGGCGGTAATTTATAAAGCAGGTACTAATCAGCCATATTCAATAGGTGTAAACTACACCTGGGATTTAAGCCTTTCGGGTCCTACCTTGCCTGCAGCAACTACGGCATCCTCTAAATTGTATATTGTTGAGGAAAATCCTTCTGGAACACAAATGAGATTTAAAACACCATTAACATTGACACGATGAAACATTATATAAAAAGCATAGCCTTAATTATACTTGTTGCCGGTTTATTTACTGCCTGTAAAAAAGAAGAATTAAACGCCGAGAAAGCCATGCAAATCGTTGTAAACGGTTACAATGGTAGCTCCAACGCTTTGCAGCTGAGCATTGATACCACCGTGTACGACGTAAACACTAACTACGGAAGCTACATTATGAGAGCTGATGCCGTGATCAGTCAAAATGTAGTCTATACATACCGTTCGGAGAAGAAGCGTATGCTTACCCTTACAGACACGGTGACCAAGCAAATAGTGTTCAGCCGGGAATTGCCAGCTGATAGTCCAAAAGGTCTTTTTAACTATATTTTTTTGAACGGAAAAGAGCTAGAGATAAATGCTCCCGCTGCAGACCCTACCACTAACAAATTAGGTTTTTATGTTCATTATCCAACCAGCAACGAGCCTTTTGATATTTTTTTGTATAGAGTAGATAACACAACTGGTACAGAATATCGAACTTATATTGCCCAAAATGTTAAACCAGGCACATGGACGTACGTAAACTATGATGTACCCGCCAATTTTAATAACAGCCGAATCATAGGAAACTCTGGAGCGACAGTTTGTTTTACCAAGGCCGGCAGCACCAATCTGTGGGCTTTTGATAATGATCAGAGCAAAAGCTCGATATTGGCCAGTAGCCTGTTATTGCCAGTTGAAAACGAGAAGGGTCTCGTACAACCTTATTTTTATACTCCAAGTCTTGTTAGCCAGGGTTTGTCAAGGTTGTTTTTTTACCCCGAACGGCAATAATGAGTTTCGGCCCTCATATCTCAAACCCTAAAAAACTTTTCTATGTACATGTAATTATGCTATGAAAGCAATCAGCAATCGAGAACACAAGTTACTACTAACTGCGCTAAGGCAATTAGAAGAGTTGCAGAAATCAGGGGAGGCAACTTTTCCTGCCGATGGCTTTGTGCAACATATCCAATCGCTAAATGAAAGTTTCACGCATTATGAATTCTTAATTATGCAGCTGGCGGATTGCATTTTGGCCTACCAAACGATCTATAAAGAAATCCGGACGAATGTAGTGGTACCTAGGTTGCGGCAGGTTAAGAAAAAGCCAATGTCTTTCAACAAGACATAGAGCGATAACGATTGGTTTTGAAGTAATATAAGAGTATCGCAACAAAAGTCATTCCCCAAAAATAAAAATGTATCGGCTTGGCAATGGAGGTTTATGATAGCCGAAAAATATTTCTTCGCGATCAGCAGTCCGAGGGTTTTCAAGCATCGGACTGCTATTTGTAAAAGGATTACCGAAGGTAAACAGAAAATCTGATAAGTTGAGGAGTAGATGCCGACCGAGCCTATGCATGGAGCAGGACAAGAAAAGGAGGCTGGCTTATAGCGCGAACCCCTATTTAGCTGCTAATGCAAGTGTTACACGGCTGAAAAAGAGGGGTTACACCCCAATGTTGGATATTTACATGAAACTCAATTCATCATTTTACGAACCGCCGTTGAACTCCAGCTTGTTACTCCACTTGCTCAGCATGGAAGGATCGATATCCAACTCGGTAGCGGCATCTTTCACCGAACCTTTACCTTGGGATAGCGCTACGGCCGTCTTTTTGAATTCATCATCAAATACTCTGTAGCCCATATTGGTCAAATTTAAAATTACTAATTTAAATCTGCTCTATAAACGTCTCCACTCAAAGGTAGCAACTCCAGTTGGCATCATTTCGAAGATATCCTCGAAATCATCATAAATATCTTGTCCGCTGTTTTTGCAAGCTTCCTTTGTGCTTTCCTCTCGCAACCCACAACTGCTAACCCGCAACTATCCTAGCTAAAGCCCCCTGGTTTGTCACTTTCAGATTTAAATCACCACCCTAAACGTAAGGTTCAATCTGGGGCCCATGGGCCGGGTAGATTTGGCAATTCTATGTTCCCAATCCTGTTGTAGGCTGCCCTTCATGATCAAAAGCGAGCCATGTTCCAGTTTAACACTGTATTTCTGGCGGTGGTCTACCTTGTTGCGGATGTCAAAGGCACGCACCTGTCCAAAACTCACAGAAGCAATGGTAGGATGGGTGCCTAAAGCACGTTCATTATCGCTGTGCCAGGCCACCGAATCGTTGCCATCACGGTAATAGTTGAGCAGTACACTATTGAAACACACGCCTGCAATAGGCTCTACCAGTGCCTTCAAGCGCAGCAGCTCCGGTGTCCATAGGCTGGGTGCCGACCTGCGTAGGTTGGTGTAATCGTAGGTTTCGGCATCGGCATACCAGGCCGAGAGTCTTGGTGTCAATACCTGCTTATCGTACATCTGTACAATTTTCTGCTTCCACGGCACAGTGGCCAGCAAGTGTGCCATCAGCTGTTGTCCATCTGCCTGGCCAACCAGTCTTGGCACATATTCCATCAATCCATCGGGTATGCCGCTACTTTTTCCCTGTTCGGGAAAGAATGCCAATTGTTCCATCATCTTTTTTTACCTAAAATTTCTTCCCCCATGAAAAGCCTCATTATCCTCACGCTGCCGTATTTGGCTGCGTTTATTTTCGGCAGCATAGGGTGTTGCTTCCCTGTTGTCAAGTTCCTTTAGCAGCCCAGAAAAATCAAAGCACTTCTTCACGATCACGTGTATCACTTGGCCCTCCCGCTGTAGCGTGCCCTCTACCATTAAAAGCTTGGCATGTAGAATTGGCCTGCGGTAGGTGTCAAAAAGCTTTTCGAAGACCACCAGGTTAGCAAAGCCTGTTTCGTCCTCAATGGTAATGAAACATACGCCGCCCGCCGTTCCGGGGCGCTGCCTTACCAGCACAAGCCCCGCTACCTTAACCCATCTGCCATTGGCCGTTTCGGCAATCTCCTTTGCCGATTTTACCTGGAACTGCCTTAGCTTTTCACGTACAAAGCTTACGGGGTGCGCCTTAAGCGATAGGGCAGTGGTGGCGTAATCCTGTACCACGTGTTCGCCCATCCCCATCAATGGCAATGAGATCTGTATTTCCTTTTCACTGTTAGCAGGCTGCCCCTTAAACATGCCGATGGGCCTATCCCTTAAAGCCGATATCTCCCACAGTGCCCGCCTGCGGTCTAGCCCCATCGAGCGAAAGGCGTCGGCATCGGCCAGCTGTTCCATGGCCGAAATCGGTACCCCTGCATCCAATAGCTCATGCACCTTTCGGAATGCTTGGCTGCGTTTGGCTACCAATACCTCCATATCGGCTGCCCGCATGCCACCAATCTGCCTAAAGCCCAGGCGCAGGGCCTTGTACCTGCCCACCTGTTCCTCTAGGGTGTTGTCCCAAAAGGAGAAGTTAACATCAATCTCCCTTACGTTTACCCCATGGTTGCGGGCGTCTATTACCAGTTGTGCGGGCTGGTAAAAGCCCATGGGCATGGAGTTGAGGATGGCGCAGGCAAATACATCGGGATAGTAGCACTTCATCCAGCAGGATACGTAGACCAAAAGCGCAAAACTCGCTGCATGACTTTCGGGAAAGCCGTAGGAGCCAAAACCCTCCAGCTGTTTAAATACACGGCGGGCAAAATCCTCGCTATAGCCTTTGGCTGTCATGCCCGCCACCAGCTTGTGCTCAAACTTGGTCACCATGCCATGCATCTTAAAGGTAGCCATGGCCCGCCTCAGTTCATCGGCTTCGGTTGGGCTAAAGCCGGCCGCTACAATGGCAATTTTCATTGCCTGCTCCTGAAATAGCGGTACGCCAAGGGTCTTGCCCAATATCGCTTCCAGTTCCTTAGATGGATACTCCACTGGCTCTTGGCCGTTGCGCCTGCGCAGGTAGGGGTGTACCATATCGCCCTGTATGGGGCCGGGCCTAACAATGGCCACCTCTATCACCAGGTCATAGAAACACTTGGGGCGTAAACGGGGCAACATCTGCTGCTGTGCACGGCTTTCGATCTGGAATACGCCAATGGTATCGGCCACGCTGATCATTTCGTACACCTTGGGGTCATCCTCACGGTTAATAGAGGCCAGGCTCAGGTCAAGCCCGTAATGCTGCTTGGCCAGGTCAAAGCCCTTACGGATACAGGTAAGCATGCCCAGGGCCAGTACATCAATCTTCAGGAAACCCAGGGCATCGATATCGTCCTTGTTCCATTCTATATTGGTACGCTTGTCCATCCGGGCATGGAAAATAGGGCAGAGGTCGGTCAGTTTCCCTTGGGTAATCACAAAACCACCAGTATGTTGGCCCAGCTGCCGCGGAAATCCCATCATCTGGCTGGTGAGTTCCAGCACCTTTCGCAACAAGGGGTCATTCGGATCAAGCCCCTGTTCACTTACCCTTTTGCCCTCAAACCACTCATCGGTAAACTCCCAGATGGAAGAAGATAAACTGTTAATGGTATCTACTGCAAGTCCCATGGCCCTGCCCACGTCACGCAGGGCGCCCTTTTGGTGCAGCTGGGTCACGGTAGCCACTATGGCCGCCCGGTCTCGCCCATATTTGTCGTAGATATACTGGATCACCTCTTCGCGGCGCTCATGCTCAAAATCTACATCAATATCTGGCGGCTCATTGCGTGCCGAGGAGATGAAGCGCTCAAAGAGCAGGTCAAACTTGGTAGGGTCTACCGAGGTGATCCCTAAACAATAGCAGATGGTAGAATTGGCCGCAGAGCCACGCCCCTGGCAAAGGATATCCTTCGATCTGGCAAAGCGAACGATATCGTAGACCGTAAGAAAATAGGAGGCATAGTCCATCTCACGCACAAAGGTCATCTCATGGTTAATGTTGTCTACCACCTGCTGCGGCAAGGGCAGGCCAAACAGCTCTTGGGCACCCTGCCAGGCCAGCATCTCCAGTTCTTCCATGGGCGAGCGGCTACCCGATAAAATCTCCTCGGGGTACACATATTCCAGGCTATCCAACGTAAACTGGCAGCGCTCGGCAATCTCCAAAGCCCTTTCAATGGCCTCTGGACTGTTGCGGAACAGGCGCTGCATCTCTGTAACGGGTTTCAGGTGCCGCTCGGCATTGGCCAATAGCCTAAAGCCCGCCGTTTGCACGGTGCATTTCTCGCGTACGCAGGTCAATATATCCTGCAATTGCCTACGGTGCGGTAAATGGTAGTACACATCATTGGTGGCCACCAAGGGGATGCCCAAGGCTGTGCCCAGCTGCTCTAACCTAAAATGCCGCTTTTGGTCCTGCCCCTGGTAATAGCGGCTTACCGCCAGATAGAGCGAGCCGCCTAAATGTGCTTTATAGTCAGTTAGATCGGTAGCAAAACCAGCAGGCAAATCAAAGTTCTCGTCTAGGACATCGGGGGCAATGGCAATGAAAATTATTCCCAATGCATGTGCAAATACATCTTTTCTATAAAGGAAACATTGGCCTTTCTCTGCCCTTAAATTGCCCAAGCTCAGCAAAGCCGAAAGCCTGCCATAGGCCGCCTTATCGGTAGGGTAGGCCAATAGCGGTGGCCCATCTAAAAGTTCTAGCCTACAGGCGGGAATAAAGCCAATGTCTAGCTTCTTGGCGGCCACGTGGCCCCTCACCACGCCAGCTAAGGTATTCACATCGGTAATGGCCAGCTGGGTATAACCAAGTTCTGCTGCCCGCGCTACCAGTTCTTCGGGATGCGAAGCGCCCCTTAAAAAACTGAAATTACTCGTTACCTGTAGTTCGCAATAGCTCATCTTTCCTCTTGTTAATGGGTTTTAAATCAGTAACCTAAGGTTTTAAACATTAGGCCGGTGTGATTTCAAGAGCGATGACGCTACAAAGTTATTGCTAAAAATATTAGCATTTATTAACAAAATTGCGCTACTTGTTCACATCATTGTTGGGGCAACTATTGTGCTAAGCTGGTATCACAATTTGTGACACTACGAATGAGTAGAACATAATATTCATCTATATTTGTTTTATGAAACTATTTATGTTAAACATTGCCTTTATTCTAGGCATCGCTTGTGCATCAGCCCAAACCAAAGTCACCATTAAAGAGGTGGTAAACTATGTTGGCAAAGAAGTAACCTTGTGCGATTCGGTTTATAGCGCCAGAGCTTTGGATAATCTCAGCCTTTTAAATTTAGGCGCTAAATTTCCTAAAGAGATAATTACCCTTGTGGTATTTAAGGCAGACAGGGCCAAGTTTGAAAAAGAGCCTGTAGAACTGTTCGAAAACAAACGCATCTGCGTTACGGGTATGGTTACCCTATATAAAGAAAAGCTACAAATTGTAGTGAATGATCCTAAGCAGTTGAAGTTGAATTAGATTTTGGTATGTACTTAAACCGTATCGGCTATTAACAATAGGCGGTTTAGGTTTCCTTTTTCCGAATCTTATGGAAATTAGTTACTTTAGCTTTACATGCTCGACCCCACGCTCCAAAAATACGCCAAAGCCTTTTCACGCCTCAAACGAGGTGGCACCAAATACGGTGCAGCACCGCATAAACCTATCTTGCTACTAACCCTCATCGAGCTCATCGAAAAAGGTACCGTAACCGATAACCGAGTGTTTGTAGATGCCCAACTGGTAGGCACTTTTAAAGAAAATTGGCTCTTGTTGGTAAGCACTGCCCATCAAGAAGATTTTACCCAGCCTTTCTATTACCTGCAAAACGAAAGGGCAGAAGGCCATGGCTACTGGTTTTTACAGCCTCTGCCTGGCTGCCAAATCAATGCCCATATCAAATCGGTGACTGTGTTGGCCAGCGTTTGTGAATATGGCTACCTCGCTACAGATTTATGGCTCTTGCTAAATGATACTGTTAGCCGTACCTACCTTAAACAAGTACTGCTAGATACCTATTTTGCAGCAACCAAAAATAACCTTCTCAATGCCAAGCAGCAAGGAAAAGGCTATTTGAACGACCAAACTTCCTATCTGCTCGAAGAACCCGAAGCAAAATACAAACACATTAGCAAATACACAGAAGAGGATGTTTTCGTACGCAATGGCCTGTTTAAACGCTTAGTGCCCAAACTTTACCAGCAGCAGTGTAGCTTTACAGGTATGAGCTTAAGTAGCATGTACAAGCATAGTTTTATAGATGCCTGCCACATTGTACCTTTTAGCCGTACCCAAAACGATAGCGTTACCAACGGCATTGCGCTTTGCCCCAACATGCACCGTGCTTTTGATCGTGGCCTGCTTAGTATCGATGAGAACTACCGCATCTTAGTTTCCAAACATTTAACGGAAGATCAAAAACATCCTTATGCGCTTAGTGCATTAAAGGGACGACCAATCCTATTGCCGCAACAACAAAACCATTACCCAGCGCATGAAGCTTTGGCTTGGCATAGGAGAGAAGTGTTTAAACGGTAAATACATTTATAACACTTTGATACTAGTAGTATCTATTAAAAAGTGAATAGATTTTTAGTCTTTGTAGTATAATTGTGAGAACATGCCAGTAAGTTTTCCGCTTAGTTCTTCAACATCTTTTTTCTTATTCAACATCACATACGAACTATTGCGTTCTTGATCCCCGTGGGCAAAAGTTTCAGTTCCGAAGTGGTTTTCCATCGCATGTTTATAAATTCTCCACCGTTGAGTATTGTCTATTTTCTCTTCAGTTCTTGTGATCGGGTCATAAGTGTTAGCGCCTATAAATCCGAAGGAGCATAGTGGGTTTGCTCTCCATACTTCGTACATTATCTTAACACAGGTGCCAACTATTTTTCTGCATTTGTGCTCGTTGGTCATGATCTGGAATTTTTTCGGATGAGATTTATGTTGAGTGCAAAAGTACTGCACAATATAGATATCATGTTCGTAATGCTCCAGTTCAACAATGTAACGATAATTGTCGCTTCTAAAACCGAATTTCTTTATTCCCAGAATGTGTGGATGTAATGACTTTGTATAGCCTAAACAATAAAAGTTATAATGGCTTTCAAACACTAAGGAACAAGATATTTATAGCCGCGAACTTGACTATTTTTAACCTCTTCGTCTTTTCTCAATACTATTTTCAAATCAACCCTAAAGCTAGGTTTTTGAACTCTTATGCAATAACCAGCTTGTCTAATGGAAGTATCAGGTTTATATGTACTCAATTTAAATCCAATTTTTGACATCTTTTTATGTATAATTTTAAAGGCTGTTTTATTCTTTTAAAAGGTCGGCAAAGGTATAAATATTTTTATAATTCTTTGTTGCAACAGCCTTATTAACAACTAAATTATACTTTTATTTCGATATAAACAAGTAGCCGAAGCTGTTCATAATGCTAATGTTAAACATGGTGGTGATGTTGATGCTAAAGATGTTAATGCATTAAGAAATGGACAAGGAAGTGCTTTTGCTTCGCTAGGTTGGGTTTTTACAGGTGCTGCTATGTCGCGGCATTAAAATTTAAACAACGTAATTTAAGCGCAATTTTATTTGCAAATAAAATTTTCAAAATAAATTAAAATATTTTTTAATTGTTACATAAAGTAGACAGTCAACGAGCATTAAAACAGGTTTTTAACCAACTTCATAAATCAAAAACATTTATGTTACATTAAGAAAATCAATGATTTCTATTCAGCCTGGGAACTGGCCGTCCCAATTATACATGCGGCAATTCGCTTGTCAATTTCATCGCCAAGCATACACCGCTCTAACATTTCGGAAAGATGGTCTATATCAAGAATTATCTCTTTGTGATTGGATTTCAAGTTATTTAAATTTAAGATAGTTCTTTTCCTTCGTAAGTTTTCTCTTTTTGTTTTAAGATAAGGTTGTAATACCTGTATCCACTCTTCAGCTAATCTTTCGAAGTCAAATGCTTCGTTCGATTTTCCTGTCACCGCATTCAACACTTCTTTGTAAGCACTTTTTTCATAAATGTTCATACTCTTGTTTTTGAGCTTCATTTGAAGTATATGTTCGGCAACTTCTAAAGCTCGTTTCTTTTTAGGAGGTAATAGATCTCTTTCCTTGGTCTGAAAGAACTTAATATAATGCTCCAAACTTTTCTGATCCCATTCTAAAGTAGTGGCTTTTCCTTTAATGTTATCTCTCAATTGCTGGCACACATCAGGGTAATCAGTATGGATTTCGTCCAAAGCATCAATAAAATACCACCGTGGACTTCTATTGTGATCTCCTCTAATTGCAATAAAGCACCAATTCCTCTCGCACTCAATAAAACTCACTTTTGTTTTAACTTCTGACGATACATTCGTAAACTGCTCATATAAATCTTCATCAATAATGGCATCATCTCCCTCTTTTAGATTAACAATCACCTGAAAACTATCATGTATGCCAGTCCATGATTCATCTTTATCAACAAACTCCTTAAACTCACGTATCATTTCTTCAGTACTTCCAGTTTGTTTGAATCTTCTACCTTTCAGCGCTTCAGGTAACTCGAAATTTGATCCATATATCTGCTCTACCAGATCGTTTGTTTCAAATAACCTTTCATCAGTTTTCATGGCGTACTCTTCCGAATCTACTGCCCAATAAATATCTATGGATTTATGCATGCTGTCCATACGGTCAGCTCTGCCAATACGCTGTTCTACAATACGTAATACACTAGGTGTATCTAAAAGAAATACACATGATGCTGATTAAATTTTTAAGTAAGTCAATTATTTTGTCATTATATGGGTTAGATTCTTCGTAATAACTCTCAGCAATAAGCTTAATATCTTTATATTGATTTCGCTCTTGATGGTTCTCATCACTATTTTTAACTCGAATGTTAGCTTCTTCCTGAGTGTTTAAGCCGTTGCGACTAAAATTGGAAGACCCTAAAATAGCGTAATGGTCTCCAACGTATATTTTGGCATGAAGCTTATCTCTAAACCTAAACTCTATTAAGCCTTTATTTATCTTTTCTATGAGGTGCATTACCGCTCCCCCTTGCATAATAGAAAGCCCAGTTTTTAGCCAATAATCTTTTATCTCTTTATCTAGTCCTAACCTTTGATATCTTTTTCTGCCTTTAATATTTGGCTCAAAGCCTATCAAGATTTTCACAATTTTGTTATTGCTAAAATCTTTACTGCCAAATAGATCAATAAGATTTGATAGGGAGGTAAACCCGGTAACAATTATATATTCAGTGCTCGCCTCTATATCTGGGTAAACAACACTCTCTACTGTTTTAGATCGTGATTTAATATTCAATGGAAATAGGTGTTGATCTGGCCATTTGGGGCTGTCAAAATCGATAAAGGTCTGTATAGGTTTGTGAGTTTTATCGTCAGAATCCATATTGAGCTTATTATTAGATGATTAAATCTAATAAAAAACTTTAAATATAATATTTACAAAATCTTAAACTAAAGACTATTTTTGTTAAAATATTCAGTTAAAAATATCAATTCAATTTATACAATAACGCTCATGAACTGGGAAAAACTACTCAATAATAATAGACTTAGACAATCTAACAGAAAAAATCCCGAAGATGCTAGAAATGACTTTGAAAGTGATTTTGGACGAATTATCTTTAGTCCAGCATTAAGAAGAATGCATGATAAAACCCAAGTTTTCCCGCTAACTACTGATGACAACATTCATTCTAGATTAACACATTCTATGGAAGTAATGTCTGTGGGGTATTCACTGGGGGTGCAACTTTGTGAAAACGAAGAGTTCCGTACTAGGATAGGTAGAGATAAATATGATTTGTTTCGTGAAATTCCGATGATCGTAAAAAATATTTGTCTAATTCATGATATTGGAAATCCACCATTTGGCCATTTTGGTGAAACGGTAATACAAAACTATTTTAAAGACTTCTTTTCCAAATGTAGTTTTCCAGATAAAAAGCAAAAAAATAGCCAAAAGCTGGACCTTAATGAAGAACAGAGGTTTGAATTTTTGAATTTCGATGGTAATGCTCAGGGTCTTAGAGTTTTGACGAAACTACAAATTCTAAACGATGCATTTGGATTAAACTTAACTTTTGCAACACTTGCTGCGTACATTAAGTATCCTAATTACGAAAAAATAAATGATAAAATAATTGAACAACATAAAATAGGAATTTTCTATTCGGAAAGGGAATACTTCGAAAAAATTATAAGCGAGTGTGAGCTGAAGGTGGGTGATAGAGTTATTCGGCACCCACTATGTTATTTAATGGAAGCCGCAGACTCTATTTGTTACCTCACGATGGATATGGAAGATGGTTATAACATGGGGTTGTATGATTTGAACTATCTTTATAATAAACTTAAGGATATTCCATCAATTAAGGAAAAGATAGAAAAGATCTATCAAGACCCTGAAAACTATTATAAAAATGATATTACAAAGGTTGTAAATTTTAGAATTCAAATAATACAACAATTAGTAGTTCTAGCTGTGAAGAATTTTGAAGTAAATCTTTCACTTATCGAAACAGGAGGTTACAATAAAGAACTAATTGAGGATGATGAAACAAATAAACTAGCTGAGATATTAAGGTCTGTTTGTAAGGAGAAAATCTTTACATATAGAGATATTAATTCGCTAGAAATTACTGGCCATTCTGTAATTGGGGGCCTACTTGATTATTACATCAAGTTCGTTTTTCATACAGATAAAAAATATCGTAAAAGGGCGTCGGCTTTAATTTCAAATAGTATATTAAATGCAGCATTCGAAGAAAATAATTTAATTGGCAATGACGCTAAAATCGACAATCTGAGTGACTACTACAAGTTAAAAATAATTGTTGATTTTGTTTCGGGAATGACAGACCAATATGCTTTAAATCATTATCAAAAAATAAGTGGCCAGAAAATCAATTAAAGAATTAAAAAATAACACCACCCCTTTATTATTCCTAGACTTTTTAAAAAAGCAGTTAGGCGATGAAGCTTATATACTTTTAGAAAGGTTGAGTTACGTTTCTAATGTTTTGATTTTTAGTGGAATAATACGTAATTATTTTATTAATTATTTTGGAAAAGTACGAGATTTTGATTTGGTAGTTGACTGCGACTATAATACTTTAGAGGAAATTCTTCGCTATTATCCTTTCAGAAAGAATAGTTTTGGAGGATACAAAGTAGATGTTAAAGGATTAAACGTTGACATATGGAATATAACAACTACTTGGGCTTTCGTGAATAAAAAGCTCGATGCTAAGCTTTTTCTAAAAGAGAGTTTACCTCAAACAACTTTTTTTAACTTTTCAGCTATAGTTTTTGATTTTAATGCAAAAAAATTTCTGTGGGAGAGCGATTTTGAAGAATTTTTATCAAAGGGAGCGATTGACTTAGTTTTGGAAGACAATCCATTACCTCAACTTTGTATTGTAAATACCATTTATTATAAACATAAATATCATTTGGAAGTTAGTAAACGACTGGAGTCATATTGTTTAGCAAATTTTACAAAATATTCTGAGAAAGATTTTAAAGACATTCAGCTTAAACATTTTGGAGAGTTAAAATTTAGTTATGATTATTTAAAGGAATATATGCATATTTTCAACAAGGATACAGATAAGTAAAAGCAAAAAATTAAATAACCAATGACAAATGAATGAGAAAAAAATCTGAAATCTGGTCATTAACTGATTTCGAGGTTTTTTCAAGAAAATATTTCACAAGAACCTATCTTATACTTTTGATGTTCTATCTTTTTTATATAATTATTAATCTAAAACTGTTTCATCAATTAAATGAACGCAATTAAGGTCATCCCGGAAAATTAGGCACTCTGTTCGATAATCTTCTCTGTATGGACATTTTTCGACTTTTATATGCTTAACTGCATAAAATTCAATATTGTTGATGTCATAATCTTTGTTTTTATCTTTTGGCTTTTAAATTTGGTTATAGTTGAGGATGTTACTGTCAATCTTTCTTTGTCCGGTATAGAAAAGTGAAACTACGCATATCTGCGTGGTGTTTTTGAAAAATTCATCCATGTGTTCATGAACGAACTTTCTGATCGTTCTCCCGTCATTAACTATGTCCGTAATAATCAAAACTTTTTTATACTTTTTATTCTGGTTGTCTTGGTTAAATACATCTTCAAAACGGATAATTTTTTTCTCTTTATAGGAGTAAGCAGAGTAAGATTGTGTGCTTTTGGCCTAAAATGTTTTTGCTTAATATCTTCGTTTGTGGCCATAATTGTATTAATCTAAATAAAATGATTGCTGAAAATATGATTTAAATGTTAAACAAAATGTTTGCAAAAAAAATAAGTTTATAAACCCAATTCTTTTTTGTTTTTATCATAGTCAATAATCATCATGCCTAGAACATCGTCATAATTTATTTTAGTATTAGGATGTCCCATATCTTTTCTTAGCGCAATAAGTATATCTACAAAATCCTTTAAACCTTCCGTGGGAGTTTTGGTGCCAGAGCCAGCGGTTCTTTTCCAATAACTAAATTGTTTTAATGCACCGTCTGATCCGTAAATAGTTAGCTCTTTAACAATCTCTATCATTTTAGCCTCAATGTCGGACTGATTAGATTTTTTTGTTGAGATTGTATCTTCAAATACTCCAAAAAAGAGGTTTATGATCTTTGTATAAACTTGATATTTTTTGTCGGATAATTGGTTTTGTATACTTATTCTTTTTTCTTTTTCTCGTTGATATAACCAAGAAACATAAGCAATCAAACCAGTGAATACAATGGGTAATGTAGTAGTAAGTATCGTTTTGAATAAATCCATACTGTTATACTTTGTACGAGGAGCAAGTATTTAATTATTTGGAGAGCTGCTAATTAATAGTCTTTTACAATCTATCGAAAATTTTTGATAAGCTACAGCAGTAGCAATTTCATTAATATAGTTTTTAACTTTTAAAGCATCTGTGGCAAGAATTTTTACATCTATATGCGAATCTAGTGAAATTGCAAATTCTTCAGCAGTATTAATAAAATAGCTTTTGACCAAATCTTTAGTAGTTTCATCCCATCGCTCCTTTATTATGCTATTGTCACTAAGCCAAGTCTTCAATGCTGAGATTAAATTTATAAATGCTCTATTGTCGATAGTTGGCTCTACGTTAAGGTTGATGTTGTAATCTTTTTCAAACCTAGTGGCAATCACGCTATATATATAATCAACTTTTTTTTCTAATTCTTTTTTCATGGTTTTATTTTCAATATTTTATATTTCTACTATTTCAACACGGTAGTAGCTACCCATTTTCGATTGTTTATTATTTTCGATTACTAGAGTTTTTGCATCTGAATTAAAACTAAATTTATTATAGCCAGTTTGAAATTCTGTATAATAGGTTTCCGCTTTTAACCACCCTCTCTCTATCATGGTCAGTTTTGCCGAAGGGTGATTATTTAAAGAAATATAAATTTGAGTTTCAATAATTTCCGTACGGTCTCCCAAAATATAAGTTATACGAACGTTTGCCATAGTTATTTGTCTATTATTTATAGCCAAATCATTTTTGATCTGTCTCGTAAAATTAAATAAGGCCTGAAAATTTGGCGAGTGAATATCTTCCATTAAAATTAGTTAATATTTCTTCTTAAAGTCGTTTCTCAAAACATAACGTTTTCCGAAACCGTTTTATAGAGCTAGTTTAGCTCCTTATTTATATAAGAAAATTAAATAATTAACAAAACTATCTGCTGAGGTGCTTTCAATTTTGCCAATAGACCAACCTTCTTCCATTAGTTTCTGTAACTCTGGGACTTCATCTATAAATTGTGAAGGCTTAACGCTATTCGTTTTACCACCAATAGTAACTGAAAATGTAAATACTTTGTGTTTCATTTTATTGCTTTTAAATCGTAGTTGATATATTGCTTCAATCGTTAGATAATTAGGCTTTATACTCTAATTTTTATCGCTTGATAATTTTAACTTTGTCCATCAATGTTCCCAGTCACTTCATTTTTCTTTAAGTATTTAATTGTTGTTCCGTCGAAGTCGACAATTTTATCTCGATGAAAAGAATAAACCGTTTCAGTTATTTCAGTTCTTTTAAAGCCAGTCATATTCTTGCACAATTCATCTATACTCATAACGTTTTTTTCCGTAACGCAACCTAAAATTGAAAACCTCAATTGGTTGGGTTCACTCGCATTCGTGTCACCTACAGATGAAGTAAATATATGTTTTTGCATTGCATCCATTTGATTTTTTAAAGCTCCAAAAGTATCTGTAAACGTTCTGTCATAAAGGTGCTCTAATTTTGAAATTGCATTTCGGATGTCGACTTGCATTAATCCAGTTTCCTTATTTTGTTTATTGCTTTCTCTGTAGAACCAAATGGATAAAATAATTGCTCCAACCGATAATATTGTCGAGATGCTAATTGTTACGATATTTAGTAAGTCTTGAGGGCTCATCTTTTAAAAATTTCGATTTTTCATCCATTTATATTCTTCTTCTGTATGGCCGGTTGCCCACCAATTCTGTTGAACTTGAAAAACAATTAATTTGTCTTCATTTATCATAAAGTTTCTTAAATTTTCAAGAATTTCTTTAGAAGTTTGAGAGGTTTCTATGAACCAAGTTGATTTTGACTGATGCCACCAAAGCCCATAACTTTTAATTGCTTCAATTAAATTGTCATAGCTATTACTTTTAAGGTCGTATGAGATACAATATACTGCCATTAACTTAAATATTATCGTTTTTTTGTTGGATCTGTTGTTTTCTTGATATTTCTGTAGTTTTCAACAAAATCCCTTAATGCTTTTACCATTTCGGGATTGTTGACTTCTTTATCTTCACCGTTTTCATCTTTTATTTTAACCTTTTGAGTCAAACCAGATTTTAGGAGTTTCTTGTATTCGTTTTGTAGTGCTTCTGCTAAGCCAGACTGGATTCTCGGTTTCGAGCTAACTAAATCTTTGTTATCAATTTCAAGGACTTCACCAACTTCGTCTAAGCGTTTTAAACTAGGTTGGGAGATATTTGAATTCCACTTGCTTACTGTAGTATCGTCAACATCTAGATATAAGGCTAACGCCACAACCTGCAATGGCGAATTTTTAATAGCTTTTGATATTTCATTGATTTTTTTAGACATTTTTATTTAGTAAAAACTTGCATAATAGTCAAGTATTATTTATATTTGTTTAATAATTAGTTTAATAGCGACAATTAGAATAAGGCTTAGGCTTTATTTTTACGATGTCACTCATGATAGAAAACCGTCAATTTTCCCCATGAGCTGGTCGTGAGTTCGCTTTCTATTGGATATTTGTATCTTCGTATACTTATTCAATAGAGCGATCTTCGCGTCAGTCTTTTGGGGAGCCTAGCTTGCTAGGTTGGTTCTTGACGGTACCACTATCAAAAGCAGCGGAGTTCGCTCTATTGGTTTTACAACCAATTCGGTTTCCTTCATTGCTTTTACGGGTACACATCGTTTTACATAATCAAATTAACCGTTTATGAAAACGAACCCACCATGATTTTTCAAACCACACAGTGGGATGAATAAATCTGGTAGCTTCATCACCATTGAAAACAAATGATGTAAAGATGAAAACATTAAACGCCATCCTATACCGTCACCTCAAGGAGGTTAGGTATGGTTTTTCCCATTTCATTATTTACCTGAACGTAATTCGTTCACCTACATAGCTATTTGCTTAAACGCCTAGGATAAATAGAAAGCCAACAAAAAAGGCCTGTTGTGAATGAGAGCGCACAAATAGGTCTGTTGAGGGTTATATTTAGCCAAGCGCCAGCCCTATTTGCTTACAGGCAAACAAGTACAGCTACTTTAGTATCGCAATTCCAAGGTAGGTATTATTTTCCAAAAAGCAAATCCGGTTTCCCCGTAAGGGCGTGTAAAACACGCCCCTAGGGCTGGTTTATGGCCTAATTTTTTTTCAACAAGGTTGAAAAGTGATGAAGATCATCACTTAAAAAGTCCAAAGATCCCTCCGCTACGGTCGGGATGACGGAGTAGGAGGGTCGGTGCAAGGTAGCGCTGGTTTTGCTAAGTACGAAGATCGGCCTCAGCTTATCTCCGTTTAGAGAATTCAATAAGTGCATCGTTAAAAACAAAAAGTTGTTTGAGCGTAGCGAGTTCTTTTTGTTTAGCGGAACGTTTGAATTTTTAGGTGAGAAGGTGCAGCCTTGAACTTTTGTTTCTTTTGGTTCAAGCCAAAAGAAATAGGCCCCGCCGGCTATGAGGCAAAAAAACCTGCTACCGCATTACGTCCCGAAGCGAGTTCGGAAGAAGATGAGCAGAGAAGGATGACGGAGTAGGAGGGATATTGAGTAAACGCTTTAAAGCCTATTAATCGCATTACGATCCCAGACTAAATCTGGGATGACGATGAGCAGAAGGATGACGGAAGCGGGAGGGCAGTGCTAATGAAGTTGGAGATATCTCCTCCCTACGGATCGTCGATATGACGTGCTGGGGGTGAAAGGGGGACATGGATAGTGCAAAGGAGCAGTAGTGTTGCTAAGAACAACGGACGGCCTTATTGGATTCCGCAGTAATAGGCAGTGAAACTTGTGTAGGAACGAGCATACAGTAGAGATAAGAAATTAGGCAGCCGTGCGATAGGTAAAAGAGGAGGAAGACCTTCTAATTTCGCTGTAAAAGTTGAGCTAGGCTAGTACAAGGAAGGCAATACAGCCTTGATTTTTTGGTGTCTTTTGTATCAAGACAAAAGATACTAGGCCAGCCGCCAATGAGGCTAAAATAAATAACCGACTACCGCATTACGTCCCGAACTTGCTTCGGGAGAAGATGAGCAGAAGGATGACGAAAGCGGGAGGGCAGTGCTGATGAAGTTGGAGATGTTTCGACAGGCTCCCCGATGATGTCGGGACAGGCAGGATGACAGGCGAGGGGCGAAGGGGATTTGGATAGTGCAAAGCAGCAGTAGCGTTGCTAAGAACGATGACGGCCTCAGCGGATCGACGTTAAGAAAACTAGTCGTAAACAGCGTTAAAAATAAAAAGCTGTTTGAGCACAGCGAGTTCTTTTTATTTAGTTGTTGCGAATAGTTTTTAGGAGAGGCGGTGCAGCCTTGATTTTTTGGTGCCTTTTGTATCAAGACAAAAGGTACTAGGCCAGCCGCCAATGAGGCTAAAATAAATAACCGACTACCGCATTACGATCCCAGACTAAATCTGGGATGACGAGTAGCAGAGATGCATGAGGAAATAGAAAAACTGAAACTTAAAAACAAACAATATGAACCACAACCATTACAACTTCGACCGTATTTATGCGCTCAAACCAAAATCACCAGTTTAAAAATCTTTAAACTGTCGGCCTATTTCATAAATAAAGGTTTAGGTTAATAATAATTTGGCCGGCAGTTTTTCTTTTTTCAATGAATGGCGAAATGTTCATTTCGGCCAAAGGGGATAACTATGTCCCAAATTTTTCAACTAACAACCAAAAAACTAATCCAATGAAATACATATACACGGTGATGGCTTTGCGTTGCCAAATAAAGCTGAAAGCTAAAAGACCAAAGCTGAAAGCTTATGCGCTAATAACCTTATTGTTATGCCTTAATTCTATGGCGCAGGGGCAGACCAACTTTAATAAAAACACAACACGCAACGATTATACAGTGTCCAAATCCCTTCCCTTAGGGGAGGGCAAGGGTGGGGCTCCTTTACGAGTTGGCGATAAACTGCCCGAAACCTTTTGGCAACAAGAACATACCCTTTATGCTGATGGCACAACCATCAAACAAACGCTAGAGAAATATAAAGGAAAGCTGCTTATCCTAGATTTTTGGGCCACTTGGTGCAGCAGCTGTATCTATAAGTTCGGCACACTAGAAAAGCTGCAAGAGCAATATCAGGGGCAATTGGCCATTTTATTGGTGAATAGCACAAATACTAAAGATAAGGAACAAAGGGTGGCCGAGCAGTTAGCGGGTAGGCGAGCCCCACATCAAAAGTTTAGGCTGGCCAGTATAGTTAATGATACCGTACTGGATGCACTGTTTCCGCACCGTGCCTTGCCTCATTACGTATGGATAGATACTACCGGTACCGTAAGTGCCATTACCGGAGCCGATTTTGTAAATAGGGAACAAGTCCATTATTTCTTTAAAGCCAATACTGCCAAACCATGAAGAGGCTACTGATCATTTGCTGCTGTTTGCTAGGCATACAGTGGGCAAAGGCACAGTCTTTAAGGGGCAAGGTTCTAGATCTGCAAACGGGCAAGCCCATGCAGGGCGTTGGGCTAAGTGTATCAAATGGAGTAGCAACCTTAAGTGCCGGCAACGGCAACTTTCAATTGAGTTTGGCAGCTGGCAACTACCTGCTCAAGGCCAGTTATGTTGGCTATGCCAGCATCAGCCTGCCCATAACCATTCCGCTAAAAGATAGCCTAGTCATTAGGCTACAGCCCAGCCAGCAACAATTGGAGGGCATTACCATTAGCACAGGCTACCAAACTTTGCCGCGGGAACGGGCCACAGGTTCCTTCGCGGTGGTAGACCAGCGCCAGTTCGAGCTGCAGGCTGGTACAGATGTGCTGGCAAGGTTGGAAACCATAAGCAATGGTTTAACGGTAGACCGCAGGAGCAGTAGTAGTGGGCAGCTAATGGTAAGGGGGCTAAGTACCATTGCAGGGCCCAAGTCGCCACTCATTATTTTAGATAATTTCCCCTATCAGGGCGATCTGGCCAACCTCAACCCCAATGATATGGAAAGTATCGTGGTATTAAAGGATGCGGCGGCCACCTCAATTTGGGGCAGTAGGGCAGGTAATGGTGTAATTGTACTTACGTCAAAAAAAGCTAAGCAGGGTGGCCGTATGCAAATAGATGTAAATGCCAATGTATTGTTGGCCAACAAGCCCAATCTCTTCGGCGTACCGCAAATGGGCAGTGCCGAATTTATAGAAGTGGAGCAGTTCTTGTATGATAAGGGGTTCTACAATTCCAGGATCAATTCGGCGGCAAGGCCAGCCTTGTCACCTGTAGTAGAACTGTTGTTGGCAAATGCCAGGGGCAATAGCAGTGCTGCCGAGCTACAGTTAGGTTTAGAAAGGTTAAGGCAACATGATGTAAGGGAAGAATATACCAATTTGGTGTATCGGCAGCCTTTTACCCAACAATATAGCCTAAGTTTGCGTGGCAGCGAGCAGCATATAGACTGGTACCTGATGGCGGGCCACGATAGGAACCAGAATGAACTGGAGGCCAGCAGTAATCGGCTGAACTTAATTAGCAGGAACACCCTGCGTTTGGGCAAGAAGCTAAAGGTAGATTTTGGGGTAAATTATACTTATCAAAATGGAACTGCCGGCAGGGCAAGCTTTAACGACTTAAAGAACAGCTCGGGCGTATTGTATCCCTATCTCCAATTGGCCGATGAGCAGGGACAGCCCTTGCCCATTCCGCAAACCTATGCCCTTAGTTATTTGCAAACCCTTAACCCCGATCAGTTTTACGATTGGAATTATTATCCCTTAAGCGATTACCTCAATAACAATATCACTAATGACAGGCGTAGTATTTTGGGCAATGTAGCACTTCAATATGAGCTTGTCCCTGGGTTGAACATCAAGGCCTACTACCAAAGGGAGTATCAGCAAACAGGGAGCAAGTCTATTTATGGCACCGATAGCTACACGGTAAGGTCACTGGTAAACGCTTATACACAGGTGGCTGCCGATGGCAAGGTAACCCGCATTGTGCCCATGGCCGAATTGTTAGACTGGGGCCAGGGTACCGTAGATGCGCAAAGTCTTCGAACACAGTTGGGCTACAACAAAAGCCTTGGGCGGGGTCAAATAGATTTTCTGGCGGGCTTTGAGCTTAACGAGCGAAAGGGCGAAGGTTTGACAGGAAGGGTGTATGGCTACAGCGATGAGCGCCTAAGTAGTGTGGCGCTCAATTTCAATACCGCCTACCCTAATTATATTACCAAGGCCAATAGCTTTCTTAATAGTGGGCAGGGGCTTAGCAGTACCTTAAACAGGTTTGTTTCGGCCTATGCCAATGCCGCCTATACTGTAAATGGTAAATATATCCTCTCGGCCAGTGCCCGACGCGATGCTTCCAACCTCTTTGGCCTAAGTTCCAATGACAAATGGAAACCGCTTTGGTCAATAGGGGCGGCCTGGAACGCACATCGTGAAAGGTTCATGCAATGGGCTTGGCTCAATGAACTTAAACTGCGTGGTAGCTATGGTTTAAGTGGTAATGTAGATCCAAGTAGGGCTGCCCTAACTACTTTGTTGGTAGCAGGTACCAGTACCCTAACCCAAGGGCCGCAAGCTAGGTTCGATCAGTTTGCCAACCCTTCTTTGCGTTGGGAAAAGGTGGCCACTACCAACATAGGGGTCGATTTTGCTTTGTTCAACAATGCATTGAGCGGTAGTGTAGAGGTGTTCCAAAAAGTATCTAGCGATCTGTATGGCAATACGCCGGTAGACTATACCGCAGTGCCCGCTGCAAGTTTGGTCATGAATGTAGCCAAGATACGTGCCAAGGGTTTAGATTTGGCGCTGCGCTATAAGGTATTTGATGGCAAATTTAAATGGGTACCGGATCTTAACTTTAACCTCTATAAGGATGAAGTATTGGAATACTACCAAGCAAGCGATCAGGGGGCAGTTTTTGTAGGTACCGGCGTTACCGCTTCGCCATTGAAGGGCTATCCGGTGTATTCGGTATTTTCTTACCGATGGGCGGGGCTCAATCCAGTAAATGGTAATCCGCAAGGGTATTTTCAAGGTGCGGTAACCGATAACTATATCCAATTGTTAGGCGCAGGTACCAAGGTAGGTGATCTGGTTTTCAATGGGCCAGCCTTTGCACCAGTATATGGCAGTTTGGGGCAACAGTTTGCCTATCAAAATCTCAGTTTGGATGTGCGGTTGAGCTTTAAACTAGGGCATAGCTTTGGCAGGTCGGGCATTAATTATAACAACCTGTTCAACTCCGGCACTGGGCATCCAGAGTACGCACAACGCTGGCAGCAGCCCGGAGATGAAGCGTATACCCAAGTGCCATCTATGGTGTATCCTGCGGTAAGCAGAAGGGATAATTTCTACAACAACTCCGAAGTGCTGATAGAAGACGCCAGTAATGTAAGATTGGCCTTCGTAACCCTAGGCTACCGTTTGGGTAACAAATGGCTTTCGCGTGTTGGCCTAAAGAGTTTAAGCCTACAGGCCAATGCCAGCAATCTCGGTATTTTATGGCGACAAAACAACCAGGGCCTAGATCCAGATTATCGCAACGGGGCCATCCCTCCGGCAAAGGTGTTTTCAATGGGTTTAAGATGTGGTTTATAATTTTATAAAAAAATGAAAAAGATGAAAAACAATAGCTATCGTTTAATGCTATGGCTAATGGTGTCTATAGGCACGCTTGGCTGTAAAAAGTATTTGGATGCCAAACCAAATAAGCAATTGGCTACCATCAGTAGCCTTACAGAGTTGCAGGCACTTTTAGACGACCACACCCGATTGAACTACCAAACGGTTTACGCAGCCGAAGCGGCTTCCGATGATTTCTACCTAACAGACCAAGCGCTCAATGGTCTGAGCTTGGAGGGCGATAGGAGGATTTACAACTGGCAAAAGGGCAATCAGTTTGAGGGTACGGTTAATGGTTGGTACTACAGCTATTTGGGCATCTATTATGGTAATGCCGTATTGGAAAGCTTACCTGAAATTGAGCGGACCAGTAGCAATGCTATCCAATGGGATAACATTAAAGGGCAGGGCCATTACTATAAGGGCAGCAATTTGCTCAATGCCGCCATGGTGTGGGCTTTGGCTTATGAACCTGTTACGGCATCGCAAACCCTCGGACTGCCGCTAAGGGCTGCTGTAGATTTCAACGTGCCAAGTACGAGAGCCAGTTTGGAGGCTACTTACCAACAGATTTTAAATGACCTGAAAAATGCCTGCCGTTTTTTGTCGGTACAGCAGGTGCATGTGATGCGGCCATCAAAAGCGGCTGCCTATGCCATGGTGTCCAGAGCCTATTTGATGATGAACAAATATGCCGAAGCGGCGTTGTATGCCGATACCGCTTTGCAGCTCAAGAGCGAACTGATGGATTACAATAATATCAACGCAACGGCCACCAATCCTTTTCCAGAGTATGGCATGGAAGTATTGCACCATATATCCATTGCCAATCCGGCCATATTGAACCAGAGCAATGCCACTATTGTGGATGAGCTATATAACAGTTACGCTGCGGATGATCTGCGCAAGAAGATATTCTTTACCAAACTCAATAACCGGAATGTGTTTAGGGGAAACTACTCGGGGCAAAGCTCCCTGTTTTTTGGTCCTGCGGTTGATGAAATGTATCTGACAAGGGCCGAGGGCTATGCCAGAACCAATAGGTTGCCGCAGGCATTGGCAGATTTGAATGCATTGATGCTGAAACGTTGGGACAAGACCAAGACCTATGTGCCTTATCATAGTAGCGACCAAACTACGGTAATTGCTTGGATACTTGCCGAACGTAGAAAGGAATTGTTGATGCGTGGATTGAGATGGGGCGATGTGAAGCGGCTGAATAATTTAGGCTATGGGATTAAGTTAGAGAGAAGGTACAACAGTAGTGGAGTGGTATTGGAAGCTATGGGTAGCGGCTTTGCGATGTCGATACCCGAAACAGTCATTGATCTAACAGGTATGCCGCAAAATTAACAAATAAAAGGAGGGCTGCATCAGCCCTCCTAACTTTAAAGCTTAGTGCTTTCCGCATTGCTGTTGATCTGCGCAGCGGTGGTAGTAGGGTTTTCTAGGTAATCTTGAAGATCGCTCATATCGCCATCAAAATAGAACCTACAAACCAACGAGCCAGCAGTGCCACAGCTAGGTGAATTTTCATCCACCGGCTGCCAGTTTTCAATATCCAGAATATCAGCTTCGTCTGACGAATTGCTGGTATACTGATAAAGTACCGGAACCCTCGCTTTAAAAGCACTCGTACTAAATACTAGGCCGAACGCCACTACCAGCGCTGCAAGGCCAAAAAGAATTTTGTTCTTTTTCATGTTTGTTGACTGCTTTGTTGCATTTGAAAAAGCAGTCGAAAAAAGTTTTGGTTTAATTTCGTTTGGGTTGCTCCCTGCTTAAAACACGATACAAGAAGTACGACGAACGATTTTGTTGATTTTTATTTATAGCCACTTTGGTAGGCCTAATACCTGTACCATTTGGTTCGCCGAACCCCAGGGCACATTTTGTTTTTGCATTTAATTTTTGTTCCTTAATCCTTAATCCTTGTTCCTTGCTGCTTACTCCTTGTTCTTTATTCTCTAATCCAATGACCAATGAACCAATCATTCCTCCTCCAGCACATATCTTTTTAGCGTAGTATCATACCTAATCACATGCCCTTCGGCCCTTAATCTTTTCAAAAGCCTTTCTAGGGTAGACTTGTGGTAGCCCAACTTTTTAGCCATGGTAGGCACGTCTAACATTTGTTGGGTTCTAATCAACTGATGTAGCCGATCTAACCTGTTCCTATAGTGTACGCTGGTCAATTTTTATTGCTTACTACAAAGTTTGTAGCTAGCACCCGCATCTACAATGAACGTTAGGTTAAAAAATGAAAAGATTTTATTTACCCTTTTGTTAAGTTTTCTTTGAGCATTCTACTAAAAGATTGTTGCGTTATGCCTAGGTAAGAAGCCATGTCTTTATTTTTAATGTGTGCTACCAAGCCAGGATAGTGCTTGCACACGTATTTGAATTTTTCGGTGGCATTACCTTTTAGATAAACCTTTTTTTCTTGGTTAAGGCGAAGCAGGTAATAACTGAGTAAGTTTTTGCTGAGCAATAAAAATTCTATGGACAGTTCTTCGAGCATCATGAGGTCGTAATAATGCAAAGCATATAGCTTGACATCGGTTTCGCAGATGATTCCCTCTTCGCTTTCCGATTGGTTAAGGAGGCTTTCTACAGCTGCACAAAAATGACCTTCACAGCCAAAGTCGGTGGTTTGTTGCTCTCCATTTTCTTTATAAAGCCTTAGGAAACCACTTTCTAAAAAATAGATATACCTGCAAATTTCTCGTGGGCGAAGTAGGGGCGTACCTTTGGGCATAAAGATTTTTTTGATACGGGGTTCGAGCATTTTTTCTCCATCTTCCGAGAGGTTAAATTGGTTTTTGAGTAAATGAATAAAATGTGAATTTTTCATAAGCATTGATTTAATCTTTTAGTGTTTGTAAGAAAGGAGGGGCATTGCTTAATTTGCGATACTAACGCTAAGCCTATGAAAAATGAGCTTTTTAAATATCTAGATGCCATCCTGAAATTGCAGCAACAACTAATTGAGGTTTTAGTAGGAAATATAAAAATAGCGGAGTACGACGATTGGCTAGACAATACCGACGTGAAGTTGCTCTTAAAAATTAGTGACCGTACGCTTTATCGTCTGCGTAGTTCTGGACAATTGCCCGCCAAAAAAGTTGGGGGTAAATGGTATTACCCCCGTAAGTACGTAAACTCGATGATCAATGATGCAGCATCTGCTAATACCTGATGCAATAATAGAGTTCGCCTTCGGCAAATAGTTGGCCTTGGCCATCGGTTACGGCAGTGGCGCTGCCCTTAGTGTAAATGATCTTACCTTGGTCGTCACCACCCTCTTCTCCGTCTTGGCTTTCATGTTCGCTTACTTCTAAATAAATGGGCAAGCGATTTTGCAAGGCGAATGCACCTTGTGTAGCATAAAACCCGGTAGCCTCTGGGTTAAGTTGTGCCAGATAAAGCGTTTGGTGGCTATTAAGCTCAAAATGCTGATGTAGCCAGTTTTTAAGATCGTTGCTAAAAGCTTGTGCTTCTATAGCTAGAGCGGAGTCTGTTAATGCGTAAAGGTTGGCCAACACTTTGGCCGCACCTCCAGGGGTAAATGCATGTTTCATTCAATTTAGGTTTAAGGGTTAATAAACCCAAATCTTGATAAAAGAAATGGCCTTAGCAAGCCTTCTGTGCCCTTTTTGTAGCGAGCGTAGTTGGTTTTGGTGATGAGCGTAGGTTTTGATGGCTTAGTCTAAAAAGTTATATTAGTGGTCATCTTAAAGCTTTCTCCTATGCTCAATCTAAAAAAATACTTTAGTGCCGCCTATCATCAACCTTATCCTTCTGCCTGTTTTTTATCTCCGGTTTTGCTGTTCTTGGTACACTTTCTAATCACTTTTGAAGAGAAGAAAGAACTGAGTGTGATCATGACCAACTTCGGCTACTATCGGGCTTTGCTATTTAGTTGGATGGTAGCAGTTGGCTTGGTATGGTGGGTCAGGAAAAAGAGTAGCCAGCTTGATGCGAGCTTAGCTTGGAGAGCAGCTTTCGCTCAGCGTCTAAAAAACCAGTTGCTTTATGGTATATTTTATCCGCTAGTATTGGCAATGGCCATTGCTACTTTGTATTTTTTGTTTTTTAGGATCAATATTCTTCACACGGTATATTTCAGACGTTATTTTCCGTTAATCAGTTTGTTTTTAGTGCTACTTAACACACTCGTGTTTGCTTGGAACCAGTACTTCCGCAAAGATCCCACTATGCCAACCCCACCAGCACCTATCAAAGATGTAGCACGGCAGCCCTTGCATGCCAAAAAGGTGTCCGCTAAATTGCAGACAGCTAACCATTTGATGGATAGCCAGATTGCCTGTGTTTACATGTACAAGGGCGTATGCCATTATGTTACCCTTAGTGGTGAGTTTTTCCTTTGGCCAGGCAATTTTGAAGATGCCGAACATACATTAGGGGCCGACTTTTTTACCATACGCCGCAGTGTGATGGTAAGCCGCTTGGCAATAAAAGAAGCACAGCCCGAAGAGAAACTGATGCGGGTAGTGTTGGGGTTTGAGGTTCCCGTATCTTTGGTGGTAAGCTACCGTAATCTTGTTGGTTTTAAAAATTGGCTCAATGCAGAAGAAGAAGAGGCTAGTGTTGGTTAGCAACTAGTTGCTCGTGTTTCGTTAATCGTTGATTTGGATATTCGTTGTTGGCGGATGTGCGGATTCGGGGATATGTGGATTTGGCTATGTGCCCAGCCTTTGGTCTTTAGTCTTTCTTCAGCTTGGGTGAGCTCCCACAGTTGTTCGGGGTTTCTTCGGTAAAAAGGGCATTTTTCCGAAGAAACAGCCACCATTCTCGAACAAGTCTCGAACAAGGGTATTCTTCAACTGGTCAAAAGCGGCCAAATTCGGTCAAACCCTGCCAATACTAGCCAGCTGTTTATTTTTTCCAAAAAGAGCCTTTACATTCGTTCAACCAATCGCTTTTGTCGGCAAAACAATGGGTTGGGAAACAATTTTTTTCAACTTAATTTTTAAAAAAATGGGAACATTTAATAAAGGAATCCTAGGTGGATTTTCAGGAAAAGTAGGAACCGTAATTGGTTCTAATTGGAGAGGGCTAAACGTGATGCGCAGTTTGCCAAAAAAATCGAATACTAACCCTAGCCAAAAACAGGTAGTACAGCGAGAAAAGTTTGCAGCGATTATTGGCTTTTTAAGCCCGCTAACGGCGCTATTGTCCGAATATTATGGTGGCGCCTCGGGTGTAAGCTCTCGGCTAAATAATGCCGTTTCTTACCATTTGAAACAGGCGCTGGTAGGCGATAGCCCAGATTTTATGATTGATTATACCAAAGTATTGGTAAGTAAGGGCGAAGTGATCGGTGTAAAAGATGGGGCAATGGAAACGTTGCAACCTGCTACGGTTAACTTGCAATGGGCCAACAATAGTGGCCAGGTGCTTGCCGAAGCGACCGATGTGCTCTTGGCAGTAGTTTATAATAGCGATAAGGAACAGTTCATCATAGCTAGTGATTTGGCCCGACGCGAAGACATGACTGCAGCTATTGCGGTTCCGGCAGCTTTTACAGGCGATACCGTACATGTATGGTTAAGTTTTGTGAATACGGAACTAAAAAGAGCCGCCACTAGTGTCTACTTAGGCTCGGCAGTTATCAGCTAGCCAACGGTAATTACAACTCGGTTTCTGGTGTAGCGCTGCGCTAGGAGCCGTTGTTGATTGTTCTTTTTTGTTGATTTGTGGATTTGGTTATTCGTTAATTGTTCATCGTTTATTCGGGGATTTGGAGATTCGTTAATTCGATCATTGTTGTTGGTTGATTTGGGGATTCGAGCCCTACTGCTAAGCACAAAATGGCCTCGCCTATCGCCGCCGCAGAAAGCAACACACAGCTTTCTACAAACAATCGAGTACTTACTGCCAAGCAAGAAAGCAGCGTGTGTGGAGATTGAGCAAAAGCAAACGCCTTTTTCTTGTGCTATTATGCTGTTGTTAGCTTAGTGCAAGGGGATTTGTGCCACCTGTACATCGGTAGCCTTGATTTTTTGCTTCGTTTTGTATCAAGACAAAATGAAGAACAATATAAATTATCCAATAAGTTCACAACTCCACTTAGGTAGTATGCACCGTATCGGAAGAGCCAGTTAATATATAACCCAAACCCATGCCCCCTCCAATTACCACCAACACATTAAAAAAATAAAAATCATGAAAACATTATTTCAATATTTCACTAAACCTTGGGCCCCCGTACCCTTAAAATTCTGGCACATCCTGGCCCTATTATGCATCAGCTGGTTGGCCATGCCTTATGTATTTAGCACCCTGCAACTGGCCGCTGGCTTTGTAGATCTGGGCATACTGCACGTAGTGCTGCTCGGCTTCTGCTGTTGGCTGCTGGCCGTTGCGGCAGCCTACCACCTGTTGCGCTACCTATTATTGCGTATGGGGCTGCCCGCTATCCATCAACTTCTTACTCACTTTAAATTACTAAACTTATGGGAACAGTATCTTATCTATTTGGCCTGCTATGCCTTATTGCTATGCTCGGCCATCGGCGCATTGATTGCGATATGTTAGTTGGTTATTCGTTATTTGTGGATTTGGTTATGCGTGGATTTGGAGATTCGTTAATTCGATCATTGTTGTTGGTTGATTTGGGGATTCGATTGATTTACCCACTGCCATTGCTAATTACGCAGACGGCCTTATTGGATTCTGTAGCAGTACGCAGTGGATCTTTTGCAGTTCCTTACCTCTATCAAGGTACAAGAAATTAGGCAGTCGAGCGATGGGGATTGGCAAGGGAAAAGACCTCCTAATTTCGCTGTTGAAGGTACGCAAGCGTAATGTAAGGAAGGCAATGTAGCCTTGATTTTTTGTTAACTTTTGTATCAAGACAAAAGTCGAATAAAGACCCTTGATGTAGCCATTTTTTTCAACGTTAGGCATGCTTTCGCTCAATCTCATTTTACTTCTTCCAAGGATACAAAAAATAAAATATCACCACCATAGCTCATGCGCCTGTCCGATAGCGATCGGATTATGGTTATAACTCATAAAAAAATTAATTCAACTGACATGATTAAAACATATTTAAACTATGCTGTACTGTATCTATTAGTTGCAGTCGGCACTTTTCATCCATTGAAAACCAAAAGATTTAGTAGTCAAACTACCAAATCTCCAGGTCATCAAATTAACCAACTCCTAACCATTGCACAATCGCAAGTAGGTGTAAGGGAGGCTACAGGCAACAACGATGGCTTGCAGGTAGAAAAATACCTGGCCTACACTGGCAACATAAAAGGCGAACCTTGGTGTGCCGCCTTTGTAAGCTGGGTGTTTGGGCAGGCTGGGTATAAGCAACCCTGCACAGCCTGGAGCCCAGCTTTATTTCCCAAAGCTAAGCAAGTTGTCACGGCAAAGCCCGCCATGGTATTTGGCATTTATTTTAAAGATAAGGGGCGCATTGCCCACGCAGGCTTGGTAGAAAAACAAAAAGACCAATGGATCTACACCATAGAAGGCAATACCAATATCGCTGGTAGTAGGGAAGGGGATGGCGTGTACCGAAAGTTGCGGCATGCCAAAACCATTGCCGCTTATGCCAATTGGCTACCGCCAGAGAAAGGAGGGAGGCCATGAAAATGAGTTTTTTCGTTATTCGTTTTTCGTTCATCTTAGTTACTTGGTTATTTTTATTGTTGTTAGGTTCCTGTAGCAGTAAACAACGTTGGGTGCAGCGACAACAACAGACTGCAAAGTTTGAAACGCAGCAAGCACAACTTTTAGCCAGCCAAACACAGCTGGTGCGCCGCTATTGGCAAAACGATAGCAGCAGCATTAAAGAGCAGATACTCATTTACCCCGATGGGGCCATACAATTTGGCCCGTATGGTTTTGTGGGCAAGGCAAAGGCGCTGGTACTGCTGCGGCAACAGGATCAGAAACGTCAAAGTACTGGCATGCTAACTTCTACCAACGAGGTGCTACAAAAACAAGAGGAGCGAGCAATTAGCCAGACGAAACAAAGCGAAAAAGAGGTGCAAACCCAAACCCAACGTTGGCTTAGCCTGGGCGCTGTAATGTTGATGGTGTTACTCGCTTTGGCCTATTGGTATTGGCGCAAGCGCTGAGAAGCTTTAAACGTAAAAAAGACCCGTATTGGGTCTTTTTTATGGGGGGTTTGTAGTGCGCTTATGAATAAGTTAAGAACTTCTACTATTTTAAGTTATTTTGTGTTTTTGGAACAATTATTTTTTTATTTTTTAAAAAAAGATGAAAGCAAGTAACTAAAATTAATGACCAAAACAAACTACCAATTAAGTTTTCGAAACATCCTCCTTTGTTGAAAAGACTGAAGAATGATTGAAAAATCAAAATGGAGCCAATTTCGTAGCCACCGAAGAGCTTTTCACACCAAATTGAAATTCTAGTACTTAGCCAGCCAAATAGGAAAAAAGTAATAATCACTCCAAATAAGCCACCAGACATATAGGCATCAGGTAAGGTTTGCGGTTTTGCCGAAGTGTAATCATTTTCGTTCAACTGAATTGCGCCAGCATCGGTAGCTCTTTTCATCGCTAAGATGTCAGGGGAACCTTTATCTGGAAATAATGCCCTAGGTACTAGTAGTTTGATGCCATCAATGATAATATCAAAACCATAGTAAGGATGTCTATCAGGTACATAATCGAAATAATCAACAGCCATAGATATTTCTGAAAGCCTGTTAGTTAAAAAAACCCAATTGTTTTCTTCAATGGTGAGGCTTTGAATATTATCATCTTTTAGCACTTCCGAGGCTGCATCGTAGGTTGATACTCCTTCATCCCAAGCCAATTTCCGGTAATTATTATTTAGTGAGGGATAGTAGTAAAAAAATATGGCTAGAAACGGTGCAAATAATGCAATTGGTTTCCATCTATATAAGGTATACAGGTTAGCCATCAAAAAAATGATTATTAGTATAATGTTTTCTTTCATGCCTGATAGCAATGCATTAAGCATTAAATAACAAACTAAGACTATAGCAAAAGGGAGATGAGTTTTGTTTTTAATGGCATCTACAGCATAAAGTAACGCTAAAAATGTACCTAAAGCATTTAGATAGGAAGCAAAGAGTGCAAGCGGTGTGGTATTCAATATGTAGGAAGTTACCAACATTGCAATTGCATATATTAAATAGTAATGTACTTTAATATTTATTTTGAAAGGGCTTGCAAAATTATATTTTTTAATCTGTGGCAAGGCGCCACATAGGTAAGTGGCATGTGCGAACAAGACATAATTTTGTATTGATGCAAGTTTTTTCAATAAATGAATATCGACAGGTAAAATTGTTTTCTCAAAGTAGTAGTAACCCATCGTATCCATAAAGTAGAATACGTTCGAAATAGAATGATAACCAAAAAATAGACATTGAGAAAGAATAAAAGGTCGAAAAAGTTGAGCAGACCATTTTCTATCTTTGGGAAGTGGCGCAATTTTTCCACTAGCACTCAGTAGAATATATAACAAACTTGAGCCCCAAGAAATGAAAAAGCTTAATACAGGATCCGCATTGGTAAGATAGACAAAAATGGGAGGAAGAAATAGGAATATATACTTCAATTATTGTTGGGTATTCAATTGTATTTTTAACTTAAAAACTTCTCTTGATCCGCAAATACGGTTTCAAAATTAAGCTTATTTCTAAAATCATTATAAGCATACTTACTATAAAACTCGAAATTGTCCATTATCTCAGTTAATGTCGATTTAAAAGACTGTTCGCTCATATCTGTAAAGTGAGCCCATTGGTATTGGCTAAGTGCACTTTTGAAATGTGCATTGTCAAATAATATTACGGGCATTCCGAACGCGATATATTCATATATTTTATTTGATGCTTTTGCACAAGTTTGGAATTGTAAATTAAGTGGCTCCATTATTCCTAAACCTATATGGAAATTTTTAGTGAAGTTTTTTAAATCTTTATAGTTAGGTATTCGTTCGTGGAGTATCACTTTATGTTGTAATTTCAAATTTTTGATCAATGAAATAAGACTTTCTTTGAAATCATCGTCGTAGCTTCCAATTATGTCAAATTGAATAGCCATTTGCGGATTTGAATGGATGAATTTTATGAGCTCAATTATACCGTGTCCATTGGCAACCCTACCCTGATATAATATTTTAAATGTGCTAGGAGTTTGATAGTTAAAAAAATCATTAAAGCTTTTTAGTGGATAGTTTGGTATAACTTTAGTGTTTACATATTCATTTAAATAAAAATATTTCAATCTAGACTCATCAGGTACAGTAAATGAAGTAACTTTATTGATGTATTTTTTTTCTAATAGCCAGCACCAATAAGTTAATGAGTATTTCGTAACATAATTCGTATCAGTAATGTCGTGATTATGATACCAAATCTTCATATGTTTATTAATCAATTTAACAAATAATGCTGCAGTAAAGCTATAGCAGTCATAACTTACTAACCATTTAGGTCGATAATTTCTAAAATGTTTAATTACGCTTAATAAGAATTTGATCAGGACGTATATTTTTATAAAATAACTTGAATCAATAAGATTCCCAGAACTCACGCAATAATGAATACAGTTATCTGGTAAGTTAAGTTTTATATTGGGATTCCCACGCCAAACAATTATTACCTTTCTATATTTCTTACTTAGAATGTAAATTGCATTTAGCGTAGGAGGAAATTTATCTGGGTTATCGTAAATTGTAATTAATATTGTACTGCTCATACTGGATGCTTTTTGGCTATTTTATAAAGTGTTTTCTTAGCCTTTCTGTATAAAAAAAGTGGGGTAATGATGCCAATGAATGAGCTTGATGTATATAATAAGTTAACTTTTATTCGTCTTAGTAACGATAGTTGTTTATAAAATTGAAATTTATTTGGTGGTAAGCCATTTATTAATCCAAAGCTTGCTACAATGGCGTCATTCTCTCTAAAATCCACAAGCCAAAACGGATAGGTAAACATATATATTCTTTTCAATATAGAGAAAGCAATCAAATCACGTTCGGAGTCATCGGATAAGCTTCTACTTATTGCTTGATATGCTACATTCGAGTACGAGGGTAGGCCAGAGTCGAGTCTTTGGAATTCGCTCCATTTTCTAGGAAGTTTTTCTCGGTAAGAATTCGCAATTTGATTGGCTACGCGGACATCTTTATGTACCAAAGCTTCATTATAGGTAAAAAATAGACCGCCATTGCAAATAATCCGACAAGCTAAATAAATCTGCACGTAAATTGAGCCGTCGAATTCATTGGTATTGTGTTGCAAAAATGCACTTCTTTTGAAAATTAGTCCGGCTACGAAACTAAAACTAGAATAATATTTCAGTGCAATTTCTACTCCTGTACCAATTACTCTAGTTTCATTTGCTCTAGTTTGCACTTCTTGTGTTTTAATGTAATCTGCACTATTACAGAACCCGACATCTGGCTGCGCATTTTCTTTTAAAAAAGTGGTTAACCTACTTATTGCATTAGTGTCAGAAAGAGTATCATCATTACCTAAAATAAAACAGTAATCACCACTAGCCAATTCCATTGATTTTCTTAAATTCCTATCATAACCGTTATTTGTTGCAAACCGGTAGTAGACGAGTGGAAACTTATAATCTTTTTTAATGTTAGTTATAGTTTCTTCCGTATCGTCATTACTTGCATCGTCAGATATACAAACTTCAATATCTTCATAATCTTGCTTTTCAATGTCCCTTAAAACAATTTTAAGATATTCTATTCTGTTAAATTGAGGTATGCAGATGGAGATTTTCATTTTACAAAGATCCATGATTTATTATCTGAATGAATTAATTTCATTTCACAAGTTGCTACAATTAATTCTGCAATCTCGTTTTTACTATATTTAATGGACGAATAGATAGTATCGTGGAGCTCAATTATAAGTGTGTTGCACCTTTCTTTGAGTGTCTTACTATCGTTTAATATAAACTCGATTTCTGCGCCTTCGATATCACATACAAGATTGAAGTTAGTGTCGATTTTATAAGCATTTAAGAGTTCTGAAATAGTAACAGTGGGCACCAGCACATCTTTGTCCGTTGAGTTAGTCTCAGATTTTTTTGATCCAAGGTTTCCAGGGTCAATTGCGAATGAAATATGATCTTTACCAGAATAATCAACAGCTTTATTTATGATATGCCAATTTGAAAGGTTATTTATTTTTTGAGTGCTTTGCAAGTTTTTTAAAAGTAAAGGATTCGCCTCAACTGATATTAGCTTCTTGTTCTTAATTGTTTTTAAAATAGTCATTGAAGTGGCTCCAATGCTGCAACCAAGTTCCATAACTGGCAGATCAGGATTGAGGTATTTTGCTATGCAATTAATTTCAGAACGCTCATACAATCCTAAAAAGATAGAAGATTTAATAAAGTTTGGTTGATTTTTGAGATCTAAATTATAACCTTTGACTTTATATAAATCAGAATTATTTATTGGTGCAACAATGCAGTGGTACAAAATGTCTGATGTAAGTATCCTGCCAACAAGAAGTTTAAGGTTTTTCATTCGCTGAGTTCAGAAAATATTATTTTTTTGATTTTATCTAGATGTTCTTCATTTGGTGATTCCGGACTATATACGTCTACAAGGTGTTGGTTGATGTCTTTACTCACTTTAAACCACTGTAACGATTGCCCTGGTATAGTAAGCGTTATGGCTTTACTCAGAAAAGATCCCCAAGCGGTAAAGGAACTGCCACCAGAACCTAAAATGATTTTTGCTTTGCTTAACAGCAATAAATCTGCTAAAGCAGAGGATGTGTTTGCTAAAGCAATATTTGGCAACGAAAGAATTTCTTTTAGATCCGTAGCATTTCCATCAGAAATAATTAATGCAGGTATATCCTTTCCAGCTACTTCCCTAATTTGTTTGAGGGTGTTGATAAACCAATTTAAAGGAGTTCTTATAGCGCCTTTTGTAGTGAAATCTTTAGCTGATTGGGCATCTTTAAAATCTTTACCTCTACGAATGTTAAGTATAATTTTAGCATCCTGAATTTTAGCAAGATTTTTTAGGACGTTTTTACTTGCAATACTTCTAAGCTCATCTCTGATTAATTCGTGATGTTCATAAAGGTCGGCAAAAAAATTTTCGTCTCCACTAAACCAATTGATCGTTTTATTATCTTTTCTTTTCAAGAAGAACTTTTGCGGATTATCAACGTAATAGCCATTACTTTGGAAATTGTCGTAAAGGAGAATTTTTCCAAAACTTTTTCGGTAATCTATTCCGCCCTTTAAAAATGGAGCCTTTCTAAAATGAAACCAATTTGGCCATAACATTTGCGTGTTATTAAGTTTTGAAAAAATCAAGCATCTAGCCCAGGGAAATAGCCTGTTACCTAAACCCGTTCCTCTACTAAATTTCACTGCACAATATTTATACATATCTTTTCATTAGGTTGCTCAATTCTAAGCATCTGTGTGTATAAGAATAGCCTGATTTTTGAGACCTCTCAGCACCATTTTTTTTATAATTTTCAATTTCGGATAAACGCTCTTTGTAATAAGACATTTTGTCCCTAAGCTCTTCAATAGATGAAAAATAAATTGCTTCCTTACCTTCCTCAAAGAAACTTAATTGCTCTTCTGTTCTTTCGCTAATTAACAAACCTCCATAGCCAGGCACCTCAAAAGTTCTCATATTGTGCGATTGCTCAACGATGTTTTGCGGTCTTAAGAAATTGATAACTCCTAAGCTATGTTTACAAAGATTTGCATAATCTTGATTATACAAAGGATTTGAATTAACTTTAATGATATCCTCTTTCGAAAGCTTAATTTTTTTCCCCCATAGGGATGAACCTGATACTTGTAGCGGCATGTCGTGTAGTTGATTAAGATAGTTTAATCGTTGCCTGTCATATGCTCCGATAAAATTGAATAAATTTGTGGCGCTTGAGCTGTTTGGACAAATGTTGTCGTCATAGCCAAAAGGTAAAACAAATGTATCTACACCATACTGTAAACTTAATTTATCTGCAATACTTTTAGAGTAACTTCCATAAATATCGTAGTGTGGTATTCCATTTTTAACATTCTGATTGCCAGCTCCTCTAGAGTAGAAATCAAAAGGGTGATCCGGGTTGTAATTACATATAAGATTTTTATTCGTTTTTAATGCTTTTAGCGTTTCAGGGAAGATTTCCATCCCCTTAAAGATTAAAATAACGTTGTTTTTTTTCTTTTCACAAAATCTGATAAGCTTATTATTTACATCTGTGTAAAATGGGGACGGATTAATAAGAAATTTTAACTTCTGTAAATTATTTTTGTTTTTTAACCGCTGAACAGGTGTTTGTATATCAAATTCATCAACATTCCAATTCAAATTTCTTAGTCTGTTAGTAAATTGATGCTCCAATGCTCCAATACCAAAATTTCCAACTATAAGAATCGATTTATTCATGAGAGATCTTTAAGGTCAGGAAAATGAAAACTATGCGTTTTGCATTTCAATAACACGTTCCACACATAACGTTTTTTTAATAAAAACAATTGGCTAATCTTTTTAAGTTCCAGGTTATGATACAAATTAAAATCCGTTTTTTCAGCATTAAATGCAGGCATTAATATCGCTATTTTTAATAAGGTTGACTTACTCATTAATTAATTGAAAATGCTCTTCCAATGTTTTTATTTTAACGCTTGTTGGATTGGAATACCGGCTTTTTATGATAGCTTCGGCAAGTGAGTGAGCACTTCCTGCATCAAAATCTAAGCTAGTAGCTTTGTAATAGTCTGCAAGCTCTTTACACCCACCTAAATTACTACATATTATGTTAGCTTGTTGAGAAATAGCTTCATGAAAAACCAAAGGACCAATTTCATACCATTCAGATGGTATAACCACGAAATGAGCTTTTGCATAAATATCAACTAATTCTTTCTGTGTCTTTGTCCCTATAAAAAATATGTCGTTTCTTTGTAAAGCTACTTTTATTAAAGCTCTAATTTCTTCACTATCGCTCTCTGTATTAGCAGTTAACCATAGCTGTTTATTTTCGGCAATAGGCAGCTTTAACCAAGCCTTTAGAAGTGTAGTAATCCCTTTAATCTTAACTAAACGACCACTGAACAGATAAATCGTTATATTTTTATCTTTTTCAATTTTATTTTTCGATAAAAAAATGTCGTTAACGCCATGTCTAGCCATTTTGATATTTTTCTCGCTTATTTCGTTAAGTTGTAAAACTTTTTTAATTCCTTCTGAATAGCACCACCATTCGCTAGTAATCTGTTTTAAATATTTAAAGGCTTCAAGTTCAAGGTTGATAAGGTATTTGGCTCTAAAAACTGCTGGCACTATATTCGTTTTTAATTTCAGCAAATTAATAGTTCTGGCTAAAATGTAGGGAGATTTTTTTTGAGTTTTTAACGAGCATTTGAGACATTTCGATAAATTTGGTTTGATATCACATTCTGTCAATTTGCCATTACGCATTAATGTCCCTGTTGGACAGGACAAGGGAACGTGGTAGTTAGTAATAACTTTCATTACTTGGTTTACTTCCAAAATGCATTTAAATAGGTTCACTCCAATTGTTGGTGTAAAGCTATGAATGTGCATAACATCCAAGTTTAGCAGCTCTGGTTGGCCTTTTATGAAGTTTTTAAAACTGATATCATAATTTAATTCATATTTGCTATAAATTAACTCTGACCTTATTTCCTTTTGATAATGTAATCCGAAAATTATTGTAGCATTATGTTCATACCTGCATACCTTTAAATTATCATCCTCATAAACGGTATTCTCTTCATTAAATTGCTCAAAGGGTGCAGAAGTTATTATGTATACGAGATTTCCATTATCTTGAAGATGTTTTGCGTGACTTTCCACGTAAACTTCTGTTCCTCCGAAGCTATGCGGATAATAATTTGAACAAGCGAGTATTATTTTTTTAGTCAAGTTTATGCTTTAGTTTTAAGAAATAGCTTTCAAAATAATTGAAAGAAATATAACTTATTAGAAAAATTAGTGGGAAAGAAAACACTGTAATTAGTAAATTGTATATGTAATCGTTATTTACATATTTAGTCAAGACTCCATTTACAAAATAAAGACATAGAGGATGGAGCATATAAACGCCGTAAGATATCCGTCCCAAGCTCTTTAAGAAAGGAATTTTGTCACAATTAAAAATAGAATTTGAGTTTTTTGTCTGTTCAAACAGTAAATAGTTAATTAATCCGAGGTTAACTAAATGATATATTAAAAAATTATCATAAAGTAGCGCATTGGAAAAATGGCAGACCATAAACATATATATAATAAAATTTAAGATTTTGTTGATTTTGAATGTCTTTAAATCCGAAAATCTATTTTGGTAAAAGGCTAATAGAGCACCCGAGGACAGATAAGGGATAGCAAGTTCTGTCCTGTAATAAGACCAACCAGTAGTTTTTTCAATAGAATATGACAACAGTAAAGTGCCCATAAGCAAACTTGATATTATAATAATTCGGCCGCTATTATTTGTTAAAAAAATGAAAATTAATGGCCAAAATAGATAAAATTGTTCCTCTATTGCAACTGACCATGTAATGTTAAATGGAGAAAACACTAGATACTTGTTGACATGTATATCGTAGATATTAAAATTGCTTAAAAAAAATAAATGCTGTAAAAATGAGTAATGATTAAAGTTATTAGAACGAGAAATGAAGGGGAAGACTACAAAAAAATTTAAGAAAAAAATTAAAAAATAAAGTGGCCAGATTCTGTATAATCTTTTTAGATAAAATGATTTTAGTGAAAAATCTCTTTCTTTTAATATTAATTTGGTTATTAAGAAACCGCTTAACGTAAAGAAAATATAAACAGCTATTTGCGCATTAGTGATTAATGAGCCAAGCGGTTTTAAGTATAAATATGAATTCGAATTTATACGATATGGAATGTGGCTTATTACGACTATTATTGCTGCAAGGCCTCTTATAGCATCGATGTTTTTAATATGAAACTTATTGACTACCATTGAAAAGTTGAATATCGCATAAAATGTCTTTAATTTTTGTCGAACCAATTTTGTTTTACAACCTGTTAATAACACAAGTCGAAAACTATTATAGTTTCTAAATCACTATCCTCACATAAGGTATTTCTTTCATTAAAATACTTAGGCAGCGCAGAAGTTATAATTTATGAGAGATTTCCATTCTCTTAAAGATTTTTTTATATGACTTTCCCCATAAACTTCTTTGCCAACGAAACTGTGCGAATAAAAATTTGAATAGGCTAGTAAAACTGATGCCAATCTGTTTAAGTAAACTTAAGACTATATTTGTCATTAGAAATAGAACTTTAAGATAAATTTTCGTCTAACGATAATACCTCTCTTAAAGGCTGGGTTAATTTTTTCTATATAGCCTATATAAAAAAATGAAGGCTTTTGAACCGACTATTTTAAAAAGCTTGAATTTTAAGTCTTTACTTGATCTAAAATGATAAGGTTTTAGCTCTATAAGCGATAGCTCAACAAGATCGTAGAAATTATTTAATACAGCATTTAAGTAGATATACCAATAATTTTCTAATAATGAGGAATGGCTTTGTACGTTAAATGATTGGCTAATTAACTGACAATTTTTTAGAACTCCTTTTAGAAATGCTTCGTAATTTTTATTTGACGCTGATCTTGGTACATTTCGATAGTAGAAAAGTGGAGTATTAGAATTGGAATATAGGAAGTGACTGTTTTGTTTATATAATCTTATCAATAGATTTACATCTTCTATATGCGTCATTCTTATGTCGAAACCTCCAATTTTTTTTAAGGAGTCTTTGAGGATGAGTCCGCTCATTAAAGGAATAAAATTATCCCCATTTATTAAATTTAATGGTAAATCATTTAAGTTGGGTGTGTGGCGTGATTGAATTAAAATATTATCAGTAAATGAACTCACTTTCATCTTAGCCCAATTAGAACAAATAAACGCGGGCATTGATTTTGTTGTAATGGAATTGATCTGGTGTTCAATTTTATCCGGCATAATAATGTCATCTGCGTCTAGGAATTGTACATATGTACCTTTTGCACAATTCAAACCGAAATTTCTAGCTGCGCTCACTCCTTTGTTTGGCTGAGAAAACACTTTTAATATACCATTTTCATATTTTTTTGCAATTTTCAAACTTTGATCCGTAGAACCATCGTCAACTATAATGATTTCAATAATTTTATAGCTCTGGTGTAAGGCAGAGTGAATCGTTTCTTCAATATAATTTTCTGCGTTATAGAGTGGTATAATTATGGAAACTAGTGGATTAATCATTTATAATCTTAAAAAAAGCTGACAACTTCATTTTTAAAGGCAAAGAGGATTTTAAAACCTCGGATAATGGACTAAATATATTTTTCGTTTCGTGCCTTCTTGATAGCACCAGTTTTTCATATAATTCTAACTGATTTTGTTTTAGAAGAAAATTTGTTATCTCTCTGTTTTCCTTTGGACTTAAGTATTTCTTGTATAAAGCCGAAACTCCGTTAAGCTCTTCTTGTAAAATTTGAGTTAAAGTACTAGTTTTAGAATTTGGATGCATCCTAAATAATGAGAGGGTCTTTTCTATTTTAATAACTTTATAATCTTCATTAATCAACTTTAACCAGAATTCAAAATCCATACAGAAACGAAGTTCCTTAAGGAATTTTAGTTTCAAAGGGTTAGTCCAAAACATGCTGGGTTGTGGAGCAAGTCCTCTTTTTTTTAAAGCGTCAAATAATGATCTCGGAAAATTAGGCTTGTCTATCCATCCATTATTATCGTCGTAATATTCTCCCCAATAGCAATTACCTATAAACAATAATTTGTTTTCACTATTTTCTAAATAAGATTTAGCAATTTCAAATAATGTATTAGTAAAGTAGCAGTCATCACTATTTAAATACGCAAAAATCTCCCCAGTAGCCTTTTCAAAACCTTTATTTATCGCATCGGCTTGCCCACTATCTTTTTCACTTATCCAATAAGCTATTTTGTGTTCATATTTTTTTATAATTTTGATAGTATCATCTGAACTTCCGCCATCAATAATGATATATTCCAAATTTGGGTAGCCTTGATTAATAACAGATAAAATAGTTTCTTCAATGTATTTCCCTTGATTATAACTTGGTGTTACAATAGAAATTTTGGGCCAATCCAAACAGTCTTTATAAATAGCTGGATCGACGGGGTTATAAGGCCAACTTTTCATTCATTAAATCTTTATAAAGTGTTGTGTATTTATGAATATTAGTTTGAGAAAAAATTTGATGTGCTTTCTTCGATATTTGATTTCGTGATAATATAATTCTATTTTCAATGATATGATCAATTTGCTTTGCCATTTTTTCGACATTGTAAGGATCTATCAAAAAGCCATTGGCACCATTTACAATATGATTAGCCATACCCCCAATTTTAAAGCTAATAACCGCCGTGCCACATAGTAATGCTTCTGCCATTGTATTAGGTAAATTATCTTCTCTAGAAGGTATTATCAAATATTCACATTCATTGTAAATACTTCTAAGTTCTTTGATGTCATACAATGCTCCAATCATATTAGTTTTTATTCCTTTCGGGATAGTAGTTTCTCCTTTTCCGACTATAAATATGGTAACTTTATCCTTGTTCTTCAGTCTGCTTAATGCTTCCAATGCAAGGTCAAATCCTTTTCGGTAGTTATTTACATCACAAGCTATTAATAAAAAATTGAGTAAGCTTCCACTTTTCTCCATTGATTTAGCGTCTGCAAAAAAATCTTTCTCATTTATTATATTTGGGATTACGTCAGCTTTATGAAATGAGGCTTTGGTTCCAGTGTTCAATTGATCAAGCATCCAGTTGTTTAAACAGACATAGGTTAAGTTTCTTACCTTTTGAATAGCCTTCATTTTTTGATTATAAGCGTGCTTATTTAGACCTCCAAAGCTCGGGTTATTAAACTCGTCATTTTTATAATGAAATATCCCTTGCATTGGATTAAGATCATGTAAAGTCCAAACAATTTTTTTATTCTTGAGTTTAGAAAAGAAGGTCTTGTAATTGATGAAGTTTGCTATCCAATGGAGATGAATAACGTCTGCACTTTTTACAATATCAATGTTTTCGATCCTATAATCAGTGTCAGGAAAAGTGACGATTTCATATTCACCATTTAGCTGTTTTAGTCTGTGAGTATTACGGTAAGCCGAGTTTAGTCTAATACCAAATTTGTTGAAAATTTTTTCATAGAGACTTGTTTGGTGTTCTAAAACTGGATGATGGTTATTCACTTGTGGAATCGTAGTATTAGCAAGTGAAATTATATGTGATTCAATACCTTGATTCAGGAGTTCGAGATGTAGTCTTAGCGCTGCGATACCTGCTCCTCCATGTAACCAAGTTGTGATATGTACAACTTTCATTCGTTGGCGTAATTGTTTATAATGTCATCCACAGACAAATAATTGTTCATCTGATTTTCGTCAACAAGATAATTTTTGATTTTTCCGCCTTTAGTATAATCTACAGCTACAAAATTAGTATTAAAGCTGTGTGCAAAAACTACTGAGTGAAACCTCATACAAACATTCAACTTTGAAGATTGCATGCTCTCACTTATGGATATAACTGTAGAAAGATACTTGTTGTAAGTAATCGGGATTTCGAAATCGTCGAAATACTTTTCCATGAAGTATCGCGAGAAATCTCGATCATCATTTCCAATTACAAAATTATGCATGTGCTCCAAGCGAATTTCATCTACTTGCATCTCAAGTGCCTTATGTTTGATTAAGTTGGCAATGCCTAATTCAAGCTCTTGCTTTTTTGCTAGGAAATCTTCGTAAGATAGATCTCTACAATATTCATAGGTCCAGTCTCTTAGATAACAGGAGATGATATTACGCTGCGGGAATTGCTGATGTAGGCTCTTTAAATATACTTTTGAAGGATCTCCGGAAAGTTTTACTGGTTTGCTGTGGTTCGTCCATTCTACCGCAGTTAACTTGCTTTTCGCATCTCTCACCATAATTTCATCTGAAAGTGAAAGTATTTTTTTTACCGTATTTTGGTAACGTTCATTATACAAGGGGCCAATGCCACATCCATATATAATATTTGTCTTGTTATATATTTTACCTAGTTGAAAAGCTTTTAATGGTACAGACAAAACTTCCAAATCCATTAATGGTCCTCCTCCCATTATAATCAAATCGCTACTTTTACATGCTGCAATAAAATCTTTTTCCCAAACGTCAATCACTTTAGCTGTTATGTTTAATTCTCTAATAGTACGTTGCGTGATGAATGGGTATAAACTTCCGATATACAAATTGATTTTACCGAATTTTTCAGTTAATTCATGAACAATTCCTGCTAAAATTGCCTTATCACCTACAGTTTCAGTACCGTACCAACCAACGATAAATGCTGTTTTATAATTATTTGTTTTATCGAATGGTTTCACTAGACGATGTATACTTTTCCATTTACTATCTATCTGGTAAAGCCTAGTCCAAAACATTGTTCTTATCCTAGCTTTTAATTCGTTGAAAGTTTCTTTATAGTGGTAGTCGTGGATACAAGATTCGCAATTTTCTTTTTTTATTCGTTCCTTTTCTTTTCCATTAGTTTGATACAGATGTAACGAACTTTCTTCTAACCCATTCCCGATGAAATTCGATTTTGGTGCACAGTACGCTAATTCACCTCTACTACTTACTACTATGCCATCACTATGGTAGGGACACCCGATTAAACGTTTTCCACCACTTAAGATGTTGATTATGCTTTTGTAGGTTCGTTGATAGGTAGGGTCTTTTTCATACGTGCTGATTAATTTAAAGAAAAAGAGTTGCAACTGATAGATTTCGTCGTCATCGAAATTCCTAATCACGTTGTTGCGATCCTCATTATACAAACGCTTAATGAATTCAGCAATTCTAAATCTGCCGTAATGCTCTGTTTTTTGAAAAAAATGTAATAGCTCCTCTACATCCCAAACGTTGGTTTTAGAAATTGTAGTTCCAGTTGCTACAGTTAGCCCTTTTGCTTTAAAATAAGCAATGACTGCCATTGCTGTTTCGAAATTTCCAGACCTTCCTCGTACTTCATCATGTACTTTTCCATAGCCATCGAGCGAGACCATCATCGAGAATTGTTTATTGTATGCCTTGCAAGTTTCAATTACTTTTTCAATTCGCTCAATTACTTGATCTTTTTGTATGGCATTGGTTATAATACTCAATCCTTGAATATTCGGAAGTGCTTTTATTGCTGCTTCGTACAACAAGTGTAAATCTTCTCTTAATGTTGGCTCTCCCCCAGTAATGCCTATGTGTTTTACATTTTGGTATAAAGGATCTTTTAAAATCGCTTGAAACTGTTCAGACGTTATTTCATTATCTTGTTTCTGTTGCCAAATATTGCACATTGTACATTTACTGTTACAAATATCATTAGCGTTGAAATTGATGACTTCGGGAAGGTTTTTTTTGCCAACCTTTTCGCTCCACCAAACTTTGTAAACTTTGTAAAATGGTCTTAACCTATTTTTGATTTTATTTATTAATCCCATAGAGCTGTAACTTTTATAATGCCACTTCGTGAGTTATAGTGTTGTTCAGAAGGTATATTTATAATTTCGAAAGTTAATGCCTCCTTTATTAAATGAAATCTTTCCACACCTTCTTCTGCAAATGATATATTCAAACTATAAATTCCAGACATCAGATGATGAATAGGTATTTTAGCAATGCAATTGTATTTGCCATTAGGTTTTATATACTTCTCTATACCATCATCTATATCTTTGATTGTAAAAACAGATATTTCATTTTGACTGAAACATTCAATTGCAATTAGACAGCGACATTCAGAATTGACGGTGTATGCAATTATAAGGGTAAGATAGTCTTTATCTTGACTGATAATCTCGGCACTGTTGCAGTATATTTTTTTGTTGAAAAATGTTTTATTTTGAAATGTTTTATTTTTGTTGAAATTTTTACCTTTATAAGTGTTGACAACATTTGATGTTTTATCGTCAGCAATAAGTTTTCCATTTTCTAATAAGATGGAGTGATCTGTTAAAGATAATACAGCTTCCATATTATGGCTCACAAATAGCACCGTCCTTCCTTCACCCTTGCTCACTTCGCCCATTTTGCCCAAGCACTTTTTTTGAAATTCTGCATCGCCTACAGCCAATACTTCATCTACAATTAAGATTTCGCTTTCTAGGTGTGCGGCAACGGCAAAAGCCAAACGCACGTACATGCCGCTAGAGTAGCGTTTTACTGGGGTGTCTATGTAGCGTTCTACACCAGCAAAATCTACAATTTCATCGAACTTGCGAGTAATTTCCTTTTTGCGCATTCCTAAAATGGCGCCGTTGAGGTAAATGTTTTCGCGGCCAGTGAGTTCTGGATGGAAACCCGTACCTACTTCTAACAGCGAAGCAATACGGCCTTTGCCCGTAATGCGACCTGTAGTAGGAGAGGTAACCCGGCTCAACACTTTTAACAAGGTGCTTTTGCCAGCGCCGTTACGACCAATAATGCCTACGGCATCGCCCTGCTCAATTTCGAAGTTGATGTCTTTTAAACTCCATACCACATCTGAGTTGCCTTTTGCGGTACGGTCGTTGGTTTCGCCAATGCGCAAAAAAGGATCTTCTTTGCCACGCATGCGGGCATACCAACGCTCTAGGTCGCGGCTAATGGTGCCCGTGCCTATTTCGCCAAGTTGATAGGCTTTACTCAAGTTTTCCGCCTTAATTGCTATCGACATAATTATTGTAAGTTTTGTTTTGGCACTGCCTATTCTCTTCCCTTAGGGGAGAGTTAGAGAGAGGCTTTTCGGCTTTTATTGCAATGTTACTCATTATTGTATTTTAGTTTTACTTTTTGGCTTGAACCAAAAGTGTTCAAACCTGAGCGTAGCGAAAGCATGGCTTCCTATTAAAAGAAATCAACAAACTAGACAAAACGTCGAGGCTATATTGCCTTAACACTGCTTATTCTCTTCCCGACTTTTGGGGAGCGTTAGAGAGGGGCTTTTTTACGAGTTTAGTTGATCCTCTCTCTTGTCCACTTTACCTGGGTTTTAAGGATTTTGGCAGGTATCCCACCAGCCAAGCAATATGCTGCTACAGGGCCAGTCACTACACTTCTGGTGGCAATAATGGCAAATTCGCCAATGGTTGATCCTTTAAGTACACTCACCTCGCTGCCAATCCATACATTATTGGCCACGTGTACATCTTTTGCAAAATTGATCCGCTCGTTAGTGTCGCAAGAAAGGATACTGTGCGAATCGCCAGTTCTAATTTCTACACCAGTAGAGAGCATACAATGCTCACCAATGCTGATACTTCTATTGGGTTCGGTCACTGCTAAGGTAGCACGTTCAATAGTGGTGTGGTCACCAATACTTATTTTTCCATGGGTATCTTCGAGCCATAATAGGCCAGATTTAATGCGTACGTTTTTTCCGATATAAATATGGTGGTGACTTCCTCTCAAATAAATTTTACAGTTCACGCTAGCACTGGGATGGATATCAATCCGATTGTGATTGCCCACAAGATCGAAAGTGACTTTACTATTGCCAACGCTAATTTGGTTATGCAGCCCACGAATTGCTCGGGAGCTTAATCGGCGATAGAGCTTTTGAGCAATCTGGTATATTTTTGTTGAGTTGAGCAATTTTTATCTCGGATAATTTATGTTGTCTACCTTATCTCATCACGGACCGAGCTTGTTAAAGGGGCCGTGGTAGGACTGAGTAGAAAATTTTCGGTCAGCTGGTATAAAAGATCTAATTCGTTAATGTCTGTGCACTTGGTGAAATAGGGAAGTGCATAGATCTGGTAGCCGATTTGTTGCGAAAAACTTAACAAGTGGCGATTGGAAAGTTGATAAGCGCCGATATTTTTTTTGCTCCACTCCATTAAAATATGGGGTTTACACTGTTGTATGCAAGCGAGCGCTCCCTTCAATGCTAGTAAATCTGCACCTTCAACATCTATTTTAATAACGGAAACCTGAGGTTTTCCTAAGTTGTGCCACAGTTGATCTGTTGTGGTGCAGGCCACCTTAGTGCTGTGGGTAAAATTTACCCTGGCCGTATTGCGTAGGCCCTCGTAAGCTGCCTCTTCGGGCTTAGCCAATTGAAATTCCATTTCTCCTTCTTGATCTGCAACGGCTTTATTGATGAGCTGCCAACGGTCTTTAAACGAGCTCGATTGATGGGTCTTGGCCAAATAAGGGTAGGAGTTAGGCGAGGGTTCTACCGAAACGATTTTAATGCTAGGATTGAGCGCTAACAGCGGAATGGCCATTAAGCCAATGTTAGCCCCAAGGTCCAATACGGTGGTTTCATCCTGCATGAGTTGTTTCATGAGGATGACATTTTCCTTTTCATAAACATTTTCTTCAATTGCTCGATTGAAAATGAGGCTATTTTTTGGGAAAAACACTTTTTGCCCATAGTAGGGGAATACGCCACGCTGGTTCCAGATTTTTTTGGAGATGTATCTTCGCAGGTATTGTTTAATTTGATAAAACATGTCGCTACTCCTTAGCCAGCTTTGGTGTTTTTAGAAATTTCGATAGGACCAATGCCTGCATAATTACGATGCCTGGCCACAATTAGTCCATCTACAGAAAAGGTCTCGTCTAAATCTGCTTGGGCGATGATCTCGTAATTGGCCTCGTTCACGATATTTAAACATTGCTGATGGATTGCTGGGCTGTGTGTAGATATGAATAAATATCCAATACGGCCGCTTTGCAGCAGCTCGCTAGCGCCACTCAGCAGTTCATATTCATACCGCTGGATGTCGCAGTGCAAAATATCGATCTGGTCTAAGCGCTTATCTTTGAAGATGTAAGCCAAATCAATGATCGGCGGTTGTGATTGCAAATCTACCCTGTTGCTAGTAAATGCTCGATTAAAATCTCCAACTAGCCCGTTAAGTTTAAAGTTGGCCTTTCCAAACGCTAGATTGTTAAAATTGGGTTCGTATAGATAAGTTTTGCCTTGCGGTATTTGCTGCAAAAACCACATGGAGTAGAAGCCCCAATAAGCACCAAGCTCTACCATAATTGCATCAGGGCTTAAGGTTTTTAGTACCTCTTGGAAAACCCTTTCTTCTTGCGGCTCGTGCACACCCCTGTTGGCTAAGAGCATTTTGGTAATGCCACTCCCATAATAGCTGCCTTTAATAATCTTTTGTCCGTTGTGCATCACTTGTGCGCCACTAATTAGCTTACCTGCATCTGCATGTCGGTGAATGTAGGCATTATCGCTACTGCGCATTACATCTGCTATTCGCTGTTCCCATATTTTGCGATGGCGTCTCGCAAACCATAAGCTAGAGATGATTTCTTTAATCATACCTAAGTTTTGCCTCGAACACTTCTACGTAACTACCTAAACCACTTACAGGAACTTCTAAACTCTTACTGTGGTTAGCAGGTGTTACTAATATTTCGTCAAAGTGATTAATCTGCTCTAAAATCTGTCCTTTAGTTTCGATATACGTAATCAGCTGATAAGCATCTGGTACTAACCGGAGCGAATGGATTTGAAGATCGAATTGTTGTATTCCCTTTTTTAAGGAAAATAGCTGACCGTTGTATTTGGTCCACACACTTGTCATGCGTTGATTATTGCTGTCATTGAAGCATAGGGCAATGCTCACATCATTATAATCTTCTAATGCCTCAATTTGTAGCACAATGCGTAATGGTTCTCCATGAAGAATTTCGCCACTGCTCACTTCAATAGCATTGCAGTAGTAGCTTACCGCTTTCACGTACACCATATTGCCTCCTATTCGTTTACTTTGGTTATTAGCAGTGGCTTTACTGTATTGAGGTATAATTTGGTTGGCATCTCCTATGGCATATAGTAATCCTTGGTTTAGCAAAATGGCTTTATCGCACAAAGTTTTTACGCTGCCCATGTTGTGGCTCACAAACAACACTGTTCTTCCTTCGCCCTTACTTACTTCGCCCATTTTGCCTAAGCATTTCTTTTGAAATTCGGCATCGCCTACGGCCAATACTTCATCTACAATTAAGATTTCGCTTTCTAAGTGTGCGGCAACGGCAAAGGCCAAGCGCACATACATGCCACTAGAATAACGTTTTACGGGGGTGTCTATGTAGCGTTCTACACCAGCGAAGTCTACAATTTCATCGAACTTGCGAGTAATTTCCTTTTTGCGCATCCCTAAAATGGCGCCGTTGAGGTAAATGTTTTCGCGGCCGGTAAGCTCTGGATGAAAACCCGTGCCCACCTCCAACAGCGAAGCAATACGCCCTTTGCCCGTAATGCGGCCCGTAGTAGGGGAGGTAACCCGGCTCAACACTTTCAATAAGGTGCTCTTGCCAGCACCGTTGCGGCCAATAATGCCCACGGCATCACCCTGCTCAATTTCAAAATTAATGTCTTTTAAACTCCATACTACATCTGAGTTGCCTTTGGAGGTACGGTCGTTAGTTTCGCCAATACGCAAATAAGGATCTTCTTTGCCGCCAATGCGGGCATACCAACGCTCTAGGTCGCGGCTAATGGTGCCGGTGCCTATTTGCCCTAGTTGGTAAGCTTTACTCAAGTTTTCTGCCTTAATTGCTATCGACATAATTATTGTAAGTTTTGCCTCAACACTGCCTATTCTCTTCCCGACTTTTGGGGAGCGTTGGAGAGAGGCTTTTCGGCTTTGATGGCTATCATTTTTATGGTGGATTTGTTGGATGCGTTGATTTGGTAATTTGGTTGTCTATCGGTGCAGAAAACTCGCTGAACGATCCTAACTTTTTATTTATTTGCCCACCAAGGCTTCTTTATAAATATTTTCAATTGCATTTAATTGATGGCGTTGGTCGGCATAAGCTACTGCATAGTTGCGAGCAGCTTTTGCCATGGTTAGCCTTAAATTTTCGTTGTCAATTAATGTTTTTATTTTGCTGGCAATGGCAGTTGCTTCTTGTGAAGGTACAATAAAACCAGTTTCTCCATCAATTATTCCTTCTGGTATGCCGCCCACATTGGTAGCGATTACGGGTAAGCTCATTGCTTGGGCCTCTTGAATTACTACACCTTGGGTTTCGACCCTGCCGCCAGTGGTTACCACGCCGGGTAAGAGAAAAACAGCTGCATTAGCATAGCTAGATTTGACACGTTCTCTGTCAAGTGCACCCCACAAATGAACGTTTTTGCTTAGCTCATAGTCGGCAATTTGTTTTTTTAGGGCTTGCATTTGCTCGCCCTGGCCAATAATGTGGTAATGTAAATGGTTAATACCTTGCATCACCAGCATTTTTACAGCTTCGATGCCATATTTTATTCCTTTTACTTCGGTTAAACGTGCCACGGTAAGCACATTGAAATGTGTTTTTTGCTCATTTGCCTTTTTCTCTGCTACAGTAAAGTAGTTTATATCCACCCCGTTTTTTACCATTTTTATTTTATCGGGGCTGCACCCGCTGGCCACAAGTCTGCTGGTTAGGTACGCAGAGTTGCTGATGACCAAATTGACATCTTTGAAGAATGTATGATAGAAATTGGGCCTCTGTCTGTAATAGGGTTCATCTATGTCAGAACCGTGAAAACTACAAATGATAGGCGTGTGCCGTGGAATAATACCAATCCTTTTTAGGAAGATAAGACGATTACCTACGTGGCCAAAATGTGCATGTATCACATCAGCTTCTCGATAAAGAGCAACGTTTTTAAATGCGGCAAAGTAAGTGCGTTTTTGCTTAAGGCCTGACATAGCTAATAGCTTAGCAAATGCTCTTGGATAGCGAAAGCATGCCCAAAATGCATCCATAAGTTGCAGCCAAATGGAATAGGTTTTACTAATTTGGCTGGGTCTTTCGTTGTGGGTAAGTGTAGCTAAATGGTAAGTTTCGAATTGCTGATGGATGACCTGCTTGGGCGCCTCGAACATGGAGATGACCTTCACATTGATTTTTTTGCTTATTAAACCAATTACATGATCCAAAATAAAAGTTTCGGAGGTTTGTGGGAAATATGTAGTGACTACCAATACTTTCACTAATTTATGTTTAACAGCGCTTTGATTTTGTTAAACCTGTATTGCCATCTCAGTTGGCGCTGCTTAGCATGCCATTGCCCCATCAAATGTGGTAAGTTATCTTTTAAAGCAATTGCTCGTTGCTTTTGGTTAAGCTCAAAATTGCTAGAAATGCCCCCAGGGTCAAAGTAAGCTAAAATGATATCAGGGATATAAGTAAAGCTTTTGTTTTGCTGGAAGCTCCTAAGCAGCAATAACCAATCTGCAATTAAGTTGTAGCGACAATCATATAGGCCTAATTGCTGAAATATTTTTTTTGAAATTACGGTAGTTTGATGGCAGAGCGAAGTGGAGAGGAAAAAATCTACCGTTAATTTTTCTGGATATCTTTTAAGGCGAGGCGGATGGGTGTTGAGCATCACATCTGTATAGTAGATATCTCCAGAATGGTTTAAATGTTGGCTCAATATACTGATGCTATTAGCATGGTAAAGGCAATCACCACTGTTGAGCAATAAAATGAAATCTCCCTTAGCTAATTTAATGCCTTTGTTCATTGCTTGGTAAATGCCTTCGTCTTTTTCGGAAACCCAATAGCTAAACTGGTGTTGGGCATTTTCGATTACTTCTTTGCTGCCGTCTGTTGATCCACCATCTATGATGATATATTCGAAACATGCAGCTTGTTGGTTCAGCACACTTTCGATTGTTTTTTGTAAACCTGCTTTGTTGTTTAAATTAACGGTAATGATAGACAGTAGCATTATTTAAAAAAGCGGAACAATTTGTATAATGGCGACTTGCGAAAGAGTTGATCTGCCTTTATCCAGTGTTTTAAACTGGCGGCTCTCACAAAGGTTTTTGCAAAATCTTGTTCTAAATTTATACCCTTATCTTGCGCCCTGAGTATTTTAACTACCCAGAACCAATAATAAGCCAAGTTGGTTTGAGCTTTGGTAGCCAAGCCATTAGCGTGCATTCTGTAGTGGTAGAGTTTAAGCGGCAAGTGTAAACACTCGCCTACATCATACAGCTTAAGATACAAGTCTTGATCAATTGCCCTCTTTAGGTAAGTATTTAATCCTTTTGTTTTTTGATAACTACTTTTCTTAAAGGAAGCAAACGGCCCTATTTTTCCTTCGTCATTGAAGAAATGAGCTTGGCTATTCACAACCTGGGCTGATTGGTAAGCGCCGATGGTTCTTAAATTTTCGTCGCACTCGTAATAGTCGCTATACAGCAATGAAGCTTCTGGGTGCTGCTGGTGCATGCTTACCATTGCAGCGACTGCGTTTGGCGTAATGGTATCATCTGGATCTACAAAACCGCAAATTTCTCCGGTGGCCTCATCAATGCATCTTTTTTTGGTGTAGCCCACGCCTTGGTTCTCGCTGTTTTTAATTAGTTTGATAGGGTGGTGCTGGTTAAGGTAAGGCGCTATGATGGCCAATGACTGGTCGGTAGAGGCATCGTCAATGATGACAATTTCTAGGTGCAAATAATCTTGATTTAATACACTATCTAGGCAGGCAGCAATGTACTTTCCATTGTTAAAGTTGGCAATTAAAACACTGAAAAGAGGCTTTTGCATTTGTTTTGTGGGCGGCTGCGTTATTGGTTGAAGTGTTTGCTTGTCGTTGTTTGTTTCTCGATGTGCGATGGACGAACAACGAAACTCGGTGGACGACTTAAACCGTATCTACAAAATTTTTCTCTACTTTATTAAACACCACGATGCCTAGCAACAATAAGGCTAAGGTTACGGCTGTAGTATAGCCTATAGCGCCCCAACTAAAGGTGCCATTACCTAAAAAGCCATATCTAAAGGTTTCTATGAGGGGCGTCATAGGGTTGTACTCGATAATCCAGGCGTAGGTGGGGTAGTTTTCTAATGCCGTACTTAGTGGATAAATTACCGTGGTGGCATACATTAACAATTGCACCCCAAAGGTGACTAAAAAAGCCAAATCGCGGTATTTGGTGGTCATGGCAGAAATGAGCATGCCGGTGCCCAAACCTAGCAGCGCCATCAATAGCACCACCAATGGAAACAAGCTGATAGCCCAAGTGATGTTAAAGTGAGCATCAGTAAAGTAGTAATAGGCCATCACCATTAAAAATAGTAGAAATTGCACGCCAAAACGCACCAAATTACTTACTACAATGCTCAAAGGCATAATTAACCTCGGGAAATACACTTTGCCGAAAATGTTGGCGTTGTCTTTAAATACGGTAGAGGTTTTGGTAAGGCAGTCGGCAAAGTAATTCCAAGCGGTAATACCAGCCATGTAGAAAAGAGGCTGCGGTAAGCCATCGGTGCTAATGCCGGCCAAATTGCCAAACACAAAAGTAAAGATCAGCGTTGTTAGCAAGGGTTGTATAAAAAACCAAAGGGGTCCTAAAATGGTCTGTTTGTAAAAGGAAACAAAATCTCTCCTCACTAATAGCCAAAGCAGATCTCTATAGGCCCAAGTATCTTTAAGCTTTAAGTCTAGCAAAGAGTTTTGCGGTTCTATGCTCCAGTCGTATTGTTGATTCATGTTTTGCTGGGGATTCGGTAATTTGGTGTATGCGTTGATTCGTTAATTTGTTTGTTGGATGTATTGATTTGTTTATTTGATTAATTCGGTAATTTGACTAACCGGCTAACTGGTTGATTTGCGAAGGTTGTCAATCTTCAAATCAACCAAATTCTCTATCTGTTAAATCTTCAAATTAATCACATTTATTTTTGCGCAAGTTGAGCTTTGTGGTAAGCATTCAGCTTGTTCGTAAGTTTTGCTAGTTTCTCTTTCAGTGCCATTAATGTTTCAGAGCTGATATAGCCCAGATCACATGCGATGATCAATTGGTTGATTAACTTCCATAGTACTCGAAAAAGCAATCATGGTAAAATGGGCTTTGTCTTTTGTGGTTAACCTAGACGAGACTTCGGCAATATTGGAGCTGATAGAAACCGCTGCTCTTCTGATTTGACTCGTTAAACCATACTGTTCGTCTTTTGGGAATGATTTGGTAATCTCATAAAGTTCTTTCACAAATGACCTTGAAAGCTGCCAAACTTCTAATTTTTCAAAAGTGTAAGTGTAATTCATTCTTCAAATTAACGAATAACCGAATCTCCAAATAACCGAATCAACCAAATCAACCAATTCCCCCATTAATCAATTCCCTAACCTTTGCTACATACCTATCAAAGCCAAAATGTTTTACCGTTAATTCTTGTTGTGCCTTTGGCTGATGCGCTTTGTTGTTCAATGCTTTTTGTATGGCTTTGATGATTTCTTCTTCGCTGCTGGGATTAACCAATTGACCCAATTGCCCATTCAAAAGGGCATCGGTACTGCCGTCGGCGTTTCCGCCAATAACTTGGCAACCATGGGCAGCAGCTTCAATAAATACAATGCCGAAACCCTCGCCTCTGCTGGGCATAATGAAACTATCAGCCAGTAAAAAATGAGCGCTCAATTCTTCTTCTGCAAGGTAGCCGATCAGTTTCACTTCCTCAATGAGGTCATTTTCTTTGACCAATTGTACTATTCTTTGTTTTTCTAACTCATCGGCTTTGCCGGCCAGTAGGTAGGTAAAAGATTGATTTGCTTTTTTGAGTTTACCCAATGCCGAGATCACGGTATCGTAGCCTTTATATTTTTCTGAAGCAGATAGCCTATTTAGTGTAAATAAGATGGGGGTATTTTTATGCAGTTGGTACTTTTCTATCAGCCCTTGTGGCTTTTCAAAAATTGTTGGAAGCTCAAGAAAAGGGGAGAGGCAATTGTTAAGCACATGAATTTGCTGCGGTGCAATTTGGTGCTGTAAGATCATTTGATTTCGGGTGTAACTGCTTACCGCCCAAGTTTGCACTTTTTGTTGTAAAAACTTGGTTTTCCAGCCCGATAGCTTTCCCCACACCTCTATACCATGTGCAAATAGGATGATTTTTTGTTTTGGCTTAACGAGCGAAATGAGTTTGGCAATAGGCAATAGGTTGATGTGGGATAAAATTAAAACATCTGTTTGCAGTCCTTTTAAAAAACTGGTTACCGTGAACTTAATTTTAGCTCCTGCAAAGGGGAGGTACTGTTTCTGATCTATAAACCTGATGTCTGTATCTGCAATCTTATCGTACATCGAGTAACTTTGCCACGCTTGGGTGTTAAAAAGTTGGCTTAGGGCGTACATGAACTTTCTGCTTACTTTTTCTACACCGCCCGTTAAGCTAAAGGCGTATAAGTTTAAAAACAGGATATGATTGGGTTTATTTGGCACGGTAATAAACTTGGTAAATAGCAAAGAGCTTAGACCAATGCAACTTTTGTTGTTTAAACTGTTTCAATAACGCTAGGGCTTGCGGGTTACCTTGGTAATGCTGTGGGTTTAGCATAGGTTGGTATTGGGCAAACCAGTGCTGAAAAGGAAAGGTAAAGCCTTTTTTAGGGCGGTTCCAGATGGCTTCTGGCAATACTTTGCGATAAGCAGCTATCAATAATGATTTGGGCTGCTCGCTAAACCTACGCTGGGTTGGCAATTGCAGTGCTGCGGCAACTACATCCTGGTCTAAAAAAGGTACGCGTACTTCTACACCATGGGCCATGCTCATGTAATCGGTATCTTTGAGCAGTTGGTTTTGCATATAGATATTGGTCTCGAACCACGAAATTCGATCTGCAGCATTTAGCTGCTGTACTTCGGTAGGTAGGGTGTATTGCTGCAATAGCTGTGCTACCTTTTTTTCGGGAATGCCCAAAAGTTTACCTACTACGTTAGGCGTATAAAACCCTCTTAGAAACAAATATTCGCCAATGGGATTTTCATAAGCTAAAAAGCTGATGCGCTTGAGCTTATCGTTAGGTAAATACTTTGCTTGTTTCAGTAAAAAACGAGGAATTTTCTTAAGCCTTTTGATGAGCTGATGTCTTTTGAACGATGGATAGCCTCCAAAAAGTTCGTCGGCGCCGATGCCAGATAAAACGGCTTTTAGTCCGTTATCTTTAGCCACCTTGTTTACAAACCAAGAATTGATGCCATCGTTAGAGGGCTGGTCCATATCGGCAAAGATTTGATCAATGTGTTGCTCAAAGTCTTTGGCGCTAACCGTATGGCTAACATGTTTGCTTTGTATCTGTTGGGCAATAAGCTCTTGGTACTGCTGCTCAGAAAATTCGGGCTCGTTAAAGTTGATGCTTACCGTGTTGATGGTTTGGGCATGTTGCTCGTTGGCAATGATGCTGAGCAGGCTACTGTCTATGCCGCCGCTAAGAAATACGCCGATAGGAGCATCTGAAATGAGGTGCCTTTTTACCGCCCGGTCTAGGTTCGCTTTCATCGCTGTTTCTGCGGTATGCTGATCGGTCTTTACTACTGCAGGATAATTGTTGGTAAACTTTTTAATCTTATTTTTCTTGCTTACATGATCGTAAGTAAGAAAATGGCCTTTAGGTAAATGGTAAACTCCTTCTAAAGTGGTGTAAGGTTCTGGTATGAAGCCAAAAGAAAGGAAGTAGATAGGCCAATCTGTATTTTCTTTCCAATGCGTATTAAATGCTGTAAAAGCCTTGATTTCTGAAGCAAAATAGAGGTTGTTCGCATCACTATGGTAATATAAGGGTTTAATCCCCACGCCATCTCTTACCAAAAAGGTTTGTTTGGTATATTGGTCTAGTAGAGCAAAGGCAAACATGCCTTTTAGTGCTTTGAAAAAGTCGGTGCCATAGGCTTGGTAGCCTGCTAAGATCACTTCGGTATCGGTTTGGTTTTGAAAAGTAAAACCTTTGGCAATCAAATCTTCTTTAAGTTCGAGATAGTTGTAGATCTCTCCGTTAAAGGTAATCCATAACTGTTCGTTATAACACATGGGTTGTTTGCCATTTTCGGTTAAATCGATAAGCGACAGTCGGCGGTGTCCAAAAACTAGTTGAAGCGCTGGCAGGCTGTGAAAGCCAAATCCATCTGGGCCACCTTTATGCATAGCATTACACATGCGATTTACGCCATCTTCCATTGCTGAAAGTGTTAAGGTGTCGCTAATTATGCCTGCTATTCTGCACATGGTTACTTTCTGTCGTTGATCGTTATTCGTTGCCCGTTTTTCGAGGTTGATTCGTTGATCTGGATATTTGTTCTTAGTTCTTCGATGGACTAAAGACGAAACTCGATGGACGAAGCTGCTCTTTGCTAATACAATTTTGAATAAGTAAATGAGCGAATGACTGAATGGCAAACTATAACTCGCAACCCGTAACTCATAACTCTTTTTTTTTTACTCCCTTAAACTCACAGCTTCGCCCTCTCAGTCCCATTTACGGTACCTACGGGTAAGTAATTTTAAATGACTAAATTTCGAATGATTGGATGAGCACTTGTAAACGTTAATGCTGATATTTCATTTATTCATTTACTCATTTACTCATTCTCTTTTACTCATTTAAGTGGTTCTATATAAGCCATTGATGTTTTTATTTCAATAGCGTAGCCTAGGTTTTCTAGTTTTAAAACTAGGCTTTTTTTGTTCTTTATCGAAACCAGTTCGGCAATCATCCCTTTAAAAGGGCCGGCGTTTACAATTACTTTTTCGCCAGGCTGTACGTCATGCGTAATGAGTTCTAAATCTTCTCCAGAAGCCAAAAGCAGTTTCAGGTCTGCCATCTGCTTATCGGGCATTGGGGCAATTTTTCCAGAAAAATAAAGGAAACGGCTAACACCCGGGGTCATTAACACTTCGGTCTGCTCTTTACTCGAAATACGTACAAACAGGTACGATTTGAATAAAGGTTCTTCTACTATTTTTTTGCGGTCGCTCCACTGTTTTACTTCTTTTCGTAAGGGTAGGTAGGCTTCAATGCCTTTCTTTTGTAGTTCTTGATAAGCCTTTTTCTCTGCCCTTGAATTCGTATACACTGGATACCATCTGTACAAACTGTCGATCATTTTCTATTTTCTTTTCCAAAATTCCCACCATTTTTTCCCTGGCTCGTCGCTATAGTAACCGCCACCATATCCAGTATTAGAATAATCTGAATAGTAGTAGTAGTTGGCGTAATAGCTGCCGGTGTAATTGGTGGTATAATACCTGCTATGCAGGATATCATTATCAAATGCGTTTAAAATGATGGCGATATTAGATAAATTAAATTCTTTAGACAGGCGTTCTGGCACCGAAGCCGCTTGATACCTAGATACCCCAGAGCGAATTACAAACAGATTCACATCGGCCATGCGAATTAGCGGAATGGCATCTGAAACCAGACCTACTGGTGCCGAATCCACAATCACAAAATCGTAGCTTAAGGTAAGCTCCTCTAACAGATTTTTCATTTTATCAGAGTACAAGAGCTCTGAGGGGTTGGGTGGTACCGGCCCTGCTGGTATAAAGGTAAGGTTTTCTACTTCGGTGGGAAACATTACATCGCTCAGCTGTGCTTGGTTAGATAGGTAAGAGCTAAGGCCCTTTAAATTGTTTACTTTAAAGGTATGATGTAGTTTTGATCTTCTTAAATCGGCCGCAATTACGATGACCTTTTTATCTATTAAACTGAGCGTGCTGGCCAGGTTTACGGTAGTGAAAGATTTACCCTCTCCAGAAATCTCTGAGGTGATACACACAATTTTGCTGGTCTTTTCAGAAGCAAGGAAACTCAAGTTGGTACGTACCGATCTTACCGATTCGGCAAATAGTGATTTGGGATTTTTGATGGATAATATCTGACGGTTATCTTCGTCTATGGCATCTTGGTATTTTCTGATGACCCCAATAATTGGAATATTGGTTAGGCTTTCGATGGTTTCCTTATCGTAGATGAAGGGGTTGAGCATCCTTACCAAAAAGATCAAGCCAATGCCGGCAATTAGTCCAATCATTAAGGCGCTGAGGTAGGTTTTTTTGTGAACAGGTGCAATAGGTGTAGGGTTGTACAGCGCAAAATCTACAATGGTGGCCCCTGGTGTTACGGCAGCTTTACTAATTTGTGCCTCTAGTTTTTTCTCAGACAGGTAGCTGTATACTTTTTGATTGATCTCGAAGCTGGATTGCAAGTTGATTAGGTCTCGCTCTGCTTTAGGTATGGTATTAAAAGTTTGCTTGATGCTGGCAATTTGCTGATCTAAAAAAGCAATGGTTTTTTGGTTTTTTTGCCTTTGGCTTTGGGCATTGCTTACAAAGGCCGCTTTAATGTCTATAATTTGCTTGTCTATCTGCTGTACCACATCAGAACTGGCTTTGTAAGTGGCCAGGGCTTCTTCTCTTTTCAGTAAAATGGTATTGTATTGGGTAAGCAAGCTGGCCAACATGGGGTCGGTAATGCCCTGTAAGTTGTAGTTAATGGCATTAAGGTTTTTATTGCCTACTATTTCTTTTTCTAACTGGTTGATGAAGATACCTTGCAGGTTAAGTGTGTTTTTCTCGGTTTCCAGGTCGGTAAGCTTTTTCATTACGTCTTGGCCTGCTGCCGAAATATCTAAAACTTTATTGTTTACTTTAAACTGTTCTAATTGTGAACCCGAAGCCTTAACCACCTTTGACATGTTTTGCTGTAAGGTGTCTATAAATTTAATGGTTTGGGTAGCCGAGATGGTTTTCTGACTGCGATCGTAGCTAACGTAAGAGCGTAAGATGGCGTTAAGGATATCAGTGGCGAAATAAGGGTTGTTGTCGGTTTGCGATAGCGTAAGGATATTGGTTCCCTTGGTTTCGCTCATGTTTAAGCCACTCGAGATACGCCCTAAGAAGCTTCTTTTGGTGTTAAATTTAAAGCAGTATATTGCATTGTTACCTTTGGAGAAAGTACTGTTGTTGATTTTGAATTTGATACCTGGTACCGAAATGATTTGACCATGTTGGTAGTTTTTGCTTACTTCTTGGCCATTTTCTAGGTGGCTGAGCTTAAAAGTGTTGGCGTTAATGGGCTCGTATTCAAACAGGGCTTGTGTAAAATCAAGACTATCTTGTTCTATAATGGCAATATCTAAGGGCTTTTGCGGGTAAATATCGCTGGTGCGTACCCTTCCTTTTAAATAGTAAGAAATTTTATAGTCTAAACTGCCAATTGCGTTGTTCAGTACATCCCTTGAGCGGATTACAAACTGCTCTGATTGCATTTTATTGGTACGGTCATAAACGTTCCTTACGTTCAACAGTTCAGAAATTTCCGATCTTTTCTCGTCAAATTTTAGGGAGGCGCTGGTACTAAATATTTCTGGCGTGTACCATAAATAAATGTACGCCACAATTAGGGCAATAATTACCGAACTAGCTACCCAATACCATCTGCTAAGTACAATCTTAAAGATTTTTACATAGTCTATGTCTTGCTGCACATTTGCATTCCCCGCCGCTGGCTGTTCCATTACTTAGTTAGCGTATAAATTAACAATAAGGTGTTTACAATTACAAAACCCACTTGAATAAAAGTGGAGTAGGCCTGAAAGTTTTGGCTGTTTACCGCTGCTCTTCTTGGTTCTACGTAAATTACATCTTTGGCTTGTAGCTTTAATTTAGGGTCTTTAATGAAACTATAATCGCTTAGGTTCACCATAATCACTTCTGGATTACTGCGGTCGCCCCTAAATATGCGTAGCATTTTATTGTTTGCATTTGGTGTGAGGCCTCCAGCATCAGCCAAGAGGTCTACCAATTCGTAATCTTCTCTGTCTATAATGTATTTGCCCTGTTTACCTACTTCGCCCAATAGTACAATATAGGCATTGGCAATTCTTACATCAATAAGTGGGGCGTTAAGTTCTTTGGCTTCGTAAGCTTTTTGTATTTCGGCAGCAGCTTGTGTACGGTTTAGTCCGGCCACCTTAATGGCGCCTATTTTAGGAAGCACCACCTCGCCATTGGCGTTTACTTTAAAGGTGGTATAGGTTTGTTGGTTATTGATTGTATTGCTGCCCAATTGTGGGTCTCTTACAATCAAACGCATGTCTTGCACATTTCTAATGGCGAGTTCATCTTCTGGTTTGATGAGGTTGTAGTAGCCTGCCGGATTGTCTAAGCTGTTGATTACCCTTACTGTTTTAACCGTGTCGGCATCGTAAGGGGTTTTCAATAAGGCGTTCCTGCTTTTAAAAGAACAAGAGCCGAAAAACATTGCCGATACGCTTAAAAAGATAAGTACTGTTAAGGGTAATTTATTGTAGTTCATTAGTTTGAATGAAGGTGCAAATTACAACTTTTTATTGTGAGTCAAACGATAAAATAAAAAAACTAAGGGGCAAATTTTGTAAATCACAAGTTTTAGGTATTGCGTTTTTAAACGTTTTTGCTAAGGGTGTGGTTTGTGGGCTGCGAGTTGCAAGTTGTGGGTTGCTGGGTAAGGAGAAAGGAACAGGGAACAGGGCTAAAGAGTTAGAAAAGTTAGTAAAGTCGGGAAGTTAGTAAGTTAGGAAAGTCGGGAAAGTCCGATGTCCGATGTCCGATGTCCGAAGATTGAAGTTCTTAAGTAAATCTCCAAATCCCCGAATCCCCAAATAACCAACAACGAAGCACAACGGACGAAAGACGAACAACGAATAACCAACAACACATCCCCGAATCCACACATCCACACATCGACAAAAAACGAAAGACGAACAACGAATAACCAACAACAGATCCCCAAATCAACAAAAAACGAACAACGAAAAAACCAACCATCAAATTTAATTGTATTTTTGCGGCATAAACTGCAATCATTGAAAATAAGCATCATTACCGTTGTATATAATGCAGAGCAATTTCTGCGAGACTGCATCCAATCTGTGCTGGCTCAAGATTACGCAGATTTGGAGTATATCTTAATTGATGGTAACTCTACCGATGCTTCGTTTGAAATCGCAAAAGCTTATCAAAACGAAATTTCGGTTTTGATTTCGGAACCCGATAAAGGAATGTACGATGCCTTGAACAAAGGGATTGGCATGGCTACTGGTGAAGTAATTGGGATTTTAAATGCTGACGACATGCTCGCCGATAGTGGCGTGATTACAGCGGTGGCTAAAATGTTTCAAGAACCTAGTGTAGAAGCGGTATATGGCGACCTTAACTACGTTGCCCCGCATGAAGTTGCCAAAGTGCAACGCAAATGGCGCTCGGCACCCTCTAGCCCCAAAGATTTGGCCTTGGGTTGGATGCCTGCTCATCCTACCTTATATATACGCACCGAACTGTTTAAAGCTTACGGGCCTTATCGGCTCAACTATGGTTCGGCAGCAGATTACGAATTGATGTTGCGCTATTGCTATACTCATGAAATGAATACCCGGTATTTGCCCTTGCTGATGGTGAACATGCGTAACGGAGGCATGAGTAATCAATCTACTGCACATCGTTACCGAGCTTTATTAAGCGATTATAGTGCGTTAAAACACAATAAAATACCTTTTCCGTTGTTGGTCTTGGCGTTAAAAAAGATGAGAAAAGTAAAGCAGTTTTTCTAGGAATACCCAAAACTTGGTATATTAAGTAAAGGTTATTTTTTGTTCTTTTGAAAAAAACACAACTTATTTGTGTAAATAATTCATAAATTTGACTGTCAGTCCTTTATAGATTAACATGCCCAAACAACTATTTGCCGAGTATCCCTTGGTATTTTATTTTTCAATTGTAACACTAGCATTTTTGTTGGTTAGGTTTGCCATACCCTCTATTATACATGCCGCCAATAAACATCAATTGTTTGATTCTGTTGATTTGCATAGAAAAGAGCACAAAGAAAATATCTCTAGGCTAGGAGGTATTGGTTTGTTTTGTGGCTTTACCATTACTGTTCTGTTATTTGCCACTACGGTACATTACCAAGAGGCAAACTTTCTAATTGCTTCGAGTATTTTATTGTTTGCATTGGGGATCAAGGATGATATTTACGGTGTTAGCCCGAGCACTAAATTTGCCTTACAGATTGTGGTTGCATTAATTTTGGTAGTACTGGGCAGTTTTAAGCTTTCGAGCTTGTATGGCGTGTTTAACATTTGGGATGTACATCCCGTAGCAGGTGGAGTTTTCTCTATTGCTTTAATTATATTTATCAATAATGCTTTTAATCTGATTGATGGAGTTGATGGTTTAGCGGGTACGGTTGGCGCTATTGTAAGTCTCTGTTTTGGTGTTTTTTTCGCCCTAGGTAATGATGTGGCCTATGCTTTCATTGCATTTTCTATGTTGGGGGCTATTTTAGGTTTTTTGGTTTTCAATTATCCGCCAGCAAAAATATTTATGGGCGATACTGGTTCGCTCATTATAGGACTGGTCTCGGCTGTTTTGGCCATTAAATTTATCGAAATTAATAAAGTAGGCTCTTTTCCTACGCCTTATTTCAATTCGGCTCCCGCCATTGCTGTTGCGGTGCTCATTGTTCCTGTTTTCGATTCGCTGCGCATCTTTTTCATCAGAATTATCAATAGAAAATCTCCTTTTAAAGGAGATCGCAACCATATCCATCATCGCTTATTAAGGTTGGGGCTAAATGCAAAGCAGATTTTGTTGGTTACCGTGCTGTTTAACGTGGGTATGATTGCTATTACAGTATTGCTAAGCGATTTGGGTAATTTTGTGCTTATATTTTTGCAGATAGGCATTTGCATGACGTTTAACACGGTACTTACCTATGTAAAAGGTAGAAGAGTTACCAAATCTTACACCGTTCTGGATGTATTTACTAAGGATACCTTAAAGGTGTCATAGTTTTTTCTTTATTTACAATATTAGATTTTCTTTCTCTAGATATTGGCTAGATTTGCGTGAAGTCAAATAATGATGAAGCTTTTGAAATGATCAAGATTTTAGGGCATGGCAAGGTAAATCTTAATGAGCTTCCTTAATTGAAAACAAATATAGCAATGAAAATAGCCATTAATGGTTTTGGACGCATAGGTCGTATGTTCCTTCGTACTGCGCTCCAAAGGAAATTTGAAATTATAGCAATTAACGATCTTGCTACACCAGCTACCTTAGCGCATTTGTTTAAATATGATTCGGTTCACGGAATTTACCAAGGCGATGTTGAAGCCGAGGGTGAATACTTGCTTGTTGATGGTCAAAAAATCAAAATATTAGCCAATGCTAATCCTCAGACGTTACCATGGGCCGAGCTAGAGGTGCATTTAGTAGTTGAAGCTACAGGTAAGTTTGCCAATAAAGCTGGTGCCGATAAGCACTTGCAGGCTGGTGCTAAGCAGGTACTGATCTCAGCCCCGGCAGCAGATAAAGAAATACCAATGGTAGTTATGGGGGTAAATGATAGGGAAGTAGATTTTACATCGCCGATTTTATCCAACGCTTCTTGTACTACCAATAATGTAGCGCCTATGGTGAAAATTTTAGACGACAATTGGGGGATAGAAGATGGCTACATCACTACGGTACACTCTATGACTGGCGATCAGAACTTGCACGACTCGCCTCATCAAGATTTGCGTAGGGCGAGGGCAGCCTCTTCGTCTATTATTCCAACTACTACGGGAGCAGCAAAAGCAATTACGCACATCTTCCCTCACTTGGAGGGTAAGTTAGGTGGAGCAGGCATTAGGGTGCCAGTGCTGAATGGCTCCTTAACGGATTTTACCTGTATCCTTAAAAATAAAACAAGCATTGCGGAAATTAACGAAGCGTTTAAAGCGGCTGCTGCAGGTAATTTAAGTAAGATTATGCAGTATACTGAAGATCCAATTGTTTCTGTTGATGTGATTAATAACCCTTATTCTTGTGTTTTTGATGCGCAATTGACCTCTATTGTTGGCGATCTGGTTAAAGTAGTAGGCTGGTACGATAACGAATCGGGTTATGCCAATCGTTTAGGCGATGTAGTAGAAAGAATGATGGTGCTTTAAAGAAATTGGGAAGTTCGGAAATCGGAGGTACGAAGGCTGGAGGCTAGGCAAATTGCCGAATAATGAAACCAAGGGATTGCTAGTGTAAAGGTGTTAGGGGCGGAAAAGTAGGGAAAATTGGAAAAGTGAAAAAGTTGGTGGTCCGAAGGGTGGAGGCTAGGTAAATTGCCGAATAACCAAATCCACAAGTAAACAAAATTTAAGAAATTAGCCTGTATCAAGCTGAAATAAAAACATACTACAGCCTTTGGCGTTGTTCTCAATACTCAATACTCAATACTCAATACTCAATACTCAAATCTAAAACCATGATCAAATTTGTTCCTTTGGAAGTAGTGCTGCCCTTAAGAAGTAAAATGCTTCGCGATGGGGCCGATATTGCAGCTTGCATTTTCCCTACCGATAATGCAGAAGGTCTTTTTCATTTGGCTTATTACGTGAGCGAAACTGAGATCGCTACGGTAGCAACTTTCTATCCTCAGCGTTTAGAAGGCGAAAGTGGATTGGGCTATCAGCTTCGCGGAATGGCTACTGATGCCCCTTTTTTTGGGAAGGGCTACGGAGCTGCACTTATAAAATATGCAGTAGATTACATAAAAACGGCAAAAGCTAAGTATATTTGGTGCAATGCACGCACCTCGGCTGTAGATTTTTATAAGAAGCAGGGATTTAAAGTTGTTTCTGAAGAATTTGAAATTGCAGGTGTTGGCCCGCATTACATCATGATTTTAAACCTAATATAGCATATAGAAAAAAATGAAGACAGTAGACCAGTTCGATTTTAAAGATAAGAAAGCCATCGTAAGAGTAGATTTTAATGTTCCTTTAGATGCCGATTTTAATATTACCGATGACAAAAGAATGCGTGCTGCGTTGCCAACCATCAAAAAGATTTTGAAAGATGGTGGTTCGGTAATTTTAATGTCGCACTTGGGCCGTCCAAAAGACGGGCCAACCGATAAGTATTCGTTAAAACATATTGTAGCAGATTTGTCTCGCATGCTAAGTATTACGGTAAAGTTTGCTGACGATTGTATTGGTGAGGATGCGGTGCATAAAGCAGATAATTTGTTTCCTGGCGATGTGTTGTTGCTAGAAAATCTTCGTTTTTATAAAGAAGAGGAAAAGGGGGATGTTGGTTTTGCCGAAAAATTAGCTAAACTGGCTGAAGTGTATGTGAATGATGCTTTTGGGGCTGCGCACAGGGCGCATGCTTCTACTACTACCATTGCGCAGTTTTTTCCTAATGCAAAATACTTCGGTTATTTAATGGCAGAAGAGGTGAAGAACGCCGAAAAAATAATCAATAATGCCGAGAAGCCATTCACATCCATTATGGGTGGTGCTAAAGTATCTGATAAGATTTTGTTGATCGAAAGTTTATTAGAGAAAGTAGATAACCTAATTATAGGAGGCGGTATGGCCTATACTTTTGCTAAAGCGCAAGGTGGCGAAATTGGTACTTCGTTGTTAGAGGCTGATAGAATGGAGCTTTGTTTAGAGCTGATTGAAAAAGCGAAAGCCAAAGGGGTAAACTTGGTGTTGCCTGTAGATACGGTAATTGCAGATAAATTTGATAACAATGCCAATAAAGATCAGGTAGATAGTGGTCATATTCCTGCAGATTGGATGGGCTTAGATATCGGTACCAAAACTGTGGAGTTGTTTAGCGAGATCATTAAAAACTCAAAAACTTTGCTTTGGAACGGTCCGATGGGCGTTTTTGAAATGGAAAATTTCCAGCAAGGTACTAAAGCTGTAGCCGAAGCGGTAGTTGCGGCTACCAAAAACGGTGCTTTCTCGTTAATTGGCGGTGGCGATTCGGCTGCGGCAATTGCTAAGTTTGGTTTAGAAGACGAGGTAAGTTATGTGTCTACCGGTGGTGGTGCTTTGCTAGAATACATGGAGGGTAAAGAATTGCCAGGTGTAGCGGCTATACAAAAATAAAGGTGGTTTTGATTTGTAGCCACAGCTGCACAGCTAAATTGAAGTTAGCAAAGGCTCTTATTGGCGCCTCCGCCAACAAGCCCAAGAAATTTAATCTGGAGCTAAAATAAGTAAATTAATTAGAGGTTAACTCCTTGTATATAAGCGGTCCCAACTGAAAAGTTGGGACCGCTTTTTTTTTCTCCCACTACTAAAAGCGCCTTGAATATATTAAAAAGTGGGTTAAAGTGGGGCGTAGTGTGTGTTGAAAACTTTTTTGTGGTAAAAAGTGGTAAAAAGTGGTAGAAGTATTTAATTTTACACTACATAAAAAGTGTAGCTACAGTAAATGAACCAACTCATCGGAGAATATGATTGCAAAATGGATGCGAAAGGGCGCTTGATGGTGCCTGTTTTGCTGAAGAAGCAATTGCTTGATGTAGAGCGAGATGGCTTGGTTGTGAACAGGGGTTTTGAGAAGAATTTGGTGATCTATCCTAAAAAAGTTTGGGATGAAACGGTAGCTGAGTTAAGTAAGTTGAATATGTTCGAGAAGAGAAATCGTGAGTTTGTAAGGGCGTTTCAACGTGGGGCAATGCCTTTGTCTTTAGATGCTGCAGGTCGTGTGCTTTTACCTAAATCTTTGATAGAGTATGCTGGTATTGATGCCGAGTTGGTATTGGCTTGTCAGTTGGATAAAATTGAAGTTTGGGACAAGAAGGTTTACGATGGTCTTTTTGATGATGTGCCTGAAAACTTCGCTGCTTTGGCAGAAGAGGTAATGGGTGGCAAGAAGGGAGGTGCTGATGGAGAATAATTACCATGTGCCTGTTTTGTTGCAAGAATGTATCGATGGTTTAAATATCAAGCCGAATGGGGTTTATGTAGACGTGACTTTTGGTGGGGGCGGGCATTCTCGAGAAATTTTGAAGCATTTAGGGTCGGATGGTGTGTTGGTGGCTTTTGATCAAGATCCTGATGCGCAAAGAAATAAAATTGATGATCCTCGTTTCCATTTCGTAGATCAGAATTTTGGTTACATGAAAAACCATTTGCGTTTGTTGGGATTTAAGCAGGTAGATGGTATTTTGGCTGATTTGGGGGTTTCTTCACATCAGTTTAACGAACCAGAGAGAGGTTTTTCTACTCGTTTTGAGGCTGATTTGGATATGCGCATGGATCAACAGCGTGATTTAACGGCTGCAGTAGTTTTAAATACTTACACTGAAGAAAATTTACATAAAATATTTGGTTTGTATGGCGAGGTGCAAAATGCAAAATCTTTAGCGAGAACTATTGCTACAGCTCGTTTGGAGCAACCTATCCAAACTTTGTCTGGATTTAAAAATGTAATTGCGGCTCATATTCCTCGTGGAAAAGAGCATAAATATATGGCGCAAGTTTTTCAGGCTTTGCGTATCGAAGTGAATGCGGAGATAGAGGTGTTGGAGCGCTTTTTGGAGCAGTCGGCTGAGGTGTTGAAACCGGGTGGACGCTTAGTGGTGATGTCTTATCACTCGTTAGAGGATAGGCCAGTGAAAAACTTCTTAGCTAAAGGAAAATTTAGGGGTGAGGTAGAGAAAGACTTTTTTGGTAACGATCAAAAGCCTTTCAATGTGATCACTAGGAAAGCGATAGTGGCTGATGCTGAAGAGCTGGCTCGTAACAGCAGGTCTCGCAGTGCGAAATTAAGGATTGGTGAGCGGGTTTCATCGCTGTCTGCATCGTTGCCATCGACTTCATTGCCGTTGACTTCGGTCAACGGAAAAAGAAAAGGAGGAAGGGCGAGTGAATAGGTTTAGGGAAAAGATAGAGGATGAGCTGGCAGAAGAAGATGAGCCAGTTTTAAAGGAAAAAGAAGAGCCTAAAAAGAAAGAACCTGTAAAAGAGGGAAGTGCAACAGCTTTCTTCAGGAAGTTGTTTGTAGATGGGGCGGTCTCGAAAGAAGCGGCCACAGATATGCTTCCTTATTTGGTTTTCTTGTGTGTGTTGGGGATGATTTACATTGCGAATAGCCACATGGCGGTAAAGAATATTAGAGATATCGATAGGATTAGTAAAGAAGTAAAAGAGTTGAGCTGGGAATATAAATCGCTAAAAGCCGATTTAATGTTTAAAAGCAAAATGACAGAGGTGGCCAAGAAAGTAGATACGTTGGGTTTAGAGGAATTGGTTGAGCCGCCAAAAAAAATAATAGTACAAAGTAAGTAATGAATATCAGGGCAAACATATTATTAAGGGTGTATTTAGCTTTTGGGCTAATTGTACTTTTTGCGCTTGCGGTTTTCGTTAAGTTGTGCGATGTGCAGTTTAGGCAGGGGCACAAGTGGGTGGCCATGGCCGATAGTTTGTCTATTAAAGAGTTTGAAGTTGAGGCAACTCGTGGTAATATTTATTCGGTAGATGGTAGTTTGTTGGCTACCTCGGTTCCAGAGTACGAATTAAGGATGGATCTTTTTGCCGGAGGTATCCAAGACGATAAGGTTTTTAATTCAAAGGTTGATTCTTTGGCGATGAAGCTATCGAGCTTTTTTAAGGACAGGAGCGCTAAAGATTATTCGCGATTGTTGCGTAAGGCAAGGCAGGATACCGCTCGTTATCTGTTAATTAAGCGCAAGGTTTCTTATGGAGATTTGAAGGTGGTTAGAACCTTTCCTCTGTATAATATAGGTAAGTATTCTGGAGGCTTAATGGCTATCGCAAAAAACAGACGTATACTTCCGTTTAAAGCTTTGGCAGCCAGAACTATCGGGTATAAAAACGAAAACGTAGCTAATGGTGTAGGTTTAGAAGGGGCTTATGGTGATTATATCAACGGAGAAACAGGTAGAAGACTGAAACAGCGCATTAGCGGTGGGGTTTGGATTCCAGTAAATAGTGATGCAGAAGTAGCGCCTAAAGATGGTGCAGATATCATTTCTACCATCGATATCAATATGCAAGACTTGGCTCAAAACGCTTTAGAGAAGCAATTGATTAAAAGCCAAGCGCATCATGGTGCGGTAATAGTAATGGAAGTTGCAACGGGCGAAATTAGAGCCATTGCTAACTACACGAAAGTAGAAGAAGGGGTTTATAAAGAACAATTCAACTATGCTATTGCGGGTAACCAAGATCCTGGTTCTACTTTTAAATTGGCTTCTTACATGGCTTTGTTAGAAGATAAAAAGGTAGATACTAATACCTTGGTAAGAACAGGTTGGTATCAGATTCCTGGAAAAAGAATTACCGATTCTCATCCTAAGGATGAAATGGTGACTGTAAAAAAAGCTTTTGAGGAATCATCGAATGCGGCTATTGCAAAGATGATTAACGACTACTACGGTTCGGACCCTATGAAGTTTACCGATCATTTATATAGATGGGGGCTAAACAAAAAAATGGGATTGCAAATTCCTGGCGAATCGCAACCGGTGGTTAAAAATATCGAGGCCAACAGGAGCTGGAATAAAAATATGACTTTGCCACAAATGGCCTATGGTTATGAGATGCAAATGACTCCGTTAAATATGTTGGTTTTCTATAATGCCGTAGCCAACAATGGGAAATTGATAGCGCCAATTTTTGTGAAAGAGATTAGAAGATTAGGCAACCCGATTGAGCAGTTTAAGGCTAGGGTAATTAACAACAAAATCTGCTCTGACGAAACTTTGAGTAAAGTAAAAGCAATGTTAGAAGGGGTGGTAACTAATGGTAGCGGTAAACAAGTGGTGTATAATCCGTTGTATAAAATTGCTGGTAAAACGGGTACGGCACAAGTAGCTGATGCCAACTTGGGTTACAAAGCTAAAAAGCAGTACCAAGCTTCGTTTGTTGGGTATTTTCCTGCCGATAATCCTAAGTATTCGATGATTGTGGTAATCAATGATCCTAAAGGTGCTTACTATGGCGCTTTAGTATCGGGACCGGTATTTAGAGAGGTGGCAGATCGTATTTATGCCAGTGATGTAAATATGTACAATAAGGTAGAAGAGCATTTGGCTGGTAATACGGTAGCACCAGAGGCTAAAGCTGGTCAAAGCCAAGCAACAAAAAAAGTGTATAACGCTTTTGGAATTAAGGCGCTTTACGCTGCTAAATCAGATTATTTTAATTCGGTAGATACCAGTAATGGTGTTGCTTATGAAGAAAGTACGCCAGTAAAAGGCGTAATGCCAAACGTAAATGGCATGGGCTTAAAAGATGCCATGTATCTTTTAGGTAATGCAGGCTTAAAAGCCAGAATAAAAGGAAGCGGAAAAGTGATTGCCCAGTCTATTCATCCTGGAAGCAGAATTGGAAAAGGCTTGGTGGTAGATATATTGTTGCAATAGAGAATGTGATGGATAAGATGATTAGCTAATTAGCTAATTGTCACATCAGCTAATTAATAAAAATGAATTTACAAGATTTACTTTACGGAGTTTCAATTAAAAGCTTAACAGGGCTGCCTCAGGTAGAGGTTACTGCTTTGGCTTTTGATTCTCGTTTGGTAAATCCTGGCACCTTGTTTTTTGCCATTAAAGGTACGGCAGTTGATGGGCATCGGTTTATTGACCAAACCATTGCTGCCGGCGCAAGTGTAATTGTTTGCGAAGAGTTGCCTGCAGAATTGAATGAAAACGTAACCTATGTAGAGGTTGCAGATTCGGCTGAAGCTTTAGGTGTAATTGCTTGTAATTTTTATGGTAATCCCTCGGCAGATTTAAAATTGGTTGGCATTACGGGCACCAACGGTAAAACCACCATTGCTACTTTGCTTTTTCAGCTATTTGGTGGTTTAAATTATGGCGTAGGATTAATCTCTACCGTTCAAAACCAAATTAACGATAGGGTTGTAGCAGCAACGCATACTACCCCAAATCCAATTGCTTTAAATGAGTTATTGAGAGAAATGGTAGATGAGGGTTGCGAATATTGCTTTATGGAGGTGAGTTCTCATGCGGTATCTCAACATCGCATTGCGGGCTTAACTTTTGCTGGCGGGGTTTTTTCGAACATTACTCACGATCATTTAGATTTTCATAAAACCTTTGATAACTACATTAAAGCGAAGAAAGGCTTTTTTGATATGCTGCCTAAATCGGCTTTTGCCTTAACTAATACCGACGATAAAAACGGGATGGTGATGTTGCAAAATACCAAAGCTTACAAGAAAACCTACGCTTTGAAACAGATGGCTGATTTTAAAGCGAAAATCATTGAAAATAAATTCAGTGGCTTGCATTTAGAAATAGATCATACGGATGTGTATTTCAAAATGGTGGGTTCGTTTAATGCCTACAATTTGTTGGCCGCTTACGGAACAGCAGTATTGTTAGAGCAAGATCAATTGAGGGTATTGACTACCCTTAGTGCTTTGTCTGGCGCCGAAGGTAGGTTTGATTATACGGTGTCTAAATCTGGCATTGTGGGTATTGTGGATTATGCGCATACACCAGATGCGGTGCAAAACGTGCTGAGTACCATTGCTAATATTAGAAAAGGGACTGAACAAGTAATTACAGTTATCGGTTGCGGTGGCGATAGAGATAAAACCAAGCGTCCGGTAATGGCCAAAGTAGCTTGCGATTGGAGTGATAAAGTGATTTTGACTTCTGATAATCCTCGTACCGAAGATCCGCAAGCAATTATTAAGGATATGGAAGCTGGAGTTTCGCCAACTAACCAACGCAAAGCGATCAGTATTTTAGATAGAAGAGAAGCGATTAAAACAGCTTGTCATATTGCGCAACCGGGAGACATTATTTTGATTGCCGGCAAAGGCCACGAAAAATATCAGGAAATAAACGGTGTGAGACAACATTTTGATGATAAAGAAATTATTAACGAACAACTAAACCAAATCAGCTAATGTTATATTTATTATTCGAATATCTACATAAACATTATGATTTTCCTGGATTAAGGTTGTTCCAATACCTTACTTTCAGGTCGTCTTTGTCTATCATCTTGTCGTTGATTATCACTACAGTTTACGGTCGTAGAATTATTGATTACCTACACTCGAAACAAGTTGGCGAAACAGTAAGGAATTTAGGTTTAGAAGGACAGATGCAGAAACAGGGTACACCAACTATGGGTGGTATCATGATTTTGATGGGGATTTTAATTCCGACGTTGTTGTTCGCTAATATTACTAATATCTACGTAATCTTGATGATTGTAACCACGCTTTGGATGGGTGCTATTGGTTTCTTGGATGATTACATCAAGGTTTTCAAAAAGAACAAAGAAGGTTTAGCAGGAAGATTTAAAGTAGTTGGTCAAGTGGGTTTGGCAATTATTGTGGGTTGTACCATGTATTTCCACCCCAACATTGTAGTGCGCCAAACGGTTGATGAAACTGCAAAGGTTGATACTGCTAAAGTGCAAAGTGCAGCACCTATGGTTTTGCGTAAAAAAGGCGAAACCTATTACTATACACAAGACGTAAAGTCTACAAAAACCAATCTTCCCTTCTATAAAAACAACGAATTTGATTATGCGAAAGTGGTTAAGTTTTTAGGAGAAGGCTACGAAAAATATGCATTTGTCGTGTTTTTGGCTTTTGTAATTGTAATTGTAACTGCGGTTTCAAATGGCGCCAACCTAACCGATGGTATAGATGGTTTGGCTACAGGTACATCGGCAATTATCGGTATCACGATGGGCATATTCGCTTACGTTTCGGGTAACACCGTGATGGCCGATTACTTGAACATCATGTATATTCCTAACAGTGGTGAGCTGATTATTTTTGCGGCTGCATTTATTGGTGCTTGTATTGGTTTCTTGTGGTACAACTCTTATCCAGCGCAAATTTTTATGGGCGATACCGGTAGTTTAACCATTGGTGGTATCATCGCGGTGTTCGCTATCATGACTAGAAAAGAATTGTTAATTCCAATTATATGTGGGGTGTTTTTGGTAGAGGTTTTATCTGTGAGCTTGCAGGTGACTTATTTCAAATATACCAAGAAGCGTTTCGGTGAAGGCAGAAGAATTTTCCTGATGTCGCCATTGCACCATCATTATCAAAAGAAAGGCTATCACGAAGCGAAGATTGTAACCCGCTTTTGGATCATAGGGATTTTGCTAGCAGTAATTGCATTTGTAACACTGAAATTAAGATAAACGTAGCGGCGAAAGATTTTTCGCCCCGATAAAAAAGTAGAGGCGAAACATTTTTCGTCTCCAATATAAAGTAAGGGCGAAAGATTTTTCACCCCAACAAAAAAATAAAAAATGAACTCGAATAACGACATATCACAAAACAACAACCAGTCAGGCATGGCTGCAAGTGCTCGTGTAGTTATTTTGGGTGCAGGCGAGAGCGGAGTTGGTGCAGCTAAGTTAGCCCAAAAGCAAGGTTTTGATGTTTTTGTGTCTGACTTTGGCGGTATTGCCGAGGCTTATAAAGCTGATTTGCAAAGGATGAACATCCCTTTTGAGGAGAACCAACATACCGAAGCTTTGATTTTGAATGCAGGGGAAGTGGTAAAAAGTCCAGGTATTCCTTCTAAAGCGCCTATTGTAAAGGCATTAGTAGAAAAAGGTGTTCCAGTAATTTCTGAGATTGAATTTGCGAAACGATATACCAATGCCAAAACCATTTGCATTACTGGCTCAAATGGTAAGTCTACTACGAGTATGCTTACTTATCACATCCTTAAAAATGCGGGATTAAATGTTGGTTTGGCTGGCAATATTGGTCATAGCTTTGCGGCACAAGTGGCCGACCAACAATTTGATTGGTATGTTTTAGAAATATCAAGCTTTATGCTAGATGATATGTATGAGTTTAAGGCCGATATCGCTGTGTTGCTAAACATCACACCGGATCATTTAGACAGGTACGACTACAAGCTAGCCAATTATGCTGCTTCGAAAATGCGTATTGTGCAAAATCAAACCTCAGCCGATGCTTTCATTTACTGTGCGGATGATGAAGAGACAAAGAAAGCTTTAGATACAGTAAATATAGCAGCACAAGCTTATCCTTTTTCTATCCTTAAAAAAGTAGAAAAGGGAGCCTATTTAGAAGACAATAACATTTATATCAACACCAATTTAAACAACACATTAACCATGTCAATTTCGGATTTAGCCTTACAAGGTAAGCACAACATTTACAACTCAATGGCTTCTGGCATCGTAGCAAAGGTATTAGAGTTGCGCAACGAAACTATCCGCGAAAGCATGGGAGAGTTTAAAAATATTGACCACAGGTTAGAGTTTGTAGCAAAAATCAATGATGTCACTTACATCAATGACTCTAAAGCTACGAATGTTAATTCTACTTGGTACGCCTTAGAAAGTGTAAATACTGATGTGGTTTTAATTATGGGAGGTGTTGATAAAGGCAACGACTATGAAATGCTGAAAGACTTGGTAAAAAGCAAGGTAAAAGCTATTGTATGCTTAGGTAAGGATAATAAACGGATACACGATGCTTTTGAAGATGATGTGGATGTTATTGTGAATACTTTTTCCGCAGAGGAGGCAGTTCAGGTAGCTTATCATTTAGCAAAAAAAGGCAGTACGGTTTTGTTGTCTCCAGCATGTGCAAGTTTCGATTTGTTTAAAAACTACGAAGATCGTGGCAACCAATTTAAGGCGGCAGTAAAAGAACTGTAAGAAGGAACAAAGAGTAAGGAACAAAGAGCAAGGAACAAAGAGGACGGAACAAAGAGGAAGGACTCAAAGCAATTTGAGAATTATAATCTGTGTAATCAATAAAATAAAAAAATGTTTAACATCAACGCACTTTTAGAACGTACCAAAGGCGACCGTTGGATCTGGATCATCATCGCATTGCTTTCTATGATCTCGATCATGGCGGTTTACAGTGCAACCGGAGCCATTGCCTATAAAAAGGGAATGGCCGTTGAGAAATTTGTGCTCATAAAACACGTAGTTTTTGTGTTGGCGGGTATAGGTATGATATATATTGCACACTTGCTAGACTATAAGTATTATGCTGGTATTTCTAAGATTTTGATGATTGTAACCGTGCCTTTGTTGTTGTATACACTCTTGTTTGGGCAATCATTAAATGATGCTTCTCGTTGGGTAAAAATCCCGGTAATTAACCTGACCTTTCAAACTTCCGATTTGGCTAAGCTGGCATTGATTACGTTTTTAGCTAGAATGTTGACACGTAAACAAGAAAATATCAAAGACGTAAAGCAGGCCTTTTTACCTATTATGGGTTCGGTTTGTGTGGTGTTTATTTTAATTGCTTTGGCCAATCTTTCAACAGCGTTGATGTTGTTTGGCGTGAGTATTTTACTGCTAATCATTGGTCGTATCAGTATCAAACAAATATTAACAGTTTGTGCAGGTGGTTTGGTGTTGTTGCTTTTCGTAGTGTTTTTAGGGCCGCGAAGAGAAACCTACAAATCGCGTATCAATTCGTTTCTACATCCAGAGTTGCAACACTCTGATAAAACATACCAGTCTGACCATGCTAAAATAGCTTTGGCAACTGGCGGTTTTCTAGGTAAAGGACCTGGAAACAGTACAGAAAGAAACTTCTTGCCGCATCCATATTCCGATTTTATTTTCGCCATTATTATTGAGGAATATGGAACGGTAGGTGGTTTAGCAGTAATGGTGTTGTATCTGGTATTGCTCTACCGATGTGTACGGATTGTAACCCGAAGTCCCAAGGCCTTTGGCGCTTTGCTTGCCGCTGGGTTGAGCTTTAGCCTAACCATACAAGCGTTTGCTAATATGGCGGTAGCAGTAGGTTTAGGCCCGGTAACGGGGGTGCCTTTGCCATTGGTAAGTATGGGTGGTACTTCCATGATTTTTACCAGTATCGCCTTTGGCATTATTTTAAGTGTAAGCCGCGATGTAGAAGAGCACAGTGGTGTAAAAAAAGAAAAAAAGGTGGTGGTGGGAAGTATTCCTGCGATGGCTTAGGAGTAATTAGCTAATGTGATGATTAGCTGATTGGATAATGAAAAATAAAATTAGAGACAATGGGAGATTAGCTAATTAGCTAATCAACCAATTATCAAATTAATTAACATGAATAATTTCCCAAAAATTATCATATCCGGTGGTGGCACAGGCGGGCATATTTTCCCCGCCGTTGCTATCGCTAATGCCCTAAAGGCAGTTTCGCCGCAATGCGAAATCCTGTTTGTTGGGGCAGAAGGCCGTATGGAAATGGAGAAAGTTCCGGCGGCTGGGTATAAAATTGTGGGACTTAATATAAGTGGCATTCAGCGAGGTTCAATTTTTAAAAACCTTGGGCTGCCTTTTAAGGTTATAGGTAGTGTGCGCAAAGCGATGAAATTAATAGCCGATTTTAAACCCGATGCAGTAGTTGGCGTTGGTGGTTATGCTTCTGGTCCGTTGCTTTATGCGGCTTCCCTAAAAAACATACCTTATCTGATACAAGAACAGAACTCCTACGCAGGCATTACCAATAAATTGTTGGGTAAAAAGGCCGCAAAGATTTGTGTAGCTTTTGATGGTATGGAAGCTTTTTTTCCGGCCGATAAGATTTTGAAAACTGGAAATCCAGTGAGGAAAAATATAGTAAGCATAGAAGGTAGAAGACATGCTGGCGCAGAACTGTTAAAACTCGATCCTTTGAAGAAAACTATTTTAGTTACTGGTGGAAGCTTAGGTGCAGGAACTTTAAACAAGGCAGTAGAAAAGCACTTGACTGAAATCATTGCACAAGATGTACAGGTGATTTGGCAAACCGGCAAGTTCTACTACAAGGGTATTGTAGAAAGGTTGGGCCTAGAATACCATCCAAATGTGAGGATTTTAGAGTTTTTAAATCAGATGGATTTGGCCTATGCTGCTTCTGATGTAATAGTTTCTAGAGCTGGTGCGGGAACCATTGCCGAACTTTGCTTAATCAAAAAGCCTGTGATTTTAGTGCCATCGCCAAATGTTGCGGAAGATCATCAAACCAAAAATGCCTTGGCATTGGTAAAAGAAAATGCAGCTATACTGATTGCAGATACTGCGGCAGAAGATACTTTGGTAGCACAGGCATTAGAATTGCTAAACGATAAAGAAAAATCAGCATTGCTGAGTGAAAATATAGGAAAAATGGCTTTTGCCAATGCCGATGAGGTAATAGCAAAGGAAGTGTTGAAATTGATAAAATAAGATATGAGAGCATAGATTTGAGATACGAGATTAACGAGTTGCCAAAAACTCAAATCTCATATCTCAAGTCTCAAATCTAAGAAGAAATGGAACTGTCAAACATCAATAGAGTTTATTTTGTAGGCATAGGAGGCATAGGCATGAGTGCGCTTGCCCGCTATTTCGCAAAACGTGGTTGCGTAGTTTGTGGCTATGATAAAACTCGCACTGCTTTGACAAACCAACTCGAACAGGAAGGTATCTTGATCTCATTTTTAGATGAACACGAAACTATTCCTACTGCTTTTAGAGAGAAATTTGATGATACGTTGGTGGTGTACACTCCAGCCATCCCCAAAGATTCTAGTATCCTTAACTTTTTTCTGAATAAAGGTTTCGATTTAAAGAAACGTTCGGAGGTGTTGGGAATTATTAGCGAAGGCATGTACTGTGTGGCCGTAGCTGGTACACATGGTAAAACTACTACCTCGTCTATGGTAGCGCATATTTTAACCGATACTGGTTTCGGTTGTACGGCATTTTTGGGTGGCATTACTACAAATTACAACAGTAATGTGCTGTATGGTAAAAATAATGTAGTGGTGGTAGAAGCCGATGAATATGATCGTTCATTCTTGACCTTGCATCCAGACGTAGCGGTAATTACTTCTATGGATGCCGACCATTTAGATATTTACGGCGATGAGAGTCATTTGCACGAATCCTTTAATCTGTTTGCGGACCAATTGAAAGAAAACGGCCGCTTATTCATTAAAGATGGATTGCCAATTGCAGGTATTACCTATAGTGCAAATGGAACATCAGCCATCAATGCTAAAAACATAAGAGTAGAAGATGGATGCTTTGTTTTCGATTTTGAGGATGGCTATACGACCATCAAAGATTTGAAACTGGCAATGCCGGGCAAACACAATGTAGAAAATGCTACAGCAGCTATTGGTGCTGCCTTAAGTTTGGGCATTAATCCAAAGCGTATTAAAAAGGCCATTGCGAATTTCAAAGGGGTTAAACGCAGGTTCGAAACCATCGTTAACACTAAGAAACACATTTATATTGATGATTATGCACATCATCCGGAAGAGTTAAGGGCTTGTTTTGATGCGGTGAGGCAACTGCATCCAAATAAAAAGTTAACTGTAATTTTTCAACCACATTTGTTTACACGTACTCGTGATTTTGCTGATGATTTTGCCAATGTACTGAGCACAGCTGATGAGATCATCTTGTTAGAGATTTACCCTGCTAGGGAGTTGCCGATTGAGGGGATTACTTCTCAGATGCTGTTAGATAAAATCACAAATCATAATAAACAAATTTGCGCTAAGGAAAATGTAATAGAATTGATAAAAAGTAAGAATCCTGAACTAACTTTGACGGTTGGTGCGGGAGATATTGATACACTAATTGAACCATTAAAAAATACCTTAACCCATGCTTAAAAGAATAAACTGGAAAGCGATTTTTAAAGGGTTTGCCTGGCTCGTATGCTTGGCAGGTGTAGTGGTATTGATGGGTTTTATTGATGCCAAGAAGAAATCGGTAAAGTGCGAAAAAATTGAAATACTTATTCCGGGAGCGGATAATTTTATCGAAATAGAAGAGATAGATGCCATCTTGAGGCAAAATCAGGGAGATTTAATTGGCAGAAATTTAGAAGGGATTAACCTACACGAAATTGAGAAAAGCATAGCTGCAAACCCTTACATTGGTTTTGTAAAAGTTTACGCCGATATGAACGGGACTGTTTTTGTAGAAGTGAAGCAGCGCCAGCCAGTATTGAGGATTTTAAATGCAGGTGGGCAAGATTACTACGTAGATAGCGATGGGTTGAAGATGCCAATTTCGCCAAATTTTACAGCAAATGTATTGGTGGCTACGGGTAATATTTTGGAAGGTTTTAATGGTAGGGTAGATACTTTAATGACTTCTATCGCAAAAGATCTGTACAAAACGGCCGTGTTTGTAAAGAAGGACACCTTATGGGATGCACAGATTGAGCAATTGTACATCAATGACAAAGCAGATATAGAAATGGTGCCAAGGGTTGGCAACCAGCGTATTATTTTAGGGAATGCGAAAAATATAGAAACTAAGATGAGCAATTTGCTGGCTTTCTACAAACAGGCAATGCCAAAAGTGGGTTGGAATGCATACCGCTCTATTAATTTGAAATATACTAATCAAATTGTTTGCGAGAAAAGAGATTCGTTAGCAATTAAAAAGATAGAAAAGCCGGTGCTACCCGATTCGATATCGGTGCAACGTGAGGCTATTGACCAACAAGTGAAGTCTGCTATTCAAGATGAAATTAGAAAGGCAACGCAGTTAGCTGCCGATGAAGCAAATAAAGAAGAGAAAAGGGAGAAAACATCAGCGCCTGCTAAAACAGAAAATGCAGCAGATAAAAATAAAGCTTCTAAAAGTAAAGAGGGTGTAAAGGAAACAGTAAAGAAAGAAAAAGAGAAAGAGACAAAAACAAGAGAACAAAAAACGGAAATGCTCTCGCAGAAGCAAGCAGCTACTAAAGAAAAAAGAAATTAGTTTATCGTTTATCGTCTTTTGTTTATAGCGCAACAAACAACGAGCAACGGAAAACCAAAATACAAACAACGAAAAAAATACTCAACAATAAATAATAATGGTTATGGGCAAAGAAAAAACTACCATTCAATCTCCAATCGTAGTAGGACTAGATATTGGTACAACCAAGATCTGCGTAATCGTGGGGCGCAGAACAAATCATGGTAAAATAGAAGTCCTAGGTATTGGAAAGGCCGAATCTGCAGGTGTTACCCGTGGTGTGGTTTCTAATATTCAAAAAACAGTACAGGGCATTAATGCGGCAGTAGAAGTTGCTAGCTCACAATCAAACGTAGAGATACGTGTGGTAAATGTGGGTATTGCAGGTCAACATATCAAGAGTTTGCAGCACCGAGGTATTTTAACCCGTAGAGAGTTGAATAACGAAATCAGCAAAAAAGATATTGATAAGTTAATTGACGATATGTTCAAGTTGGTAATGCCTCCAGGCGAAGAAATTATTCATGTATTGCCGCAAGAATTTACGATCGATAACGAACCGGGTATCAAAGATCCGGTTGGTATGGCAGGAGTGCGTTTGGAAGCTAACTTCCACATCATTTCTGGTCAGGTAACTGCGGTTAAAAATATCATGCGTTGTGTAACCAATGCAGGTTTACAAACCCAAGAGTTAATTTTAGAACCGTTGGCTTCTTCAGAATCGGTGTTGAGCGATGAAGAGAAAGAAGCAGGTGTTTGTTTGGTTGATATTGGTGGCGGTACAACTGATGTGGCTATTTTCCATGAAGGTATCATTCGTCACACGGCAGTTATTCCGTTTGGGGGTAACAGCGTAACCGAAGATATTAGAGAAGGCTGTTCGGTAATGCGTAACCAAGCAGAATTATTGAAAACTCGATTTGGTTCTGCCCTGGCCGAAGAGAACAAAGAGAATGAGATTATCTGCGTTCCGGGATTGCGTGGTCGCGAGCCAAAAGAAATTTCAGTGAAAAACCTTGCTTACATCATCCAGGCCCGTATGGAAGAAATTGTAGAGCATGTTTACTACGAAATTAAATCATCAGGATACGAGAAACGCCTAATTGGTGGCGTGGTAATTACCGGTGGTGGTGCTTTGTTGAAACACCTGAACCAAATGGTAGAGTATGTGACTGGTTTAGATTGCCGAGTGGGATATCCCAACGAGCACTTATCTAAATACGAAGAAATGCCAAAAAATATCTACGACGATTTGAAAAGCCCAATGTATGCCACCTCTGTAGGTTTGTTGATTAAGGGTATTCAAAAAGCCGAGGATTTGCTGGAAGAAATGAAACAGCCTGGCGTGTTTGTAGAGAAACCAAAAGAAGTAAAAGAGAAAGCTAAGAGAAGCGGTTTGTTCGATAAATTATTAGGAAAAGCTACCGAATTTATCAAAGATGATATGAACGTAAGCGACGAAGATTATATCAAACCGTAATATTTTTCCACAATTTAGGAATTTTCCACATTCTTAACACTTGTGGAAAACGACTGTTAAAAAAGTGTTAATATTACAAAAGGAATGAACAGCAAAAATTAGAAATTTAAACTACTGATTCATAACAATATGAAGTTCGAAATGTTAAAAGATAAATCTTCAATTATCAAAGTTATTGGTGTTGGAGGTGGTGGAGGTAACGCGGTAAACCACATGTACCGTCAAGGAATTACTGGTGTAGACTTTATAATTTGTAATACTGATGCGCAGGCGTTGGAGTTTAGCCCTATTCCAAATAAAGTACAGTTGGGTGCAAGCTTAACCGAAGGAATGGGTGCTGGTTCTATCCCTGAAGTTGGTAAGAATTCTGCTATAGAAAATATAGAGGATATCAAAACCATGTTAGGTCCACAAACCAAAATGCTTTTCATTACGGCTGGTATGGGTGGTGGTACTGGTACTGGTGCCAGTCCAATTATTGCTAAAGCGGCTAAAGAACTAGATATATTAACGGTAGCTATCATTACTACGCCTTTCTCTTTTGAAGGAAAAAGACGGAAAATGCAAGCTGACGACGGTTTGGAAGAACTAAAGAAATACGTAGATTCTTACTTGGTAATCTCTAACGATAGACTGCGTGAGATTTTCGGAAACTTAACTTTAGGTTCAGCCTTTGCACAAGCAGACGATATTTTAACTACAGCAGCCAAAGGTATTGCAGAGATCATTACCGTTCCGGGTTACATCAACGTAGATTTTAAAGATGTGCGTACGGTAATGAAAGAAAGCGGTGTGTGTATCATGGGTAGTTATGCTGCCGATGGCGATAACCGTGCTTTGGCAGCAGTAGAAGGTGCGTTAGCTTCTCCATTATTGAAAGATAATGAGATTGAAGGCGCAAGATACATCCTTTTAAACATCAGTTCTGGTGTAAAAGAGGTAACCATGGACGAAGTTTCGATCATTACAGATTACATTCAAGATAAAGCTGGTTTAAGCGCCGATTTAATCTGGGGTAACTGTATCGATGAGAATTTGGGAGATAAGATTTCGGTAACAATTATTGCTACTGGTTTCCAAACTACAGAGCAAAGAGAGAAAGACAAGCAAAACGTTAAAAAGATTTCTTTGTTAACCCCTGAGGAAGCTCCTTTGGTAAGACCTGTAGAGCCAGTAAACTCGTTTATTACGCCAAAAGAAGCTCCAGTTAGTAACGAGCCTGTATTGAAAGTACAAGCAGAAGAAGCAAAACAACCAGATCTTTTCGGAGATTTGTTCAATATAGCTAAGCCTGCTCCGGTAGCAGCGGCGCCTGCACCAGCTCCAGAAGAAAATGGAACCGTTTTCCACCAGTTAGTTGAAGAAGAGGTGCCGCAAGAAGAGCCAAAGCAAGTTGAAGAACCTGCTTTTCAGTTTGAAGTAAAAGTGGCAGAAACTGAATTTGTTTTTGAAACGCCGATAGCTACTATTCAAGAAGAAATTATTGAAGAAAGGCCAGTAGCTGCTGCTCCAGTGCAGGAAGAGTTTGGTGCAGACCAAGATAAAACAGACGAATCGATAGAAGAACAGCTTAGAAAATCTAAAGAAAGAATCTTAAGGTTAAAAGACCTAAGTATGAAACTAAGAACTACTAATGGTTTGCAAGAATTAGAAAATGTACCTGCATATCAGCGCAAGCAAATGCAGTTGCAACAAATCCAGCACTCGTCAGAGTCGCAAGTTTCTAGGTTTACCTTAACTAACGACGAAGATGGCGAGACAGGAATTAGACCTAACAACTCATTTTTGCATGACAATGTGGATTAATGAGATGCGTTAAATAATGTTAAAAGCCTTGGTAATTTATGTTACCGAGGCTTTTTCGTGTCTAACGTCAAGTTTTAAGGGTTGCCAAATCGTGATTTTAACCGTAAATTTGCGCTCAATTTACACATTACAATAACATTTTACATATAAATATAACACATTGGATATTTTTGATAAAGTAGCAAAACGCATGGGGCCCCTTGGTCAACACCAAAAATGGTCGCATGGGTATTTTTCTTTTCCAAAATTAGAGGGAGAGATTGCACCACACATGAAATTTAACGGCAAAGAACTTTTGGTATGGAGCTTAAACAACTATTTAGGTTTAGCCAACCATCCAGAAGTAAGAAAAGCAGATGAGCAAGGCGCAGCCGATTTCGGTATGGCTTACCCAATGGGTGCCCGTATGATGTCGGGTAACTCTAAGTACCATGAGCAACTAGAGCAAGATTTAGCAGCCTTTGTTGGCAAAGAAGACTCATTCTTGCTAAACTTCGGTTACCAAGGTATGGTTTCTATTATAGATGCTTTATTAGATAGAAATGATGTAGTGGTTTATGATGGCGAGTCGCATGCTTGTATTTTAGATGGACTACGTTTACACATGGGCAAGCGTTTTGTGTACAAACACAATAACGTAGAAGATGCCCGCAAACAGTTACAAAGAGCTACTAAATTAGTTGAGCAAACGGGAGGTGGTATCCTGTTAATTACCGAAGGTGTTTTTGGTATGTCGGGTGCGCAAGGTAAATTAAAGGAATTAATTGAGCTTAAAAAAGAATTCAATTTCCGTTTGTTAATTGATGATGCGCATGGTTTTGGAACCATGGGTGCAACTGGTGCTGGTACACACGAGGCGCAAAACAGCATAGAAGGCGTAGACGTATATTTTGCTACCTTCGCCAAATCTATGGCGGGTATTGGGGCATTTGTTGCTTCTACTAAACAACTAACTGATTATTTCAGGTATAACATGCGTTCTCAGACCTTTGCAAAAGCTTTGCCAATGCCAATGGTATTTGGTTTAATGAAACGCTTAGAGCTGCTTAAAAACAGTCCTGAATTGAGAGAGAAACTTTGGACTATAGCTACTGCGCTACAAAGTGGTTTAAGAGAACGTGGTTTTGATATTGGCATAACCGATACTGTGGTTACTCCTGTGTTTTTCAAAGGAGATTTGGCAGAAGCTACTGCGCTAACACATGATTTGCGTCAAAATTATGGTATTTTCTGTTCTATCGTAATGTATCCAGTTATTCCCAAAGGGATGATAGAATTACGTTTGATCCCTACTGCTGTGCATACACTAGATGATGTTGAACTTACTTTAAGTGCATTTAGTGAAGTAGCTGCAAAGCTTAAAACAGGTTATTATCAACAAAATTTATTCCCTACGGGAGAATAGGTTTTAAATCCGAAAAGGCTCCAGTTATATCGGAGCCTTTTTTGTTATCTTTTGATTTTCAAACGTTTTGCTGTTTATAAGTGGGGCTTTTGTGGAAAAAAAACGCAAAAACCCGTACCATTTATTTTCTTAAAAATTTTTTTATTAAAATAAACATCTTACTTTAGTAAGTGAGTATTAATCAAAACCTTAAAAACTAATAGGAGTATTTTTAAAATGAAAAAATTTGCTGAAGTAAAAGCACTAGTAGCAGCTTTAGAAGCTGATGTGGACAAGTTCTATTCTAAATCAAACAGCGCAGCTGGAACACGTGTACGTAAAGGGATGCAGGATTTAAAAAATCTGGCACAAAGTATTCGTTTAGAAGTGCAAGAAACTAAAAACAAAGCTTAGTTATTAGCATCGTAAAAAAAACAAAAAAGCACCTCTGACCAAGGTGCTTTTTTGTTAGGCTAAAAACGTATAAATTTATGGTCATCTGGGTAAGTGCCTTCCTCAAATTTTACCAGCTTTTGTTTTTCAAAAACGAAGAACTTATACGCTTCAGTGATGTGGTTATAAGTTCTGTAAATTACTGCCGAACTATTTTGATCACCATAAACTTGTACCGCGGATTTGTTGAATCGCTTGAATTCTTGCTCTTCCATTCCGAGTGAAAACTTGGGTTCGTAGTATTGTACCACGTTGCAGCTCATTGTACCTAGTACAATAAGGATTAATAATAATTTTTTCATTTGTGTGTTTTAAGTGTGTAGTTAAATATAAGCAATTAATACGCCTAGGGTTTATGCTTTAATGACTTTACTTGTAACACTTTTATGATTGATTATTTATATAATTTGGAATCAAACTAATGCCATTGGGTCGTCATTTCGAACGCAGAGAGAAATCTAATCTTAATAAATAATCGAATTGCTAGATTTCTCTTCGTTCCTTCCTCATCGAACGATAGTTCAAAAAAATAACAGCCCCGATTGAATTCCAATCAGGGCTGTTATGCATATTCTAAAAGAAGGATTACGCCAGTTGTTTCAGTTGTTCTGCAATTTGTGCATCAAGATTTGTACTGGCTTTAACCAAAGGTAAACGAACATCATCGCCACAAACTCCTAATTGCTTCAAAGCGGCTTTTACACCTACGGGGTTGCCTTCTGCAAAACATAATCTGGTAAATTCTAATAGGCTTAAATGCGCTGGAGTAGCTTTGGCAAATTCTCCGTTTAAACACAATCTAATCATATCAGAAAATTGTCTAGGTAAGGCATTTCCAATTACCGAAATAACCCCAACAGCACCAATAGCCATCATGGGTAAAGCAACTGGGTCGTCACCAGAGATCAACATAAAATCTGCAGGTTTATCTCTCATGATCTGGTTAAACTGTTCGAAAGAACCAGCTGCATCTTTAATACCAATTAAGTTCTTAAAATCATTCGCTAAACGGCAAGTTGTTTCAGGCGTCATATTTGAGCCAGTTCTGCCTGGTACGTTGTAAAGCAAAATAGGTAGTGTGCTGGTTTCGCTTAAATATTTGTAGTGCTGGTAAATGCCTTCTTGGTTAGGTTTGTTGTAATAAGGGCTAACAGAAAGGATAGCACTATAACCGTTGCTTTCGAAAGTTTTGATTTCTTCAGCTACGCTTAACGTATCATTTCCTCCAATACCTGCCACTAAAGGCAAACGGCCATTGTTAATTTCAGCGGTAAACTCCCACACCTTCTTCTTCTCGTCCTTGCTTAATGTAGCGGTTTCGCCAGTTGTCCCTAAAGATACGAGGTATTCAATACCTCCATTAACCAAGTGATTAATCAGGCGCTCTAAACCCTGATAATCTACCGAGCCATCGGTGTTGAACGGTGTGACCAACGCTACACCTGTTCCGTGAAATTTGTTCATTTTTTTTATTATTGTTATTTAACCACCAAGCCACAAAGGACACAAAGGTGTTTTTTTATTTTATATTCTTTTTGCTATAAATAGCCATTTATAACTCTTTTTATTCCGTCTTTTATTTTTGGAACATTGAAGTTGATAAGTAGGCCTAATTTGCAGTTGCTGAGTTTTAAATAAGTTAAGGCTTGAGCCAAGTGAACATCGCTAAGCTCACTAACCGATTTTATTTCAACAATTACTTTGTCTTCAACTAAAATATCAATTCTGTAACCACAATCAAGTTGCATACCTCTGTAATTTAGGGGCAAAGCCACTTGAGATAAAACTTCAAGTCCAAGATATCTAAGCTCAAAAAGTAGGCATGCTTCATAAGCAGACTCCAATAAGCCTGGTCCGAGCTGTACATGTACATTGTAAGCTGCTTGAACAATTATTTTTGCAATTTCATCCTCAGTCATAAGGTAGATATGCTGTAAATTACATTATAATTTTCTTGGTGTCCTTCGTGTCTTAGTGGTTAATTAAAACTTCCAATTCATCCTCGCTAATTAATTTAATATTCAGTTTGGTGGCTTTCTCTAATTTCGATGGTCCCATGTTATCGCCGGCAACTAAGTAGTCTAGTTTGGCTGAGATACCACTCAAGATTTTACCTCCGTTTTCTTCTATCAAATTCTTTAACTCGTCTCTACTAAATTTTTCGAAAACGCCCGAAATTACAAATGTTTTTCCATTTAATTTATCGCTTTGAGCCTTATTTGCTGTTTCTTTTATTTCAAAGCATAAACCTGCATCTTTCAATTCGTTTATTTGCAAAATGTTGCTGCTTTGTGCGAAGTATTCGTTAATGCTTTCGGCAATACGTACGCCAATTTCATCAATTGCTGTCAGTTCTTCTAAAGATGCAGCGGCTAGGGCATCGATAGTTTTTACACCCTTGGCGAGTTTTTTTGCAACGGTTTCTCCAACATATCTAATCCCTAAGCCAAACAGTACTTTTTCGAATGGCATTTCTTTAGATTTTTCGATGCCAGCCAACATATTGTCGATTGATTTTTGGCCAAAACGTTCGATGTTCTTCAGTTCGTCTGCTTTTTCATGAAGTTTGTACAAATCGCTGATGTGACGAACCAAGCCACGTTTGTAAAAAGTTTCTATGGTTTCGTCGCCTAAACCATCAATATTCATCGCTTTGCGGCCTATAAAGTGCTGAATTTTTCCAACAATTTGCGGTCCACAACCTTCGTCGTTGGTGCAGTAATAAGCAGCTTCGCCTTCTTTTCTAATTAATTTAGTGCCACATTCTGGGCAGTTTTCAATAAAGTGAATAGCCTTGGTGTCAGGTTTTCTTAACTCTAAATTTACCTTAATGATTTTCGGAATGATTTCGCCGCCCTTTTCTACCCAAACTGTATCTCCTTCATGTAAATCTAAACGGGTAATTTCGTCTGCATTGTGCAGCGTTGCCCGTTTTACGGTAGTTCCTGCTAAAACTACAGGCTTTAAATTGGCAACCGGCGTAACTGCGCCAGTACGTCCAACTTGATAGGTTACTTTCTCTAAAACGGTTTGTACTTCGGCGGCTTTGTATTTGTAAGAAATTGCCCAACGAGGAGATTTGGCTGTAAAACCTAATTCCTGTTGCTGCGCATAGCTGTTTACTTTAATTACAATTCCATCAATATCATAGCTTAGTTTAAAACGTTCGGTGTCCCAATAGTGAATAAAATCTAAAACTTCATCGATATTTCCAGCTAATTTGGTGTGTTCACAAACGTTAAAGCCCCAATGTTTTACTGCCTCTAAACTTTCCCAATGTGTCTTGAAAAACTGCTTTTCAGTATATAAACCGTATAAAAAGCAATCTAAAGGACGTTTTTTCACCTCTTTAGAGTCTTGCATTTTAACGGTTCCGGCGGCAAAATTTCGCGGATTGGCATAAGGTACTTCCCCAAGTTCCTCACGTTCTCTATTTAAACGTTCAAAAGCTGCTCGGTGCATAAAAACTTCACCTCTAATTTCAAAAGCTTCTGGCACGTCAGGATCTTTTACTTTATGCGGAATAGAATGAATGGTTTTGATGTTGGCCGTCACCTCATCGCCCTGCGTACCATCGCCACGAGTTACGGCACGAGTAATGACGCCGTTTTCGTAAGTGATACTCATAGATAAACCGTCAAACTTTAATTCGCACACATATTCGAAATGATCGCCAATGGCTTTGCGTACACGTTCATCAAAGTCTCTCAGGTCTTGTTCATTGTAAGTGTTGCCCAATGATAGCATGGGCCATTTATGTCTAATCGTGTTAAATGTTTTGGTGATATCGCCGCCTACTTTTTGGGTGGGAGAGTTGGGGTCTGCAAATGCTGGGTTTTCTTTCTCTAGCTTTGCCAATTCTTCCAGTTTCTTGTCGAATTCGTAATCGGCAATGGTTGGCATAGCCAAAACATAGTAATTATACGTGTGCTGATTTAGCTCGGCTACCAGCGCATCCATTTGTTCTTTGATCGAAAATAGAGACATGATACGAAGATAAGGAGTTGGCGGATTGTTTGATGGTTAAATTGATAAATTGTTAGGATTTAGAAAGCAGTGCTATTGCTACTATAAAAATGTGAGCCCCGTTATTCGCTACAAGGTTTAGTTCGTTTGTCTTCGGCAAGCTCAGACCGGCACGAACTAAACGCTTTTCGCTGCTACCGGGTTTAAATTGGTTGTGGCGGTGCTACTATGAGCCTTTGACCAACCCTTGGCAAACGGGATATAGGTTTGTCGCAGCTCATAGTGGCACAAGCTTTGGTTGATTAAACCCGATAAAAGTGTAAATACTTTTTGGAGCGTCATTTCGAACGTAGAGAGAAATCTGTTACATAGAAGCAATTTACTTTGAAATTGCTTTCTGCGTTGGAAATGATGGCAGCAGAACACAAAAAGATTGTAACGATTAGCGGGGCTTTCGGAAGCGAAAAATTGCTGTCATTGCTTTTCTAATCAGTCAGCTTGTTGTAAACCAAAAACTTAACGTTAATTGTTAAAAACTTCTGTCGTAAAAATGGGCTTCAAGTCTTATATTTACGCATCCCATAAACTTTTTTTAGCACATGAGTGAAGAACTGGACGATTTAAACGAAACCAATTTACCCGAAGACCAAGATAGCGAAAGCCGTGTTGAAGAGCAAAAGCACACGGTTATTCCGATTAATGGCTTATACGAAAATTGGTTTTTAGATTATGCTTCGTATGTAATTCTTGATAGGGCCGTACCGCACATTAACGATGGTTTTAAACCCGTACAGCGCCGTATTATGCACTCGTTAAAGGAGATGGACGATGGACGTTTTAACAAAGCGGCCAACGTTATTGGAAATACGATGAAGTACCATCCACATGGGGATGCCTCTATTGGGGATGCGATGGTGCAAATTGGCCAAAAGGATTTGCTGATTGATTGCCAGGGTAACTGGGGCGACCCGATTACTGGCGACAGTGCCGCTGCACCACGTTACATCGAGGCTCGTTTATCAAAATTTGCTAACGATGTGGTGTTTAACGCAGATACTACCATTTGGTCGCTAAGTTACGATGGGCGTAATAACGAGCCGGTAACCTTACCAGTAAAGTTTCCTTTGTTGTTAGCACAGGGTGCCGAAGGTATTGCGGTAGGATTGGCCACCAAGATTATGCCGCACAATTTTATAGAGCTACTCGATGCCTCTATTGAAGTTTTAAAAGGGGTAAGGCCTAATATTTTACCCGATTTTTTTACGGGAGGCATGGCCGATTTTTCGAACTACAACGAGGGTCAACGTGGTGGTAAAATTAGGGTGCGTGCAAAGATTACGGAGCGTGATAAAAAGACTCTGGTAATTACCGAAATTCCGTACAGTACCACCACAGGTTCTTTAATTGATAGTGTATTGTCTGCCAATGATAAAGGCAAAATCAAAATCAAGAAGATTGAGGATAACACTGCCGCAAACGTAGAAATCGTGGTGCATTTGGCGCCAGGTATTTCTCCTGATGTAACCATAGATGCGCTATATGCTTTTACCAATTGTGAGGTTTCTATATCACCAAATACCTGCGTAATTAAGGATGATAAACCTCACTTTTTAAGTGTAAACGATATTCTTGAGCAAAACACAAAGTTTACCAAAGCTTTATTAAAGCAAGAACTGGAAATTCGTTTGCATGAGTTACAAGAACGTGTTTTCTTTAGTTCGTTGTTAAAGATTTTCATCCAAGAAGGGATGTACAAAAACTCGGAATATGAAAATTCTGGAGATTTTGATACCGTTGTGCAAGTGTTACATCGTTTATTTGATCCTTTTAAGGCTTCTTTATATCGGGAAATACAGCCCGAAGATTTCAAAAAGCTAATCGATAAGCCGATGAGCAGTATCACTCGTTTTGACGTAAAAAAAGCGGATGAGATGATGAAAGCTTTGGAAGATGAGATGAAAACGGTTCGTGGGCATCTTCGTCATTTAACGGACTATACCATTGCTTGGTTTGAGAAAATTAAAGCTAAGTACGGTAAAGGTAGAGAGCGTAAAACCGAAATTAGATTATTTGATAGGGTAGAGGCGGCTAAAGTGGCGTTGGCCAACGTAAAATTGTACATGAACCGCGAAGATGGTTTTATTGGTACTGGTTTAAAAAAGGATGAGTTTGTAGGCGACTGTTCTGATATTGACGAGATTATCGTTTTCCGTGAGGACGGACGTTTCATTGTAACCAAAGTGGCCGATAAAACTTTCGTAGGTAAGCATATCATCCACGCTCAAGTTTTCAAGAAAGGCGACGAGCGTACGGTATACAATATGATTTACAAAGACGGTGGCAGTGGAATTAGCTATATCAAACGTTTTTCTGTTTTAGGGGTAACCCGCGATAAAGAGTACGATTTAACCAAAGGCACCAAAGGCTCAAAAGTGTTGTACTTTACGGCTAATCCAAATGGCGAGGCCGAGGTGGTTTCTGTGCAATTGAAACCTCATTCTAAGTTGAAAAAACTGGTTATAGACATAGATTTTGCCAATGTGGCCATTAAAGGTCGTAGCTCTATGGGCAATATTGTAGTGAAATTCCCAATCAAGAAAGTGCTGTTGAAGACTAAGGGTATTTCTACTTTGGCGGGTATTAAAATTTGGTATGATGATATCTTGAAGCGCTTAAATGTAGACGGCAGAGGAAAATATTTAGGTGAGTTTGATGGCGATGATAAGATTTTGCAAGTATATGAAAATGGTACTTACGAGCTGAGTACTTTTGAGTTGAGCAATCACTTTGATCCGGGTATTGTTTTAATGCAGAAATATAATCCCGAACATGTTTACGGGGTGGTGCATTACGATGGTAAAGCCAAAAATTATTTCGTAAAACGATTTGTATTTGAAGTGCAGCCCGTGGGCAAAGTAGTGAGTTTCATTAGTGAAGAAAACGGCTCTAAAATGGTTTTCATTACAGGTAAAACCGATGCCAAGCTAACCGTTGATGTAGAAAAAGGTAAAACTAAAACTCCTGAAACTTTAGAGCTAGAACTGGCGAGCTTAATTGATGTAAAGGGTTGGAAAGCTAATGGAAACCGATTGACACCACATACGGTAAAAAAAGTTGCTTTGGTTGATGCTGAGCTAGAAATTGGTTTAGCGGAGCTTGAAGAGTCGCACTTTGAAGTTACGGAAGTACATACTGAGCCATCAACAAATGGAGAAGAAGATCATAACGACATTGAAGCGGTTAATGAAATTCATGTTAACGAAGTAACTCCAGGGGCGAATGGGGAAAGTCCGACTTTTGAAGCTACTGAGGAGCCTAAGAAACCGAAACCTAGTTTTAAATCTGCTGCAAAACCTTTGGTTGTTGAAGAACCCAAGAAGGAAGAAGTTAAAATAGAAGCAGACAGTGAAAAACCGGCTGAACCTGTTGTGCAGAAGAAGAAAATATCATTTGAGATTACTAATCCAGGAGATATTAAGATAGATGATAAAGGGCAGGGTTCTTTGTTTTAAAGCCTACTTTGTCTAATTAAATCTAGTTGTGCTAAGTAATTTTGTAATGGGTTATTTAGCTCGCGTGCTATTTCTATGGCTTTATTTTGGGCAACAATGGCTTTGTCTTTTAAATTTAATTTATACAAAATTAAAGCATAGGTTTCAAAGTTTTGTGAGCTTGGTTTCAATTCAATAGCTCGTTTACTCCAAGCTAGTGCTTTGGTAAGGTGCAAATTGCTGGTGGTAGACAGCTTCACAAAATTTCTGGCGGCATCATTTAATTCGTTTGAATAATAATTAGCGGTTACCGAATGAATAATATCAGCATAGTCTCTATTTAAATATGGACTAGCGATGCTGTTTACCTTTTCAATTTTCTGATGCTTTGTTTTTAATCTTTTGGCTTCAAGAAATCTTATACTATCCGTTAATTTAGCATACATAAAGTGCTTGTCATAATAGATAGATGCATTTGAAAAATAATTGGCGGTGTCGCCCGTCTTCAAATAGTAGGTTATCAATTGTAAATCATGATATTTTTGCCCATTGACAGGATCGTTACGATGTATGCTCTTATAATATCTTGCAGCATTTACCGCATCTGGCAGACAAATTGTATTTATACCTTTGTTCAATGTGTTTTCTATAATGGCGATATTTACGAAAGCCCCAAACGAACTTCCTTCTTTTTTATAAACTTCGTTAATTAAGGGAAGATCTTTTATTAATTGATGCGCTTTCCCCATAATTACTGGGCCGGCTCGTAAAATAAACTTGACCGTGTTGTAATCTAAACTATCAACATTTTTGATATAGTTCGGGTAAAGTTCTATTAAAGATGAATTATCAATTAAGCCAGCGGCTATTCTTAAGTTGATGAGTTTTTCTAATTTTTCTTTGCTATAATTTTTACTGTACTGGTTTTTGAGTGACATTTCAACTTTTTTGTTGGAAAAGGCAATTGCTTTATTCAAAGCGCTTTCAAATGCTTCTTTTGTCTGATGACATCCGCAATCAACATAAAATACTTCCTCGTCTGGATGCATAAATATCAGTCTCGGCGCATTAATATAATAAGTTTTTAAAATTTTTTTTATGTATGGATCGTTACTATTACCTTCATATAAAGTAAAAAGGTCATTTATTTTTTTAAAAAATATATTACCATCGCTGTTATCTAAGGTATTCATTTTTGCCAATAAATCTGTCACTTTTGTATCTACAAGAAGTAGTAGCGGTCTATTTTGCAGAGCACTCCTAGATAATGCTTCCCTAATTGTTACGTTGCGTTCTTGTGAGAAACATAAGCTAAAACCTAGCAAATAAAATAATAATGATAGCGTAAATTTCATGACTCTAATCGGATTGACTTAAGCAAATGTAATGTTTATCCTAATGTATTGTTGTCCTAGCTAAAAATTAAATACTATATTTGCCTAACTCAAAGGGGTGCTTGTTAAATACCCAATATTTAGCAGGCTGAGATTATACCCATTTTGGAGGCATAAGCTTAAAGGCTAAAGGTGTAGGGTTTTCCTAATGCCTTACACCTAAAACCTTATACCTTTCAAAAGCACCTGATGCGGATAATACCGACGTAGGGATTTAATAAAAGAGGTTTAAGCCAATTACTGTTTCGCCCTGAAAGCAGTTTTCAATTATTTTATTTTGAATTTACGGCACGCTAAGGCTCAACGCCCAAAGCTATCCGCTAAACTATTAATCGCCATTTGGCAAAATATTGAGAATGGAAATTCAGGAATATCTTCGCTTGTTTGTGGAGCAGGTTAGGGCAACATCTATTTTAGAATGGTTGGCCGTTGGTTTTGGCGTTACCGAGGTTTTATTGGCCAAACGCAACCATATTGGTTTGTACCCAATGGGTATCATAGCCATATTGTTATCGCTTTATTTAAAGCTCAACGCTAAATTATATGCCGAAAGCTTATTGAGTATGTACTACTTGGTCATGAGCATTTATGGCTGGGTAATTTGGTCTAAACGGAAAGCGAATAAGCAAGAAGCTCTTCCTGTAAGTTGGACTACCAAACAAGAGCTGCAAATTGCCTTTGCCATCGCCATTGGCGGATACTTTATCTTATACTTTGCTTTAATCAACTTTACAGATTCTGATGTACCTATTTTAGATGCTTTTGTCTCGTCTGTGGCTTGGGCCGGGATGTGGCTTTTAGCCCGTCGTAAAATAGAAAACTGGATCTTTCTAAACGTTTCAAATATTGTTGCGATCCCACTCATGTGGCATAAAAACTTTGTGATGTTTGCTTTGCTCACGCTGTTTTTATTTATCGTAGCTATTTTCGGGTATTTCGATTGGAAAAAAATCTATAAGAAACAATTATTAAGTAAAAAGTAAAAAGTAAAAAGTAAAAAGTAAAAAGTATAGTGCGTATTGCACAAATCGTGTTACTCACATCTCAATACTCATATCTAAGCGAATATGGAACAACTTACACCAACCTGGCAAGAAGCCATACTAAAATTAGCACCACAATCTGAAGCCTTGGGAGAATTACATCCAGATGTTTTAGAAATTGCTTATCAGGAAGAATGGTTTAAACTTTATGTACCCGTTGCTTACGGCGGACCAGGAAAGAAATTACCAGAAATTTTGCGCATTGAGGAAGATTTGGCCTATGTAGATGGCAGCACCGCTTGGACGGTTACCCTTTGCAGCGGTGCGGGATGGTTTGCCGGATTTTTAGACGACGAACTGGCCAAAGATATTTTTGCTGATCGTAAAGTGTGTTTCGCTGGCAGTGGTGCTGTTGGCGGTACGGCTCAAAAAATAGTAAATGGTTACCGTATAAACGGACATTGGAAATATGCCAGCGGTGCTTTACATGCTACTATTTTTACCGCAAATTGCGTGTTGCAAGATGAAAGTGGAGAACCTATTCTGGATGAAAGCGGAAATCAGGTTATCAAATCTTTTATCTTAAAAAGAGATGAAGTAGCAATACAATCTGGCTGGTCTTATTTTGGTTTGGTAGCTACAGGCAGCCATGCTTTTGATGTAAATAATGTTGAAGTTCCTGCTAATCGTTCTTTTAAAATTAATGAGCCCAAAGTAGCAGATGAAGGTTTTGATTATCCTTTTTTACAATTGGCAGAAACTACTTTGGCGGTTAACAGTTTGGGTATGGCTCGTAGATTTTTAGACTTAGTTAACGATAGTTTCTTTAGCCGTTCGGGATTTAAAAGATACACGCCAGAGCAAGTTGCTTTTTTTGAGGACGAACTAGCTAAATGCAAACATACATTGACCACCATTCGTGAGCATTTTTACGAAGCTTTTGATATATCTTGGGATCAATTAATCAATTATAAGATTATTGACGAAAATATCCTGAAAGATGTAAGTAGGTTGAGTAGAGAATTGGCGCATCAATCTAGAAGGGTAGTAGACACTTTATATCCGTATGCGGGTTTAGAAGCTGCAAAACGAGAAACAGAGTTGAATAGGGTTTGGCGAGATTTACATACCGCTAGCCAACATGCTTTGTTGACATTTTAAGCGTTTTATTAAACTTCATTGCTAGCTCGACTGGCAATCGTAAAGCCAAGATTTAACTAGCTTTGATGTATATAGCTTTAAGATTCCCGCCTACGCGGGAATGACGAGAGGTCTTATGAAAAAGGTGCTGAAAATTAATTCAACACCTTTTTTAGATAAGACAACGCTATCTATTGATATTGTATGTAAACTGGTCTAGGTTTTAATTTAATCAATTCTTCAGGTGTCATCAATCTGTTTGGTGCTTTTTTCAAATCGTTTTTATAAAATAATTTGAAGCCAGTAAACTGTACAGGCTCGCCATAAATAAAGTGACGATAAGTGCCTAATTTCAAATCTGGCTCGCCCCATCCATCCATGTGCATTACTATTTGTACCTCTGGACGCAGTTTAATATTTTGAGAATTTGTAACCATCTTTTTAGTGAAACGGTGTACCACAAATACTTTTGGAGGCAAGTTGTGTTTCTTTACCAAGTCAGCTAAATAACCAGAAACATAATTGATTTCGCTGGCATCATAAGTTCCAATTTTTCTTCCAGGCAATACACCACCTTTCATAGAAAACTCAGGATCAATTCCCAAATGCACGTTAGGCATCATCAAATATTTCTCTAGCAAAGGTAGTTCTGCTTGGATGGTACTTAAAGCTACTTGTATATCTAAAAACACAATCATGTTTTTACGCATCTTAGCAATGTTTAAAACCGAGTCGATGTGTTTAAATGGCATACGGTTGCGATATTTGCCATCTTTGCCTGGATCGCCAGCAGCAACTACTGCAATGTAATGTAGCGCAGGTTGTACTGGGGTAGAAGGGTCGGCTTTGTTCCATTTAGCAACCTCTTTATCCAGCATACTCAACATGGTTTTAGGCTCGTATTCCCCTAAAGCTCCCATCTTTTTGGAATAAAGATTGCCGTAATAGCAAACAATGCGCTTAAAAGGCAGTATTGCTCCATCTAAAGGAATAGGCTGGTTTTTTACGGGCCATTTGCCTGTGGTATCGCCATTGGCATTAGCTTTAACTAATTCGTTATATTTAGCCGTATCTACCGGCGTACGTAAATTAACTTCTTCTTCTACAGCTGTAGAATCGGTGGTCTTTGCGCCCTTTTTTTCATTTTTATCCTTGGCGTCAGAAGTACAATGGGTAAATGTGCAGATGGTAGCTCCAGCTACCAAGATCATACTTGCGATCTTAGTGAATGTCATACAATAAAATTAGTTTTCCAATATTCCAAAAGTACATCATTTAAAATAAGTTTTAAGGATACTTATCAACAATACTTAAAACAAAGTTATTCCTAAGATAAAAGTTCTCAGGTATTTAAAACTAAAAGATAAAATTATTTCCAATATTATTTGTAATTAGTCTAAATAAATACTTAATATTGCTTCATTATTTGAAATCATTCTAAATAAGGTGAAGAAACAATTACTAATAACCCTAATATTCGTTCTAAGTATAGCTATCGCGGTAGCTCAAACAGGCACCGTTAAACTTTATGGTAAAATTCTTACTGTAGATGGGCAGCCAGCATGGGGATTAAAATTATCCATCAAAAACACAAAAAATGTTGCTTATACCAACCGAGAAGGTGCTTTTAGCATTGCTGCACCAGTTGGTACTTCGGTATTGTTGATCAAGTCTGGCGTATCTAGCCAAGAACAAGAAGTTGCCATCAAGGCCAATACTGACAAAGAACTTGAGACCATTACTATTAAAGAGAAATCTTATGAGTTAAATGAGGTAGTCGTTACAGGTCAATTCGAAGCGCAATCTGTAAAAAACTCGGTTTACAATGTGCGTAGTATCAACTCAGAAAAAATAAAATTGAGAGGTGCTACCAATATCCAACAAATCTTAAATACCGAGTTTGGTTTTAGGTTTAGCAACGATTTGGTTTTGGGTATTAGTGATTTTGAACTGATGGGTATGGGCGGAAGGAACATCAAAATCTTGTTGGATGGTGTGCCTGTGGTAGATCGTTCAGATTCGAGAGAAAGCTTAAACCAGATCGATATCAATACCATTGATAGGATAGAAGTAGTTGAAGGGCCAGTTTCTGTAACCTATGGTACTGATGCTTTAGCGGGCGTAATTAACATCATTACCAAAGGTGCCGGACATTCAAAGTTTGGCGTTTCGGCTAGAGTGCAAGAAGAAACAGTTGGGAAAGAATATGGTGCTTTTGCTGGCGATGGTATCCACAATAAAAATATATCACTTAATTGGCGAAACAAGGGTTGGCATGCCCTGGCTGGTTTCAGTAGGAATGAGTTTGGTGGCTGGAATGTGCCGTCTAAAACTACTACCATTCAAGAAATGCCCTTAATTACTTGGTGGAGGGCAAAGGATCAATATCTAGGAAATGCTAAAGTAGGATATGAAAACGCAAACTTTAATCTGTGGTATAGGTTGGATTTGGTGGATGAAAAGATTGCCAGTCAAACCGGTATGAACCCAAATATTTATGTAGCTAAATTTCCTACCTATATTACAAACAGATATACTCATCAGCTACAATCGGATGTTAAAATATCTGATAAGTTTAGAATAAATGGTGTTTTTGGCTACACAGATCTACAAAGAAAAACAAATACCATTGAGCAAAACTTTGCTACGGGAACTAAAGTATTAAGTACCGGACAGGGGGAGCAGGATGTGGCCAAATTTAATACGGTTATTTTTAGGGGCGTTGCTTACTACAAGACATCTGATATAATCTCGTTTCAAGGAGGATTTGAATATAATAGGGACGAGGCAAGCGCTAATAGGATCAAAGGTAACCCAGTAATTGAAGATTATGCTTTGTTTTTATCATCTGAAATAAAATTAGGCTCGAAAATAAGCTTAAGACCGGGAGCAAGGTTTATTAAAAACTCTATTTATGATGCTCCGCCGGTAATTCCTTCCTTAAATACCAAGTTTATTTTAACGGATAACCTTGATTTTAGGCTAGCCTATGCCCGCGGTTTTAGGGCGCCAGCTTTAAGAGAATTGTATTATGATTTTGTAGATGCCAGTCATACCATCTATGGAAATCCAAATCTGAAAGCTGAGCACTCCAACAGTTTTAACGGTTCTTTTGTATGGTCACCAATTAATCAAAATGAAATTCGTTACGCTGCAAATATTTCTGGTTTCTACAATATTTTTAAGGATAGGATTGGTTTTTCACAAGATCCTAACGATAATACCATTACAAGCCTTTTTAACATAGGGAAATTTAAAACCGCAGGTGTATCGCTAACTAATACGTTTGCTTACAAAGCTTTAAAGGCAGATTTGGGACTGTCTTACATTGGTAGGTACAACTCTTTCTCTGAGGGAGATTTTAGTATTGCCGTTCCGCAGTTTTCTTGGACACCAGAAATTTTCAGTAACCTGATTTATAACCTGCCAAAAATAGATGCATCTGTAAGCGCATTTATTAAATACACTGGTCAGAGACCTGGCTATACATCAGACAATACGGTACCCAATGCCGTGAAGGAAACTAGAATAGGTGCCTTCAGTTGGACAGATATCATGTTCAATAAAAATATCTACAAGCATTTTACCATTAATGCAGGTGTAAAAAACCTGTTCGATGTAACCCAATTAAGCAATACAGAAACTGGATCTAGTGGTCCACACGGTGATGGAGGTGGTTCTGTGGCCTATAGCTATGGCCGTTCTTTCGTGTTGGGACTAACCTTCAACTGGAACAAATCTTAATGAATGAGCAAATTATTACTACAACTAAAAAATAAATTAAAGAAGAAGATGAATAAACTTAACTCAATGTATGCCGTGGTTTTAATGGCATCAGTATTTGCAGCCTGCTCAAAAGATGAAGCCGATCCTATTATTGTAGTGCCACCTTCTGATGGAAGTACAATGACTTTAAATGGTATAGCTGGTACCGAAGATGGAACATCAGCGGCAAATAGTGTTTATGTAGATTTTAGTGCCGATAAACAAACTCCAGTGCTTAGAAGCTCATGGGATCTGGGGTTTTACTCTGGTGCTGAATTTAAAGTAATCTTGAATGCCACAAATGGAGCGTCAGTTGCAAAGTTGTCAAAAACTGATTTGAATGCTGTTACCGAGACTGATTTAACGCAAGCGAATTTGGTGATTACTTTGGGCGGTACAGCCGAGTATGGAAAGCTAGATGATCCCCGGGAAACGAATATTTTAAATAAAACTGCAATTGCCGCAATATCTGCAACAGATGGAGAAAATGCAGTTTATTTGTTTAATCCAGCTGGCGGAAGCCATAGCAGTCCGTTTAATGTAGATAATGTATATAAAATTAAGATTTTGCGTAAAGGTGCCGGATATACTTTACAATATGCAAAACTTAAAGAAACAACTTTTAAAACTTTAGACGTAGCGAAAGATACTAAACTTAATTTCTCATTTGTTTCTTTATCAGGAGGGAAAACAGTTAATGTAGAACCTGCAAAGGCAGAATGGGATATGGTATGGACTTGGTCGTTGTATTATAGTGGTGCACCGGGCTCCGAGTTCGTTTATAGTTTTTCAGATTTAGTATTTACAAATAATATAGGTGGTGTTACTGCTGCACAAATTTCTACAAGTACGAAGTCTTATGTTGCGTACGCCGAAGCTGATGTAGCTAGCACTAATTTTTTATCTAATAGAGATGTAATAGGGTCTAAGTGGAGAATAACGAGCCCAGCGACATCAGCTGGCGTAAATTCGGAAGTGTTCTATGTTATAAAGGATGGTGCTGGAAATGTTTACAAATTGAAATTTAATAGTTTCCATGCAAACGATGCGGGAACTCGTGGAAAGCCTGTTTTAGAATATAAACTAGTTAAAAAAGGATAGTTGGTTAGTTAGTGTATCTCAATTATTAATAGTTTGTTTTGTTTAGGGAAGGCCTCCATGGATTTGGGGGCTTCTCTTTTGAACGGTTAACCTCTTTCCGCAGTATGAGGGAATCGTAAATAACTTAATCAACGTGAATTTTGGTTCTCAATCCTGCCTAACTGACCCTCAAACTAGGGTAACGGCACACAGAGCGCTCCTTCATGCTGAATTTATTTACTCGTAGCTTTCCGCTTCGATATAGGTCAGCATCAGCTTGAGGTGCTTTTTAACGCTGTGTTTTACAAAACTATATTTATTTGATAAACAGATAAATATTTCCAGAACTCACTTTATTAATTCGTTTTACTTTGATGGATACATTTAAATAGCATCTTGTCTGTTATCCCAGAAGCAAACTATAAGAACGTCATGCTCATAAATCTTATAAAGAATAGAACAATTTTTGTGAACTACGCATTTTCTCAGTTGCAATTCATCATCAATTATTTGGTATAGGTAAGGGCTTTTAATAAGTATCTTAAGATATTTCTTTACTTTTCCTTCAAAACTTAATACTACTTTTTCACTCCATCTTTCGTACAGTTGCGCAGTAATTGCTTGGTAGGTAATTCCGGCCTGACTTCCAAATTTTAGGGCGAAACTCATTTTTTGATAAAATACCGTTCCGAAAACTCATTTAACGACATAGCTTCTCCCTTATCTTCATAAGAACGGATGCTTTTTGCTGCCATTTCCTTTATTTCTTGAGGGAGTGAGGCGTCTTTGCTAGTTTCGAACTGTATTTTCAAAGCCTTCAGCACTGCTTTAATAGCCTGCAACTGTTCGCTGTTTTCGGGATGTATTAATAGGCTTTCCATACAAACAAATTTAATGAAATTTATTTTAAGTATATATTGTTCCTATTAAGTATTAAGACGTGGTTCTAAACTTACCGAAAACACCCAACGGCAATTTGATGCCAGAAGTAGCTTGTAAGAACAGCTCACCAGTTTCTAAATTCTTAACCTGAGGGAACGAAGTCTTAATCAAGTTTTCTACAATTACAGAAGAGAAACCTAAGGAGTAGGTGTTTAAAATTAGAAAGTGCTCTTGTGGGTCTAACAACTGCACCACATCCTGCATCATTTCTTGGATATGGTCTTCCAGTTTCCATTTCTCGCCGTTAGGTCCGTGGCCATAAGCCGGTGGATCTAAGATAATACCATTGTATTTTTTGCCTCTTTTCAGTTCTCTTTTTACAAACTTCAAAGCGTCTTCTACAACCCAACGTACATCTTTCAATTTAGAAAGCTCTTGGTTTTCGTTAGCCCAGTTTACTACTTGCTTAATCGAATCAACGTGGGTGGTATCAGCACCTGCTGCTTTAGCAATTAACGAAGCTGCACCAGTATAGGCAAAAAGGTTCAACACCTTAGGGCTTGGCGTTTTAAAACTTTTGATAGAAGAAGAAATGTAATCCCAGTTTACCGCTTGCTCTGGAAAAACACCTACATGCTTAAACGAAGTTAATCCTAAACGTAGGTTAATGCTTACTTCATCATTTTGGTAGTTTACATTCCAACGATCTGGAACACTTTTGTTGTGTCGTACCCATTCGCCACTAGTAGCCGAGCGACCTCTGAAAGTGATATGGGCTTTCTTTTTCCATTCCTCTGGCGACATTACCTTTTTCCAAACTGCTTGGGGTTCTGGTCTAGATAAAACCAAATTGCCAAAGCGCTCTAATTTTTCAAAATCGCCGCAGTCAATTAATTCGTAATCTTTCCAGTGGGTTGGGGTAAGCAGTTGTATCATGTATGGTTAATCTTTAAACAGAGGTGTAAAATGGCGATTTCGCTACCTGTCGTTTCCTAAATTGTGTAAAATAGGATTAAGATTTAACCTCATTTTCTTCAATTCTCACTTAGTGCGAAATGACGACAGACCGCAAAGATAGGAAAATTAAAATTTGTCTTTTGCAGCCTTCATGAAACGGCTCGCAAAAACGAAATCATTCAACTCCTGGATATCGGTTTTAGCAATTTCCTTATTAGAACCTTCCCAGAATTTTTTTCCTTCGTGCAAGAACATGATGTAGTCGCCGATACCCATTACCGAGTTCATATCGTGGGTAACCACCACTGTAGTGGTGTTATATTCTTCCGTAATCTCTTTGATCAATTCATCAATAACGATAGAAGTCTTTGGATCTAAACCCGAGTTAGGCTCATCGCAGAAAAGGTATTTTGGGTTCATGGCAATAGCACGGGCAATACCCACACGTTTCTTCATTCCTCCAGATAGTTCTGCCGGAAATAATTTATTCTTGCCCTCCAAGTTTACTCTTTCTAAACAGAAATTAACGCGGTCTAATTTTTCACTTCTAGACTGGTCTGTAAACATATTCAAAGGAAACATGATGTTTTCTTCTACAGTCATCGAATCGAATAGGGCAGAACCTTGAAAAAGCATGCCAATTTCTTTCCTAATCTCAATACGTTCTTCGGTATTTAGCTGCGTAAAATCTCTATCATCATAGGTTACATTGCCCTGCTCCGGATGGTGCAGGCCAATCATGCATTTTAGGAGCGTTGTTTTTCCAGAACCCGACCCGCCAATAATTAGATTGGTAATTCCGGGCTTAAACTTTCCAGAAATCCCTTTTAAAACCTCGTTGTCGCCGAATGATTTATGTATATCTTTAATCTCGATCATAACATTAATTGGGTTACAATGTAATCGCAGGCCAAGATGCTGATACAACTTACCACTACTGCACGTGTACTGGCTTGGGCCACTTCTAAAGCACCGCCTTTAACGTAAAAACCTTCGTAAGCAGGTACCGATGTAATGATGAAACCAAAAACAAATGCTTTAACTAAAGCAACCGAAATGGTAAATGGGTTAAAGTCTGTTGTAATCCCTTGTATATATTCTGCTGGAGATACTGCGCCAGATAAAGTACCACCTAAGTATCCGCCAGTAATGCTTAACACCATAGAAATGATAACCAATACCGGCACCATGGTAATGCCAGCAATAATTTTCGGTAAAATCAAATATCCTGGGGCATTGATTCCCATAATTTCTAAGGCGTCAATCTGTTCTGTTACCCTCATGGTGCCAATCTCAGAAGAAATGGCAGAGCCAATTTTTCCGGCCAGTACAATAGCACTAATGGTTGGGCTAAGCTCTAAAATAGACGAATCGCGGTTAACAGATCCGATAATAGTTTTAGGTATGAAGTCGCTAACTAATTGGAAAGCAATCTGCAAGGTCATTACTGCTCCAATAAATGTAGAAATTATACTTATTAGTCCGAGAGAGCCTACCCCAATGAAATCCATTTGTTGAAAAATGGCCTTCATGTATATTTTCATTTTTTCAGGCCTTTTAAAAGCTGCTTTAAGCAACAAGATATATCGGCCAAAATTGGTAAAGTTCATTTAGTTAACGATTTGTTTATTTAACTCAATATTATACAAAGAAACAACAAAAATGTTCTGGCAGGTTCTATTTATTGAAAAAATATTACGGATTGAAATATTATTACCTTTTTTGCAAAACAAATTATACGGATATGAAAGCGATTATCACAGGAGTAACCAAAGGAATAGGCAAAGCGATAGCGATAGCATTAGCAAAAAAAGGATATGACATTATTGGTTGTGCAAGAAACAGTGAAGAATTGCGAGGTTTCGAGACAGAAATTAGAAGCTATGGTGTAAATGTATTGGCCATTAAGGCCGATTGCAGCAAGAAGGAAGAGGTAATTGCATTTATTGATAAAGCAATTGAATTTGCTGAAAAGATAGATGTTTTGGTCAATAATGTGGGCGTTTTCTATCCAGGAAGTTTGCTTGAAGAGGAGGATGATGTTTTTGAAATGCAACAGCAAACCAATGTAAATGCCACGTATTATATCGCCAAATACGTTGGTAAAATGATGCGTGAACAAGGTTTTGGGCATATTTTTAATATCTGCTCTGTAGCTAGTAAAATGCCTGTAGAAAATGCTGGAAGTTATAGTGTAACAAAAGCAGCGATGCTTAGTCTTAATCATGTATTGCGAAGGGAATTGGCAGCATACAAAGTAAAAGTTACTGCAATTATTCCGGGTGCTACTTATACTGCTTCTTGGGGAGGAACAACCCTAGATAAAGCAAAATTTGTACAACCAGAAGATGTTGCAGCAGCGCTAATCACAGTATTAAATCTAAGTGATGGTGCAAATGTAGACGAACTGACAATTACCCCTTCAAATTTTTAAGAAAGGACAAACACAAATGGAAAAGAAACTCTATAGAAACGAACATGACAAAGCAGTAGCTGGGGTAGCTTCGGGCTTAGCCGATTATATGCAAATAGATGTGACTATTGTTAGATTATTGTTTGTATTAACTACTATATTTTTAGCAGGTAGTGGCATATTGGCTTATATTGTTTTATGGATTGTAGCGCCGGTGAACAATGACCCGGCGGTGAAATACCAGAAGTTTAAAGACTATTACCAACAAAATCCGATGGGAGGTTCGGTGTTTAATTCGCCCGAGGCTTTTGGCAATCCGGCTCAGCAAACCGAGCAAACCAAGTGGAACACACCAAATGCAGATAGTTTTTCTAAGTTTGAGCCAAAGCCGGTAAAAACCAACGATACAGGTAAAACTGTAGTGGGCTTGATTTTATTGGTGCTCGGCGTTTATTTTTTATTGCGACAATTAGATGTGGTGCCGTACTGGTTCAATATCTTTAAGATCTATAAATTATGGCCATTGGCAATTGTTGCTTTAGGTGTAAGCTTAATTTTTAAAAACCAACGTAAAAACGAGTGGGAAACTTTTAAAAAAAATACAGAAGAGGCACAACGTAAAAACGGGAACAAAGTAGATGAAGCAGTGCCAAGCCAAGAAACTCCTCCATCTGTTGATGATGTTTCTAACGAGAACAAATATTAACTTCTAGCAGTTAACCAACAATTAAACAATTAACCTCCCGATAGCTATCGGGATTAAAAAATAACCTGAAATGAAATACGAAAGAATAATATGGGGTGTACTACTGCTTTTTGTAGGCGGTGTACTCTTGCTAGAGAACTTAAATGTAATTGAGTTTTACTGGAGAAACGTGTGGGGTTTTTGGCCAATATTCTTAATTATTGGTGGTGTAAACCTACTTTTAAATAGAAATGGTTCGCAAACTGGAAGCATTGTTTCTTTAGCAATTTTAATCATTACACTGGCATTTTTGTTTGTTAAAGGACAAGAAAAACCTCAACACAGCAATTGGTTTGGTTTCTGGAAAAATAAAAACATAGATGCAGATATCAACTGGGAAGATGAACATAATGGAAACGGTAAATTTGAAGGTGTGAAATTTTCGGAATCGCTTAACACTGCCGATACCGCAAAGAAGACCATTCTTAATTTATCAGGAGGCGGTACTTCCTTTAAATTAAAAGAAACTACCGATAGTTTGTTTGAAGCAAGCGTAAACAAAAAGAAAGGAAATTTCTCGCTTACCAAAACTACTACAGATACTACCAATACGTTAACCTTTAGGATGAATGATAGGCGTTACAAAGGGAACAAAAACAATTGGACATTTAATTCGGGAGGCAACGAAGTTGATGTTCGTATCAATACAGCGCCGCAATGGACTATGAACTTAAGCATGGGAGCTGGCGAACTGGATTTTGATTTAACTCAGTTTAAAATCAGAACCTTGAATTTTGATGGCGGTGCCGCAGATCTAAAAATAAAGATCGGAGATTTGCTTCCAATTGCAGATGTAAATGTGAAAACCGGTGTTGCTAATGTAGAAATTAAAGTGCCTCAGGGTTCTGGTTGTAGAATTAAAACACACACAGGCTTGGCATCTAAAGATTTCAAAGGTTTTGTGAAAAAAGACGATGGCTATTACGAAACGCCAAATTATCATACGTCTAAAAATAAAGTATTTATTAAATTAGATGGTGGTTTAAGCAATTTCGAAGTAGACACTTATTAAATAGAAAGTTGAGCAAAGCGAAATTCCTAAAATCGGGATAAATAGTTAAAAGCCCTAATAGTCTGTGCTGTTAGGGCTTTTTGAATCAAAAGAAATCGCTTGATAACATCTTATTGATGTTTTAAATTTTTAATTTTGACTTTTAACTTATCATACATTGTATACCATTGTTGTAAAAGGTAAACCGCAAGGCCCTTATTCTTTAGAAGAACTGAAAAAGCTGGATATTTTTCCAGATACTTTTGTGAGGAAACCCGGTATGGACGACTACAAGGAAGCTCATGAGTTAGAAGAACTTCGCCAACTTTTTGGGTTTTTGCAGCCTAAGCACACCCCTCAGTATTTTGCCAGTTTCGATCAGCGCTTAATGGCGTGGGCAATAGACTACTTTTTAATAACTGTTGTATATGCTGTGATCATTGCTGTTGCGGTTTTCTTTGTAGAGGATAAACAGATACGTATAGTGCTAGTAGTTGCAGGGTTTAGCCTTGTACCCTTAACAAAGTTCATCTATAACGTTATCGGCGATTGTTCTAAAACGCAAGGTACTATAGGTAAAAAACTAATGGATATTAAAGTAACTGACGATTACGGCACGAGGCTTAAACTTGTATCGTCAATAGTTAGAAATTTATCCAAGATTGTATCAAATTCAACATTAGGTTTTGGATACCTTTATCTCTTCCTTAATAGAAAGAACCAATGTTTACATGATGTGATTGCTTCTACTTTGGTAATTAAAGATAGGTTGCTTTAATAAGGTAACAGGTATCAGTGGTTAGTAGTCAGTTTGTTCTAGAACTTTTACTTTCGACTTCTCTTGATGTCAAATTCATTTTTAAAGTCATTTTCCTAATACCTGCCCCCTGATTACTAATCCCTAATTTCAAACTTTTGACTTACCTTTGTATATCATGCAAAAAGAAGCGATTTTGTTAGACGGAGGTTACTGCAATAGCTTAACCCAATATTCTAGGTTTGTAACACGAGAAGTAAACATTGGAGATACACCCATGGGTGCACATCATCCTATTCGCATACAATCTATGACCACCACCGATACCATGGACATTATTGGCACGGTAGAACAAACCATTAGAATGGTAGAGAGTGGTTGCGAATATGTTCGTATCACAGCGCCAAGTATTAAAGAAGCCGAAAATTTAGCAGACATTAAAAAAGAATTGCGTTTACGTGGATACAATGTGCCTTTGGTTGCCGATATCCACTTTACGCCAAATGCTGCGGAAGTTGCAGCCCGAATTGTAGAAAAAGTACGGGTTAATCCGGGCAATTATGCTGATAAAAAGAAATTCGAAAATATAGATTATACCGATGCCGCCTATCAAGCAGAGCTCAATCGCATCTACGATAAATTTTCGCCATTGGTAAAAATTTGTAAAGAATATGGAACGGCCATGCGTATTGGTACTAACCACGGCTCCTTATCAGACAGAATTATGAGCCGATACGGAGATACGCCGCTGGGTATGGTAGAATCGGCAATGGAGTTTATCCGCATGTGCGAAGATTTGAACTATTATAATCTGGTAATTTCTATGAAAGCCAGTAACACGCAAGTGATGGTTCAAGCCTATAGATTGTTGGTGCAAACTATGGTAAAAGAGGGAATGAACTATCCTTTACACTTGGGCGTTACCGAGGCCGGTGATGGTGAAGATGGACGGATCAAGTCTGCCGTAGGTATTGGTACCTTACTTGCCGACGGTCTGGGCGATACCATTAGGGTTTCCTTAACCGAAGATCCAGAGTTTGAAGCGCCAGTGGCGAGGGCTTTAGCTAATCGTTTTGAGCGAAAGTCCGAAAGTCCGAAGTCCGAAGTCCGAAGTGATGAGGCATTAACCGTCATATCGAACAATGTGGAGAATCACGAAGTGCTCAGCGAAGCTAAATCTTTGAATAATGCTTTTGCCAGTAATGTTGCAGATGGAAAGGATCGGTTCGACAATACTTTATCTTCAGACATCGGACATCGGACATCGGACTATTCGCCCTTCCAATATCATAGAAGAACTACTACAGAAATCGAAAACTTAGGAGGGCATCAAGTACCCCGAGTAATCATCAACCTCGAAAAAGAAAATTTAAAAGCCCCCGCCATTTTAAACTCGGTTGGTTTTAATTATTCCGCCTTGCTTGATAAATATAACCTAACCGATCAAGCTTGTGATCTGGTTTATTTGGGAGATCAGTTGCCTTCGTTCTCTTTTCCTGGCGGATTAAAACAACTCTATAGTTATCCAACTTGGCTAAGTTTAGCAAATAAGCAGAACTGCCACCCTTTGTTTAGCATAGCTGATTTTATCAGTGCCGATGTAAAAGACAATCAGTTGAATTTCGTTAAGGTGTTGGCAGAAGATGTGGACGTTGAACAACTTTTGGGTTTAGATAAAGCCGTCCTTGTGTTAGCAACCAAGGCCGAAAATGCCATGCAAACCATCCGCCTAGCATTTACAAAATTGTTAGCCGCTAATATAAAAATACCTGTAATTGTAGAGCGTGATTTTGAAGAAATAGGCTTAGAAGATTTCCAGTTGTACAGTTCTACAGATTTGGGTGGGTTATTAATTGATGGTTTTGGCGATGGTGTTTTTATCAAAGCAAAAGGCATTCCCTTAGCTGTAATTAACTCCACATCTTTTGGGATTTTACAAGCCACCCGTACCCGTATCTCAAAAACAGAATATATTTCTTGCCCAAGCTGCGGAAGAACCTTGTTTGATTTACAGGAGACCACCCAAGCTATTAGAGCGAGGACATCGCATTTAAAAGGAATAAAAATTGGTATTATGGGCTGTATTGTAAACGGTCCAGGCGAAATGGCAGATGCCGATTATGGTTACGTTGGTGCTGGCCCAGATAAAATTACACTTTACCGCGGGCAAGAAGTAGTAAAGAAAAATGTAAAAACGGCCAATGCTATAGATGAACTCATCGGAATTATCAACGAAGATGGGAATTGGGTTGAAAAAGAGTTATAGGTTTTAAGTTCTACGTTTTAGGTTGATTAGCGTTTTGCAGAAAAACTTAGAACTTAAAACCTATTACTTATATTCCCCAAGCGCTAACCACTACATTTCTGCTGCCACCATAATTACGGTGTTCGCACAGGTAAATACCCTGCCAAGTTCCCAAGTTTAACGTGCCATTGGTAATCGGAATTTGTACCGAGGCGCCCATTAATGAGGATTTAATGTGTGCAGGCATATCGTCATCGCCTTCGTAGTCGTGCTCGTAATCGGGATCGCCCTCAGGCACGGCTTTGTTCATCCAAGTTTCAAAATCAAGCCTAACCGTAGGGTCGGCGTTTTCGTTAATGGTTAGCGAAGCAGATGTATGTTGAATGAACACTTGTAACATTCCAGCTTTTAAAGCTCGTATTTCAGGTACGGCTTGCAGTATTTCATCGGTTATGAGATGAAAACCACGGCTGCGGGAGCGTAATTGTATTTGTTTTTGTAGGAATTGCATAGCTACCGATTGTTAAATACTATCCAAAAACCTCAAACTCTTTTCACAAACCTCAAAAAGTTGCGGCGGCAACGTCTCTCCTGGATAAGGATGTACAGCCCCATACACATGATTGGCGCCTTCAATTTTTACTAACCTACTGGACAAATTGGCATTGGCTAATTTTTCTGCAGTTTCAAAAGGAACATTTACATCATCATCGCCCTGTACAATTAACCAAGGAACATTTACTTTTTTAGCAGCCGATAGAATGTCTAGCTTTTCTCTATTCTCCTCAAAATCGTCCAATAAAGAAACATTTAGCGGCATTTTTTCTTTGGTTCGGACATTAATTACCTCAATTTTTCCATCTTTCTTCCAATCCTTTTCTTGTTCTTTTTTCCATAAACTACTAAAATCAGCGATAGAGCTCCAAGTAACTAGGCCTTTTACATACGGATTGGTTGCAGCTTGTAAAATGCTTAATCCACCTCCACGACTATGGCCAATCAGATAAACTTCAGATACGCCAAGAAATTTAACCGCATGATTAATTACAATATCGATGTCTAATAATTCTTTGCTAAACGTGTTCGATGCAAAACTTTCTAAATCACTCACCTCATTTGGTTTTTCGGCATTTACTCCGCTATGCGATAAATTAAATTTTAAGTAGCGATAGCCGTTTTGCGCAAAATACCTGGCTGTTAAATGATGGGCACCCCAATCTTTAAACCCTTTAAAGCCGTGTACAAAGATAATTACTGGAGTATTTGTATTGTTCTCGTCGTAAGTTAAATCTCCATATATAGGCATGCCGTAAGCGCCTATTAGTGAAAACTTTTCGTTATGTATCGTCATTTTTCTAGCTATTCAATTAATGGGTAAAACTAATTTACAACAAAATAAAAGCATTTTTTGATTTTATAACCTTCAGAGTTGGGACAATCAATAGCGCTTTGTTAATTTAAAACCGTTCTAAATTAGCCTAAATTACAGCTTAATGACAGATAAGCCCAATTGCGTTGTTACTTTTGTTGCGCTAAAATAAATAGGGCTAACCATTTTGGAATATTTAAAGATTATTGCATTTACACATAAGCACATTGACCTAAAGGCATTAGGAAAATTGGTTATCTGTGAGCAAACGTTGGACGATAGGTTGCGTAATATCCAGTCTGAGCTGAATATCAAAGAGATATTTTATGTTGGCACCTGTAATAGGGTCGAGTTTATTTTTACTTCTTCGTCTCAATTAGACAAATCATTTATTTCTAGGTTTTTACATGTATTGGATATGGGGCTTCCTGAAGAATACATGGAGAAGTTTATAGCGAATGTTTCTACTTATGAACAAGTTGAAGCGTTTAATCATTTATTGCGTACTTCTTGTTCTTTAGAGAGTTTGGTTGTAGGTGAGAAAGAAATTTTAGCGCAGGTGCGCAGAGCTTATGAAGCTTGTAAAGTAGCTGGTTTTACCGGTGATTACATGAGAATGATCATGAACCGTGTGGTGAAAACAGCAAAAGAAGTTTATACCCATACCAATATATCAAGAAATCCAGTATCTGTGGTTTCGCTAGCTTACAGAAAACTACGTGAGCTTAATATGTGCGCTAATTCCCGCTTGCTAATTATCGGTGCAGGCGAAACCAATAATAACATTGCACAATATCTAAAAAAACACAAGTATTCTAATTTTTCTGTCTTTAATAGAACGATAGAGAAAGCAGAAAGTTTAGCAAAAGAGCTAAATGGGAAAGCTTTTCATTTAGATGAGTTGACTAATCATAAAGAAGGATTTGATGTGATCATTACTTGTACTGGTGCTACAGAACCTATTTTAACTTCAGAAGTTTATACTGGTTTGCTTAACGGAGAAACTGGCAAAAAGGTAATTGTAGATTTAGCAGTGCCTAATGATACAGCTCTAGAAGTAAGACAAAATTTTCCAATTCATTACATCGAAGTGGATTCGTTGAAAGAAGTGGCTCGTAAAAATATACAAGAACGTTACGACGAATTGGTTCATGCAGAACACATCATTGAGGATAACATCAAAGAATTTGAACTTGTGCTGCGCCAGCGACGTATAGAGTTGGCCATGAGTGAAGTACCAAAGAAAATCAAAGCTATTAAAGAAAAGGCGGTGAATACTGTGTTTGCCAACGAAATTAATGCGCTAGATGAAGAAGCGAAAGCCGTTTTGGAACAGGTAATGAACTACATGGAGAAAAAATACATCAGCGTGCCAATGTTGATGGCTAAAGATATTCTAGTTAAGAATAGCTAAGTTGTAAGTTTTACGTTGTAGGTTATAAGTAGCCAGCCAACTTTACAACATTCCAACCTTTCAACAATATAACAATCCAACAATAGCGCAATTTTCTTATTTTAGCGCAAAATCATAATATACAGTGAAGAAAGTAATTATCGGAACCCGCGGTAGTGACCTAGCCCTTTGGCAAGCTAACTACACCAAAGACAGATTAGCCAGTATTGGCATCGAGGCAGAACTTAAAATCATTAAAACGCAGGGCGATAAAATCCTTAATCTTCGTTTAGATAAGCTAGAAGGAAAGGGCTTTTTTACTAAAGAACTGGAAGAGGAACTGCTTAACGGTACAATTGATATTGCTGTGCATTCGCATAAAGACCTGCCTACTACCAACCCGCCGGGCTTAATCATTGCAGCGGTTCCTGAAAGGGAAGATCCAGCAGAATTATTATTGATTTTGAAAGACTGTGTAGAGGTAAGCCACAAACTTTCTTTGAAAAAAGGCGCAATGGTGGGCACGTCATCTAATCGCCGCAAAGCGCAATTGTTGGCGCTAAGGCCCGATCTAAATATCGAGGATTTACGGGGCAACGTACCTACACGTATCCAAAAATTACGTGACGAAGATTACGATGCTATTGTATTGGCTAAAGCTGGAGTAAATAGGTTAGGTTTAGATTTGAGTGAATTTCACGTAGAAGTAATCGATCCAACGGAGATTGTACCTGCACCAGCTCAGGGAGCATTAGCTATCCAAATTAGGGAAAATGATACCGAGCTTTTTAACGAGCTTCAGAAGATAAATGACCCAACCGTTGTAGAAGCCATTGAAGTAGAAAGAAAAGTGCTCAATCTTTTCGAAGGTGGCTGCCACATGCCGTTAGGTTGTTTTTGTAGAAAAGAAGATGGCGAATTTGAAGTTTGGACATCTAAAGCAGAAACTGCAGAAGATTTTCCAGATCGTTTATTTTTAAGAGCTGCCTCAACCGCAGGTTTGGCCGAGCAAATTGTTGATAAATTTAAAGCAGATAGAAAGTTGCCTGCCAAAGTGTTTATTTCTAGAGAAGTTGGCGAAAATAGTTACTTCCGCAAGGCTTTAGCTAAAAATAACATAGAGATCGATGGACGTTCTTTAATCCGCACATTTCCTATTGTGAATAAACTGGATGATTTTTTCCTGAAAAATGCAGATTGGATTTTCTTTAGTAGCAGAAATGGCGTGGAATATTTCTTTAAATTAAATCCGGTTTTACCTAAAAAAGTGAAGTTTGGTGTAGTGGGTCGTGGTTCGGAAGATTCGTTGCGCAAGTGTGGACATTTGGCCAGTTTTGTAGGTGAAGGAGGAGAGATAGAAGAGGTGGCCGAAGATTTTGCCAAAGCAGCAGAGGGCCAAACGGTAGTTTTCCCTCGTGCACAAGACTCTTTGTTAACCATGCAGAAGTTTTTAACGCCTACTACCAAAGTTATCGATTTGCCTATCTATGAAACTGTAATAGAAGAAGATGTGGATGGAACGTCAGCAGAAGTTTTGGTGTTTACTAGCCCAAGCAATGTAGATGCTTATTTTGCAGAAAATTTATTAGAGCCCGGACAAAAAGTGATTGCCATTGGTAATTCCACGGGAAAAAAGTTTGACGAAATGGGTGTGAAATATGCTTTGCCTTATTCGCCTGATGAAATTGGCTTGGCAGAAGCAGTTTTTGGGATATAAAGCCCTACCAAACCTCTCTAAAAAGGCGGGGTTTTACAGTTTGTCATCCTGAGCCTGTCGAAGGATTTTAAGTGAATTGTTATCCAAACGTAAAGACTTTACAAATGACAGAAGCATCAGATAATAATGCGTCTGTCTTTGCATTTTTGCAGTATAGGTATTTTGTGTTAGAAAGCAGAAATGTTGTGAAATAAACCCGATAGCAGTGAAATCCTTTTTGTTGGTGTTATTTCGACGAGGAACGAGGAGGAACTCGAAGTTTATAGTGTCTATGTAACAGATTTCTCTCTACGTTCGAAATGACGGAGTGAGGAGACAAAAAGATGAAACGAATAGCGGGACTGAATAGAATTATTGCATTGCAAGTGCTTTTCAAAAACAAAAAATATAAAATTTTAAGTTTCGATACTTGATACTAAAATCTTGATACTATGATGCACAGACCACGTAGGCTTAGAAAAAATCCCGTTGTAAGAGAGATGGTTGCCGAAACGAAGTTATCGAAAGATATGTTCATTTACCCATATTTTGTAGTGCCAGGGAAAAATGTAATCCATCCAATAGATGCCATGCCAGGGGTCAGCCACTTTTCTACCGATACTTTATTGAAAGATGTAGAAAAAGGCCTAAACTTAGGTGTAAATAAAATTATGCTTTTTGGTGTGGGCGATGAAAAAAGTGCCGATGCAAAATCTGCTTATGATAGCAATTCATTAGTGCCGGTTTCGGTGAGGGAATTAAAAAAGCAATTTGGTGATGATTTATATATTGTTACTGATGTTTGCGTTTGCTCTTACACCAACCACGGCCACTGCGGTATTATGCACAATGATTATGTACAGAATGATGTAACTGTTGAGCTGATTGCCAAAATGGCCTTGGCACATTCGGAAGCTGGTGCAGATATGTTGGCGCCCTCTGATATGATGGATGGACGTGTTGTGGCAATCCGTGAAAAGTTAGACAGTAACGGTTTCGAAAATGTTGCGGTAATGAGCCATGCAACAAAGTTTGCTTCGGCCTACTATGGTCCGTTTAGAGAAGCCGCAGATTGCGCCCCCAGCAAAGGCGATAGAAAAGCCTACCAAATGGATTTCCGTAACCCAGATGAAGCGGTGAGAGAGGCTTTGTTGGATGAAGCAGAAGGCGCAGATGTGCTTATGGTAAAACCAGGTTTAGCATATTTGGATGTAATTGCAAGGCTGAAACAAAATACCAAATTGCCAATTGCGGTTTATAACGTATCTGGCGAATACTCGATGATTAAAGCTGCGGCCGAAAGAGGCTGGATAGACGAACAAAAAGTAGTGATGGAAACGATGTACGCCTTTGCTAGAGCGGGAGCAAGCATTATTACCACTTACCACATTAGAGATATTGTAGAGAATAAATGGATGTAAAAGTAGTAGGTAATAAGTTTTACGTATTAAGTTGAATTGCAGTTCCAAACGTAAAACCTATAACTTACAACCTATAACTTAAAAAATGCAAGATATATCAAGGGCCAAATCGGCCGAGTTGTACGAAAAATCAAAAACTTATTTTCCTGGTGGGGTAAACTCGCCAGTGCGGGCTTTTAAATCGGTGTACGGTACGCCATTGTTTATTCAAAAAGGAGATGGGCCATATATTTGGGATGCCGATGGTAACCAATTTATTGACTTTTGTGCCAGTTGGGGTCCGTTAATTTTAGGGCATAACAACGCAAAAATTAGAGAGAAAGTAACCGAAGTAATGCAAAATGGTATGAGTTTCGGTGCGCCAACAGCTTTAGAGAACGAATTGGCAGAATTGATTATCAAGAACAACCGTTTTGTAGAGAAAATTCGGTTTACCAGTTCGGGTACCGAGGCGGTAATGTCGGCCATTCGTTTGGCTAGAGGTTACACTGGCAAAAATAAAATCATCAAGTTCGAAGGTTGTTACCACGGACATAGCGACTCGCTTTTGGTAAAAGCAGGTTCTGGTTTGGTTACTTTTGGCGAAACTTCATCAGCAGGTGTGCCAAAAGCCTTTGCTGATGAAACCATTGTAATTGCTTTGAACGATAAAAATGCTGTTACCGAAGCTTTTACACAATTTAAAGATGATGTTGCCGCGGTGATTATTGAAGGTATTCCGGCTAATAATGGTTTGCTGATACAAGACCAAGGCTACATTGAGTTTTTAAGTGAAACTTGTATAGCCAATGGCGCTTTATTGATTTTTGATGAAGTAATTACTGGCTTTAGGGTAGGTTTTGAAGGTGCTGCGGCGCATTATGGCATCAAGCCTGATATTGTAACCTACGGGAAAATTATTGGTGGTGGTTTGCCAGTGGGAATGTATGGTGCATCTAACGAGATTATGGCGCACATTTCTCCTGATGGTGGTGTTTACCAAGCGGGTACGTTGTCCGGAAACCCGGTAGCGATGGCAGCTGGAATTGCAGCCTTAACGATTTTAAGTAGCGAAGGTTTTTACGAAGAATTAAATGCTAAAGCACAAACTTTTGTGAACGATTTGAAAGCGCACATTGCCGATAAGAGGTATGAGTTGAAGATTTTTACAGTAGGTTCTATTTTCTGGTTTGCTTTTACTGACAAAGACATTAAAACTGCCGAAGATATTGATCCAGCTAGCATGGAAAAATTCAAAATCATGCACCGTGAATTGTTGAACAGAGGGATATATTTTGGCCCATCGGGTTATGAGGTTGGTTTTGTGAGTGCAGCACACACAGCTTTACAGTTGGATAAAGCAAAGCAAGCGATATTTGAAGCTTTAGAAGTGGTGTACCGCTAAATATCACTCGTCATTTCGATGAGGAGGAACGACGAAGAGAAATCTATAAGTAGTATAGCTCAAAAAAGAATTTCTCTTGTCTTCGAAATGACGATAATTAGAGCGTTTGTTAGTTATAGACAATTGGTTCGCTAAACCCAATTGAAGTGGAAAATGCTTTTCGTGAGTGTTATCCTTTAATGGTGTGTCACGCTGAGTTTATCGAAGCGTTGTGAGATATGAAATAGATTCTTCGACAAGCTCAGGGTGACAGAGGTAAACAAAAGATTGCAACAAAAAGCGGGACTGAAATAACCAAAGCATTACAAAAACTGCTTTTCAAAAAATAATAATTAATTTTAGTTGCCCTTTGAGGGGGTTTGAGGTATGAAGAAATCCATTATCATATTTTATATTTTACTGTTTTACGCTTTAGGCCAGCTCATTAGTTGGGGCGCATTGGTGGTAAAAATTGATGCCAGCCGTATGCCAATGATTATGGGCGAGGGAGCGGTTTTTTTGTTTCTATTGGGTATAGGCGCATATTTTATTCATGCTTCTATTAAAAAGGAGCATCGTTTAAAAGAACAACAGCAAAACTTTTTAATGTCGATTACCCATGAGTTGAAATCGCCCTTGGCTGCAATTAAACTTTCTTTACAAACTATTGTGAGAAGAGAATTGGATAAAGAACAGCGCACCACTTTAATTAGAAACTCGCTGAAAGATGTAGAACGTTTAGATGATTTAGTAGAAAATATGTTGCTGGCTACCAAAATAGAAAGCAGAACATATTCCTTCCCTAAAGAGAAATTCAATTTCTCGGATTTGGTAACGAGGATATCGGATCGGTTGCAAGTTCACTCTTGTGGATGCGAACAAATTATTTCTACCAAAATTGAAGATGACATTGAAATTGAAGGTGATCAATTTGCGCTATCTTCGGTAGTAACCAATTTAGTAGAAAATGCTGTAAAATATTCTGGTCCATGTGCCGAAATAACAGTAGAATTGTGCCAAAATGACGGTAAGCCTAAATTAGTGGTTTCTGATAAAGGTTTGGGCATTCCTGATAGCGAAAAGATGCATATTTTTGATAAATTTTACCGTGTGGGCGATGAAAATGTGCGTAAAAGTAAGGGTACTGGACTTGGCTTATTTATTGTTAAGGAAGTATTACAAAACCACGACGCTGATATTAGCGTTAAAGATAACGTACCTCACGGTGCAATTTTTGAAGTAACATTTAATTAATATGTCACAAAAATTAAGAGTGCTATTGGTTGAAGACGAAGATCATTTGTTAGATGCCATCAAATTAAACCTCGAATTAGAAGGTTATAAAGTTCATGCCGTTAAAGACGGAAAAACAGCGTTGAAAATTTTCAAAGAAGAGCGCTTCAACTTGGTAATACTAGATGTAATGTTGCCAGAAATGGATGGTTTCCAAGTTTGTGAAACTATTCGTTTAGAAAATACCGAAGTGCCTATTTTGTTCTTAACCGCTAAAAATACTAGCGAAGATAGGGTAATGGGACTGAAAAAAGGAGCCGATGATTATTTGGTAAAACCTTTTAACCTAGAAGAATTGATTTTACGTGTAGGCATTCTAGTAAAACGCAGTTTAAAATCAGACGATTTAAAAGAACTAAATTCTTATAAAATTGGCGATAAAACCATCTATTTCAATTCTTTTGAGTTGAAACAAGATGACGGTACGGTAGTGCCATTAACCAAGAAAGAAACCATGCTCTTGAAGCTTTTAATTGAGCGTAAAAATGAAGCGGTTTCTCGTGAACAGATTTTGGAGACAGTATGGAATTACGATGTGTATCCCTCTACAAGAACTATTGATAATTTCATTTTAACGTTCCGTAAATACTTCGAACCAGATCAAAAAAATCCAGTTTATTTCCACTCAATTAGAGGAGTGGGTTATAAATTTACTGATATTCATTAATGTACAACAAGCTCGGAAGATATGTATTGATGGCAATCTTCGCCTTTTCGGCATTGGTTAGTGTTTACTTTTACCAGTACCAGTTGGCGTTGATTTCTGCAACTTTGAGTGCCTTTATTTTATGGAGCCACATCAAGCAAAGTTCGGTATTGCTAGCCTCCAAACATTTTAAAAATTCTGATTACGAACGAGCAGAGCAAGTATTAAATGAAGTGAACAGGCCAGATATGCTATCTAAAGGCAGAAGGGGTTTTTATGAGTTCATGCGGGCAAACATTGCGTTGAAACGCGAAGATTACGAAACGGCAGAGTATCATTTTCAAATCGCTAGCCGCTATCCTTTGGGTGGTAAAAACGATAAGGCTTACGTTTTAATTCATTTAGCTAACTTAGCGCTCCGAAAAAGAGATGCACAAAAAGCTTTGGTTTATACAGAAAGAGCAAAAGAATTAGCCACCTCATCGCGAGCAATAGAAATTATAAAAAATATAGAGAAAGAAGCCGAGAAATTGGCGAATTAAGAAACATGGAGAACAATTTATTTTTAGACGCAGCATTTTCAAAACAAACAGAACGACCACCGGTATGGATGATGAGACAAGCCGGTCGTTTTATGCCACAATACTGGGAAATTAAAAACAAGTACTCTTTTTTAGAAATGTGCAAAACTCCAGAAATTGCTGCTGATGTGACCATGTTGCCCGTAGATTTATTGGGTATAGACGCAGCGATTTTGTTCTCTGATATTTTGGTTACCGGCGAGGCAATGGGAGGAGATTTAAGCTTTACCCAGGGCGTGGGACCTAAATTTGCCAACCCGGTGCGTACCGAGGCAGATATTGATGCGCTAGCAACGGATTGTTTGGATAAACTACAATATGTTGCAGATGCGATTAAAGTCATTCAGCAACGGTTAAATGGCAGCATTCCGTTAATTGGCTTTGCTGGTGCGCCATTTACGGTGATGAGTTATTTGGTAGAAGGCGGCTCGTCTAAAGATTTCAAGTTAACGAAGTTGTTGATCCACAACCATCCAGAATTAGCGCATAAATTGTTGGCTAAAATTGCAAAGGTAACTACCGACTATTTAAACTTACAGATCGAGGCTGGTGTAAATGCTTTGCAACTGTTTGATAGTTGGGCTTTAGCGCTGTCTTGGAATGATTATCAAGAATTCTCGCACCAATATAACCAACAAATTACTGCTGGTTTAAATAGAACAAACATTCCGGTAATTTCTTTCTGTAAAGGAAGCTCTGTTTTTGCACCAATTATGGCAGAAGCTAAACCTGATGTAATTTCTGTGGATTGGAATGCTGATTTGTTGAACATCAAAAAGGCTTTGCCAGCGGGAATTGCGGTACAAGGAAACTTAGATCCTCATATTTTGTATGCAGACCAGCCGGTAATTAAAAAACACATTCATCAACTATTTGAAAGAATGCGTGGCGAGAATGGATTTATTTTTAACCTAGGTCACGGTATCATGCCTGATATTCCTTTCGATAATGTAAAATATGCTATCGACGTAGTGAAAGCGTTTCGTTATTAGCTTCTATTGAAGTAGGTTTGATTAGGAATTTGTATTTAATTATATTTGAGTGTTAGTTAGCTATTAAATTGTTTTGAAATGAGAAGAGCAGAAGTAATTAATACAATACAAGAAATGCCTGATGAATTTTCGGCAGAAGAGTTGATAGAGCGTATTTTATTACTCCAAAAGATAGAGGAAGGCTTAGATCAAGTTAAGAAGGATAATGTGTTATCAGAAGAAGCCGCTGCGAAAAGATTAGAAAAATGGCTAAAGTAGTTTGGACTGAAAAGGCGATTGAAGATTTAGAAAATATAGCTAGCTTTCATAGTCAATATTCGGAAAATTATACATCTTCACTGATTAAAAGATTGTTTAACAAACCTAATCTCTTGAGACAAATGCCCGAAATGGGAAGGCTCGTTCCAGAAAAAAATGATTTGTCAATTCGCGAGCTAATCATCGGCAATTATCGAATAATCTACCAATATCAAAGTGTATTAGATTCGATTTCTATTCTTACTGTTCATCATTCATCTGTTCCATTTAAATAATTATTTTAATGGAAGCATATTACTTTTATATCAAAGCAACACACATTGTATTCATGGTAAGCTGGATGGCCGGCTTATTTTATGGTGTTCGCTTGTTCATCTATCATACAGAGGCTAAGCAAAAGCCTGAGCCAGATAAAACTATTTTAACTAACGAGTACGCTAAAATTACTGCAAGGCTGTGGAGTATCATTACCACGCCAGCCATGATTTTAACCGTAGCGGCAGGCACGCTAATGCTGTATTTAGTGCCTGGTTTGCTTTTAAACCCATGGATGCACGTAAAACTAGGTTTTGTACTTGCTTTGTTGGTTTACCACTTTATTTGCCAGCGAGTAATGAAAAAACTGCGCAAAGGTACTTCTACTTGGACCTCTAACCAATTGCGCTTATGGAACGAAGTAGCTACCATTTTGTTGGTGGCTATTGTATTTACCGTAATCTTAAAAAGTGCGGTAGATTGGGTGTATGGCTTAATTGGTTTAATCATTTTTTCGGTGGTAATTATGATGGCTGTGAAATTATATAAGAGATACAGAGAGAAAAAAGGAGAGTAAAAATATCAAATAGATTGCTACGTCGTTCTTTCTCGCAACCACGTTAATAGCAATGTTATTGCGAGAACAGTTTCTTCCGTCTGTTTCGGAAAAGTAATCTTTTGATGAAAAAACATCTATTTTCTTTCTTTATCATCCTGTCTAGCTGTTCGTTGTATGCTCAGCTAAACAATGCCTATTTATATAACCGCATTCGTCCGGCTGATAGTTTAACCAAAGAGCTACATCTTAATTTCTATAACTTCAACTACGTGAGAAATTACGAGTATTCTAATGATTTCCACGATGGTTATACGCTTTATGGAACGCAAATAGAGCCGCAACTGGTTTATTATGCCCATCCCAACTTAGCGATTACAGCAGGAGCTTATTTAAGAAAAGACTTTGGTAACGAACGAGGTTTGTACGATGCCAAGCCTTTATTTAGCCTTAAGTATAGCAAAAAGGATTTAACCCTAGTTTTTGGGAGTTTAGAAGGAAATATACAGCATAACTACATAGAACCTATCTACAATTTTGAGCGAAAAATTACTACACCAATTGAATACGGTACACAACTTTTAATTGATAAAGAGAAATTTAGTTTAGATGCTTGGATTGCTTGGGAGAAAATGATTTACAAAGGAGATGCTGCAAAAGAGCACATTGTAGGCGGCTTTACTACAGATTTTACTTTGTTTAAAAGTAACGATTGGAAATTGACTATTCCTGTGCAGTCGTTATTTTATCATACCGGCGGACAGATTGATGTCCTAGATAATATCTCGATATCTACACTATTTAACGGTGCTACCGGATTTACCTTGAGCAAGCAAATAGGTTATAATGTAAAGAAAGTGTACACCAATAATTACGTTGCTGCTTATAAAGACTTTTCGCCAACTAAGCTACGGGCTTATAATGGGGGGTATGGCTTGTGGCTAAATGCTGGCGCTGATACACGTTGGGGTAATGTAGCTGCTTCTTACTGGAAAGGAAATCAGTTTCTTACCATTAAGGGAATGCCGTTATATCAATCAGTTTCTGAGAACTTAAACAATAATGGTTTTACGCAGAAGCAGCGTAATATTTTGATGTTGAGATACGTTTATCAAAAGCAATTATTACCAAATTTATATCTTGACGTACGTTTTGAACCTCACTTTGATTTTGATAAAGCGGAGAAAAATTTACAGTTTAACCATTCTTTCTTTTTAACCTACAAGGAGAATTTTAAATTGTTCAAGATAAAAAAGTAAGCTATTGTTTGGGTGGTAGCGCATTTATCTTAACCATTAAATCTGTAGCAAACTTGTTGTTTGGCGCTAGCTGTAGCACTTTTTGCAAGTCGTTTCTAGCGAATTCATATTGCTTAGTGTCGTAGTAAATGGCGCCCCTCATAATATAGGCAGAAGTGTAATTTGGATCTATTTTTATTGCTTCGGTTAAATCGGCAATAGCCAAATTATTTTCTTTTCTCTTATTATACAAAATTCCTCTATTTAGTAAGGTCTTCACATAACTCGGATTAATTTTCAGAGCCTGATTGTAATCGGCGAGTGCCAAGTCATAGAAAAACTGTGCGGTGTACACTATTGCTCTGTTTGCCCAAGCTTCAGAAATGTTGGCATCTAGCGAAATCGTCTTGCTGAAATCTTTTACTGCATTGGTAAAATCTTTTTTTCTATAAAATATCGTTCCTCGGTTAAGATAAGCTTTGGTATAGTTAGGGTTTATTGAGATCGCTTTGTTATAATCTAACATAGCCGAGTCTAAGCTGTTCCTATCTGCATTTGCAATGCCGCGGTTGTACAGTAATTGCGCATCGTTGGGCGCTATTGCCAAACCCGCACTATAATCGGCAACGGCAGCATTATGGTTTTTTCTTAAGTTATTGCATAAACCTTTTTGAAACCAACCGTCTACATACTTGGGGTTTATTCTTAAAACTTGTGAGTAATCTTGAATAGCCATGTCGTAATTGCCAGTTTTATAAAAACACTGTCCACGATTGTACCAAGCATTAACACTATTTGGTGATTTGCTAATTACCTCGTTAAAAATTGGAATAGCTTCTGTATATTTTCCGGTGTTATAGAGTTGAGTACCCTTGGTTAACAGGCTATTTACATCTTGAGCTTGGGCGGTAAATATTTTGCCAATGAACAAAAGGAGCATTATGTTTTTTGATATCGTTTTCATGGTTGCTAAGGTTTGCTAACCAAATTTAGTTGTGTTGCATGGTAAAACTATCCGTATTTATGGGTATTTTACCTAGTGGCGTAACAGGGCAATCAATAGAACAAGTAATGAGGTAGCGAAGCCAATAAGCAGCAAAGCGATAATCAGCTTGTTTCTTTTCTTTCCATCTGCTTTAATATGTAGCCAGATCAGAAAACTGGCAATGCCGAAAGGGTAGGAGATTATTGCCGCCATCCAATAAATCCAAATGTAGCCTGTACAAACAAACCAAACTGAAAAAATGGTAGCGATACTAAAAAGAAAATCGTTTTTTGTTACTTTCATCATGCTGCGCTAGTTTGTCAAAACTAAGCAGTTTTAAGCAAGAACTACTCCGTATTTTACGGTATTAATAACGGCTCTACATCAATTTTTTTGGCCAAGTTATTAAGGTCTTCTACAACAGCGTTTATCAACGGAATGCCAGATGTTTTACGTGTCAACTCAAATTGATATTCAGGCTCTCCTGGGATGATGACTTGTTTGTTTTCATCAACAGTTTTTGCGTTTTTGAAACGTCCTATCCAGTTATCTAAATGATTTTTGAAGTCTTGTGCGGGGCGGAAACCGTCTACACGCATGGCGCCTAAGAAGTGTCCAATGCCTTCGCCCACCGGATTTGGATCTGGTTCTAAGAAAGCTACGAAAGGCGGAACCCAAGGGCCATAATTGGCACCAGAAAGCACAGCCGATAAAATATCTACCGTAGCTCCCAAGCCGTAACCTTTATGGCTGCCATGGTCTTTATCGCTACCTAGCGGAAGTAAAGAGCCGCCTGCTTTTAGTTCATTTGGATTTGTAGAACCGTTGCCATCTTTATCTTGTACCCAGCCATCTGGAATTTCAGCATTGGCTCTCTGGGCAATCTCTAATTTACCATTTGCAGCAGCGGCGGTAGCCATATCTACCACCACCGCTGGGTATTTGCCAGCTGGAAAAGCGTAACACATCGGGTTGGTACCCAGCAAGCGCTCGTTGGCATAAGTAGGAGCAACCAGCGGACTAGCATTGGTCATGCTAATGCCAATCATATCTTTTTCTACCGCCATTAAAGCATGATAACCTGCAATTCCGAAGTGATTAGAATTTTTAACCGAAACCCAGCCGCTACCATATTTTTCTGCTTTTTCTATGGCTACCTTCATGGCGAATGGTGCAACAACTAAACCTAAACCCGCATCGCCATCTACTGTGGCAGTGGTTGGTGTTTCGTGTATTATACGAATGTTCGGTGTCGCATTAATTCTGTTTTTCTCCCATAAGCGATAGTAACCACTTAATCTTGCTACACCATGCGAGTCAATTCCTCTTAAATCAGAACGAACTAAAACATCTGTTGCTAAAGTAGCATGCTCATTAGAACAGCCCATTTTTTTAAAAACATCGTAGGTAAAGGTCCTTAATTTTTCTTCGCTGAAAGTAATAAACATGGTTGAATTGTTTGGTTAACTGGTTAATCGGTTAACTGTTGAAATACCAGTCAAAAATTGTTTTGTGTTCTTTTGTGATTATAATTCTTTGTGCCTTTGTGATTAAATTTATTCAATCATTTACTCATTCAAAACTCAACCATTCTCTCAGGCAAGTATCAAAGTAAAATCGCCTCCTAAAGGTTCAAAGTTTTCTATCAAGGATGAAATAAAATCATCTCCATATTCTACGTACATTGGTGCTAAATTGGCAATACGTTCCTGTAAAGTCCCACCCGGAAACAAGCGTTTCTTGAGGTTTTCAATTTGAACAATAGATACTTCGTGGTTTCTCTTTTCGGCTTTAAAAAATTTCTTCTCTAATTTTAGAAGTTGCTTTTCGGTTTTGGCAAGCACCGCATCTGCCGATACTTCCAATGTTTTGTCAATCTTAAATGCGTTTAATTTAATCTTATCAAATACAGCTTTGATATTGGCTTTTTCATCATTTAGATGAAGTGAAGCATTGCTGTTCGCAGCAATCCATCTTTTTTGTAGTTCTTCTGTGCTTAAGAAAATATCTTCGAAGCTAAATCCTAGTTTGTTTAAGTTAGCAAAGCTTCTTTTGTCTATCACTAATGCAGAGTTTCGAAGCAAAAGTACCGGGAAATTTACTTTATAGAAATCGAAGTTTGCTTTTAATTGCATCCAATAAGAAACTTCGGCACCGCCGCCAATGTAAGCAACATTTGGTAAAATTACCTCTTGGTAGAGAGGGCGCATGATTACATTAGGGCTAAACCTTTCGGGATGTTGTTTTATTTCCGCAAGTATTTCAGCTTCTGTAAATTTAAGCTCGGTATGGTTAACTGTATATAAATCTCCCTCCTTGATAATCCTTTCGCGAAGATTTTCCTTTAAATAAAAGAAGTTGATATCACGACCATTAACTTGGGTTTTGTAATCCCTTTCTTCTAATGTTTTGCTTGTCTCTTCGGTTAATTTAGCACTATTTTGTTGGGTAATATCGCTTATCACGATTTCTGCAAATTGTGCTTTTAAAGCAACGTCATCCGCATTAATAATAACTAAGCCATATTGCTCGAACAAACTATTTACCAATACACGAGTAGCATCGGCTAGGTTTTCGTTTTCTAAGTATGCTTTTTCTACTAGCTTGCCCAATTTTTTGCCATTTTGGCTTATACCCAAATATCCTTTATAAGCTTGTACTGCAGCGGCTACGGTTTTGGTACTTAGTCGGCCCGTTGCGCCATTTGTCTGCTGTATCCAGCTGATATTTTTTTCATCTACATGAACGTGATTAATTTCTTCAAAATCGTGATCTTCGGTAGCCATCCAATAAATGGGAACGAAATTCTTTTCTGGATAGGCAATTTTAAGCTCCAAAGCCAAATTAATTGTAGTTACAATTTTATAAATGAAATACAGAGGGCCAGTAAATAGGTTGAGCTGGTGACCGGTAGTAACGGTGTAGGTGCTAGCGTCAGCGAGTAATTCGATATTTGCACTAACGGCTTGGTTAACCTTTATCGACTGATATTGCTGTTGAAGTGCTTTAACCAAAACGGCTCTGTCTCCAGTAAACTGGTGCGCATCTACTGCTTTTTTTAAACCCTCTAGGTCTGGTCGGTAACTGTAAAAAGATTTTAGGAAATCCACATCGTTTACATAATCTAAAACCAGTTTAGAAAATGAATGCGTATCCTGATAAGAAATGTATTTAGCCTTCACATTTCGAAATTAAATTAAATTTTGAAACAAGTGGCGATCTTGGATTTATTTTACACGGGGTTAATAAAAAAAGGCCTCGTAGATTTTAAACCTACGAAGCCTGAATATTCTCCGGGAAAGATTTCTCCGCACGCTGCGCAGCGTGCGAAATGACGAGAGAAAATTATTTTACGATTTGTCCGTACAAATCAAAATCTTCTGCTCTGTCTACTTTTACGTGTACAAAGCTGCCAATAGCTGCATAACCAGAATTTGCATCTATTAAAACTTCGTTATCCACTTCCGGAGAGTCAAATTCGGTGCGGCCAATAAAGAAATCACCTTCTTTTCTATCTACCAATACTTTATAGGTATTGCCCACTTTTTCTTGGTTGATATCGAACGAGATGCCTTGTTGTAGTTCCATAATGGCATCTACGCGTTCCTGTTTCACTTCTTCCGGAACATCATCTGCAAGGTCGTAAGCATGGGTTTTTTCTTCGTGAGAATAGGTAAAACAGCCTAGCCTGTCGAAACGAGTGTCGGCAACCCACTGGTACATTTCTTCGAAATCACGCTCTGTTTCGCCTGGGTAACCGCAAATTAAAGTAGTACGCATGGCAATGTTTGGAACTCTGGCTCTGATTTCGTTAACAATATCGATGGTTTTTTGCTTGGTAGTACCGCGACGCATTGATTTCAGCATGTTGTCTGTAATGTGCTGCAATGGCATATCTAAGTATTTACAGATATTTTCACGCTCGTTCATCGCATCTAAAATTTCCATAGGGAAACCAGCAGGATAGGCGTATTGTAATCTAATCCATTCAATACCGTTCACATCAGATAAGCGACGTAAAAGCTCATCTAAATTTCGTTTTCCGTAAATATCTAGCCCGTAATAAGTTAAATCTTGTGCAATTAAAATTAGTTCCTTAGTACCATTGGCTGCCAATATTTTTGCTTCGTTTACTAGCTCGTTCATGTCTCTCGAAACGTGCTTTCCACGCATCAGTGGGATAGCACAAAAAGAACACGGACGGTTACAACCTTCAGCAATTTTAAAATAAGCAAAATGCGATGGTGTGGTTAACAAACGTTCGCCGATGAGTTCGTGCTTGTAATTTGCACCCAGTGTATGTAAGATGTTTTGAAGATCGTTTGTGCCAAAATAAGCATCTACATTAGTAATTTCTGCTTCTAGATCTGGTTTGTAACGTTCAGAAAGACAGCCGGTAACAATTACTTTTCCAACTTTTCCTTCTTCCTTTAACTGGCTATATTGTAAAATGGTATCGATAGATTCTTGTTTGGCATTGTCTATGAAACCACAAGTGTTAATCACTACAATATCATCTTTCCCTAATTTATTTGCTTCGTGCTCAACATTTAGATTATTGCCTTTCAATTGACCCATTAGCACTTCAGAATCGTAAGTGTTTTTAGAACAGCCTAGGGTAATTACGTTAATCTTTGGTTGAGCAACCTTTACTGTAGTTTTATTTTTTGTAATCATTTCTATTTAAACAACGAGTTCACAAACTCTTTCTTATCGAACAACTGTAAATCGTCCATTTTTTCTCCCACACCAATGTATTTAACTGGGATTTTGAACTGATCGGAAATGCCAATTACCACGCCACCTTTAGCTGTACCGTCTAATTTGGTAATGGCTAAGGCGTTTACATCGGTAGCTTCGGTAAATTGTTTGCACTGTTCAAATGCGTTTTGCCCTGTAGAACCATCTAGCACCAATAAGATTTCATGTGGCGCATTTGGAATAATCTTTTGCATTACATTTTTGATTTTTCCAAGTTCGTTCATTAATCCTACTTTGTTGTGTAAACGACCAGCAGTATCAATAATAACCACGTCTTCTTTGTTAGCAACCGCAGATTGTAAAGTATCGAACGCAACCGAGGCAGGATCAGAGCCCATAGCTTGTGCTACTACACGCACACCCACACGCTCGCCCCAAAGTTTAATCTGGTCAACAGCGGCGGCACGGAAAGTATCAGCAGCACCAAGCACCACATTTAAACCTTCCTTTTTCAGTTTGTGCGCCAACTTGCCAATGGTAGTAGTTTTACCAACACCATTTACACCTACCACCATAATAACATAAGGTTTGTGGTCGCCATATTCGAAATTCCTAAAATCGTTGCTGTTGTTTTCTGCTAGTAACAATTGAATTTCATCTCTCAGTAAACCATTAAGTTCCGTAGTAGAGAGGTATTTGTCTTTTGCTACACGTTCCTGAATGCGTTCAATGATTTTTAAGGTAGTGCTCACGCCAACGTCAGAAGTTACGAGCACTTCCTCCAGGTTGTCTAATACATCATCGTCTACGGTAGATTTTCCGGCAACAGCTTTGGTTAGCTTGCTAAAAAAGCCTTCTTTGGTTTTTTCTAGTCCTTTATCTAGCGCTTCCTGAGCTTCAGGGGCGGTCTCTTTCTTTTTAAAAAAATCGAATAAACCCATAATTTCTTCTCGGTTTGGTAAAATAAAAAAAGCCCTTCCGCAAAGCGGAACGGCTCTTAAGCTATTCTTAAATATTGTTATTTGCCGTTTGTACCAGCAATAGCATCTTTAACGTGATCATTGTGAACAATTGCTTCTTTGAATGAATAAGCACCAGTTTTTGGCGACTTAGTCATGGTGATCACTTTTGAGTATTCTTTACCTGTACCTGTTTTAAGGGTTGCAACTACTTTCTTTGCCATGTTTTTAAAATCTAATGATTGAGTGACTGAATTTCGAATGACTGAATTTATTCAATAAACCAATCATTTACTCATTCAAAACTATTTAATTTCTTTGTGTACAGTTACTTTTCTTAAAACCGGGTTGAATTTTTTCAACTCTAAACGCTCTGTAGTGTTTTTACGGTTTTTAGTAGAAATATATCTAGACATACCAGGCATACCACTTGTTTTATGCTCTGTGCATTCTAAAATAACTTGAACTCTGTTACCTTTTTTTGCCATTTCTTTATCTATTTATACCGAAAAATCGGTAAATGTTTTTACAAATATCCTTTTTTCATGAAACGATTAATCGCTTCAGAAACACCAATTTTATTGATGGTTTTAATAGCCGAAGTAGATACTTTTAGCGTTATCCAACGATCTTCTTCAGGGATATAAAATTTCTGAAGTTGTAGGTTAGGATAAAACTTGCGCTTAGTTTTAACGTTCGAGTGAGAAACGTTATGTCCTTTCATCGCGGTTTTTCCTGTTAAATCACAAACTCTTGACATGACTTTATTTTGTTATTTGTTATTCGTCGCTTAATTCTTTTTAAGAGCCTGCAAATATCTGAATAATTTTCTTAACCATCAAGTGTGGCGTAAAAATATTTTAAGATATTTTTTTAGGTATGAAAAATAGATAGGTTGCTTGCAGCTGGGCTTTAAATTAAAGATGGGAGCTATATGCTTAAAAGAGGTTAATAACGAAGGTTTCCTGCTTAAAATACCAAGTTCTTGGTATTTCAATTGTTTCTTATATGGCGTATTTTTGTCAACAATTTTTATTGAACAAATAAAGCCAATAGGTCTGTAGTTAACGATATAGTACTAAGTTGCAAGCTCTAATTAAGCCTTTGCCAAAAGCAGAGGCTTTTTCTTTCTTTTCGAGAATTGGTAAAATCGAAATAAAATCCTCTGTTTTTTAAAAGTATGTTTATAAAATTGAAACGAATTTGATGTTTTTATAGCATTTAATTACTTAATTTAGCAATCGAACAAATCCAAAACCTATTATAGATATACTATGCAAATCAAATCTTTTGAGCAGTATGAAGAAAGCTACAAAAAAAGTATTGAAAACCCAGAGCAATTTTGGGGCGAAGTAGCCCAGAATTTTCAATGGAGAAAACCTTGGTACAAAGTTCTTTCATGGAATTTTGAAGAACCAACAATTAAATGGTTCGAGGGAGCTAAACTGAACATCACAGAGAACTGTTTAGATAGACATCTGGAACATAATGGAAATAAACCAGCCATTATATGGGAACCAAATAATCCAGAACAAGATAGTATTACTATCACTTATAGAATGTTGCATGAGCGGGTTTGCCGTTTTGCCAATGTGCTTAAACGCAACGGAGCAAAAAAAGGAGATAGAGTTTGTATTTATATGCCAATGGTTCCAGAATTGGCAATTGCTGTATTAGCCTGTGCTCGTATTGGGGCGGTACACTCGGTTATTTTTGGTGGTTTTTCTGCTAAATCTATTGCTGATAGGATTAACGACTCGCAATGTAAGTTAGTAGTTACCGCAGATGGAGTATATCGTGGCGCAAAACCTATTCCGTTAAAGGAGGTGATAGATGATGCCCTTATTGGCTGCCCTACGGTAGAAAGAGTGATTGTACTTACGCATGTGAGAACTCCAGTAAGTATGTTAAAGGGAAGAGATGTTTGGTGGGAAGATGAATTGAAACACGTTAATGCGGTGTGTGAAGCTGAAGAAATGGATGCGGAAGATTTACTATTCATTCTTTATACCTCGGGCTCTACGGGCAAACCGAAAGGGGTAGTACACACTTGTGGCGGTTATATGGTTTATGCTGGTTATACATTCAGCAATGTATTTAACTATCAGCCAGACGAAGTGTATTTTTGTACGGCAGATATCGGTTGGATAACCGGACATTCTTATATTGTTTATGGGCCACTTTCTCAAGGTGCAACTTCTGTGATCTTTGAAGGCGTACCTACTTATCCAACGCCATCTCGTTTTTGGGATATCGTAGAAAAACACAAAGTGAATACGCTTTATACCGCCCCAACAGCTATTAGATCATTAATGGGCTTTGGCGATGAACCGTTAAAAGGAAAGGATTTAAGCTCGTTAAGGGTTTTAGGTTCGGTAGGGGAGCCAATTAACGAAGAAGCATGGCACTGGTTTGATGAAAAAATTGGCGCTGGTAAAGCACCTATTGTAGATACTTGGTGGCAAACCGAAACCGGCGGTATCATGATTTCGCCCATTGCTACCGTAACCAAAACTAAGCCCAGTTATGCTACTTTGCCTTTGCCGGGTATACAGCCTGTTTTGGTTGATGAAAATGGCAATGAAATTGAAGGTAATAACGTAAGTGGAAACCTTTGCATTAAATTCCCTTGGCCTGGCATGTTACGTACTACTTATGGAGATCATGAGCGTTGCAAACAAACCTATTTCTCTACTTATCCGGGTATGTATTTTACCGGTGACGGATGTTTAAGAGATGAAGATGGTTACTACAGAATTACCGGTAGGGTAGATGACGTATTGAACGTTTCTGGTCACAGGATTGGTACCGCAGAGGTCGAGAATGCGATTAATATGCATGCGGGTGTGGTAGAAAGTGCGGTAGTAGGCTATCCTCATGATGTAAAAGGACAAGGTATTTATGCGTTTATTATCTATCCAAATCATCATCAAGATGCAGAATTAACTAAAAAGGATATTCTACAAACCGTAACTAGGGTTATTGGAGCTATCGCAAAACCAGATAAGATATTATTTGTTACCGGTTTGCCAAAAACTAGGTCTGGTAAAATTATGCGTAGAATTTTAAGAAAAATTGCTGAGGGCGATACCTCAAACTTAGGCGATACCTCAACTTTGCTAGATCCTGGAGTGGTAGATGAAATCATAGCAGCATCAAAAGCTTAAGAAGTATCACATTATAATGAAGGGCAGGTTTTAATTTACTTGCCCTTTTTGTTTTACTTCAAGTTTCTTTTCTGCATAAATTACATCTTTGGCTAGCGCTTATCATTACGTTATGTTTGCAAGCATAACATCAACCCAATGATATTTGTATATAGCTTAATTAATTTTTCCCCAAACATAGTTGCTAGCTGGTTGTTCTTCTAACTCAATCATAAATTAATTAATAAAACATATTATGGATAAGTTAGAAATAAAAGGAAAATGGAATGAGTTAAAAGGTAAAGTGAAGCAAGCTTATGCAGATTTAACCGACGATGATTTGAAACACGAGGAGGGAAAAGATGAAGAGTTATTGGGAAAATTACAGCAAAAAACCGGAAAAGGTAGGGAAGAGTTGGTAAAATGGATCAACTCGTTATAGAAATGAATAACTCAATTTGAGTTGGATGGTCGGAGGTTTCACTTCGACCATTTTTATTTTGTCAATCTTATAAAATAAAAAAGGCCAGTGAAAAAAATCACTGACCAGGTTGTTATTGTGTGTAGGAGTATGCTAGTGTGCGTCTACAGGAATGTTTACATTCTTCTTGAATTTCTGCAAGAATAGCAAAGGAATTGAGCAAAGCATTACAGCGCCGGCAACCCAGTAGGCATCGCTGTAAGTAAGCAACAAAGTTTGTTTAATTACTGCCCCTTCAATAGCTTTCATGGCCATAAGTTTGGCATCTAAGAATGAAGCCCCTTTTGCCATGAAATTGTGCATCAAACCATTTAACCTTTCTGTAAATGCAGGATTTTGCTCGTTGATGTTTACCAATAAGTTACTACGGTGAAAGCCTTGGCGAACGTGGATTAAGGTGGTTAAGGCCGCAATACCAAATGAACCACCTAACTGGCGCATCATGTTGTTTAATCCAGAACCTTGACCAATTTCTGCACCTTTTAAATCTTGGATAGCCAAGGTGGTTAATGGCACGAACAATAGAGCCATACCAAATCCTCTAATTACTAGCGGCCAGAAAAACTGATCTGTTCCAGAAGAGAGTGTCGACTTACTGAGCATGTGACAGAAAATGAAGAATAAAATCATCCCGCCGGTGGCCATAATTTGAGCTGGCACACCTTTTTTAAGCATAATACCAATAAAAGGCATCATGGCAATGGTACATAAACCGCCGGCAATGAAAAGTTCTCCGGTTTGTAATGGCGAAAAGCCTAGTAAGTTCTGACAGAAAATTGGAAATACAAATACCGAACCGTATAGTCCGAATCCTAAAACGAAGGAAGTAACCATCCCGATAGAAAAACTTCGATGTCTCATAATTTTAAAGTTCACGATTGGATGATCGGTGCTCAACTCTCTCCAAATGAAAAGTAAAAGGCCAAATACCGAAGCTACAGCTAGTGCCGTAATGTAAGGTGTGGCAAACCAGTCTTCGCTTTCACCTTTTTCTAATACGGTTTGCAAACTGCCAACGGCAACGGCAAGCAGTACAATTCCCCACCAATCGATGGGTGCACCTTTGCCATCTTTAGGTGTTTCTCGAACATACATATAGGTTAAGTAAGCGGCTAGAATTCCTACTGGAATATTTACGTAGAAAATCCAGGGCCAGGTTGTGATTTCTAAGATATAACCGCCAATGGTTGGTCCAACGGTTGGCCCTACAACGGCACCTAAGCCAAATAGTGCGGTAGCAATACCTACATCTTCGCGGGGCCAAGTTTCAATCAGGATTGCCTGTGCGGTAGAAATTAAGCCACCTCCGGCTAAACCCTGTAAAATACGGAAGGCTACGAGTTCCCATAAATTATCTGCATTACCACATAAAAACGAGGCAATGGTAAAAAGTATGATAGAAAATAAGAAGTAATTTTTACGTCCAAACCTGCTGCCTAGCCAGCCCGACATGGGAAGAATAATTACGTTGGCTACAGCGTAGCCGGTAGATAACCAGGCCACATCTTCTAGCGTGGCGCCCAAGTTACCTTGTATTTGTGGTAATGCTACGTTTACAATGGTCGTATCAATGAGCTCCAATAGCGAAGCTGTGATTACTGTAATCGTGATTATCCATTTTTTTAAACCTACTTCGGCCATTATTTAGTACTTAGATATGAGTATTTAGATCTGAGATTAGTTCCTAACCAATCGATTAAAAATCGCTAGAATATTCATCCAGACCTATAACTTAAAACTTATAACGTACAACTCGTTATATAGCAACAGACACCTTTACGCTCATTCCTGGGCGCAATTTTTCTAATACTGTTTTGTCTTTGTTTACAATTTTAATTTTTACTGGTACACGTTGAATTACCTTCACAAAGTTACCGGTAGCATTATCTGGTGGTAACAGCGAGCCTTTGGCGCCAGTAATAGGAGAGAAGTTGTACACTTCGCCTTCAATTTCTTGATCTGGGTAAGCATCAACATCAATTTTTACTTTCTGTCCGGGGCGTATTTTCTCTAACTGAGTTTCCTTAAAGTTGGCCGTTACGTAAATGCTGTTGTCATTAACGATAGAGAATAACGATTGTCCCGCTTGTACCAGCTGACCTTTTTGTACGCTTTTCTTACCCACGATACCTGTAGTTGGTGCTTTAATTTGGGTATACGAAAGTTGCAGTTTGGCAAAATCAACCTCGGCTTGGCGTTGTGTAACACCAGAATTGCTCACATTTAATTGCGATTGCGTAGTGCCAACTTGTTTCACAGCAGCATTGTATTGATCTACAGCGGCATCGTAAGCTGCCTGTGCAGTTTCTTTTTGTGCTTTGGCTTGGTCAAATGCTTGTCTGGTAATAGAACCGTCTTTTACCAGATTCTCATACCTGTCATAATCTTTTTTGGCTAAATCTAATTTCACTCTAGCGGCTTCGATATTAGCTTTTGCGGTTGCCGTATTTGCCGAAGTGGCAATGATTTGCGCTTGCGAAACCCCAACCCCTGCGTTTGCACCTACTTGGCTAGCTTTTGCCTGCTCCAGTTTAATCTGATAATCGCTATCATCTAAGGTTACTAGTACTTCACCTTGTTTCACTTCCGTGTTTTCTTCAAAGTTGATGTCTTTAACGTAGCCGCTTACCCTGGCAATTACCGGGCTAATGTCTCCATCAATTTGCGCATCATCCGTATCTACGTGTTTGCTGTAATAATTATACTCGGTGAAACCAAAAATGGCTCCTATGACGATCAGTATGCCTAAAATAATAGGAATAACTTTATTTTTCTTTTTTGTGGGCTGTGTCATGGTATGTTTAGTTGTATTTTGTAATTTTTCCTGTTGATTTTAATAAGGTGTAATAAGCTAATTGTGCATCGGCCTTGGCCAGTTCTAAATTAATTTTAGCTTGGTACAATAAGGTTTCTGCATCAATTCTATCCGTTGCAGAAGCAATGTTGTTTTGATATTTCGACTCTAATAACCTATCATTTTCTGTAGCCTGGGCAATAGAAGTTTCTAGTACGTTGATTTTTTGAACGGCCAATTGGTAGTTTTGGTAATTTCTGTTCAATTCGGTTTTTACGTTATCCGTAAAAATTTCTTTTTGCGTATCTATTTCCAATTGTTGCACTTTGGCTTCGGCAACTTTGTTTTTGTTGGTCCATAAAGAGCCAATGTTCCATGAAATAGTTGCCCCTAAAGTAATAGGCATTATAAATTGTTGGTTGCTAGGAATGAAATTTCCGCTTGGATTTACGTAGTACAAATTAGCGCCTAAACCAACGGTTGGTCTAGTATTGGCCTTAATAGATTTGATGTTGTAATCTGCTGCTTTATGTTGCAGACTAAATTGTTGCAATTCTTGTCTGGTGGCTAAGGCCGTGTTTAAATATTCGTCAAGCGAGTTTAATTGTGGTAAGGTTGCATCGGCTTCTTTAATTTCGATGTCCGTATTTTCTGCCAAGCCTAAAAGGATGTCTAAATTATAGTTGATAATTTTTCTGTTGTTTTCAATTTCCAGATCTGTTAAAGACACATTGGCTTGTTGCAGTTGAAACCTTAAAACATCATTTTTAGTTACCAAGCCTTGCTCGTAAAACCGTTGGGCCTGTTTCAATTGTTTGGCAATAGCTGTTAGGTTTTGCGCTACTACCTTCTTGCTTTGAAGCAACTTGTACAGAGAAAAGTAACCGTTTACTACTGCATAGCTAACTTCTTCCTTGTTTTTGTCGGCATCTAATAAGGCAATTTCTTTTAGAAGCTTAGTAGATTCTTGAGCATATTTCAGCTTGCCCCCGCCGTAAACCAATTCTTGTACCGCGGCAGTTCCAACAAAAGCATCTGCTCTTTTTGGCAATTGTATCGGATTTCCTTCGCCAATTTTTAAGGTATTTGTAGGGATCTCTGCATGGTTATACATGAAACTTGCAGTAGCACTTGGTAAGGCATTATCCTTAACTACAGCTAATTTGGCAACGGCTTCATCTATTTTTTGTTGAGATAGTTTCAGATTTTTGCTATTGGCAATGCCTAAATCTACGGCTTCTTGTAAGCTTAATTGCTTCACATTTTGCGCATTTAATGCTGCTGGAATGAAAAGCAAGCTCCATAAAAACAGTTTAATTTTTACGGAGAAATTAAAATCCTTTTTAGAGCCTGCTCCGATAATTCGGAGGGAATTAGAGGTTATTGGTATCATTGTTTGGGTGTTAAATGCGTAAGTATCATGTCTTGCAGGTGGGCAATCAAACGGGTTTTGATCACTTCTCTGTCTTTTTCATCGTTGAGATCGTAATTTGTATCTGGAGCAATTTTACTGGGAGATGTGGTAACCATAGAAATTGTGCCCATTACACTCACGATTGTCATTCTAATATCTACCTCTCTAAAATCGCCACAAGCTATTCCTTCTTTAATGATGTCTTCGATCACCAGTAGGTTCTGTCCCATGGCGCCTTTAATCTGATCAAAAACTTCGGGACGGAGGGAAAGGGAAAGCTCTCTGTACATCATTTTATGGAAGTTGGCATTGCTCAAAATACGAGTAGCATATTTCTCAATCACTTTCATTAATTTTTCTTTGGCAGAGATGTTTTCTTCTTTAATTTGGTTCAATTGTGATTTGAAACCCATTACTCTCTCTTCTAAAATCTCCTTGAAAACGCCCATTTTGCTGCCAAAATAGTAATTGATCATGGCCATGTTAGCACCGGATTCGGCAGCAATTTGGCGGGTAGATGTTCCCTCAAAGCCATTTTCGCAAAACAGCTTTTCGGCTGCTAACAATATGTCGGTCTTTTTATCGGTTTTTTCCATCATTATTTTTTTAACGGCACAAATTTAATCAATCGATTGATTAAAATACAAATATTATTATTTTGCTTTACAATTGGATGATAAATGAATGTTTAATTTTCTAGTTCTCTTAACGATGAAATTTATCTTGTTTCCAGTTTAATGGATTGTTTTGGATGTAATTGGAGATATTTTGATAAGCATTTTGGTTACGGATAATGTGTTCATAATAATTACGTTGCCAGATATTTTTGGTATTATAATTTTCGATGAACCATTTGGTAACGCCGATTTTAAAACCGCGTACAATAGAACCAACGGTTCGTGACGTGCCATGTCGTTGGGACAAATCATCATTTGCCCGTGTATGATGGGGCAAATGATGATTTACCCTTACAGGAAGTGTAGAGATTTCAACGATACCATGGATATGATTAGGCATCACAACAAAATCATGCAAAACAACATTAGTGAAGTGTTCTGGTATTGCCAGCCAACAAATTTGTACCTGTTTACCCGCATTGCTCAACATCATTTTACCATTAACGATTTTGCCAAAACGATGAAGTCTATTCTGGCAACAAATTGTGATAAAATATAATCCCTCTTTTGAATAATCGTAACCTTGCAGTCTAATAGATTGTCTATTGAATTGATGGTGCATTTTGTTTTCGGTAGGTGGTAATTAAAAATAACAAAAGCCTGTAAAAACAAAAAACGCCACTGGAGTGCAGCGGCGTTTTAAATATTTATTCAGTTTACTTACCCAATTGCTCCAAATAGTCTTGAGTTTGTTTTTCGACAGCTAAAGTAGCCACCTTAATGCTAGAACCAACTCTGGTGGTTTGTGGGTTAACCGCTAGTTTCCCTACAGTAGCTAAGGCATCTACATACCACTTTCCCCAAACTTCAATAATGTGTTTTTCGTCCTTGGCAATTTTGCCTTCAGCGATGGCTTTTTTGCTTAACTCAAATTCAGTTTTTAAGCGCAACAAAGCATCTTCCTTAATTTGGGTTACCGTAGCCGAAGCTGTATTTTCATCAGCAGTAATTAAAGTGTAAGCTGCGGTTAATGCACTTATGCCAACGTTCTTCATTGTTTTTGCAGAAACCTTGTCAATTCTATCATTGTCGGTATGGTAAAATACGTCGGTAAAATGCCACATCAACAAACCTGGTATTTTATTCTGCAAGAAAGGCGTATGGTCGCTACCGCCTTCAAAAGGATTAAATTTAACCGTCCAATTGGCAAATTTGCCTTGCTCTTTGCAAATATCAAACACAAAATCGTTAAAATAATGCGGAAACAAATCTTTCTCTTTCACATCTCCAGCACCCCATTCAGAGTGTTTGTCTTCGCCGCGTGTCCAAATAGCAGAAGGGTCTGGCATCTTTTCTAATAAAAATGTTCCACCAGTTTTCTCGGTATCTTCGCCAACCATATCCAAGCTCATTCCCCACAAAATGCCTTTGGCACGAGCACTGTCTTCTACAATGTATCTCCGTGTCGAAGTAATTTCGTCGCCCCATAAAAAGGTTAAACTACGTTGAGGTTTTAGCTTGCCATTTTCAACGAGTTGTGCGGTTAAGCGAGCCATTTCGGCCAACGTTCCCACACCCGATGCGTTATCATTTGCACCAGGTTCTTGTACATGAGCGCTGTAAACAAAGCGCTCTTGTGGTTTTATACTGCCACGAACATTAGCCACAATGGTTAATTCTTCTGCGGGATAAGTTTTGGTAGTGATATTTACTTTTAATTCCACTTTACCTTTTAAGCAAGCTTCTTTTAAACGCTCTTTTGATGCGTAAGATAAGAACAACGCCCAAATACCTGCATTTTTTTGCATAGCACTAAACTGAATGGAAGTGGTATGCTTAGTAGGTTGGTTGTAATCTGGAAGTGCAAAACCTAAAACACCAACAGCACCAGCTTTGGCTGCAAAGCTTACTAAACGTTGCGCAGGTAGCTCTCCAAAAACGATTTTCCCTTTCAAGTCTTTGCCTGCTAAATCTTCTTTGCTGGCTTTGTTTACAAAAACTACTTCCGCCGTTACGCCTTCGGCAGCAGTAGAAACGCAGTTAATTGGGATCATGTTTCTGTTGGTTTTAAACGATTGCAGAGCTGATTTTTCGCCAACAATGCTAATGCTGGCATCCACAGGTTCCCACGCATCGTTTTTCATCTTTCTTTTTTCGATGCGGTAGGTTAGGGGAGCTTCAAATTCATTTTTGCTTTGCAGTACATAACCTGCTTTTTTCAAGATTTCTTCTACGCGGTAAATACTGGTATCAAAGCCTTTGTTGCCTGGTAACCGGAAAAATTGCTCCACAAAAGCGGTGGTTTTATAGGCATTTTTCTCCTTGAAACCACTTCTGGTTAATTTAAAATATTGCTCCTTCTGGCTTTGCGCCGCTGTATTAAGTGCTAGGGCCATTAGCACAATAAAAAGTAGTTTTTGCATGTTTAATGTTGTAGAGCGCAAAAGTAGTATAATCGAGGTTAAAAATAATCAATAATCAAATTCCAATTATCAAGAGGTTATATATGGATGCCTATAAAAAGATTTGAAAAGCAATATTGATGCATCTATTAATGTGTAGTCTCGCTACAAGTTTTTCAACAGTCTTCCGACAAGCTCAGACTGACATTGAAAACGCTTTTCGCTGCTATCGGGGTTAGTTGGCAGGTATTTTGCACAGATTTACGTTTAATAAACCTGATGGCAATGTAAAGCCCGCAAACGAGGCACGAGTGCGGACTTGTAATGTAAAGCAGGGCTTGCTTAACTAGTAAGGTGGATTTTTGCTTTACAAAAGATAATTCAAATAGCTAACCTTTAATAAACTAAACAACTAACCATCCAAATTGATATTTTTGTTATAAATTACATCACATGAAAAAAGTTTTAATTACCATCGCTATCGTTTTCGCTGTTTTGCTGATTTCGGCGGCTGCGGTGCCTTATCTTTTTAAAGATCAGATTGTTGCCAAGGTAAAGTCGGTAATCAACCAAAAAGTAAATGCTAAGGTAGATTTCAAAGAATTTGATTTAACGTTGATTCGCTCATTTCCCAAAATGGGGATTCGTTTGAACGATTTATCGGTAGTAGGTGTAGATAGTTTTGCACAAGATACCCTAGCCAACATTAAACAATTGCAGCTCGATTTGAATTTAATGAGTGTAATTAAAGGCGAGACGTACGAAATTAATGCGGTAAGTTTACAGGAACCTACTATTTTAGCCAAGGTTTTGAAGAGTGGTAAAGCCAATTGGGATATCATGAAACCTGATAGTACGGCAAAACCTACCGATACGGCAAGCACCGCTTTTAAAGCAGCTTTAGAAAAATACTCGATTGAAAAGGGTAAAATCATTTACGATGATGCTTCCTTAAATTTCTTTTTGCAGGCCGAAGATTTAAACCATACTGGAAAGGGAAACTTTACCCAAGATATTTTTACTTTAACTACGCTATCTGATATTGAAAAACTGACGGTAAAATACGGCGGTATTCCTTATTTAAACGGTGTAGTCTTAGATGCCAGTTTGCCATTGGAAATGGATATGAAGCAGATGAAGTTTACGTTTGGCGAGAATAAGATTAAACTGAACGAACTAGTACTTTCTGCAGTGGGTTATTTGGCCATGCCTAACCAAACCGATATGGTAATGGATTTAAAGTTTGATGCGCAACAATCGGATTTGAAAAACTTCTTGTCGTTAATTCCGGCCATTTATGCAGCCAATTTTAAAGATATGCAGGCAACCGGTAAGTTTGGTGTGAATGGCGTGGTAAAAGGTACCTACAATGAAAAAACCATTCCCACTTTTAATCTTAATTTAAGCATTGCTGATGGGAAAATCCAATATCCTTCCTTGCCATCGGCCATAAACAACATACAGGTAAAAGCAAACATCGCGAATCCTGATGGCGTAATGGACCATACGGTGGTTAATATTCCGGCTTTTCATTTGGAGTTTGGTAAGGCGCCTTTAGATGGTCGTTTGTTGGTTAAAAACCCAATTAGCGATCCGTTTGTAGACATGGCTTTGAAAGGAAACTTAGATTTAAAACAATTGACGACCATTTTTCCGTTAAAGGATATGACCATTTCTGGACAGTTGTTGGCAGATGTGCAGGCTGCGGGTAAAAAATCATCGGTGGATAAAGGACAGTACCAAGATTTTAAAGCTTCGGGACAAATGCAGGCCACTAATTTTGTGTATGCTGGTGCCAGTGTACCAATGCCGGTAAGCATTCCATCTGCTAAAATGACTTTTAGTCCTAAGAACATTACGTTGAGCAACCTTTCTGCTAAACTTGGAAAAAGTGATTTTGAGGCTAATGGTGCTATCAATAATTACTTGAATTACGTTTTCAAGAAAAACCAATTGTTAGAAGGTAATTTCAATCTTTCGGCTAACTATATCGATGTGAATGAATTGATGGGGCCAAGCGCTACTGAAGAGACAAAAACTAAAGAAGAAGTGCCAATGACTGTTTTTGAAGTGCCTGCAAATATCAATTTCAATATGGCTTTAAAAGCAAACCAGTTGAAGTACGATAAATACGATATCAAGAATGCAAAAGGTGCCTTACAAATAAAGGATAGAACAGTTTACTTTAAGAATTTAGGTTTAGATATGGTAGGGGGGACCATTAAAATGAACGGTTCTTATGCAACCATCAATCCTAAAAAGCCAAAAGTAGCTGTTGATTTTGGAATGGAAAAAATTGATATCCAGCAAGCTTTTAATGCATTTAATACGGTAAAATTATTGGCTCCAATTGCGCAGTACGCCAAGGGAACTTTCTCTACCAATTTAAAATTTAATTCTGATTTGGATGATAAAATGATGCCGATTTACTCGTCTATTAATGCAGATGGCTTAGCAAATATTATACAAGCGGTGGTTGATGGATTTGAACCGGTAACCAAACTGGCAAATACTTTGGGCGTTACCGAAATGAAAAAATTAGAAGTTAACGATCTGAAAACGAAGTTCAGAATTGATAACGGTCGTTTAATTGTAGCTCCATTTGATATCAAGGTAAAAGGCGTGGCAATGAACGTTGCTGGTTCAAACGGTATAGACCAAACTATGGATTACGATTTGGTGCTAAATGTACCACGTGCTATGCTGGGCGCTAAAGCTAATGAGGCAGCCAATTCTGCAATGGCCGCCTTAAATAGTAAATTAGGAACAAATGTATCTATGGGCGAAACGATTAAGATTAATGCTGACTTATTAGGAACGTTCTTGAAACCTAACATTAAACTTAAATATGGCGCTGGCGACGGAACCGCCGGGAATGCTGCAAAAGAGGTAGTTAACCAAGTGGTGGCCGAGAAAAAGGCAGAGCTGGAAACCAAAGCCAAAGAAAAGGTAGATACCTTGAAAAAGCAAGCGGTTGAAAAAGCAACTACCGAAATTGGCAATAAGCTAAAAGGCTTGTTTAACAAGAAGAAAAAAGATACTTGATAACAATAGCTCGTTTGAAGAGACGCTGAGTTAAACGTCGTAAGTTTTTAAAACTTACGACGTTTGCTTTGCTACTTGAGTTATAAAAGGGGTATTATTTTGATGATAGGACAAATCTTTGGAATGACTTTTACCAAGGGTGATCTATTCAAGGATTTTACTTAGTAGGCTTTTGGTTCTACACAAGCTGTCGATAAATTGGTTAAATGGTACGCAGCGTTGGAAATGAAGAATTTTGTACCCAATTCAGGTTTAGGTAGCTGATTCGAAAGGCATAAAAAAACCTCGCATTTTTCTGAAAGTGCGAGGTTTTTTACTTACTTCTTCAACGGTGCCCTTTTATTTAACTCATCAATGGGCATGTGCATCATTCTACCGATAGGTTTTTTACCGCGGTAGGTAATCACTTTCAGCGCATTTGCGTCTATTGGTACTACCAAAGGCTCGGTATATTTTGGATAAAAATGGTCTGGAAAGGAATTATCGAAGCTGTAATAGATATCCAAATCTTCAACTTCGGTAGTTAGGGTTACTAGCAGCCTACCATCGGCTGTGCGTTTAACTGCAAAAATTGGATCGTAAACACTTGGTGCATATTTGGTTTCGGCTGCATTTAAACGTTCGAAATGCTGTTCGGTACGAGCAAAAAAGTTCTTCCAATTTTTCTTTTCCTTGGGGCTCCATACGCTTTCGGCAATGGCAAAGCCACGTGGCCAGGTCATGTATTCGGCCTGGCGAATGTTATAAACCTGCTCAGTCCATAAGTTACCCTGAGCACCTTTAATATATTTAGGATCTACACCTTCAGGAACGGGATCAAACTGGTAGGTTTTGCTTAATCGTAACCCCTTGTAAACCTTAGGCTCAGTAATTTCATCGGCTTGCATGTAATCTAAGTAGGCGTATTGTGTAGGACTCATTACCACTTCATGCTTGTTCTTTGCGGCTTCCACACCGTATTTCATATCTCTCCAGCTCATCACTGCCGTACTTTGCGATACGCCACCTTCCAGTACTTCATCCCAAGCCATAAAGCGTTTACCATGTTTAGCTACAATTTTTTCTAACCTACGTTCGAAATAACTTTGCACTTGCGGCATAGTTTTTAGGTTTTCACGTTTCATTAGCTCCATGATCTGTGGGGTTTTCTCCCAAAAATTGTGAGGGGCTTCATCGCCACCCATGTGGATGTATTCGAAAGGAAAGATTTGAGCAACTTGCGAAATTACCGTGTCTAAAAATTCGTAAACTTTTTCATTTGCGGGACAAAGTGTATTATCCACCATGGCCAATGGTGGAGCACCACGGCTCCAATCCATAATGCGCTCGCCGCTACGCACTTTGTAGTTTACGGCATCTGGTGTACAAGAAAGCTCTGGGTAAGAAGCAACCGCTGCCAAACTATGGCCAGGAACATCTACCTCTGGTAAAATATTTACAAAACGTTCTTTAGCGTAGGCCACCAATTCTTTCAGATCTTCTTGGGTGTAAAAACCACCGTAATTACGAGGCTCATCTGGTTTTGGCGGAATAAAGTTGCCAAATGAACCTACACGTTTTACGTTCCAAGCGCCCACTTCTGTTAATTTTGGATACCCTTTGATTTCAATTCTCCAACCTTCATCATCGGTTAAATGTAAATGCAGGATATTGTATTTGTAACGCACCATCGCATCGATGTACTGTTTAACTTCGTCTTTGGTAAAGAAGTGCCTTGCCACGTCAAACATCAACCCTCGCCAACCCAAACGCGGATAATCGGTTATATTTACGCAAGGAATTTGCCATTTCACATCTTTTACTTCTTCCTTACTTTCAATCTCTTTTGGCAACAGTTGTATCAGCGTTTGTACGCCATAAAAAATACCTGCTGGTTTATTAGCAGTAATTACAATTTGTTGCGGAGTAACTTGTAGATGATAACCCTCTGCACCAATTGCCGCATCGTTCTTATCGGTAAGTACCAATCTAATATTTGCTGTGTTTGAAGCCGCTGCGGTTGCACTTATAAAATATCCTGTTGGTATGCCTAATCGCTCTTGCAAAAAAGTAATGGATTGTTTTAGCTCATTAGATTTTACCGCTTGGATAAGTATGCTTTGGGGTAATACAAAATGGCCTTCTTGTTTGGTTACCGTAACAGGCTCTGGAATGATTGCAATTTCGTTGTAGGCATGGTTGGCAGGTTGCTGCAAAGCCACATTGTCGTTAGTAATTAGTGTACTTTGTGCGGCCACTCCCATAGAAATGGATAAGAACACTGACGATAGGAATAGTTTCATGTTATATTTTGGTTGTGTGAAATGGCAATTTACCAAATACAAATCAGTTAGACAATCAATTATTAAAAATTATTAAAAACTATGATTTGAATAAAAATGCAGCATTAAGGGATAATGGATAGTTTGTAGTGCTTAATGAACCACCTTAGACACCTAAGAAATCCTTAGCTTTTTTATTCTAAAGTGTAATAGGTGTCTAAGGTGGTAAAATATGTTACTTCAATGCATCCAAAACCCGAAATAATTTTCTACTAATGCCAGAGCCACTATAGTTGTTGATGTTAATTACCGCCACATATTTTTTCCCGTTTTTGTCGGTATAATAACCAGCATAAGCGGTTACATCGTTAATATTTCCGCTTTTAATGCTCATTCCATTGTAATCGGGAAACGATTTAAGATAATCAGCAAACCATTCTTCTTTTTGCGCTTGGAATAGGATAGAGGCCATGGCCATGGTAGTGATTCGGTTGCCCGGCGAAAGTCCACTTCCGTCAATCATATTCAGTGCATTTTTGTCAATACCTTTGCCGGCCCAAAAATCTATTACCGCTTTTGCTCCATTTCGTGTATTGGCTTCTTTGCCTTGTTTATAGGCTATGGTTTTAAGTAATTGCTCGCCGTAAAGGTTAATGCTTTTTTTCTGGAACCAATACACCAGCTCACTTAATGTGGGTGAGAAGATGGTAAGCAAAGGCTTTTGCTGAATGGCGATTTGTTTGTTTTCCAAAGCCATGATACGGGTAGAAGTAGCTGCTTTATCGCATTCAATGTTCAATCTTTTCAAAGTGTCTTGTAAACGGTAGGCGGCATCAAAAGCTGCATCGGGTAATGATAATGATATTCCAGATTTCTTAATACCCATTCCCCAAGTACCCCGTAGGTAACCTATATTGCTGTAGGGCGCTAAAAATCCGTAAGCGTTATCACCAGTGCCACTGGCGCCTGTTTTTAATTCATTTACCAATTGTATGTAAGGTGTGTGTGGTACGGTTCTCAGTACTTCTACATCGTTGCCGGTAGTTGCACCGGGTTTAAGGTGCACATCAAATTGGTTTTCTCGCCAGCAAATAGAACCGGCACCGGCTCCATAATAGTTGCCAATGTCTTGCCAAATCCACCCAGTTGGGATGGTCGAAGTGCCAAAAGTGCTGTCGTCACTAATTACACTTCCTTCAATTTTTTTAATGCCAGCAGCTTTAATGGCTGCCACCCATTGGTTAAGGATATTTCCCTCTTTGGTCTGCTCGTAGCGCCACGAACCCAAGCTTGGATCACCAGAACCAGTGATAATGATATCGCCTTGTAAGGTTCCTTCAGTAGTAATATTTCCAGTATATGCTAATTTGGTTTCGTAACGGAAATCCTTACCTAAAGTATAAAAAGCAGTAGCTGAAGTGATGGTTTTTAAGGTTGATGCGGTTGCTAAGCCAATGTTTTCGTTATCTGCAAATATTACTTTGCCTGTGCTGGCATCGAGTACGCAAAGCGATGTAATGGCATATTTAGCTTGTTCATCCCTAACTAAGATTTGATACGCTTTTTCTAGTTTTTGCGTAGTGGTTTGGGCATAGCTAGCTATCGAGATTAGAGAGGCTAACGTAAAAAGTCTAAATAATTTCATTAGAAAATATTAATGAGGGTATACTGGTATAATTTTGTTTATTGATAATGATTTTTTCATTTACAGCATAGTTTTCTGTAAAAGTAGCGGAGAATTTTGCTTTTTTATTTTGATTCCATTTAATCTCAATAGCATTTAATTTTCCGTCTATTTCTTCAATTAAATCTATTTCTTGTTGCTGAAAGCTTCTCCAAAAATAGTACTTTGCATGTTTTTTATTGTTGTGATTAGCTTTAATATATTCAGAAATAATATAGTTTTCAAATAGCTGTCCAGTATCAGTTCTTAAACTTTTATTCATTTAATTATATGTAATATTTCGATTTTAATCACTTAATTATATGTAATTTTTAGATTATGAAAATTGCTAAACAAAAAAAGTGATGCTATTCACATCACTTTTCTATTATGGTCTCAAAGTTTAAACCAACTTATTTTCTACCAGATATTCTGCAATTTGTACCGTGTTGGTAGCAGCACCTTTACGTAGGTTATCTGCAACAATCCACATGTTTAGTGCTTTATCATGCGATTCGTCTCTACGTAAACGCCCCACAAATACTTCATCTTTTTCGTGCGCATCTTTAGGCATTGGGTATTTCAAGTTTGCTACATCATCTACAACGATAATACCTGGAGCATTTTCTAAAATACTGCGTACTTCTGCCAAATCAAAATCGTTTTCAAACTCTACATTTACAGACTCCGAGTGACCGCCCATTACAGGGATACGAACCGTAGTAGCTGTGACTCTAATGCTATCATCGCCCATGATCTTGTTGGTTTCTTTTACCATTTTCATTTCTTCTTTGGTATAACCGTTATCTTGGAAAACATCAATGTGAGGCAATACGTTCAAGTCAATTTCATACGGATAAGCTTTTGGTCCGTCGATACCTTTACGCTCGTTCATTAATTGGTCTACCGCTTTTACGCCAGTACCTGTAACCGATTGGTAAGTAGAAACCACTACACGTTTAATTTTATATTTCTCGTGCAAAGGTTGTAAAGCTACCACCATTTGTATGGTAGAACAGTTGGGGTTAGCAATAATTTTATCTTCTTTGGTTAGTACATGAGCGTTTACCTCTGGAACTACCAATTTCTTAGTTGGGTCCATTCTCCAAGCCGAAGAATTGTCGATCACGGTTGTACCAACTTCAGCAAAACGAGGCGCAGCTTCTAAAGAAGTTGTACCACCGGCAGAAAAAATAGCAATTTCTGGAGCTAAAGCAATTGCAGTATCAATGCTAACAATTGGATACTCTTTTCCCTTAAACTTAATTAACTTACCAACGCTCTTCTCTGAAGCTACTGGGATTAATTCTGTCAACGGGAAATTTCTTTCTTCCAATACTTTTAACATAACAGTACCTACTAGTCCAGTGGCACCTACAACTGCAATTTTCATTTTTTTTGATTATTTGTATTATATTTAAAATTAAATGTTCAATTCCCAAATATGAGAAAAACTTTACTCTTTTTATTGTTATTATGCACTAAACTTACTTTTGCTCAGTTAAATGACAATTTTTCTGACGGAGATTTCACCAATAATCCAGCTTGGGGAGGTGGTACAACGTACTTTCAGGTTATTGATGGCGTGTTAACCTCAAATGGGCCACAGGCTTCGAGCACATTGTATCTTTCTACTCCAAATTCTTTATCTGGAGATGCCGCTTGGGAGTTTTTGGTAAATTTGGCTTTTGATCCAAGTACTACGAATTATCCGCGTATCTATCTCACTTCCAATCAAGAAGACTTATCTCTTACTACAGGTAAACAGGCCTATTATTTGCAATTGGGGGCTAGTGGTAGTGCCGATAATTTCTCTTTGGTACGTCAAAATGGTACAACGTTAACCACCATTTTATCATTGCCAGACAAAACAAGAAGCCCAGCAAGCAGTGTAAATGTACGGGTTAGAGTAGAGCGTTCTGCTGCTGGTAGGTGGGCTATTTATACAGACTTTACTGGAGGTAGAAATTTTACCTACGATGGAGGCATTGCCGACAATACTTACACCAATACTTCTTATTTTGGGGTATACTGTAGATATAGTACCGCATCTAGGTACAATATGTTTAAGTTCGATGATTTTAAGATTGAACCTTATGTAGACGTTACCGCACCGAAACTTAGCAATGCCACCGTTATTTCGTCTACATCGGTGCAAGTTAACTTTAGTGAACCTATGCCGGATGCGCTAATTTTAGATCCAACTAACTATACCTTTAACAACGGAATAGGTACGCCATCGCAAGTACAGTTAAACGGTACCTCGGGTAACAGTGTGATATTAACTTTGGCTAACCCAATAGTGGCAAGTGTAGAAAGTATACTTACGGTAAGCAACGTTACAGATTATGCGGGTTTGGTTATAGACCCAAATGGCAATACAGCACCAATTTTGCTCCCTGGAGCTATAGAGCCTAATGATATCTTAATCAGCGAAGTACTTTTTAACATAAAAACAGGAGGTGCAGATTTTGTTGAAGTTTATAATCCTACTAATAAAATTCTCGATTTGAAGGAATTGACCATTTCTAATCCGGCAGCTTCTAGTACCACAAAAAGAGCTATTAGTACTACTTCGGTATTCATTCGGCCAAAAACATATTGGGTTTTAACCGCAAATCCTGATATTATAAAACAGCAATATGAAGTTAAGAACCCTAGCCAGATGGTACAAGTAGCCAGCATGCCTGCATATAATAACGAAAGCGGCACAGTTAAGCTATGGAAAGACGATACCGCAATAGATGAGTTATCTTACACCGAAAAAATGCACCATGCTTTGTTAAAGGAAGTAAAGGGAGTTTCTTTAGAGCGTGTATCGTTTACTAAAAGTGCAAATGAGCCTGGCAACCTGCAATCGGCGGCGGCAGTGGTAGGTTTTGCCACACCTACTTATCAAAACTCACAAAATGAAGATACTGGTGTGAAAAACACAATGACTTTAGCTAGCAAAACCTTTTCTCCGGATAATGATGGTTTTGAAGATTTGTTGGAAATCAACTATCAGTTTAAAGAGAATGGCAACCTAGCTACCATCAATATTTACACAGATAAAGGTGTTTTGGTGCGTAGACTAGCAAGAAATGTAACTATGCCTACACAAGGTACCATTAATTGGGATGGTTTAAATGATGGCGGACAATTATGTAAGGTAGGCTTATATGTAATTAAAACAGAGCTCTTTAATCTTGCCGGTAGTACAGCTCATTTCAAGCAAACTTGCGTATTGGCCTCAAAGCTAAATTAAAATCACTGATGACCTTCTTTCTGTCAAAGTTTTTGTTATTTATTATCCGTCCATTGGTTTGGCTATCGGTATTGGCCATTTATAGTTTGTTCTCTAAAAATAAACGCAATAAGAAAAGAGCATTAACTGTCTTGATTGTATTGTTGCTTTTTCTGTCTAATCAGTTCATTTTGGGAGAAGTTGCCCGTTTGTACGAGCCTAGCCAGCCTGTTTTAACACACTACGAGGTAGGCCTACTTTTAGGCGGCTTTTCTAGTTATAATGAACAAATCAAATCGTTAAAATCCGAATACTCGGGAGATAGATTAACACAGACGCTTAAGCTTTACCATCAAGGAAAAATAGATAGGATACTGATGAGCGGTGGTAACGGTAGTTTTTTAGAGAAAAATCCGCCGGAGGCTATATACGCAGCAGCATATTTGAATGCTGTAGGTGTACCCGATAGTGCACTAATTATTGAAAAAGAAAGTCGAAATACAAAGGAAAACTTTGCTTATGCAGATAAGCTTTTAAAGGTATTGAACAAGCCTAACCCTAAAATTTTGGTAATTACCAGTGCTTGGCATATTCCAAGAACTAAATTACTTGCCGAAAAACAAAGGCTTAAAAATGTAAGTTATTATCCTACTAATTCTTTAAGTGACAATTATTCTTTTGAGGATTATTTGTTGCCACAAGCTAAAGCGATAATGGGCTGGGAGCTATTGATTAAAGAGTGGGTTGGGTATTTTACAACTAAAATTGGATTAACCTAGTCCTTTGATAGCACGTCATTAGAACGTAGAGAGAAATCTTTGAAAAGGTATTTTACTTTATATCAATCCAAAGATTTCTCCATTACGTTAACACTTCAGTCGAAATGACGAAAGTTTATTTTAACAAACTACCATTAATGTAGTCGATACTTGTTTTTATAGAATGAATATGATCGGGTTGGTAATTGGTTTCTTGTTCTAAATAAATATGTTTTACTCCAGATAATTTGGCTGCTGCAAATATAGATTTAAAGTTTATGGCGCCATTTCCAATCTCGGTATTTAAACTCTTGTTGGATTTATCCATATCTTTTACATGCCACATTTTAAACCTATGTGGGTGTTTTTTAAAGATGTCTACGGGGTTATGTCCAGCAAAAACGGCCCAGTATAAATCTAGTTCAAAGTAAACCAAGTTAGGGTCTGTTTCTGCTAATAAAATTTCGAAACCCGTGGTATTTCCATGTTTATCGAACTCAAAACCGTGATTGTGGTAGCCTACATTCATACCTGATTTGATACACAGTTCGCCTGCTTTATTCAATCGTTCTGCAACTCTTTTGTAATCATCGGCATTTTGGCGCAAATTTTCGTTTAACCATGGAGCTACTACATATTTGGCTCCTAAAACATTCGAAGCTTCGATGTAAGATTTTATGTCATCCAAATTACCAGAGCTGATATAGTCATCGAAACCAAAATGTCCGCTAGGAGAATATAAGCCATTGCTGTCTAGCAAAGCTTTAAAATCTTTTGGAGTTAGCCCCCAAAAACTGCCATTTGGTGTGTAACCATAGGTTTCTACTTCTTTAAAACCCGCTTTTGCCACTTTTTCAATTACACCTTTTACATCTTTACCAATAATGTCTCTTAAACTATAAAGCTGTATGCCTACTGCTCTTTTAGCGGGTGTAAAGGCGTTGGTTAACGAGGGTGCTATTGCTAAGCTTGCAGCCATCAAACCTGTATTTTTAATAAAATTTCTTCTTGTGGTCATGGTAATCTTTAAATTATTCAGCTACAGCCGATTTGTTGTCATCTCTAAAAAACAATAAAAATAAAAGGGCTACTAATGCAGAAATAGCAGCTGGAATAATCCAAATGTTATACCAGTTGTGACCACCTCCTGTTACTACGTATTTATCCACTACGACACCAGAAATAATTGAGCCAAAAAGCATACCTACGCCATAAGTTGCCAATGTAATAAAACCTTGAGCTGCGCTTTTAAATTTCTCTCCAGCTAATCTGTCGGTATAAATTTGTCCAGTCACGAAGAAAAAATCGTAACAAATTCCATGTAAAACAATACCTCCTATTAACATCCAATAGTTAGCATCGGCATTGCCAAAGGCAAAGAAGAGGTAACGTACTACCCAAGCAATCATACCTATAGCTAGCATTTTCTTAACACCCAAGCGCACAAAGAACAAGGGCATTAATAGCATAAATAATGTTTCAGAAACTTGTCCTAGCGATTGTTTACCGGCTGCTGCTTTCATACCTACTTCGTTTAGGAAAGGGTTAGTGAAGTTGTAATAAAAGGCCAATGGAATACAAATAGCTACCGAAGCAATAAAAAATAATAAATACGATCTGTTTTTTAACAGCCCTATTGCATCTAAGCCGATAATATCTCCAAAAGAAGTTTTTTCTCCTTTTTTTACTGGAGGCGTATGCGGCAAAGCAAAGCTAAATAACCCTAGCAATATTGATGCTGCAGACGCCATTTTAAAGGTTAAAACTAAATTGCCGTCTTGTTCCCAATTTAACCAACCGATAACTAAGCCAGCAACAATCCAGCCTATGGTGCCAAACACTCTAACTGCAGGAAACTCTTTTCCAGGATCCTTCATCTGTTTAAAAGAAATAGAATTTACTAATGCTAAAGTGGGCATATAAGCAATCATATATCCTAAAATGAAAGGGAAAAAAGCATCGAAAATTAAAGATGTTGATGCAAACCAAAGTAAAATCCCGCCAGCAATGTGTAAAAAGCCTAAGATTTTTTGTGCCGCGAAAAACTTATCCGCGATTAAGCCGATAATAAATGGAGCAATAATAGCACCTAGAGATTGTGTACTGTAAGCAGAGCCGATTTGAACCCCATCTGCTGAGAGATTTTTAGTGAGATAGGTTCCCATAGTTACAAACCATCCGCCCCAAATAAAGAATTCGAGGAACATCATAAAGGATAGCTTGAAGCGTGTTGTTGCGTTCATATTTAGTTTTTGGTTTTAGAGCCCCTCTCTGCCTTTGGCATCTCTCACCAAAGGGGAGAGAAAAGCTTTTGGGGTTGGTTCTTTGGATTATGTTAGTTTTTGGTCAGCCTACTGTACTAATACCTGACACTTACACCTGATCCCTATTATAGTTCTTTAATTTCAATGTTACGGAACCAAACCTCGTCGCCGTGGTCTTGTAGGGCAATTTTACCAATTTTATAGGTTCCAAAACCTTCCCATTTAGCAAACTTACTGCCTGCAATTAGGTTTTTCCAGTTTTCATCCCACATGGTGGTTTCTACAACTTTTTTACCGTTTAATTTAAGTGTTAGCTTGCCATTATTGCTAATGATTTCTGCTAAATTCCACTCGCCAACGGGTTTAACTGGTTCGCTTTTGCTTTTAATCATATCATACAAATCTCCAGAACGGTGCTTGGTAATTTTGCCATCTGGATGGCCATCGTTATCCAATACCTGCATTTCTGGTCCGGTTAGATAAGTTTGCTTGTATTTTGTAGGGTCTTCGTGTACGAAAAAGATGATACCACTATTTGCCTTTGGAGCTACTTTCCATTCAAGCTTTAAGTGAAAGTTACCATATTCTTTATCTGTTACCAAATCGCCACCATCATTGTTTTTTGCTTTGGGATCGAAGTGTAGTATACCGTTTTCAGCTTTCCAAGCTTTGCCTGCAAAATCTTTGCCGTAAGTATGCCAACCAGTAGTTGTTTTTCCATCGAAAAGAGGAGTAAAGCCTTTTTTCTTTTGTGCATTAACGCTAATTGAAGCAACCATAAATGCTGCTATTAATATTTTTTTCATTGACTGATATTTATTTCCGTCATTTCGACCGTAGGGAGAAATCTGTAATGTTAGTGAATTGAACAAACAGATTTCTCCTCGTTCCTCGTCGAAATGACGACCTATTGAAATTTATTTCTCTCCTAATTTCCAACCTTCGCGGTAATCTCTCTTCACAAATTGATTTACATCGTCGAAGTTGGTTACTTTCATTTGGTCGTTATCCCAAAGTAGTTTTCTATACCTACCAGGGAAGCTGGTTTTGCCCTTATCATCGATCTTTTTAATATCGGCAGCTCTAATCGCTAAGTTTGCCATTAACAAACATTCAGTTAAAGGGCCAGCAATCTCAAACGGAGAACTCAGTTCTTTTTTACCGTAACCAGCAATACAGCCTTCTACCCATTGCCCGTAGTGGCCATTGGCTTGTCCTGGAACACGAGCAAATTTTTGTGCTACATTCAAATTCTCATTGCGAGAAAGCGGGAGTAACCTTGCCTTATCGCCGTAAGTGTTAGACATCATTTTGCCTTTAGTACCGATAAATAAAGTACCATTACCACCATCGCCAAATACTTCGTCTGCTCCTAATTCTTCCGGGCGGGTAGGTTGTATCCCGCCATCCATCCAGTGCACGGTAACATCGCCCTGCGTTTTTTCTGTTTTTGGGAATTTTAAGGTTACATGGCTAGATGGAGGGCAACTTTCAGGGAAGTATCCGCGTTTAAACTCGTCTACATAAACCGAACCTACACTCGCTTCTACTTCGGTAGCATACTTTAAATTAAGTACACTGAAAGGGGTTTCTAATAAGTGACAACCCATATCGCCCAAAGCACCGGTTCCGTAATCCCACCAGCCACGCCAGTTAAAAGGAACTAATTTTTCCACATAATCTTTGTAAGGAGCAGTGCCCAGCCATAAATCCCAATCTAAATCTTTAGGCACGTCTGCTTTATTTGCCGACCAAGGAATACCTTGCGGCCAAACGGGCCTGTCTGTCCAAGCATAAATGGTATGCACATCTCCAACTAAGCCTGCATCGTACCATTCTTTAAGCAAACGAGGACCATCATTACTAGCACCTTGATTGCCCATTTGGGTTACCACTTTATATCTTTTGGCGGCTTCTGTTAAAATTCGAGCTTCATAAATATCGTGTGTTAACGGCTTTTGCACATATACGTGTTTACGCAATTGCATTGCAGCCAAAGTTTGTATCGCGTGATTATGGTCTGGCGTTGATACCGTAACTGCATCAAAATGTTTGTGCTCTTTATCGAACATTTCACGCCAATCTTTATAAAATTTAGCTTTAGGGAAACGTTTTACGCTATTAGCCGCTCTTCTTGCATCAACATCACATAAATAAGCAATTTCTGCTTTGCCACTTTCGTGGATTAAACGTAAATCGCTATCACCTTTTCCACCTACACCTATACCCGCTACAATTAATCTATCGCTTGGTGCAAGGTATCCATTACCACCTAATACGTGACGTGGAACAATGGTAAATGCGGTTGCAGCTACAGCTCCCATTTTAAGGAAATTACGTCTGCTTTGGTTGTTGTCTTGGTTCATTTTATATCTTGGTTTGGGTGGGGCCGGTTTACTTTTTTAACGAAAGGATATATTTTGCCATCAATTTGGCATCGCTTTGCGATACTTTTGGATGCGGTGTCATTGGAATTTTACCCCAAACGCCAGAGCCACCTTTGATAATCTTACCAGCAAGGTAGGCGATGCTTTTATCATTTTTAGGGTACTTTTTAGCTACATCGGTATAAGATGGGCCTATTAGTTTATTAATTTTATGGTGACAACCGATACAGTCAGATTTAGCGATTAACAACTCGCCACCGCTCATTTGTACAGTAGCTATTTTAGGCAATATTGCCGTGCTAATGTTAACGGCAGGTTCTGTTTTTGGTTCTGGCTTAAATGCTGATAACGAAGCAACAAATACTGATGTTACTCCAAGAATTAAAAGAGTTCGTTTCATGTGTGTATTAAGTTAAAAGTATAAAGTAAAAAGTTAAAACAAAAAATTATAGGCCAAGTATTTTTTTATTAAATGTAGCATCGCTTCCAGCAGCGGCAAAATCATCAAATGCTTTATCGGTTACGTTAATGATATGTTTTTTGATAAACTCGGCACCCTCACGAGCACCATCTTGTTGGTTTTTAATACAACATTCCCATTCCATAACGGCCCAACCTTTATAATCGTATTGCGCTAACTTGCTGAAAATGGTTTTAAAATCTACTTGTCCGTCGCCTGGAGAACGGTAACGGCCAGCACGATTAGACCAGCTTTGGTAGCCGCCAAAAGTTCCCTGTCTTCCTGTAGGGTTAAATTCAGAGTCTTTGACGTGGAAAGCTTTAATTCTTTCGTGATATAGATCAATGTATTGGATGTAATCTAATTGTTGTAGCACAAAGTGCGATGGATCATAAAGCAAGCAAGCTCTTGGATGTTGATTTACCTTATCTAAAAACATTTCGTAGGTAATGCCGTCAAACAAATCTTCGCCAGGGTGTATTTCATAGCAAACGTCAACCCCGCAATTGTCAAATTCATTTAAGATTGGTAACCAACGTTTAGCTAATTCGGTGAAAGCCTCGTCAACCAAACCATCTGGACGCTGTGGCCAAGGATGGAAGAATTGCCATAACAACGACCCACTGAAGGTTGCATGTGCATTTAAGCCCAAATTCTGGGAAGCTTTAGCTGCATATTTTAGCTGTTGTATGGCCCATTCGGTGCGTGCTTTTGGATTGTTTTTTACTTCTGGCGCTGCAAAAGCATCAAACAATTCGTTATAAGCTGGGTGTACTGCAACTAACTGACCTTGCAGGTGTGTAGAAAGCTCGGTAATTTTTAAACCATGAGCAGCTACTTTGCCTGTTAGTTCATCAGCATAAGTTTTACTTTCTGCCGCTAATTTCAAATCAATGAAGCGATTATCTAAGGTTGGCATTTGGATGCCTTTAAAACCTAAATCGGCAGCCCATTTACAAATCGAATCTAATGAGTTAAAAGGTGCTTCATCACTGATAAATTGTGCTAAAAATACTGCGGGTCCTTGTATTGTAGTCATTTGTTGTTTTCGTTGTTCGTTTTTGGCTCCTGGTTGGTCGCTATTAGTTCTTCGCTTTTTGGTCTCTGTTATTCTTTTAACTGATGCCCTGCCGCGAATACCTGATTTCTTTATTTAAACTATAAAATCATGCCATTTCTTGTCAGATTCGTTCGAAGCTACTGCATTTTCAATGAGTGCCATGCCTCTTACACCATCATATACATTAGGAAAATCTAACATTTGAGGTGTAGGCTCTTCATTGTTCAGCTTTGCTGCTAAGGTTAATGCGAAATTTCTGTAAATGTTGGCAAAAGCTTCTAGTAAACCTTCTGGATGGCCGCCTGGAGTTCTGGTGTTATGTTTAGCGAAATCACCTAAGTAACCACTTCCGGCTCTGTATATTTCGGTAGGTTTATTTAACCACTTAACCAACAAAGTATTTGGCTCATGTTGGAACCATTCTATTCCACCTTTTTCTCCGTAAATCCTAATATTGAGTGCATTTTCTTCGCCAGCAGCAATTTGCGAAGCAATTAAAACACCGTTTGCGCCATTGTCGAATTTCAATAAGATATTTCCATCGTCATCAATGCTTCTGCCTTCTACAACGATATTCAAATCGGCACAAATCTGCGTGATTTTTAAGCCAGAAATGTATTCTGCTAAGTGCGCAGCGTGAGTACCAATATCGCCAATACAACCGCTTTTTCCAGATTTTTTAGGATCTGTACGCCAAGCCGCTTGTGCATTTCCTTCTCTCTCGCTTAAAGTACTTAACCAACCTTGTGGATATTCTACAATGATTTTTCTGATCTTACCTAATGCGCCATCCTTAACCATTTCTTTGGCTTGCTTTACCATTGGGTAGCCCGAGTACGTATGGGTAAGACATAAGGTTAACCCTGTTTCTTCCACTTTTTGTTGCAGCAATTTTGCTTCTTCTAAAGTTAAAGTCATTGGTTTTTCTATTACTACGTTAAAACCGTGTGCTAAAGCCATCATTGCTGGGGCAAAATGAGCAAAGTTTGGAGTTACTATAGTTACAAAGTGGATTCTTTTGTCTGCCGGTAGTTCACTTTCTTTTTTGATCATTTCTTCGTAGTTCAGATAGATTCTGTCTGCTGGAAGAAATAGCATTTTTCCTGATTCTATTGCAGTTTCTGGATTAACGCTCAATGCGCCACAGCAAAGTTCAATTAATCCATCCATATTTGCGGCAATACGGTGTACAGCGCCGATGAATGCATCTTTGCCGCCGCCTATCATGCCCATTCTTATTTTTTCTTTCATATTTTGAAGGTTGTAGGTTATAAGTTGACTAGCAAAACTTAAAACTTATAACGTACTACTTAAAACTTTTAAAGGTTTCCTTTTTTCAATTCTTTTACTGCAAAATCTGCCGCACGGGCAGTTAAAGCCATAAATGTTAACGAAGGATTTTGGCATCCGATAGAAGGCATGCAGGCGCCGTCGGTAACAAAAACGTTTTTCACTTCGTGCATTTGGTTCCACTCGTTAAGTACCGAGGTTTTAGGGTCTTTACCCATTCTTGCGGTTCCCATTTCATGGATAGCCATACCAGGGTAGCAGTCGTTATCGTAAGTTTTGATGTTTTTTGCACCGGCAGCTTCAAGCATTTCGGCAGCATCGTTCATCATATCTTGACGCATTTTCTTCTCGTTCTCTTTGTACTCGCAGTCTATAGCTAATACCGATTGCCCCCATTTGTCTTTTTTCGAATGATCTATATAGGCACGATTTTCGTAATAAGGTAGCATTTCTCCAAAACCACCCATTCCCATTCTCCAAGCTCCAGGCGTAGTCATTTTCTGTTTAAATTCTGCTCCAAATGCTAATTCTGCCACATCATTTTGCCAGTTTTGTCTAGAAGCGCTTCCTTGGTAACCGAAACCTCTTAGGTAATCACGTTTATCGCTGCCTACGTTCCTAAAACGAGGAATATAAAAGCCATTGGCACGACGGCCGTAGGTGTAAAATTTATCGAAACCTTCAAATTCGCCATTAGCACCACAACGGAAATGGTGATCCATTAAATTGTGCCCTAACTGGCCACTGCCATTACCTAAACCGTTAGGATGCTCGTCTGAAGTTGAGTTCAACAAAATGAAAGTAGTGCCTAAAGTAGAACCGTTTACAAAAACGATCTTGGCATAAAATTCCATCGTTTTGTTAGTTAACGCATCAATTACAGCTACTCCTTTTGCTTTTTTGGTGTCTTTATCGTAAATGATGTGGTTTACGATAGAATAAGGTCTTAGCGTTAAGTTTCCGGTATCTACTGCAGCAGGTAGGGTAGACGATTGTGTGCTGAAATATGCGCCAAACGGACAACCACGACTGCATAAATTACGGTATTGGCAATTACCACGACCATTATGAGGTACCGTTAAGTTGGCTACACGACCAATGGTCAATAGGCGTTCGTTACCCCATTTTTGTTTAATGCTTTCTTTTACTGATTTTTCAACGACGTTTAAATCCATTGGTGGAAGAAATTGTCCATCAGGTAAAACACCTTCTAAACCTTCGTTCTGACCACTAATTCCAGCAAATCTTTCAGTATAATCATACCAAGGTGCTAAATCTTTATATCTAATAGGCCAATCGTTTCCGTAGCCGTCTTTTGCATTTTCTTCGAAGTTTACATCTCCAAAACGGTAACTCTGGCGGCCCCACATTAATGATTTTCCACCTACGTGAAAACCTCTGTACCAATCAAATCTTTTTACTTCTGTATAAGGGCATTCTAGATCGTTTACCCACCATTTTTCTGTTACTTCGTTGTAAGGATAATCTCTTTTTTGCACAGGGTGAGTTCTTTTCATCTCCTCAGTTAACCTGCCAGCATGTTTAACATCCCAAGGGTTTTTCATTGCACCATCATAATCTTTGATGTGCTCAATATTCATCCCTCTTTCTAGCATTAACACTTTAAGGCCTTTTTCCGTAAGTTCTTTAGCGGCCCAACCGCCGCTTATACCCGAACCAACCACAATAGCATCGTAAGTATTTTCGGCTTTTAGATTTATATTTAAGTTCATTTTGTTCGTTTTGTTTTGTTTAGCGGAAGCATGTTTTTAGGTAGCCCAAGATTTTTGGCCAGGTTTAAGGGGATAAGCACCATCGTAACTGCCAGGGATCATTAGATACTCACGAGCTTGGGTACAGCCAATTTCTGAAGAGAAATAGCCTAGAGAAGTAAGATCTCTTACTACCGTGAAGAAATAAGTAAGGTCTACTTTTTCAGGAAGTTTATTCTTTTTTTGATCTAACGTTTCCTGTCTCAGTGTGGTCAGCATTTTTTTGCGCTCTACCAATGGAATCAACGCAAAGCTTTTTTTGTAAGTCTTTTTAGCCCTTGCCTCAAATTCGACTAAACCTTTGTAGAACGATTGTTGTTGCTTGGCCGGATAACAGTCTTTAATCATCATAGGAATAAACTTGCCTACGCCTGCTGCTTTTGCTCCAGGAGAAGATTTAGTGGTTGGGATGATTACGTCTGCAATTTCGGTTAGTGCCTTTAGTTGTTCTACCGAAAAATTGACTGCATTTTTCTCGCTTTCAGGTAGGGTATAACTGCTGAACAAGATATCCGTTGTTCCAGCAGAAATAGCGGTTCCTAAAAGGATAGCTACATTTCTAAGTGCTGCTCTTCTGTCCATATCATGGTATATTTTGGTTTTGTAAGTGTGTTTTTTACACTATATAATTTTACGTAATAATAGTAATTAAAATTTTGAAATCAATACTTGTTACAACTTTGGTACAATATTGACATCAAATGCAAACTATTTTATCAAGTTTAATTTAGTCACTGCCAAATTTATTTTATTTGGTATTGGTTAAAAATTTGGGTTAGTTGCGGGGCTAAGCCTTCTGCCATTCTGTAAAAACCTAAGTCATTCGGATGTATACCATCAGTACTTGCGTCATGGTCGTCGCCCAATAGTTTCTCTGAAGTAATTAAATACAAATCTTTTACGCCGGCGTTTCTCAAGCGGTTAAAGGCGGCTGTTATTTCCTCATTTTGTTGGCTTACTCTTTCTCTCACATCCAAATCGAAATTTCCTTGTTCCCTAAAAATAGATTGTATTAAAATAATTGGCGCTTTAGTATGATTTGCCCTAATGGTTTTAACAAAATCTTCGGTTCTTTCTTTTATTTGTTTTGGCGACGGATTTGGAACACAATCTAATACGAAAGCATCTGCTTCAATATCGCTAATCATTTTAGCGGCAGCTTTTTCCATTTTGGCGTTGCCACTGATACCTATGTTCATAAAATATAACCCAGTATTTCGGGATAATATTGCTGGATAAGCCATTCCAGGCCTTCCGGCAGAAGCCCCGTGGACGATACTAGAACCATAAATAACGATACGTTTTTTGAAAGGATTGGCTAAAGCGACAATATTGCTTCCCTCATCAATGCCAATTGCTAAGCTTTTAAGCTCATCGTACAACGGTAAGAAAAGCATGCATTCCTTTTCGGCATTATCCATAGCTTTAACTAGCGTAAATTCACTGCAAATATCAGTAGGTCTGCCAACGCCTGCAAATTGCCATTTACCATCTTTTTTGATGTAGAGGTCTAAACCTTTTTGGGCAATAGGTGTAAGGTTATTTAATGCTTTGCTATTTGTAACACACCATTTTGCACTTATCGTTTTACTATTTGTTTTAAAAACTACGGCTAAACCTGCCGAATGGGTTAACAGTCGTTTTACAGCAATAGGTAAATCGCTGTATCTGGCTGTATCAACCCTGTGGTATGGCTGCGGCGTATGAAATGCTTTTCCGTACAAATGGAATTTGCTCGCATCCTGATACACAATTTTTGGAGTTTGTGCATAGCTATTGTTACACCAAACTATTAATAGTGCAAAAAGGCAAGTAATTTTAAATCTCATCGCTTTAAAGATAAATTCGGACAATTGGTATCCATAAAATTAGAATAACGACAGTAATAAATGAAATTTGTTAATACATTTTTGTTTGAAAAAAAATAAAAAGAAATTTCCTTTTGTTTCGTTTATATCTGCCAAATTCCTCCTAAGTGATTAAAACATCGAAAAATGCTATTAATTGTTTCTTTTTTGTTCTACAGCAAAAACTTTACTGCCGCTTTGGAAGTAAATAATAAGAAAGATTTAGGGAAACTCGCCTAACAATTTTAGTCGTATAAAAATTAACTTATTTTTTATACCTTAGTTTTTTGTGTTCGCAAAAGAAATATTTCGGGCATAAAAATTACGCATGATATTAGTACTTGTGCTTAACCGGCAATGCCCACCATTGTCGGTTTTTTTATGCTATTGTATCTACATCTCTAAACCAGAAATAATTGTTTTTCGTTAAGTTTGCTTGGTTTGGCTTGTAAGTATATACACATGTGTTTTAAAAATGGTACTCCATTAATCAGCCTTTTTATTTAAAAATATCGCATCATATAAAACCTTATAAAAAAGCATATCATTTTTTTAAAGGCAAATACGCTCACTTCCAAACTTCGTCATTTAACTCCTATAAATTTATAAGTATCGCAAAATCATCTCAACAAGCAGAGATACTGCTAAGAGAAATTTCTAGGTTGCATTCATTTTTTTACCTTTGTCAAATTTATTTTCATACATGAGCGACAAAATTCTTGTTTTAGGTTCTAATGGACAAATAGGTACCGAGTTGGTGACAGCATTACGTGCTGGTTATGGTAACGATAATGTAGTTGCTTGTGATATCAGAAGACCAGATTATGAGATTAAAAATGCTGGGCCTTTCGAGTTTGTGAACGTATTAGATAAGGATATATTAAAATCCATCTTCGAAAAATACAAACCTACACAGGTTTATTTGTTGGCAGCTTTACTTTCTGCAACGGGAGAGCAAAATCCTAAATTAGCTTGGGATTTAAACATGAATGGCTTGCTAAATATATTGGATTACGCACTCACTTATAAAACTACTAAAATTTACTGGCCTAGTTCTATCGCCGTGTTTGGCCCAAATTCTCCAAAAGATAATACCCCACAATTTTGCACCATGGATCCAAATACGGTTTATGGCATTAGCAAGTTGGCTGGAGAGCGCTGGTGCGAGTATTATCATCAGAAGTATAATTTAGATGTGAGAAGTATCCGTTATCCCGGATTAATTAGCTGGAAGGCTGCGCCAGGTGGTGGTACCACAGATTACGCCATACATATTTTCCATGATGCACTGAAAAAAGGTAGTTATTCGTCGTTCTTGTCGGCAGAAACGGAATTGCCAATGATGTACATGGATGATGCCATTAGAGGAACCATCGAATTGATGGATGCACCTGCAGATCAGCTCAGTATCCGCTCTAGTTATAACTTTGGAGGGGTAAGTTTTACGCCAGAAGTATTGGCGGCAGAAATTAGAAAGCACATTCCTAATTTTAAATTGATTTATGCCGAAAACGACCCGAGGCAAGAAATTGCCAATAGCTGGCCAAAATCTATAGATGATAGCTTTGCAAGAACCGAATGGGGCTGGAAACCCGAATTCGATTTAGCTAAGATGACAACAGATATGTTAACGAATTTAAAGAAATAAATAAAAGGTTGAGGGCTGGAAGGTTGAGGGATCAAGGTCTCAAATCTCACATCTCAATACTCAATACTCAAAAAAATGGGAAGAGCATTCGAATTTAGAAAAGAAAGAAAATTTAAGCGTTGGTCTAAAATGGCCGTACAGTTTACGCGTATTGGTAAAGATATTGTAATGGCAGTTAAGGAATCTGGACCCAATCCAGAAACCAACTCGCGTTTACGTACTGCCATGCAAAATGCCAAGGCAGTAAATATGCCAAAAGATAGGGTAGAAGCGGCAATTAAGCGTGCTACCGATAAAACTTTGGCTAATTACGAAGAAATTGTGTACGAAGGCTATGCCCCACACGGCGTAGCAGTTTTAATTGAAACGGCAACCGATAATACCAACCGTACAGTAGCTAACGTGCGTAGTTACTTCAACAAAACAGATGGTTCTTTAGGTAAAACCGGGTCTTTAGATTTTATTTTCAGCCGTAAATCTATTTTTAGATTTGCGCCAGCCGAAGATTTAGATTTGGAAGAGTTAGAGTTTGAATTGATTGATGCCGGCTTAGAGGAGCTTTACGTAGAAGCTGATGAAGAAGGAAATGATATTGCGGTAGCACAGGGTGCCTTCGAAAATTTTGGGTCTTTACAAAAAGCTTTAGAAGAGAAAGGTATTGAGTTAAAGAGTTCTAAACTAGAACGCATCGCTTTGTCGCACCATGAAGTGACCGAAGAACAAGCCGCAGACGTACTGAAGTTGATTGATAAGTTAGAGGAAGATGATGACGTTCAGGCCGTTTATCACAACATGGCCGAGTAATCTGTTTTACTGGATGTTGAAATGCCTCGTAGGTTGCTAAACTTACGAGGCATTTTTTATGTTTAATTATTTTTTTTGAAGCGCAAGTTTCATGCTTTTCGGTTCCGAAAGTCCCGCTATCCGCTTTATCCCGAACTAACGTCGGGATGCCCGCTACTATCGGGGCTAGTTTGGCAAATCATGTGCTGCTGTTTATGCTTTCACAGCTATATCAGTACTCGGTTAAGCCTTATCTCTTTTTACTACACCCGTTTTCTGGCCAAGCGGCGCAGTTCTCGGGTAGAGCCTGTTTTGGGTACATTGCTTAATTACCACAACATGAAAAGGGTAAGTACAAGGGGTATAGCAAATGCGAACAAACACGTTCTAATGGCGGACCTTACGTATAATCTGAAGAAATATCTGAAGTTTATCAGCAAAAAAGTTCAGCTCAATGCTCAAATGCTGGACCTGCCAAGGGAGGGGCGAAAACAGGATTGATTTGGCTTACCTATCTTCGAATTGAGCCCTTCTAAAAAAGCAATAATTTTCTGTCATCAAAAAAACAAATATGCTTAAATAGCTCTAAAAGAGATTGGTTTTTGTGCTGTTTTTTAAGATGGCGGCGAAATGTGGGGTTGTGCAACAGTTACCCTTGTTAGCTGCTGGCATATTTTTCAAGTTGTTCTTTTAAATTAATTTTTACATTTTCTTCCCATTCATCTTTCAAGATACTCAATTTTATTGCGTCTATAATTTTTCCGTCAGCATCTTTACTAAATTGTCTTAATATCCCTTCAACTTTACATCCAATACTTTTCATTGCGTTTATACTTCTTTCGTTTTTGCTGTTTGCTCCGAAACCTACTCTTATCATTTTTAGTTTGTCAAAGGCAAATTCTAAAAGAAGATATTTACAGTTTTTATTTAATCCTGTTCCTTGAAATTGTTTCCCATACCAAGTAAACCCAATGTCAAGACGTTTAAATTCATTAGAAATTTCGTAAAGCCTTGTCATTCCTGCATATTGATTAGTTCTTTTGTCAAAAACGATAAATGGGTAATGATTATTTTCTTTGAACAGTTTTAGTGCTGTGTCAAAGTAGGTGTCAAAATTCTCTTTACCGTTTCCTCCATTAATATTAAACTTCCAAATTTCAGGTTCATTAATTGCAAAGCTTATAAGTTTTTCTTTGTCTGAAACTTCCAAAGGTTTTAATAAAACATAATCGTTTTCTAAAATATATTTTTCTGTAAAGTCAAAATTCATAATTGTCAATGTTAAGCGGTATTTGGGAATGCCTTGCAGCTAACGTCCCGGGGCTTTGCGTTCGGGCGGGAAATCGAAGCACAAAAGCTGGTTTTATTACTAAAGTTCAATTGAAAAACTACTGTTGAATTTTGCACGTCACCCCGCCTGACGCAAAACCCTTGTGTTTGTTGCACAACACTAAAGTACGGAAAACATTTTAATGTATTCTGTGGGTAATATTTTATTTAATATATTGATTATCAGCTATTTATTTGTATTTTAGTATATGCAAGGGAAGAAACAACTTACGCCACAGCTTTTTTACCATCAAAGTTTGGATTCGATGGTTCCCGAAGACAATTTTTATCGGGCTGTAAATAAAAACCTATCGCTCGGATTTCTTTACCCCATTACAGCGTCGTATTA
>NZ_SSHJ01000050.1 GCF_005925345.1 Pedobacter ureilyticus
CTCACCTTTGGTTAAATATTGTATCATTATCCTTTTTATGATTGTTTGAAATTGGGTTCTGGCAGTGTTGAAAACTAAGATGCGTATTAAGGACGTTAAGTAAGGGTCGGGGCTGCACTATATAACTCACTAAGTTTAAAGAACTATTTAACGTATTAGTACCCCGACCTTTACCATTGCCCAAGGCCCAACTAGAATACTTACACCCTAATCAGCAAAGGTGATTGGCAAAAGGCAATTTATTTTATCATTAAAACCAAAGTTATGAAAAATTTCAATTTTGTTCTGGGGGTAGATGTATCAAAAAAGACCTTGGACATATGCTGCTGCAGACTTGGGCTGCATATCAGGGTTGACAACAATGACAAGGGATTCATGGCATTTAAAAAATGGAGCAAAGAGAACCATATTGACCTAGTACGGACATTGGTTGTCATGGAATATACTGGGGGGTATGAATACTGTTTCCTGCAATACTGTGAGTCTATATCCCTGGACTATTGCCGGGTGCCCGGGCTGGAGATCAAGTGTTCCACGGGTATGGCCAGAGGGAAAAGTGACCGTACCGACAGCTATAGGATCGGCAGGTACGGAGAGGAAAAACTTGATATTCTAGCGCCTGCAAAACCGCTGAACAAAGCTATCCTGCTCCTTAAGCAATACCTATCCTTCAGGAAACGTCTGGTCAGGGAGAATGCCGGGCTAAAAAGTACGATAAAAGAACGCAAACATATGTACGGCTCAAAAGACACCGAGCCGATCGTTGCTATTTGCCTAAAGAAGATCGCCGCAAATGAAAGGGACATACTGAAAATAGAGAAACAGATCATATCTATGATTGAAAGCAATGAAGAGATGCGGCAGAACTACCAATTATTGACCAGTATAAAAGGTGTCGGAAATATCAATGCATGGATGGCCATGGCCTATACAGAAAATTTTGAAAGCTTTACCGATGCCAGAAAATATGCAGTTGCCGTGGGTGTAATCCCTTTTGAGCATACCTCTGGCACAAGTATCAAGGGAAGGAAAAGGGTAAGCCATATTGCCAACAAGGAAGTCAAGCAGGAACTCAACCAGGCGGCAAAATCGGCCATGGTCCACGACCCGCAGATCAGGGCGTATGCCGAACGTAAACTAAGGGATAAGGCCTACCCTTTGGTGCTCAACAACGTCAAGTTTAAGCTCATACTTAGAATGTTCGCCGTGGTAAAAAGAAAACAAAAATATGTGGAAAACTATATAAAAGCAGCTTGATGGAAATATATTTTGAATTTAATTTGCTTTTATCATAATCCTAGAATACGTTA
>NZ_SSHJ01000051.1 GCF_005925345.1 Pedobacter ureilyticus
CAGGGAAATCGCTTTTAACATTTTAGCCAGCGATGAGTTTGCTTCTAAACTCGTCGTCCAAAGCAGCCCGTTTTCGTTTCTGTGGTTTGCTGCTTTTCGATTCTGTTTCCCTTTCGATGATATTCAAGGCCATTTTGGCTATGATATTATAGTTTAAAGGTGAGTTTCCTTTCTTTTTGAGCGAGTTGTCTTCTTTGAAAAGCATGTCAAGTGTCCAGTGAAGGTTGTTTTCGATAGCCCAATGGCTTCGAATGGCCTGACCGATCACTTTTGGTTTGGCTGGAAGTGAAGATATATAGTATCTCGTTTGGCTGGATTTATGCCCGCTACGCTTGTCTGTCCGCTCCGAGATGACTTTAGCAATACTTTTCAGTCCCGGCCAATCTTGTTTGTCGTCTAAAAAGGTTAGGTTTTCTATAGCTTGGCAGGTACGCTTCTCTATTCTTCCATGCCCGGCATCGATGGTCATATCTGCTTCTGTTTTGGGGTTCATAGCAAATACTTTTTCTACCTGTTCCTTCAGTTCCTGCTGGTTATCTTTGACCATCAGGATATAATCGGCCCCCTTTTCAACAATGCTGCCTGCGATGCTTTTCTGGCAGCCCATGGCATCGATTGTGATAATGCAGTCTTTAACCGTAAGCAGTTTGAGCAAAGCAGGGATCGCCGTGATCTCGTTACTTTTTTCGGTAACAACTTCTTGTCCAAGACACAACCTGTTTCCGGATGCGTAAGCAGACACAACATGTAGGGCGGATTTGCCCGCAACTTTATCATCAGATCCGCAGATCGTTTTACCATCTATGGCAACCACTTGGCCACCGGTGAATTCTGCCATAGAATTTACCCAATCCCTGAAGCACGCACTGAACTGGATTGGGTCAAGTGCGGCAAAGACCTTGCCCAGTACATCGTGTGACGGTATCCCGTGCCTATAGGGCAGGTACTGTCGGAGCCAAGGTAGTTTTAAACGCCCGAACATGGTGATCGATGTCCAGTCGTCCATACCACTGATCACTGCGGATATACACAAGAACAAGATCTCTTCCAGCGGATATAGGTGATGCCCTTTATTTGTTCTGCGAGGGTCTTTCATGCTGGAAAAGTAACGAGAAAAAACTTGGTGAGATGAATAGTCGGGATTTGAAAAGGCCATTTTTTTGACCTTAGTCATTTATATCATAAATATAACAATTATTCTTGTCTTTCAAATGTTAAAAGCGATTTCCCTG
>NZ_SSHJ01000052.1 GCF_005925345.1 Pedobacter ureilyticus
ATTTAGATATGTTATCTAGATACTATGTACTAATTACTCCTGTACTAAATTGGTGGAGAATAACGGAGTCGAACCGTTGACCTCCTGCGTGCAAGGCAGGCGCTCTAGCCAGCTGAGCTAATCCCCCCTAACCTTAGATTAGGGAATTTTATTTTACCCTTCCGGCCGTTGACCTTCCCGATTACAATCGGGACAATCTAGCCAGCTGGGCCAATCCCCCAAAAAAACTATTCCGTAGTCCCGTCCAGATTTGAACTGGAGACCCCTACATTATCAGTGTAGTGCTCTAACCAGGCTGAGCTACGGGACTATTTGATGTACGATTGTAGATTTTGGATTTACGATTTTTTCTCTCGCTTCAATCGTAATTCGTAAACCGTAATGATCATCCAATCTCGCCGCTAGCTGAACTAGATGGCTTCATTTTCTTGGTGTTTCTTTTTTTCTTTTTTTGAGATATTTATCATTTACATATATACCATATATGATATGGTATCATTTGGGCGCAGCGAGTGGACAGTTCCACTCCAGAAAGGAGGTATTCCAGCCGCACCTTCCGGTACGGCTACCTTGTTACGACTTAGCCCCAGTTATCGGTTTTACCCTAGGACGCTCCTTGCGGTTACGTACTTTAGGTACCCCCAACTTC
>NZ_SSHJ01000006.1 GCF_005925345.1 Pedobacter ureilyticus
GTAACGAGAAAAAACTTGGTGAGATGAATAGTCGGGATTTGAAAAGGCCATTTTTTTGACCTTAGTCATTTATATCATAAATATAACAATTATTCTTGTCTTTCAAATGTTAAAAGCGATTTCCCTGGCAAAAAGACGGCTCATAAGAATGAAATCAATATAGATGAGCTGCCTAAAACAACTATTTTTATCGGTACTAAAAAAGCCCGATAGATGACCTAAATCTATCGAGCTTCAATTATTAACTAAAACAAATTTTTCTTTTTATGCAGCCCCTCTTATTACTCTTAACAATACGGCTACAATAGCTATTACCAATAATGCGTGAATTAAACCATTACCTGCTGCATAACCTCCAAAAAAACTAATTGCCCAAATGATTACCAAGATAACCGCAATTACGTATAATAGATTTCCCATGACTTTGATATTTAAGTAATTAAAATTGTTAATTGTTTTGATTACTACTTAAACACGCAGTGATTAAAAATTGTTCTGATTTTTTTTCAGGCACATAAAAAAAGCCACAGATACACAGATTTTTTATCTCGTTGGTGCACCGGTAGCCGTTTAATTTTTGGCAGAATTATCCTGAAAACGATTATTAAGAGGTAAAAGCTAAAGCTGATAATTCTACTCAAATACCTAAAGCAGCTTTAAGTTTAACGTAACCCGTTTTGCTTACCGGCAACCAAATACCCGATTTTAGCAATACCACATAGCTTTCTTTTTCCTTAAGTTCTATTTTAGTTACTTGAGCTAGGTTAATGATGTAAGATCGATGAATACGGATAAACTGCATAGCATCTAAGGTCTGCTCAAAAAAGCTCATGGTTTTATTTTTCTGGAAATTACCTTCGGTAGTGCTCAGCTTAACGTAATCATCATCAGCCTCCAAGTAGTTGATAGCATCTACCGGGATAATTTTAATTACGCCTGCATTTTTTACCACCACCCTATTATTTTGTGCTGGAGATAAAGAAGCAGTTTCTAATAGTTCTTGGCTATCATCGCCTTTGGCTAGTTTTGATGGTAATTTTTGCATGGCCTGCTCAAAACGACCTTGCTCAATAGGCTTCAAAAGGTAGTCTACCGCGTTCACTTCAAAAGCCTTAATGGCGTACTCGTCAAAAGCGGTAGTAAAAATAACTGCAGGTCGGTTGTCTACCAATTCTAACATCTCAAAACCACTAATTTTGGGCATTTGTATATCCAAAAAAATTAAATCTGGTTGATGCTGGCTTATTGCCTTGAGGCCTTCAAAACCATCGGCACATTCGGCTACCACCTCTATGTTTGGAAAAGCCTTTAAATAATGCTTCACAATATCTCTAGCAAGGGCTTCATCGTCAATGAGTATGGTTTTTATCATCTTTTTGAGGTATTTTTAGCGTGGTAATATACAAATTATTGTTTTGCGACTCTGCCTGTAACAAACTGCTATCAGCAAAAAGTAGATATAGCCTACGTCTTATCGCCGAAAGGCCAAAACCAGTGCCTTTTGAGGCTGTCATTTCTGGATCGTAAGGATTGGTTACACAAATTACTAAGGTATTATTTTCCAGTTTTACATCTATTGTAATGGTAATGGCCTTTGCCGTATTATACAAACCAAATTTGATGGCATTTTCTACAATGGGCTGTAATAAAGTGCCAGGTAAAAAGAGTGTGAGCGTTTCTTCGGCAATGGTTACCTCAACACTTAACCTGTGGCTAAAGCGTACCTTTTCAATATCTAAGTACAATTGTATATACTCCATCTCATCGGCTACGTTAACCCAAACCTCATCGTCGCGTTTAAGTGTGCCCCGTAAAAAAGCAGCCAGTTTGGTAATCATGGTTCCTGCTTCGGTAGGGTTTACAATGGTTAACGCATAAACGGAATTTAAACTATTAAACAAGAAGTGTGGTTGCAACTGATGGCGAAGCTTATTAAGTTCTGCTTCTTTGGCCAAGTTTTGTGTAGCCAACATTCTTGCCTGCATTTCTGATTGTTCTTCTAACCTATACCATAAAATATTGGCTAAGGCACACCAAGCCAAGCAAACAAAAGAAACGGCAGCTTTAAAAACATCCGACAGATCTAAAAAAGATAGATAACTTGCCTCGTTGGCGAATAAAAACGTTAAGCTGTATTTAGAGGCAACTACAACGGCAGCACACAAAACAAAAGTAACAAGCAAAACATATAACAATTTCTCGTTTTTAGGCTGATAATAGCCTAACATATTACTGATAATGATACATGCAATAGCCAGAAACGAACTGCTAATTACACTATCTGCCAACGCAATTTGCCACGAGAAATTAAAGAAAAAATACAAAACCGCAGCACCAGCAGCCTGCCAACATAATAAAATGATGCCTGCTATAATTTTGATTTGCGGTTTTGATAGTGGAGTAGTAGTCAAAGCGTTTAGTTTTTAAGGTTAAAAAAAGATTAATAACTCTTAAACTCTACGCCTCCAAACAATACTACACCTCTTATAATAATGAGTTTATTTGCCTGCTCACTGGCAGGATAAATAGCTCGTTTATCATCTACCCCTCCAAAAACTGCAGTTACTTCTGATTTGATTTGCCAAGTTGGGGGTACTACAATTTTTACACCACCAAATATTGCGGTTACGTCTAATACAATTTGTCCTTCAAAATCCGATTGGGTCAAGTTAATGTCTCCTCCACCAAAAACAGCAGTAATTTCTCCTCCTTTTAAATTTTTAGAATAAACCACCTGGTTACTCCCGCCAAATACATTTACCGAATCGATATAATCATTAGCACTAAAATCTTTTTGATTATCATTTGTCAAAGGTTCTGGTTCTTGACCTAAGGGATTTACTTTCTCGAAAGTATTATAGCCATCGTTTTTACGCCTCCATTTATTTCTCTTGAAATGAGGGGCACTTTTAGGTTTTAAAACAAGGAATAGACCAAGCGCCACCAACATGATCGGGAAAACAATATTTGACATATCGTAACCTCTAAAAATATCCTCCAAAGTAAAGTAGGCGCCAATAAGCACCATTACAAACCAACCGCTGTTTCTAAAATTGTGACGTGCACCTACAAATAGGCCAATCAAAATTAAAATTGTACTCCAACTAAAAATCCAATGAGGAAGATACAAGCCAAAGTTTCTTAGCAACAACAGTGCGCCAATACCAACGATAAATAAACCTGCCCAAACTTTTCCAGAGCGATTAACCATTTCTTTATTATTATTTATATTTTCCATTGTCTTATGTTTTATAATATGCTTCAAAAGTATCTCAACTATGAAGGCATTACAACACAAGACCGCTATTTGCTACTCAATTATCGGTAAAACGCATTAATTTATCGGTAAAAAATTTTGTTATTTTACAGAAGTTAGTTTTTACAGCAGTTGATATGAAAAGATTACTCTTTATAGCTTTATTATTGTTGCCCTTTTTTGCAACAGCGCAAGACCTTAGCAAGCACTATAAAATTTACGATGTAAAAAAGCAAAAGACCATTAGCTTAGAAGATATTGTAGCAGACATGGCCAATGCCAATGTATTATTTTTTGGAGAAGAACACAACGATTCTATTGGGCACTACCTGGAAATTACTTTGTTTAAGAAATTGGCTGCCGCCTATAGCAATAAAGTTGGATTAACCCTAGAAATGTTTCACACCGATGTACAGCCGGTAATAAACGAATATTTAGGAGGTATGATTACCGAGAAGAATTTTGTTAAAGAAGCCAGAGCTTGGAACAATTACAAAGATTACCGCCCAATGGTTGAATTTGCAAAAGAACAAGGTTTAAGTGTAATTGGCGGCAATGCCGCAGCTAGATACAGCAATGCGGTAACTAGAAATGGTTTGCAAATTTTAGCTAAACTTCCTGATGTTTCGAAACCCTTTTTACCGCCAAATACTATTGACACCCTAACGGGAAGGTATTACGAAAAATTTATCGCACTACTTGGGGGCCACGGTATGGGGGCGATGAAAGTTTATCAAACTCAAAATTTTTGGGATGCCACCATGGCTTGGTCTATTGCCAAATTTGCAAAAGCAAACAAAGACAAGAAAATTTTTCAGGTAAACGGCCGCTTCCATAGCGATGAGAAATTGGGAACCTTTGCACAGCTAAAAAAATATGCCCCTAAACTTAAAGCACTAAATATTGCAGCGTTTTCGGCTGATGACTTCGCTAATCTGGATTGGGAAAAACATAAAGAATTGGGCGATTATGTGATACTTACCGACCCTAAGGTGAAAAAGACTTTTTAAACTTAATTATCTTTTAACCCACCCTAACTTTAACCCTAAGTAAAAGCTGCGACCGGGAGCTACGTTGTAGTACCTCCCTCCAAAACCATTGATATCATTACCTAAACTGTAAGTTTGATTAAGCAAATTATCTGCTCCTACAAAAAGCTGAAACGGTATATTTTGTACCCGCTTTTGATAACCTAATTTCATGGTTAGCAACTGAAAGTCATCAGCGTATTGTGTATTGGCATCATTTAATGCAATTTTAGCGCTATGATTTAAGCTGGTAAAGGCAAAAAATCCACTTTTGTGATTAATATCGGCTATGAGCGTATAACTGCGAGGTGCCACGCCCGGCAATTGGTTTCCTGAAAAATCATCATTTAATTGCACAAAATCTTTGTATTTGAAGTGATGCCAAGCATAAGCACCTTGTAGTAAAACCGATAAAGGTTTTTCTTTTGCTATTAGTTGATACGATAGGCTAGCTTCAATTCCTTGTTGCTTGGTTTTTCCTGCATTTAAATAATAGTTAGCCCCTGCGGCATCTCTTCTAGTTACAATAGAATTGCTTAACAAAGTGTGGAAATAACTAGCATCGATTAATAAACGATTTTCTAGTAAATCCCATCGTACGCCTGGCTCAACATTCCATCCAGTTTCTGCTTGCAAAGCTAAATTATAGCTATTGTTATCTGCAAAAACCTCACTACTAGCTGGCGGAGAAAAGCCTTTAGTTACGTTGATATAAGTAGCAATTTGGTTATCTATTTTGTAAAGTGCTGCAAAACGAGGCTGCAACTGCCCTTTAAAATTCTTTGAGGCTTGGATATTGGGTATTTCACTACTACGCAAAAAATCTAAAGAAAACTGGTTGATACTTGCCCCAGCAGTAAATAGCCAGCGTTGCATTTGCCAGTTTACCTGCGCAAAAGCCATCCATTGCAACAAGTCCAACTCATCATCGGTAACCTGATTGCCTTTATTTCCTTGTACATTTCGGTAGGTTTTTGAGCTGAAATCTCCGCTTTGTAGCTCTGCGCCAAAATTAATAGCGAGGTTTTTAAGTCCGTATACAAAATTTGTTCTTCCACCCCAATGAGGCTCTTTCTTTAGCTCGTAGTTTTGTATAGCAGGATTTGCTGTTTCGTTATAAAAACCATACAAGCTGGTGGTATTGTTTAACTTTGGCGAAAAAGAATATTGATGAGTTATACCCAACAAGGCCGCTTGCTGATGAATACTGGCATTTGCCGCAACTGCACTTTGGTTGGCGCCCACTGCAGGTCTGGCCTGTTTCGGGTTGGCCTGATATTCGGCTAAAGTTAAGGCACCGGGAGTTTGATATTTCAAATCGCTGTAAATAAAATGCAACTTCAGGCTACCCTTAGCAAAGGTAGAAAGTTGCGTTTGATAGCTTGCCAACTGGCGTTTCATTTTGGTATGCTGCCTGTAACCATCTACGCTAGCTTCTTCATAACTAAAATTATGCTTTGGCAATTGCAGTTGCAGATGGTAATTTAAAGCACCGTAACTGCCTGCGCTAAATCCACCGTTAAGTTGCATTTTTTCAGCTACTGGCGGTGCGTCAAACAAAACCACGCCACCTGTTCCGGCTCCATACAAACTACTTCCGGCACCTTTAATAATTTCTATTGCACCCACATTATAAAACCCGAGCATATTTAACATAGAATTACCTCCGGGGGCAGTAAAAGGAATACCATCATAATAGATCTTTACATTGCGAACCCCATAAGGACTGCGCACAGAACTACCCCGAATGTTTAATCGGTAACTTCCCGGCGAACGCTCTTCCATTCGTACCCCTGGGGTAGCATTTACCGCCTGTATGATATTTCCATCGGAATAATACTGTAGTTGCTTTAAATTAATTTTGTTGACTGCCGCAGGGGTTGCCATCAGTATTTTGCTGCCATAGGCATGAATAACCACACTATCTAAAGATACTTTGGTAACAGTATCCGGATTTTGCGCAAAAGCATCAGCAATAAGAAAACAAAAGATGAAGCTAAGTAAAAAGTATTTCTGCATAGGTTTTACAACAAAAGATAAATGCCTTGGTTTAAAGTATTAATGAAAATGCTCTCCCGAAAAATAATACCATTTACCGGCATCTTTTTTAAAAACAGAGCGCTCGTGATGTGTAAATTCTTTCAAACCGTGTTGATAAAAGGCTTTAAATTCTACCACATCGTTTTTTGCAGCAACAATTTCCAATTTAGTCCAGTGGTTTTCCTTTGCCCATTTCTCTATATCAGCTTTGCTGTATAAATGTCTTTTGGCAGGATGGGTAGTTTCCCATAAATAAGCTACTAAATGTGAAGCGTAAGCGCTATATCTAGAACGCATTAACTGTTCTGGTGTAGGCGCAAAAACAACTTTCGAGTGATAGGGCTGGCAACATTCGATATAAGGTTTCCCAGAAAAACAAGGGCAAAGTGGTGTGGACATGGCGTATTTAAAGCTTCAAAAATAGGTTAAAATTAAGTGAGTTTGAACTAAGAAAGCAAAATGGCTGCACAAATTTTGTGGTTTTTGCATGGTTGAAACAACATAGCCGAACCTACAGTACCAATTTGCGACGAGCAGTAACAACATCTTAAGCCACATCTTAGTAAAATAACCTACTAATTATTCCGAAGAGTTATTAAAAAGCGCTTTACACTATAATTAATGAGGTAAGAAACGTTATCGTTTAAGCATTGGATAGGACGTTTAAATCAACATTTGTTTACACTATAATCTAGTAGTCATTAAAAAACTGATATTCAACGATAGATATACTTGCGAAGCTCGGTGAAAATACCTGATGCAAAAAAACGGCAAACTATTTTTGTTTCAAGAATGTTACTAAGTCCAAAACATATAGAAATTAGAACATTATGAAAACTCAATTTAAATTTTTACTGATTTTATTAGCAATGCCTCTCGTATTTTTAGCGTGTAGCAAGGATGATGACCCTGCAGACAACGACTTATTTGTAGGAACATACGATGGTTCTATTAGCTATAATAGTGGCAGTACCTCTATAAGCACCGAAACGGGCAAAGTAACGGTAATTAAAACTGGCAACAACTACAATTTCAAATTCTCTGATGGAATTCCTGATTTGAATGGTGTAGAGTTTGAAAGAAAGGAAAATGAAGTGATATCTATTGGTAGTGACGAAAGTAAATACATTAGAATTACAGCGGGCACCTTAACCATTGGCTTTATAAAAGATGGCGCAACGTGGACTGCCAATTGTAGCCGATAATACTTTTAATAAGTATTAAGTACAGGGCGTAACTTTAATAGGTTACGCCTTTTTCATTAAAAACATATCAAAAAAACATTTGCAGGCAAGTAAATTACTAGCTTTGTAGTATAAAATGAAATCAATTAGCGTAAACAAAAATGGGCAGTTCAACTAAATCTCTGCTCAACTTCTTATCAGGAATAACTTTCGTGATTTTGTGGGCTTCAGCATCTTCTGCCACAAAAATTGGCCTTCACTCGGTACAGCCGCTGGTGCTTTCTATTCCGCGTTTCATTTTGGCATCTTTATTAATGCTGGTTATTGCTCATTTGTTTATGAAGCAACCTATACCCCATAAAAAAAGCGCATGGAAAAAAATTGCGATTTATGGTTTCTTTAATGTGGGGCTGTATTTGGGTTTGTACGTTGTGGCCATGCAAGAAGTTTCTGCCGGTTTAGGAGCTTTGTTTATTGCCATTAATCCTGTACTAATATTGTTAATTAGTAGCATTTGGTTTAGGCAGCCCTTGCGTTTGGCCACCGTGCTCAGCTTTAGTTTATGTATGGTAGGGATGCTTATTGCCGCTTATCCTTTACTAGGAGGCAGCCACGCCAGCGTTTTAGGTTTATGCCTGTTACTTTTATGCAACGTATCGTATTCTGCCGGAGCCATCTATTTTTCTAAACAAAACTGGGAAGAAATGCACATTTTAACCATTAATGGCTGGCAAACTTTGTTTGGATGTTTATACCTATTGCCCTTTGCTATTTACTTTTACAATTCGGAAGCAAATACGTTTGATGTTGGCTTTTTAGGCGCAGTAGTATGGTTGGCCATTCCAGCTTCTATTATTGCCTCTTTGCTGTGGATGTCGTTACTTCGCAAAAATCCAACTAAGGCTTCGGCTTGGTTATTTTTATGCCCTGTTGCAGGTTTTACCATTGCCTCCATCATTATGAAAGAGCCACTTACTTGGTATACACTAGCAGGAGTAGTATTGGTAATCATTGGCTTGTACATTGTTCAGCAAATGAAAACGCCAGCACTTACACCAGCAAACAAGAATTAGTTTAACGTGAGATTCGGGTTAAGTGTATTTGCAATTCTTCAGAAATTCGCATTGAACGTATTTTTTTAGCTCGCCGCCGCTGGGTTCTTACTTTTTGACCGCAAAAAGTAACAAAAACTCTCGGTTGCTTATTTTTCTTTCAAAGAAAGTGCTTTGGCTTATTGGTGCGGCCCGAAAAATAAGAGACCGAAAATTAGCTGAACGAAGATTTGAAGCGCTATCGCCAGCAAATAGCATAATTTTCTTATCCCGAACTCTCGTTAGTTTAGCTTTATTTTTTTTGGATCGTTAACTATAATCTGTAGCTTTTCTTTGTAAAGTGTAACCGTACCTATAACACATACCCTCTTCTTACTAAATATCTCCACCGGATCCTTTTCAAATTTGGCTCTATCTGCTTTAAATACCACCACGGTAATTACCTCTTTAGGAAATGCACCACCCAAATTCAATAAACTTAGGTTTTCCAGACTACGCGAGCTGTAAACCGAATCGCAAAGCTCCACCTCTTTACCAACGTAGTTAACCGCCTCTTTAGCTGATACTTTAACTTGGCTCTTAGCAGCGATAGTCCCAACACAAAACATGAGGGTTACAATTAGTTTTTTCATGCGCCGAAGATACTAATTACAACCAAAAGTGCTAAAGAAATGAAATAATTATCGATTGAATTTTCTGCAGCAACAAGTTAATGATTGCTTAAAATTAAATTATTACAAGCAAAACCGCAATGTCGATAATGACATTGGGGTTCTGCAAAGAATGTTGTAATTCTTATCAGATTGAGTTTAGCCGAGAACTGCCAAAAAAACCTACTGCTTTACAATCTTAAACTCTGTTCTTCTATTCAGCTGATGATCTGCTTCGCTACATTTCACACCGTTGGTACATTTGTTAACTGGTACACTCTCGCCGTAACCTTTGGCTGTAATCCTGCTTTTTTCTATACCTCTATCTATAATATATTGTACGGCAGAATTTGCTCTACTTTGCGATAGCCATTGGTTGTATTGGTCTTTTCCTCTGCTATCGGTATGCGAACCTAGTTCTACCCAAATGGTTGGATTTTCTTTCATAATCGCTACCAACTTATCTAACTCCACAGCGGCGTCTTTTCTGATATTAGACTTATCAAAGTCATACCTGCCGTAGCAGTACTACCGGTCGCTAAGCTCCATGTAGTTGTATTAACTAAATTAACCCTCGGAAACAATAAACCTTTGCTGCTACTTTCCAGTTCTAGGATGGCAGCTTTATTGATTACCGTCGGATTATCTCCAATCTTTACTTGTGCGTAAGCAAACTGAGCGCTTACTGTAAATGTGAAACACCATACAATTAATTGTAAATTTTTTTTCATATGTTTTAGTTAAGGGATAAGTAGACACCAACTATTAAAACCAAAAGTTGTACCGAGAAAAAAAAATAGTTATTTAAACAGATTTGAGCATTTGAGCATTAATAAATTTCAAGTAGTGTTATTTTAATTCCCCATTGCGAGCAACACATTCCTCAATAACACCAAACCAAATTAGTAAAAAAAATATAACAAACAACAAGAAAATGTAAATTATTTGCATTTTAATAGAAAAATATAAATTGAAAATGCAATTCATTATCACAAAGCGCAGTCTATAAACAATTTTACTATATACTGTATATCAGCTACAACCAGTATATCTAAAAAAGACGACAACAAAAGTCTCTAAAAAACAGCAAGAAAGTTTAGAACTTCGAAGCCCTTTAAATGCTAGATACAAACCGATTTAAAACAATTCTTTGAAATGCTTGTTTAAATTCACGAAATATCTATTTAACTTTATCAAAAACAGCCACTACGCTACCTATGAAAAAACGCATACTTACCATTGAAGACGACCCTGATATTCTTGAAATACTAAATATTATTTTTGAAGAAGAAGACTACGAAATTGTATCCAATAGCAAAGGCATGTCTGTAGATGAAGTAGCACTTGCTCATCCAGATTTGGTGCTTTTAGATGTAAGAATAGTAGGCTTTAACAAAACTGGAGCTCAATTGTGCGAAGAGTTAAAAGCTTTTGCAGCGACAAGCCACCTCCCTGTAATTTTGCTTTCTGCAGAACGGAACTTGGAACAAATGGCAACCGCATGTGGCGCAGATGCCTATATTTCTAAACCATTCGACATCAATGGACTGCTCAGCGTAATCAATAAATTCACCTCCTAATTAAACCTCGTAAAAACCTTTGGCAGCCTATGAACTTAGACCGCGAAAAACTAGAAGTCTTCTTTATCGAACACTTAGACAAGATTTACTGTGCAAAACAGCATCTCATTACTCATTTACCGCAACTGGTAGAAAAAGCAAACTTTTCTGATCTGAAAGATGCAATCATCAACACGATAGAAAACGTAAAAACGGAAATTACCAGAATGGATATGATTTATGAATTGATGGACGTTACCTATTCTGATTGCGCAACCAAGGGGCTTATCGGCTTTGTCGAAGACGCTTTCGTTGCCATAGAACGACAAGGCCCAGACGTAGAACTCAGAGATCTTTCTAGTTTGTTCTACCTCCAAAATATAGAAAGTGTGGAGATGGCTTCGTTCCAAATTTTGCAGATGACAGCTGTGAAGCTTGAAAACAAGCAGATCGGAAAGCTTTTGAAAGAAAATTACGAACAAGCGAAATCTAATCGAACTTTGTTGCTTTTAATCGCAAGCAAATATATCATCTCTGACTTAGGCTAAACCGGGCAAGAAATATCGAACTTAAATCCATTACCAATACTGGTATGTATTTGGTGCGAAGCGTTGACGATTTGCAACCGGCTTTGTATGTTCTGCATCCCTATTCCTGTTCTTTTTTCCAACACTTCAAGGTCAAAACCCTTGCCGTTGTCTTGGTAACAGATATCAAAATTAATTCGCTTTTTAAAAGAAATGTTTATTTCTGTGGCATCGGCATGTTTAATGGTGTTGTCAATGAGTTGTGTAAGCACCCTAAACAACGCCAATGCTGTTTTTTCCGGCAACTGCAACTCATCTACATCCTCGTCTTGAGTTATCGAAATTTTAATTTTACCTGTATTGTTGATGAGCGTAACAAAAGCTTCTATGGTGCTAAAAAGGCCAAAAACAGCCAATCCTGGCGGAGACAGATCATGCGAAATATGTCTTACATCTGCAACCATCTTATCAATAAGTTGTTTGGCCTCGCTTAGCACTTCTTCTTGATCTTTTGGCAAATGATTGCGAAGAGAATTTAACATCAGTTTAATTGCCGAAAGCGTACCCCCTATCTCATCATGAAGGTCTTGGCCAATTCTTTTACGTTCTACCTCCTGCGAATCGATTACTGCATTAAGCAGTTCCTTTTGCTGGGTAATTTGGGTTTCTTGTAACTGTCTTTTCTGTTTCCAAACTACACTTTGGTTGCGGATATAAAAAAGCAAAAACGAGGCGACTAAAACGAGTAATAAAACCACACCATAAAAAATCAACAGGTATATATTATCAATCATTATTATCGCTATTTATGAGCAACAGTTTGCAAATCATCCATATTTGTCGCTGTGTTTCTTCCCTCTCGTTTTATCAAGCTAAACCCCCTAGCAAATGCCAAATACATTACTAGAGATAAAGTAGCATTCACCTTCCAAACTACATCATTTAACTCTTTATTCTTACTTACCAGTATCAAATAATTAGATGATGCGAAAATGATAAAAGCAATTGGAAAATAGATCATAATCCCTATGCTAAACCAACTATTGGGCTTGTTTATCCAGTCCTCAATAAAATTGCTTCTATAAAAATAAAGCAAACATAAAAAGGTCAGCAATAATGCTTCTAAAGGCCTTGTATGCGTGTTAAAAGTAAAAATATCTTGTATAAACGTAAAGTTAACAATGCAAAGAAGTGGAAAAACTATAATTAGAAAAGCAATTATTCTTTTAGTTTCTTTTTCGATAAAGATGATCCTAAAATAATTTAAGATTAGCGTTGCTTCTACAATTGTATAAACGTGCAATAATGGTAAATTCCGCATTTTAAATTTAAGCACCATAACTATCGCTACCAGATTAATTAAACCAGACAAGAGCAAATAAAAAAGGATAGACTTAGCTGCCGAATCTGAACTTTTATACTTGTAAAGCCCTATCGAAATAGGGATCAGTATGCTAAGAGGAACAACGTAGGTAAGATACATAAATATTAAAAATTATTACTAGGCCGTTATGACTAGTAATAATTATATATGATTGAATTATGGAACGTATAATGGACTTTCTTCATCACAAGAATCGGGGCAGGGTTTAGTGAAATCATAGATATCGCTATCTTCCTCTTCCCCTAGCCCATTAGTATGGGCTACAATATCAGCACCCGCCAAATCTACTGGCACTATCAATGCAGTAACATCATCGGGCAAATCTTGGTCGCTTTCTTTAACAGCAAAATATGCCCTAACGCCAGTTAACGAATTGCGGATATTCCCATGCTCGTCTAGATCTTGAAACTTTTCGATAATGGCCATCAAATCGGCTATGGGAATAAAAACGGCTCTTGGAATATTAGCTTCTGGTACTTGGTTAATTAATTGATCGCGAAAACGGGTAACACGATCAATGGCCTCCTGAAGAGGTACGGTAGGAACAGTAATTCTTGATTTCATCTTCTAAATTTTAAGACTTATTTTAGCACTATAAGTTTTGTTGTTGGTTATTTTGTCCGAATGTAAGAAAAAAGAAGATATTTGTAAAAGCTATGAGGACATGTTAATTTACTAAAATCTACAAATTAATACGCCAAACCAATAAATTCAGCCAAATTTTATCGAAAGCATAGTAACATCACACATATTTAAACTAAAAAATAGACGCTTAGTAAATGACAATCAATGTTGCAATAGCAGATGACCAAAGATTATTCAGGAAAGGAATGATTGCTCTTGTGAATTCATTTGAAAATGTTAAAATTATTTTCGAAGCTGAAAATGGAAAGCAATTGATATCCTTACTCGATTCGGAGTCGGTAAAGCCCAATATCATTCTTCTTGATCTTTCTATGCCAGAAATGAATGGCTTAGAAGCGCTAAAAATCATCAAGGAAAACCATCCATCTGTTGGTGTAATTATCTTAACTATCCATGAAGCCGAACATCATGTCTTAGCTACCATACAGGCTGGTGCAAATGGTTATTTAGCCAAAAATGCGGAACCCGAAGAAGTGGAGAAGGCAATTAGAGAAGTAGCTAAAAACGATTTCTATTTTACTTTACCAATGTTGGAGATTATGCGAAAGGGCTTAAGCAAAAAACCGCAACCGCTAAGCCTAAACCAAAACGAAGACCTGCTTACCAATAGAGAGAAAGAAGTACTACAGCTGATCTGCAAACAATTTAGCAGCATAGAGATTGGCGAAAAACTATTTTTAAGCAAAAGAACTGTGGAAGGGCACCGAAATAATTTGTTAACCAAAACTGGAAGCAGAAATACCGCCGGCTTGGTACTCTATGCATTAAAGCACAAACTTATTGAGGTTAATGAACTGGGGTAACCTATACAAACCTAATAGTTAAACCGAGTAAAACTACGTACCAGACCAAGTGGTTTTACCTGTTTTACATTCTACGCAAAAAAGCGCTGAGCATTCCATCTCTTTTTTTGTCACTTAGTGGTATTGAAATTAACCACGCTCAACTAACGACAATTAAAGAAATATAGAATGACCCAATGCTTTTCTTATTTAATGAGTGAACAAGTAGACGAAACAGCCCTTTTTAATACCTTATTTGCCGATGCGAACGAATTTTCTAACTTGTCAAAAGAAGTTTTTCCGACCATAAAAACGCTCTTAAAACTTTGTGCAGAACATGGCATTTTCTTAAAAATTATTAACAGATCTACTGTAGTACGCAGGTGTTTAATCAGCGATCTTGGATTTGATATTACCGCTGCTTATGAAGGCACAGAAAACTTGACCAACCTCGCATACTACAATTTCGGTTTGGCGTTTGGCATCGGGATATATGAAAAAACCGCTTTTGGGCAACTCAAATATGTAGACCACAAAATACTGTATAACAAGGTAGGCAAAATTGGCGAATCGATAGGTTTAACATGGGCCGGAAACCATCCATTTTTATCTAATTTAAGATATTTTGAACTGCGCCCACATTGGGCAAAAAACATGAGCGATAAGGAAATGATGAACGAACTGTATCGCAGAAAAAATGCTAAACTCAATCTATTGACATAAAAAATTTGGTTAAATTAGTTCTCAATTAAAGCCAATAATAGGCCGGCAAAGCTTCTGGGGTTCAGAAGCTTTTGCTTTTTTGGGCAAACCGCTTTAACACCTAAAAATTGCTCCAAGGGATTACAATAAATTATATTCAAATAAAAATTAGGCAATACTTAAATCGGCCTACTATTGCATTAGCACCCTTGTTTTGGGCAGTTCGTGCTGCGCATTGGCTTTAATAAACGTGAGCAATTGCTCTCTTACCTCACAACGCAGATCAAAAGCTTCGCCAGAGTCTCTAGCACTTACCAAGGCTCGCAACTCTACCACATTTTCTTTGATATCGGTTACCTGAAGTATTCCTACCCTTTGATCCCACAAACTAGAATTGGCTAACAACCGCTCCAGTTCGGCTCTTAGCGCATCTACAGAAAATGTGGGATCTACATAGAAAAAGGCGGTACCCAAAATTTCGGAAGTATTACGAGTCCAATTTTGAAAGGGTTGCTCAATAAAGTAATTGATGGGCAGTATCAGCCTGCGCTGATCCCAAATATTAAGCACCACGTAAGTAAGCGTAATCTCTTCTACCCGTCCCCACTCGCCCTCCACTACCAAGACATCATCTATACGTATGGGCTGCGTAAAAGCAATTTGAAGGCCTGCCAAAAAGTTACCCAACGATTTTTGAGCCGCAAATCCAATAATGATACCCCCTATACCCACACCCGTAAGCAAACCTGCGCCTATTTTCCTTACGCCATCAAAACTAAGCAGTATAATAGACACCGCCACAATAACCACCAGCGATACGGCCACTTTCCTTACAAACTGTAACTGCGTCCTTATCTTACGCTCTTTTAAGTTATCGGCTTTTTCTAACTTATAGGTGTGGTAAACAAAATCTTCCAAAACCTTTAGCATATTGATCAACAAGTAGGCAAATGAAACTACCAAAAGCATATCCAGCCAACGCCTTACCCCCTGTACAATAGCAATATCTATCTCAAAATAAGGCAAAAAAGCATTGATAAAAAAAAGAGGCAACAAAAAATTGAGCGGACTGCTCAGGTGTTTCAAAAAAGAATGGATTATAGAGTAATCACTTTCTTTATTCGTTTTCTTAATGACAAAAGTGAGGATCCATTTAAAAATCAACGTAATTAAGGTAATAAACAAACACAGCATTAAAATCTTTACCCATTGCGGCCATTGATTATCAACAATTGTGATGAGATCTTTCATAAAAGGTATTTAAAAATTTACGTTAAGATAAGTTGCGGATTAACTACAGTTGCAGTACCGGTACTATTAATAAAGTAACGCGAGTTAATAATGTTTTAATTAATCGAAATTACCAACACTGACATAGCAGCCATTGCTACACAGAAAAATAAACGGCGAAACTGTGTGTAGAATAAGTATTGGGACGCATAACATCAATTTGTCTAAAAACCTAAATCTCATCACTGAGAATTGAATATTCAAGAAACATCTAAGACAAGTATCCGAATGAAAATCTCAGTTTGGGGTTTTTAGAAAGTTTGATGTTTTGAACCTTAGCGAAGAACAGATGGAGATCAGGAGGCTGAAAAAGGTACTGAAGAATGCCGAACTGGAGCGTGATATCCTAAAAAACGCGGTAGGCATCTTTTTTTTCCAAGGGAGATGGGAGATATACAGATGTATAGCTGATCACAGGGCAATCTATCCTATTGAAAAGATATTGTTATTTTTTGGGATCAGCAGCAGCTCCTATTACTAGTGTTAAAACAGTATTGGTCAAAACCGTACCGAGGTCGCTTCAATCATCACATAGCGCAACCTGATTATTGTTTGATGAGCCTAACAGTCATCGTTTCTTTCTCCCCGACCAGCTTCAGAAGATACGTTCCCGTAGCAGATCCACTAAGATCAACCACCACGCTATGCTCATTCGGCTGAAGTATCTGTCGCCTCAGTTTTCTACCAGCAATCGAATAGATGTCCAGTGTGGCGAATCTACCTGGAACTACATCCAGCCTGCTCAGCCCCTTTGTAGGATTTGGATAAGCAAAAACATCTCGTCCGGCAAGATGGCTATACAAGTAAACGATATCCGTACTCAGATCTCCGCTGCCATCCGTATCCAGCTGCCTTAAACGATAATAATTATCGCCCAGCAATGGCCTACTATCAATGAAAGCGTAATGCTGCTTATACATTGGCGAACCGCCGGCAGGTACAAAGCCTATCTTTTCAAAATCACGATCCCTTCCGCTTCGCTGTACCTCAAATCCTAAATTATCTTGCTCGCTGGCCGTCTGCCAAGACAGCTGATTTCCCCCAGCTGTAACTTTTCCACCAAAGGAAGTCAGCTTCACCGGCAGTACACTACAGTCTGGCATAACTCCGATAAAAGTGATATTATGCGAAGCGTTGGGAGTGTTATTGTTTACCAGTAAAATATAATACTGTCCCGCCAATACCTCAAGTGGCTTCAACCAGCCGTCGCCCGTAGAAGTTTCTGTTTCATCGGTCACATTAACTGTTCCATTACAAGGAAATAAACCTAAGAAACCACATCCTACTGGCGATGTCTCTCCGTAATAGCTGGCAACCAGTCCTGAATTTACGCCCGCAACGCTGGCTGCGCTGCTGCGTACCGGTGCAGTGCTTGGAACATTATTTACCGACGTGGAGTTAAATGGACCCCAGATTGCAAAATCTACATCCGAGCCCACTTGAGGAGCGATCGTTAAGGAAAGATTTCCAGATGTTCCCGCCTTTAATTTGTACCAGCTCGAATTGGTCTCACCAGATAGCGTACCTCTGTTACCGGAATTGAGCTCCTGTACGGCACCAATACCATTGGCGGTAACGTCAACAACATTTCCGCAGAGTTGCGTCGCATAGTCCAGATCGGAGCCTCCGGAGGTCATCGCCTCCAAAGCAGGACCAGAACCTATTGAAAAAAAAATGGTAAACAAAGCTAGAAAAGCGGGCATTACATCACGGAACATAACCATTGGAAAAAATTGGTCCCGATTGCTGATTTTAGGACTAGGCCATTAAACGTAAAAGGGAGCGTTAACACTCTATTAAATTCATCCGAATATACAATTTTCCGTTGACTTCTTCACAAACGAAATGGAGATCGTAGAAAGAAAGTGTTTATAATTAACGAAAAACTTGTGAAATAACAAATTCTGTATGTCGATCCCAATCAATCGCACCCAATTTAACATCCCCAAATAATATCGGACGAATTACATCACGAATAGGGGTATTCTTATTGTCGTTTTTTTCATTTGTAATTCTATAACCATATAAACAGCTCTTATTCATCACCCTTATGTATTGGTTTAACGCTTACTGCGCTTATACAATGCTGGCAACAAGCCAAAAAGTCTCATTTTATTGGTTTTGATTGATTTTCGAATTTTTAGAAGCACTATCTATAAACCAATCAGCAACTATTTTATTTTAAAAGAAGCAAAATTTGACGCCGGTCTTTTTCTTACCAATTTTTCGCAAAGTGGCGTTTTGGTCGGTTGTTGCGCAAATGCTCCATGTACCGTTGATGTGTCATTCTTGTGTGATTCATGTGTCATCCTTGTGCCGACCCTGTGTGTAGGTAGTGCGGAGCTGGCTTTGGGGCTGTGTTATTGGTTAACTGTGTAATTGTTCTTCGGATTAACTGAAAACTGCGAACTGTTAAATGTCAACTGAAAACCGAAAACTGCCAGCTAAGAGCCGTGACTGATAACTGAACACCCACCCTTTACCTACTGTTTGCCTATACTTAGCCTATACTTTCCCGTTAAAACGGCATTTTAGTGGACTATTAGTGAACTGTTATAGGATAGGACGTGGATAGGAGGTGAATGGAGCAAGGATGGAGCTGGGCTGTAAACTGGAACATTGGGAGCAAAAACAAGCCATAAAGAAGCATAAAGCGGACTTTGAGGTAGAAAAGGGGATAAAGCAGTCATAAGAGGGGTACATTGGCTTATCCGTGTAATTGGTTCATTGTTCATTGGGTTAATGTGTGAACTCATATTTCAACTAATTACACCTAGTTTTTAGGGGAAATAAGCTTACATAAGTGGAGATAGATGGAGATAAGCACAGTTAGCTCCCCCATATATGAAGCACCTTTCAATACCTTTGTCCCCAATGATTCATGAGGGACAAATCGTGGACAAACTTACAGAAACTATGTGCAAAAAAATACAAACAACAAGGGCTGTCGATCCGCTAGAACGCAGACTGACAGCCCTTTTTAGTGCAGTTATCTATTGTTGTTTGTTGTTATTTGAGGGTGTTACTTTCCGATACAAAACTTCGTAAATATGTTTTCTAACAGGTCATCTGTGGTCACAGTACCCGTAATCTCCCCTAAATAATGAAGCGCCTGTTTAATATCCATGGCTAAAAAATCGGAAGTTACGGGATTATGAATGTTCTCTAGCACCCTATTGAGTGCGTTTTGTGTTTGCTTTAATGCCTCTACATGACGAATATTGGTGACCAAGGTTTCGCTGGTGTTTACATGGCTAAGATTTACTTTTTCTAGCAGGGCAGTTTCTAAAACGTCCATACCTAACTTTTCCTTTGCAGAAATCAATAAAGCGCCTTGCTGCAGATAGGAATCTTTTTGACTGGCATTGAGCAGTTCGGCCTTATTAACGATGAACAAATAAGGGATGCTTTGTTTGCTCAAACCCGCTAGCTGTACCAACACTTCGGCTTCGGTCTCTTGCGCATCTACCAGGTAAATGATCAGTTTAGCCTGCTTCATTTTATCTAAGGTACGCTCCACGCCTTTGGCCTCGATCACATCAGCGGTTTCGCGAATACCTGCCGTATCTATAAACCTAAATACCACACCATTGATGTTAATTTCATCCTCGATGGTATCTCTAGTGGTACCGGCAATATCGCTCACAATGGCACGTTCCTCGTTTAGCAACGCATTTAACAAGGTTGATTTCCCTACATTGGGCTTACCTGCAATTACCACTGGTACGCCGTTTTTAATCACATTGCCTACTTCGAACGAGTGGATTAAGCGGTGCAGCACTTTATTGATGCGTTGTACCAGCGCCAACAACTGATCACGGTTGGCAAACTCCACATCTTCTTCGGCAAAATCTAATTCCAACTCTATCATAGAGGCAAAGTGGATGAGCTGTTCACGCAGGTCTTTCAATTCGCTGCTAAAACCACCACGCATTTGTTGCATGGCCACTTCATGCGAAGCTTTGCTGTCAGAAGCAATTAGATCTGCCACCGCCTCTGCCTGACTTAAATCTAAACCGCCGTTTAAAAAGGCACGCAAAGTAAATTCGCCCGGTTTGGCAGCCCTGGCTCCTTTGCTAATCAACAAACTGATAATCTGTTGGATGATGTAATTAGAACCGTGACAAGAAATCTCTACCACATTCTCCTTCGTGTACGATTTTGGACCAACAAATAACGACGCAACTACCTCATCTATTACCACCGGGCCATCTTTAATGGTGCCGAAATGTAAAGTATGTGTAGCTTGCTTTTCTAAATCCTTACCTCCAAAAACCGAATTGGTTAAAGTAATGGCTTGCGGACCAGAAAGACGGATCACTCCAATGGCACCGCTGCCCGGAGGCGTAGATAAAGCAATAATGGTATCGTTATTTAACATAGCGCAAAAATACAGTTTTCAGTTAACAGTTTCCAGTAAACAGTAACAAGCCATCATCAGTTCTCGATAACCAATTAACAAATCACAATTATTAAACTGTAATGAACTAGCGAACTTATAAACCATCCAAACAATTTAGTTACTTTAGTGTTAGGCAATAAAATTCGCCATCTGGATATTATGAAAGAACTTCCTTTAACGGTAAAACGCTCTATAGAATTACTAGGTTTATGCCTTTGCATAGGCATATTTGCCATTGCCAGCGATATCATTATGCCAGTAATCATGGCTTTTTTTATCAGCATTTTACTGTTGCCTATTTATCGTTTCTTAAGAAAATATAAATTCCCCGAAGCATTAGCAATCATACTTCCCATTTTGCTCGTTTTTATTTTTATAGCTGGTGTAATCTGGTTTTTCTCGGCACAAATAGGTGTGTTAGTCAATGATTTTCCACAAATCAAAGAAAATGTAGCCAAGCATCTCCAATCTTTACAAGAGTGGATCAGCAGCTTTACCGATGTTTCAATTAGCAAGCAAAAGAGTTTTATCACAGAAAAAAGCGACGATATGCTAAATATGGCTGGCAGGGCTGCAAGTGGCGCTGCGGTTACATTAAGCGGTATTTTTGTGTTTTTAGGTCTAATTCCTATCTATATTTACCTTATTCTTTTTTATAAGGATATTTTATTGCGATTTGTGTTCATGTGGTTTAAACCAGAACATCATCCTAAAGTAAAAGAGGCAGCATACGAAGCTGAAGCAATTATTAAAAATTACTTGGTAGGCTTATTGATACAGATTACCTACATGACGATTTTATTGGGCGGCATTTTAATGTTATTCGGCATTAAACATGCTTTGCTTATTGGTGTAATCTTTGCAATTTTAAACTTGATACCTTACGTGGGTGCCCTTATTGGTAACATATTAGGGGTTCTAATTACGCTAACTTCTTCGCCAGAATTAAGCCCAGTGATTACGGTGCTATTGGTAATTGCCGTAGTTCAGTTCTTCGATAACAATATCCTAATGCCACGTATTGTAGGCTCAAAAGTCAAGATAAACGCATTGATCTCGATATTGGGGGTAGTTATTGGAGGCACCATTGCAGGCATTTCGGGCATGTTCTTATCCATGCCAATTATTGCAGTATTAAAGGTAATATTTGATAGAAGTGATGCATTTAAACATTGGGGGGTGCTATTTGGAGATGAACGCCCTGCTAAAAGCCCCATGAGCTTTGCCATTTACCGCAGAAAAGGAGGCATTAAGACTAAGTCTGGTGTGTTAGATAAAAAGTAAATTAGTGGTTAGGTATTAGGTGCTAGGTATCAATGGTCAGTAGACAGGTATCATTGACTAGACTACAATTAGAGCTGAGCATTACACGGTTAATGGTAAAATTGGTTAATTGGTTAACTGTCGAAACTAGTTAATCGCTAACTTGCGTGTCTATTTTTTCAGGTATTAGGTATTAGGTATTAGGTATTAGGCTTTAGACTGACACCTAACCACTAGCAACTAACTCCTGTTCCCTGTCTCCTGTCCCCTTACTTCAAAAACACATCGTAAGCAAATCTTAATATCGTGCCAAACACAACGATTAGGAAAAAGATGCGGATGAATTTATTGCCTTTGAGCAATGCTAATTTTGCACCTAAAAAAGAGCCTAACACATTAAAAATTGCCATGGGGATAGCATATTGGTACAGCACATGTCCTGTAGAACTAAAGTAAATTAATGCAGCCAGATTGGTGGCCATATTCACTATTTTAGCATGTGCACTGGCGCCAACAAAATCGAAACCCAATACCGCAATAAACACCAAAATTAGGAAAGAGCCTGTGCCCGGCCCAATTAAGCCATCGTAAAATCCAATAATTAAGCCAAATAAACCTGCGAGTAAAACCTGCTTTTTAACTGAATGAGATTTATGCTGATGAATGCCAAACTGTTTGTTGAAATAGGTATAAACAGCCACCAAAAGCAATACTAGCAAAATAATAGGCTTAATGACTTGGTTGTTAATTAAGCTAACCGAATAAGCGCCCAATAAAGATGCGCAGAAAGCCGACAACACGCAGGCACTTAACACCTTGAGATTAAACTTTACTTGCTTGGAATATCTGTATGCTGCTACGGTAGTACCTAGCAACGAGGGGATTTTAACCGTACCAAAAATGCTGGCCACAGGATAGTTAGGCAAAATCAACAACGTTGCCGGTGTTTGCAGCAAACCGCCACCACCTACAATGGCATCAATAAAACCAGCGCCAAAAGCGGCAAGACAGAGCAGCACCAGTTCGTTAGTGTGCGTACTTAAAAAGGTTAGCAGTTCGTGCATAAATCAATTAGCAAATTAGCAGATTGGATAATTAGCTAATCAATTACATCCGCTCAGGAACGTGAATACCCAAAATATTCATTCCAGATTTAATGACATCGGCAGTTATTTTACAGATGTTCAACCGGTGTTGCTTTACCGCAGCATCTTCCTCTTTTATAATGGGCGGCGCTTCGTGGTAAAACTTATTAAACAGCTTAGCCACTTCGTACAAATAGTTGGCAATAAATGCCGGGCTATAAGCTTTTGCAGCTTCAGATATTTCGGTTGGATATTTGGCCAACAACATAATCATTTCCAACTCCGTTGCGGTAAGCTTGATGTTGGCATAATCGGCAGCGGCAAATTGATAATCGGCTCTGCTTAACAAAGATTTGATACGAGCATGGGTATACTGAATAAACGGGCCGGTATTCCCTTGAAAATCGATAGACTCTGCCGGATCGAACAATAAACGTTTCTTAGGCTCTACCTTCAGCAAGAAATACTTCAAAGCACCTAAACCTATGGTGGTATACAAGTCTTCCTTATCAGCTTCAGAAAAATCATTGGTTTTACCTAATTCTTCGGTTTTTTGTTTGGCCGTAGCTATCATTTCCGATACCAAATCGTCCGCATCAACAACTGTTCCTTCGCGGCTTTTCATTTTGCCACTAGGTAAATCTACCATGCCATAAGAGAGATGGTACAAACCTTTAGCCCAACTCTTACCTAGCTTTTCTAAGATCAAGAACAACACCTTAAAGTGATAATCTTGCTCGTTGCCTACTACATATATGGATTTATCCATACCGAAATCGTCATACTTCATTTGGGCAGTACCCAAATCTTGCGTAATGTATACCGAAGTGCCATCAGCACGTAAAACCAACTTCTGGTCTAAACCATCGGCAGTTAAATCTATCCAAACCGAGCCATCTTCTTTTTTAAAGAAAACACCTTTGCTTAAACCCTCTTCTACCGTATCTTTTCCAAGCAAATAGGTATTGCTCTCATAATAGTATTTATCGAAATCTACTCCCAGTTTCTTGTAAGTAACATCAAAACCTTCGTAAACCCAACCATTCATTTTCTCCCACAAACCTACTACCTCAGCATCTCCTTGCTCCCACTTTAAAAGCATCTGTTGTGCTTCCTTAATTAGTGGTGCATTTTTCTTCGCTTCGTCTTCGGTTTGTCCTTCGGCAACCAAGGCTTCTATTTCTTTTTTGTATTCTTTATCGAAAACCACATAGTATTTACCTACCAAATGGTCGCCTTTAATACCCGAACTTTCAGGTGTTTCGCCACCGCCCCATTTCTGCCAAGCCAACATCGATTTACAGATGTGGATACCTCTGTCGTTTACCAAGTTCACTTTAATTACCTCATAACCATCTGCTTTTAGTAATTCAGATACCGAGTAACCCAAAAGGTTGTTACGTACGTGCCCTAAATGCAAAGGCTTGTTGGTATTGGGCGATGAATATTCTACCATCACTTTTTCGCCACGAGGCTTAACGGCTAAAAAATCTGGCTGCAATAAAGTACCGTTGAATAAATTGATCCAGTAGCTTTCGGCAATACTTAGGTTCAAGAAGCCTTTTACCACATTAAAGCCTTCTACTTCATCCACGTGTTGTTGCAGAAAAGCACCCATATCATTCGCTGTCTCTTCAGGCGTTCTTTTAGAAAAACGTACAAAAGGGAACACCACAATAGTTACCTGCCCTTCAAATTCCTTACGTGTTTCCTGTAGGTTGATTACATTTTCGGCAATTTCTTGCCCATATAACTCTTTAACGGCCTTAATTGCGCCAGCGACAATAAAATTCATAACCGCAAAAATACATTAATTGTTGATTATTTGCTTGCTTTGTTTATTGTTTAGTTAATGGTTTCATGATGTCCACTATCTTTAGGCCAACTCCATCCCAATCCTAGCCTACAACTACCACAAACCACTGCACCAATCTCCACCAAAAAGCCTTGCTTTACCTTAAACCTTTCAGCTTCCACCTTTTTTACCTACCTTTGCGGCTTATTTTTAGCAATATGATTTCAGTTTCAAACCTATCGCTACGTTACGGAAAACGTACACTTTTTGAGGATGTTAACCTAAAATTTACCCATGGCAACTGCTACGGTGTAATTGGTGCAAATGGCGCAGGTAAGTCTACTTTTATGAAGATTTTATCTGGTGACGTGCAACAAACTAGCGGTACAGTGGCATTTACACCAGGCGAACGCATGGCCGTGCTTAAACAAAACCACTACGAGTTTGATGAGTTTCCGGTAATTGAAACGGTAATGATGGGCCACAAGCAATTGTACGACATCATGAAGGAAAAAGACGCCATCTATATGAAAGAAGATTTTTCTGAAAAAGACGGCGAGCGTGCTGGAGAGCTAGAAAATCTGTTCGCAGAAATGGATGGTTGGAACATGGAAAGTAACGCGGCTACCATGCTCAGCAACTTGGGTATCAAAGAAGAATTCCATCATAAATTATTGAAAGAATTAGATGGTAACCAAAAAGTACGGGTGTTATTGGCACAAGCTTTATTTGGTAATCCCGATATTTTATTACTGGATGAGCCTACCAACGATTTGGACATTGATACCATTGCTTGGTTAGAAAACTTTTTGGCCGATTACCAAAACATTGTGTTAGTGGTAAGTCACGATAGGCACTTTTTAGATGCGGTTTGTACGCACATCGTGGATATTGATTTCAGCAAAATGAGCATCTATACGGGTAACTATAGTTTCTGGTACGAGAGTTCTCAATTAGCGTTAAAACAACGTTCTGATCAGAATAAGAAACTAGAAGATAAGGTAAAAGAATTGCAGGAGTTTATCCGCAGGTTTAGTGCCAATGCTTCTAAATCTAAGCAAGCAACGTCCCGTAAAAAAGCTTTAGACAAAATCGATATTTCCGAGATCAAGGCGTCTAGTCGTAAGTATCCAGCCATCATGTTCAACAACAATGGTGCTCGTGAAGCAGGAGACCAAATTTTACAGGTGGAAAAATTAGGCAAAACCGTTAATGGCGAAGTAATGTTCAAAGACATTAGCTTTATGGTTAACAAGGGCGACAAAATTGCGGTACTTTCGCAAAACAGCCTCGCAACAGCTGCTTTCTACGAAATTTTAAATGGCAACGATAAAGATTATACTGGCGAGTTTAAATTCGGGGTAACCATTAGCATCGCTGATATCCCTAACGATAATACCGAGTTTTTTGCGAACAAAGACGAGAACTTGGTGGATTGGCTGCGTGAGTACTCTGGTACTGATGCCGATGAGCAATTTGTACGTAGTTTCTTGGGCAGAATGTTGTTCTCTGGCGAGGAAGTAATGAAAAACGTTAAAGTACTTTCTGGAGGCGAGAAAATGCGTTGTATGTTCTCAAGAATGATGCTGCAACAGGCAAACTTCTTAATGTTTGACGAACCAACCAACCACTTGGATTTAGAATCGATTACGGCATTAAACAACGGCATGAAAGATTTTAAAGGTACGATGTTGTTTACCTCACGAGATCACGCTTTAACAGAATCGGTAGCTAACCGTATCATCGAGATTACGCCAAAAGGTATCATAGATAAATTAATGACTTACGATGAGTACATCAATAATAAAGACGTAGCTGCATTAAGAGAAGAAATGTACAAGTAATTCCCGATTTTACTTCTGGTCATTCTGAGCAAAGCGAAGAATCTGTAAACGAAAGTAGCGACAACCAATAGATTCCTCCTAACGTCGGAATGACGACTAAACATAAAAAGGCTTCCTGATGTTAACATCAGGAAGCCTTTTTCATAATCCCCTTTGGGACATCGATTTAACCAAGAATATCCTATGGGTTAAACGCTAATGATACATAATACATTGCTCCAACTTCTGGGTTACCATAAGAAGTGATGTAGTATTTGTTCAAGATGTTTGAACCACCAATTTTAACTACAGAATTTACCGAAGGTACTTTCAAATTCACTTGAGCATCTACCGTTCCAAATGCTGGCACTTCGCCTCCCGCAAATGACGAGAACCAAACGAATCGATCTTGCCAACGATAGTTCACGTTAAAACCTACATTTTTGAACACTTCGCGGTTGCTGATACCCAAGTTGTAACGCACTTCTGGAGTATTGAAATCATTGTTGTAATCAGCAGGTAAATCATTCAATTTATTGTAAGAAACGTTACCAGAGAAAGTGTATTTACCTCTCACATAATCTAAACCAAAGGCACCACCGTAGGTATTAACTTTACCAGTTGCATTTACCGGAACACCGAATTTTGTAAATGCAGTTCCGTTTAATTGGTACACGTTAACTGCCGTAATAAAGTTTTTGTATTGGTTGTAGAATCCGTAAACATCAATCAAGAAGTTCGACCCAAGCAAACCTTTATAACCTAACTCATAAGCAGTTACACTTTCCGGACGTACTCCTCTCGGATCAAAAGTATATTGCACTAGAGGTCCTGTTCCAGCTACTGCTTGTCTGTAACTTGCTTCAGTATATGGCTTATTGCTTAACAACTGATATCTGTCTAAGAAAGAAGGCAAGCCGCCAATTAAACGCTGACTACCGCCACCTACTGCCAAGTCGATATATTGATTTTGGGTAGTTGGGTTACGGAACCCTGTTTGAAAAGAGGCACGGATATTTGAATTTTTAGCTACCGTCCAAACTCCAGTTACACGTGGAGTAAAGCGACCATCAAAGTTTTGGCTCTTATCGAAACGACCAGCTACCGTTAACTTAAATGCGTCACCAAATTTTTTACCTAATTGGCCAAAGGCAGCATATTCATCAATATCAATCTCTTCATTTAAGTCTGCAAAAATGGTTCCGCCAGAGTTCAAATCGAAACGACGTGCAGAAGCTCCAACTTGAAACTCTACAGCATTGTTAAACAGTCTTGAGAAATTGTACATCCCCTCGTAGTGATAAAGGTTTGATTTATCATTGAATTTCGCTCCATAAACACCAGTCGCTAAATTAGTTTGACTGATGTAGGTATTACGAATTTGCTCTGCATAGTCGTTGAACTGGGTACTTCCTGCCTGTACTCTATTTGCATCAGCAGCTTGACGAGCCGCAGCGTGGGCCTGCGCATCTGTTGCCGTTGGGTTTAACCTAGCGCCAATATAGGTGCCTAAATATTGTGGAAACCAAGTAGTAGAAGCTTTTGTTTTTTCATTAATATAACTGCCCAAGATTGATGAAATATATGAATCTCCCGAACGTTCTTGCGTGGTGTAACCTCTAACATAAAAGTCTTCACCTTTTAATTCCAGTTTATATAAGCCGATATTAAAATTACGTAACGAATAACGGTCTGAACCAGTGTAAACCGAAGTGCCCGTACCCCAATTTGCTTGAGCCATTAACTGAATGGTTGGTGTAAAATTGTAATATAAACCTCCAGACATTTTCAAAGATTTAGTATCGTAATCCACCAAATCAATTTCATTATATCCCGTTCTTGAAACGTTTTGATTAGGTAAGAAAGAAGGATTTCTTTGCGCATAATAAAACGGCAGGTACTGATTCAGTAAAGTTGGCCTCAAAGCTCCCGGAATAGCAGGGTTTGTATTGATAAGGTTTACATAGGTAGAATATGGGGTACCCGCCGGCAATGCATTCAATGTTGTTTGTGGATTAAATAGTCCCCCAGTTGCACCAAGAATGGCTTGTCTAGTTGCTGCTTCTACATTATTATTAACAGCTCTCATATTTTGACTAACCTCATCACCGTACACATTTACACCATCATAGTTTGGATCTGATTGACGTGTTCCCTCTTTAGGCATATTCGCTGCTCTATCAAAATTCGAGGTATTCGTACCAAACCAATCTTTAGCTTGCAAGAAAGAGAACGCGAACTTAGCTCCAAACTTGTTGTTCCAAGATTTAGCCATACGCATATCAAACTGCTTAAACTCTTGTGCCGAGGTATTGTTATCGTTAACGTGGTTTAAACCAGTTTTCAATTGAAAACTCACACCTTGATATTTGAATGGATCTTTAGAAGTCATCAACAAAGTACCGCTGATACCACCCGCACCATATAAGGCAGACGACGCACCGGGCAATAACTCTACATTATCCACATCTAATTCTGTAATACCAACAATATTACCTACAGAGAAATTTAAGCCAGGCGCTTGGTTATCCATTCCATCAATTAACTGATTAAAACGTGTATTACCGTTGGCATTAAACCCTCTTGTATTATAAGATCTAAAAGTTAAACTTTGGGTACTCATCTCCACGCCTTTGATATTTTGGATGGCATCGTAAAATGAAGGTGCCGCAGCTTCCTTAATTTGTGCTTGCCCCAAACGTTCAATCGTTACCGGCGATTCTAGGATACGCTCTGGCGTTCTTGATGCAGAAACCACCACCTCCTGTCCTAAAATGGCACCAGATTCTAATTCGAAGCTTAAGTTATTTGCTACACCAGTTATTTGTCTTTCAATACTAGTGTAACCAACAAACGTTACAGAAAGCGTAAATGGGGGTTTCTCGGTAGTCGTGAAAGAGAACTTACCATTTTGATCGGTGGATGAGCCAACGGTTTTTCCTTTTACAGTAACACTTACCCCAGGAATCGGCTCGTTAGTTAGCTTGTCTTTAACAGTACCACTAACCACAATGCTTTGTGCAATGGCCGCGAACCCAGTCCACAGCAAAACGCAAATCATAAGGATGATTTTAGTAATTGTTTTGTTCATATCTCTGTAGTTTATATTTGTTTATTTTAACATAAACTTAGTACATTTTTTAAAATTTACAAATTAAATTTTATGCAAGCATAGTATTTCTTAAAAAAGCTAAATTTGTTTTACCTTAATAGTTATTATAATTAAATTGCATGCTATCTTTTTGTCTAGTTTCAGAAAGAAAAACCAAAGCTTATACCAAATGAACAGAGTTAAAGCACTACTATGCATTGTGTTCCCTATTATATTAGGATACATGTTAAATACAAAATTTGGCGATCTCCCTCCGATAGCAAAATTTTTAAATCCATTTATGGGATTTTGGCAAAATGCCGAAAAGCTATCTCCATCAAAGCATAAAAGATTGGTATTGAAAAATGCTCATGATAAAATCGAAATTTTGTTCGATGACAGAATGATCCCCCACGTTTTTGCGCAAAATGACCACGACGTATATTACGCACAAGGCTATGTAACGGCCATGCATCGCCTTTGGCAAATGGATTTCCAAACTCGTTTTGCTGCGGGAAGAATATCAGAGGTAGTTGGTGCAAAAGCCATTGAAGTAGACAAATACCAACGTAGAATGGGCATGATGTACGGTGCCGAAAATTCTTTAGAAGGGATGATGGCGGATCCTCAATCAAAGGAAATGCTACTAGCCTATACACAAGGTATTAACGATTATATCAAATCATTAGATAAACGCAAACTTCCGGTAGAATATAAACTACTGAACTTTAAACCCGAACCGTGGACACCAATTAAATGTGCACTGTTACTTAAACAAATGTCGGCGGTTTTGGCAATGGGTTCTGATGAGTTTTACATGACCAATGTACTTATCAAGTACGGACCAGAAATTACCAAAGACTTATTCCCTGATTATCCTTTCAAAGAAGACCCGATTATTCCGGTAGGAACTAAATGGGATTTTAAACCGCTACCCATTCCTGCCACACCAAAATCTTTTACCGAAATGATGAGCACCGGCATTGCTACCAAACAAAAAGTAGAGGGTATTGGCAGTAACAACTGGGCAGTAGCGGGAATAAAAACGGCCTCTGGATTTCCAATTTTAGCCAATGATCCGCATTTAGATTTGAGTTTGCCATCAATTTGGTACCAAATCCAATTGCACGCTCCTGGTATTAACACTTATGGTGTTTCTCTTCCTGGTGCTCCGGGGGTAATCATTGGTTTTAACCAGAACGTGGCTTGGGGTGTAACCAACGTAGCGGCAGACGTATTAGATTTTTACCAGATCAAATTTAAGGATGATAAACACCAAGAATATTGGTACAATAATCAATGGAATGCCACCAAGGCCAGGTACGAAACCATCAAAATTAAAGGTGGAAAAGATATTGTTGATACGGTTTACTATACCCACCACGGTCCAATTGTTTATTTCCAAAAACCAAATTACAGTAGAGCCAACAATGTTCCTGTTGGGCACGCCCTGCGTTGGATAGCTCATGATAAATCGAACGAGTTGAAGACTTTTTACCTGATGAACAGGGCTAAGAATTACGATGATTACCGTAAAGCCTTACCTTATTTTACCGCACCAGCTCAAAACTTCATCTTTGCTAGCAACCAGAACGATATTGCCATTACGCCGAATGGAAAATTCCCTTTAAAATGGAAAAATCAAGGCAAATTTATTTTAGATGGCACCGACCCTAGCAATGACTGGCAAGGCTGGATTCCGGCATCGCAAAATCCAACGGTTAAAAATCCCCCACGTAATTTTGTAAGCTCGGCCAACCAATCCTCTACAGACCCAACCTATCCCTATTACATTAACTGGGAGTTTTCTCCTTATGAAAGAGGCAAACGCATCAACGACAGGCTAGCGGCGATGAAAAACATCACTGCCGACAGTATGCGCAATTTACAGATGGACTCTTACAGCATTATGGCCGAAAACGTATTACCTTACATACAGCCGCTAATCAATAGTGCCTCGTTAAATGCAACACAGAAAGAATCGTATAACTTAATTTCTAAATGGAATAAATACTTTGATGCCAAATCTGTTGCCTCAAGTATATTCGACCTCTGGACAAAGCGGCTATCTACAGAAATTTGGGAGGATGATTTTGGCGATAAGGATGTGCCAATGCGTTACCCTTCAAGAGACAGGACAATAGAACTGATCCAAAAAGATCCCAACTCAAAATGGTTTGATAATATAAAGACTTCTGAAAAAGAAACATTAGCAGATTTGGTTAATACGTCATTTAAATATGCTTGCGATAGTTTGGAAAGAAAATATGGCCCAATTGGAACCGCTTGGCAGTGGGGCAATTTCAAAAACTCTAATGTGCCACATTTGGCAAAAATACCAGGGTTTGGCTCTAAAAAACTGCTTATTGGTGGTTCTAAAAGTACAGTTAATGCATTATCAGAAAGCAATGGGCCCTCGTGGAGGATGGTGATTGAATTAGGCAAAACACCTAAAGGCCATGGCGTTTACCCTGGCGGCCAGTCGGGCAATCCCGGGAGCCCATTTTACGACAATATGATTGACACTTGGGCAGCAGGTAAGCTATACGATTTGTTCTTCATGCAATCTCCCGATGATAAAGGAGGAAAAATTATCTCTCGTTATAAAATCTCAAAAAAATAGATCATGGTTTTCATTGTTATACTCATCCTGTCTTTTGTACTGCAAACTTTCTTTCCCTGGTGGACCATTATTGTAATTTCTTTTGCCACTTGCGGCATTATTGGTAAAACAGGTAAAATCTCCTTTTGGCAGCCTTTTTTTGCTATTGTTATACTTTGGACTGGTATGGCATTATACAAAAGTGTTCCGAACAATCATTTGCTAGCTACCCGTGTGGCCGAAATGTTTGGTTTAAAAGTATGGCTAGCAATCGTAGCCGTTACAGCGCTAATTGGTGGTTTAGTTGCCGGTATTAGCGGTTATTGCGGCTACCATTTCAGAAAAGCAACGATTAAATCTAAAGCAAAAGCTTAATCGATAAAAAACTTCGTATTTTTGCCCTGTGAATAACAACGCAGGGCATTTTTTTTCTATCCAGTCTGAGGCAGAATTTAACGAAGCGGCATTAGAAATCTTCCGTTTCCAAGCCATTAACAACTCCGTGTATCGAGCGTACATTTCGCATTTAAAGACGAATGTTGAAGCGATTGAAAACTACAAGGACATCCCCTTTCTTCCAATTAGCTTTTTTAAATCACACTCGGTAATCTCAAGTGATAAGCCTATAGCAATTACCTTTAGCAGTTCTGGCACTACGGGACAAATTACTAGCAAGCATTTGGTACAAAATCTTTCTATTTACGAAGACAGCTACAACAAAGCATTTGAACTATTTTATGGCAGAGCCGATGATTATTGCATTTTGGCCCTGCTTCCATCCTATTTAGAGCGAGATGGTTCTTCCTTAATCTATATGGTTGATGATTTATTGAAGCAAAGCACGCATCCTAAAAGCGGCTATTTTCTTCACAACCATCAGGAGCTTTATCAAACTTTGCAAGAACTGAAATCAGCAAATCAGAAAACCATTTTAATTGGAGTTACCTACGCCTTGCTAGATTTTACAGAACAATACCAGATTGATTTTCCGGCACTAATTGTGATGGAAACAGGTGGAATGAAAGGCAAGCGGAAAGAAATGGTACGTGCCGAACTTCATCAACTGCTTTGTACATCTTTTGGTGTAAAACATATCCATAGTGAGTATGGCATGACCGAGCTGTTATCTCAAGGCTATTCTAAAGGAGGCGGCATTTTCGAGTGCCCGCCATGGATGAAAATTTTGTTGAGAGACACTTCCGATCCGTTAACCATTTTATCTGCAGCACAAACAACAGGTGGAATTAATGTGATTGATTTGGCCAATATCAATTCTTGTTCATTTATCGCTACGCAAGATTTGGGAAAAATGCATGGAGAAAACCGATTTGAAATTATGGGCAGGTTTGACAATGCCGATATTCGAGGCTGTAATTTACTCGTGCAATAGGTTAGTTTTCCACTCTATGATCAAACGAAAACTCACGCTGGAAAATTAGTTTAACTTTTGCCGCATCGGCATATTGAAGATTTAATAGATAGTTACTTTCTTCTGGTATCAAAGCCGAAGGAACCTCCATCAACAAATAATGTCCATCTTCTACAAATTTTGCGCTCCATTTTGCCAATGCAGGCTTCATCTATTCGGCGGCAAAATTTGTAGGCAATAATCCTGTATCTACCTTAAAAACCTTATCGTCTGGCACTTCAAATACCGTAATTGTAAACAATCGGTCCAAATCATCAGGCCTTAAATGAACCAACAGCTGCATCATTGCCATTGCTCTAGTTGAGGCAAGATAAACTATCGCTGTACCTTTTTCATTCCATCTTCCACCATACAGCTTAGCTCCGTTGCCACTTAAATCCCCAGCTTATTGTGGTAAAGAAATACGATACAACAACATATCAATTAAAGACCCCGTGTTCTATCCTTCCTAAAACGTCTAGTACTAACGTAAAACCGATACTGGTATCTAATAGTGTTAATGGCACCTGATTTTTCAATGCATAATTAGTATGCCTTAACCATCTATTGAAAGCTTCGTAAGATCTCAAAACGCTTACTCCCCGTTCGTACAGCTTTGCCAACTCAATGGCCCTATCTGCGTGTTCCGTTTTAATTAAAGTACTAGGTTCGTAACGTTGTAAGGTGCGCTCGCTAATATGCAATATAGCTGAGATTTATTCAATGGTTAAATAAAGTTTTTTAGCCAACAACAATAAATTACGTTTAGAAACGCCTTTTCGGGCAACAGTAACCAAATCAAAATCTGAGGGAGAAGCAGTATCCTTGCCTCCAATTATTAGGTTTAGAGGACTATAACTTACAGTCAAACCGTAGACTAAGGTAGGTTCTTCTAATTTTGACGACTCTTCTACTTTCTTTTTCATTCCAGACAATTATACCCATATATATATATTGTCCGAAATATTAAAAAAAAGAGGCTGTCTCAAAAGTAAAATAATGCCGTCATTTCGACGATCAAAGGAGGAGAAATCTCTTTCAGAAGCACTTCTGAAGCAGATCTCTCTCTAACGTTCGAGATGACGAGCGAATTTGAGACAGCCTCTTTCAACTAAAATGTAAATTGTTATTCTGCTATAATTAAGAAGTAGTTTTTCTTACCTTTTTGCACCACTAAAAATTCGTCATTTATCAAATCAGAAGATGAAAAGTTGGTATTCAAATCCGCCACTTTGTTTTTGTTGATACTTAAACCGCCGCCCTGCACCGTTTTCTTTACCTCACCTTTAGACGGAAAAACCGTAGTTTTCTCGGCCAATAAAGCCGGAACATCAATTCCGGCAGCTAAGTCGGCTTTGGCCACTTTAAATTGCGGGATACCTTCAAAAATATCTAATATCTCTGCCGCACTCAATCCGTTTAGAAACTCCAACGAACCATTGCCAAACAAAAATTCTGAGGTCTTGATCGCCGTTTCCAAGGCCTCGGCAGAGTGTGTTCTTACTGTAATATCTTCGGCTAGCGCTTTTTGCAAAATACGCAAGTGTGGTGCTTCATCATGCTGCTTTTCTAAAGCCTCTATTTCTTCTTTACCTTTTAAAGTAAAAATTCTAATCCAAGCTTTCACATCATTATCCGAAGAATTTAACCAAAACTGGTAGTATTTGTAAGGCGAAGTTTTAGCCGGATCTAACCAAATTGCACCGCTTTCGGTTTTACCAAATTTAGTACCGTCTGCCTTTTTGATCAGCTGCGTAGTTAAAGCATAGGCTGTACCACGGTCTTTTCTTCTAATCAACTCTGTTCCGGTAACAATATTACCCCACTGGTCAGAACCGCCCATTTGCAAAATGCAGTTATGGTGTTTCCATAAATAATAAAAATCGTAACCTTGCACCAACTGATAACTAAACTCGGTAAATGACATTCCATTATCACCTTCCAAACGTTTTTTAACGCTGTCTTTAGCCATCATGTAGTTCACGGTAATGTGCTTACCCACCTCACGAATGAAATCTAGAAAATTGAAATTCTTGAACCAATCTGCATTGTTTACCATCATAGCACCATTGCCTCCTTCTTCAAAATTAAGGAATTTAGCCAGCTGCTTTTTCATCCCGGCAAGGTTATGGGCAACCATTTCTTCGGTTTGTAAATTACGTTCGTCCGATTTTCCAGACGGATCGCCAACCATACCTGTTGCTCCACCAACCAAAGCTACAGGTTTGTGCCCCGCTCTTTGGAAATGGATCAAAGTCATAATTTGCGTAAGATGTCCTACATGCAAAGAATCAGCCGTTGGGTCAAAACCTATGTAACCGGCACACATGCCTTCATTCAGTTTCTGCTCAGTATCGGGCATAATATCGTGTAACATGCCCCTCCAACGTAATTCTTCTACAAAATTCATCATTTTTTTAACGATTTTAAGGCGCAAAGATAGCAATTAGCTGATTAACTAATTAGCTAATTAGCTAATGATTTGGCGCATTTAGGTTATATTTACAGATATGAACTTCCTTTCGCATTTTTACTTCGACAGAAATACGCCAAACGCCAACATCGTTTTAGGCACTATTTTGCCCGATCTTCTGAAAAATGCGAACAAAAGCTGGAATGTACATCCCGAGAAACACATAGAGTTATTCCAAGAAAAAGGTCTAAACACATTACTCAAAGGCTGGAATAGACACCTACAAGTAGACCTTCTGTTTCATTCATCCAGTTTCTTTAACAATAAAATGCAGGAATTGAAACGGCTACTTATTCCCATATTGAAAGATAGCCCGGTACGTCCTTCGTTTTTAGCGCATATCGGGGTAGAACTACTGTTAGACCATCTTTTGATCCAACACCAGAAAATAACCATCAACTCACTTTACAACAGCTTAGAAAACGTAAAAGAAGATGATTTAACTCGCTTCCTACTCAGCTGCAACATTACAGACACGCCGCAATTCTTCAAGTTTTTTAACAGCTTTAAATCTAGCCGCTACCTCCTAAGTTATCAAAAATTAGAAAACATCAGCTACGCTTTGCAACGCATTTGTATGCGCTTATGGGACCATCCTTTTACCGAAAAGCATACTTTAGATTTAACCTCCGTATTAGAATTTTACAAAAATCAGTTAGAAATTGATTTTATGGTTATATTTGATGAAATAGAAAGTCGGTTAATATAAACCATGCGCAAACGTCACCTAATCATTCTTTTATCTCTTTTTGCCGCTTCTGCAAATGCGCAAAAATACAGTAACGAGTTCTTAAACATAGGCGTTGGCTCAACTGCTTTTGGTTTATCGGGTTCGGTTGCGGCAAGTGTAAACGATGTAACTGCTGGTTATTGGAATCCCGCTGGTTTGGCCCGTATGGAAACCCCTAGACAGGTAAGTTTTATGCACTCCGAATATTTTGCGGGTATTGCCAAATACGATTATGGCGCTTTTGCCACTTCGGTACAAGACAATACCGCAGTAATTGGCGCCTCTATTTTACGATTTGGTGTAGATGATATTCCCGATACCTCTGAATTGATCGATGCAGATGGAAATATCAACTACGACAGGGTAAAGAAGTTTTCGGCAGCAGATTACGCCTTCATCTTTTCTTACGCTCGTAAAAAGGGCAAAAATGGCATAGGCAATGGCGATGGTTTAAGTTACGGCGCCAATGTAAAAATCATCCGTCGTGTGGTTGGCGAGTACGGCAAATCTTGGGGTTTTGGTTTAGATGCAGGTGTGCAATATCAAAAAGGAAAATGGAAATTTGCAGCAGTTGGAAAAGACATTACCTCTACATTTAACTCCTGGAGCTACAATGCTGATAAACTCTCTACGGTTTACGCTTCTACCGGTAACGACATCCCTAAAAGCGCTACAGAAACCACCATGCCTCGTATTGTTTTAGGGGCAGCCTACACAACGCCAGTTAACGACAAGTTTAACATCATGGCCGAAACGAATGTAAATTTAACCACCGACGGACAAAGGAACGTGTTGGTTAGCGCAGACCCAGTAAGCGCAGACCCAACACTGGGCATATCGGTTGACTTCAAAAAAACTATCTTTCTACGTGGTGGCGTGGGTAATATCCAAAAATCCACAGATTTTACCGGCAAACAAATCTACACTTACCAACCAAACATGGGCGTAGGCATCAAAATCAAGAATTTCTCTTTAGATTATGCCTTAACTAACGTAGGCAACAGCTCCGATGCACTTTATAGCAATGTTTTTTCTATTAGGCTAGATTTCGAAGCCAAGTAATTTATTCTTTAGAAAAGCAAAAAACAGGCAAGTATTTAAGTAAGCCCCGCTTTTGTTCCATCTGATAGCTATCGGATCTTTTTGCGTCAAGTTTCCTATCATAACAAAGGCAGTAACAACAAAAAGTATTTACACACAATCGGGTTATTTTACAAAAACCCATAAGTAAATCTTTGCGTTGAGAAAATTACCGCAAAGTAATTGAAGTATTCGCAAAGAACGCAAAGAAAAAGATTTCAGATTAAAATAAAATCAACTTTCTAATGACAAGCCAATGCATTATCGATACTAAATTTGTTCAAAAACCTAAAACATCATGAAAGCAGTAGGATTTAAAACTTCCCTTCCCATAACAGCAGCAAATAGCTTTATCGATTTTGAAACTGAAAAACCAAGTCCACAAGGACGAGAGCTTTTGGTAAAGATTAATGCCATTGCGGTAAATCCTGTAGATTATAAAATCAGACAGAATGCTGCTAAAGACACCGAACTTGCAACGCCTAAAATTATCGGTTGGGACACTTGCGGCGTGGTAGAAGCTATTGGTAATGCTGCATCTTTATTTAAAGTTGGCGACGAAGTTTACTACGCTGGTGATATCACTAAACCTGGCTGCAACGCCGAATATCAAGTAATAGACGAACGAATTGTAGGCAAAAAACCAAAATCTTTAAGTATAGAAGCCGCCGCGGCCATTCCGCTCACCGCACTTACCGCTTGGGAAATTCTATTCGACAGAATTCGTATCAGCGCAGAAAAAGATAAGGGGAAAACATTATTGATCATTGCTGGTGCTGGCGGTGTGGGCTCTATCGCTATTCAATTAGCTAAAAAAATAGCAGGCCTAAAAGTTATTGCAACAGCATCAAGACCCGAAAGTGTAGCATGGTGCAAACGTATGGGTGCAGATGTGGTAGTAAATCACAAAAACCTTACCGAAGAAGTTAGAAAGGCTGGTTTTCAATACGTAGATTTTATTGTAGATTTTGTAGACGCTAACGCCTATTGGGATGAAATGGCAGAACTTATCAAGCCGCAAGGCCATATTGCCTCAATCACCGGAAGCGCCAATCCAGTTGCCTTAAACAAGTTAAAAACCAAGAGCACCAGTTTCTCTTGGGAGTTCATGTACACTCGCTCTACCTTCCAAACAGAAGATATGATTGAGCAGCATCAGATCTTAAATAAAGTAGCTGATTTATTAGACGAAGGAGTTTTAATGCCTACGTTAACACAAACCTTAAACGGACTTTCTGCCGAAACCTTAAAACAAGCTCACGAGCAATTGGAGTCTGGAACAACTATTGGCAAATTAGCGATTAGGTACTAACTTTTTTGAGATTGCTTCGTAAAACTCGCCATGGCGCTACCTTTATCGTCTTTGCAATGAGGAATAGCGAAGCAATCTTATGTTCAAATGTTAATTTATAAATCAGAACACTTCGGGCACAATCCCGAAAGCGTAAAGTTTACTTCTTTGATTTTGTATTCTTGTGGCAGTTTAAAAGTAGGTTCAACATCCTCTAAACAAGTTACTGATTTGCATTTTTCGCAACTAAAATGAACATGATTATGATGGTGCTGTTTTTCACAATCGTGGCATTCTGCATATTTAATCACACCATCCACATTTACAATCCTGTGCACGGCACCTTCTTCCACCAATCGGTCTAATACCCGGTAAATTGTTACACGATCGCACAAATCATTTAATGCACCTTGTATTTCTGTGTGCGACAAAGCCACATCAGAACTATGGATCAACTTTTTGATTTCTGTTTTTGCTACGGTGTTTCTTGTAATTTTCATACAATGCAAATATACGAAATCTCAAGCATCAAATATTTTATCACGATAATCAGACCTTATGATGATATTTAAACAATGACTAGAAAAGATTTTTGATAATCTGCTCTGTTGTCAGTCCCTCTGCCTCTGCTCTGTAGTTACGTACAATTCTGTGGCGTAAAATACCTTCGGCTACAGCTTGTACATCGTCAATATCTGGAGCGTATTTACCAGAAATGGCAGCATGACACTTTGCTCCCAACACTAAAAACTGCGAAGCTCGGGGACCAGCACCCCAAGAAATAAAGTTGTTGATTTCTGCCGTGGCAAACTCACTATTTGGACGCGTTTTAGCTACCAATTTCACAGCATATTCTAACACATTATCCGTTACCGGAATATTTCTTATTAGCTTTTGAAAATACTGGATTTCACTGGCGTTGATAATCTTCTGTAAGGCTACACTGGCATTGCTTGTGGTATTTTTCACAATGGTCATTTCATCAGCAAATGCCGGATAACCAAGCGAAATATTAAACATGAAACGGTCTAGCTGCGCCTCCGGCAAGGGATACGTACCCTCTTGCTCTATTGGATTTTGCGTGGCCAGTACAAAAAATGGTTGAGGCAGACCATGGGTAACTCCCGCTGCTGTAACCGCTTTTTCTTGCATGGCTTCTAGCAAAGCAGCCTGCGTTTTAGGCGGTGTACGGTTAATCTCATCTGCCAGAATAATATTAGAGAAAATGGGGCCTTTGATAAATTTAAACTGACGGTCTTCGCCCAAAATTTCTGCACCAATAATATCACTTGGCATTAAATCTGGCGTAAACTGAATGCGGTTAAAATTAAGGTCGAGCACATTAGCTACTGTTTGCACCAATAAAGTTTTGGCCAAACCTGGTACACCTACTAGCAAACAGTGCCCATTGCTAAAAATAGCAATGAGCACTTGTTTAACAATTTCGTCTTGTCCAATTACAACCTTACCGATTTCGGTATGTATATTTTTAAATGATTGATGCAGGGCATCAACGGCTTCTACCTCATTTTTAAACTGCATTGGCTACTTACTGTCTTTATCTTTTTTAACCCAAAGTTTCAATTCGTCGCACGTTTGAAATTCATCGTCAACCCTAATATAGGTAGTTTCTTTTCGTTTTTCAAACCACTCGCTCATCACTTTCGCTTCTTTTTCACGCTGAGCAAGATCTTTAAACTTTGGATAATCTTGTTCTAAACTGGCTTTGTGGGGTGCAATTTTCGATTTCAAGAAAAAGATTTTATAGCCCTCTTTACCGCTTCGTTCGTCATTAAACCTTACTGGCTTAGAGATTTCTCCCACTTTCATGGTGTCAATTACCACAAATACAGCTGGGTCTAATTTTTCTACCGGCATTAGCGTAGTTCTTGCCGTTTGGTTATCTGCATACAACATCATACCGCCATTGTATTGTGTTTCTTTATTATCAGAGTACAGCGAAGCAGCGGTTGCAAACGGCAATTTTTTACTCAACAGGTCACTATAGATACTATCTGCTTTTAGCTTTACCCTTTCTAAACTTTGCGGCGTGTTTTGAGGGCGAACCAAAATATGTCTTACGTGAGATTGTTCTCCCCTACGTTCGATAACCTGCAAGATATGATAACCATATTCGGTTTCAAACACCGGCGACATTTCGCCAGCTTTCAACTTGAATGCCCAAGCAGTAAATTCTTTAACCATAGTTTGCCTATCGATAAAACCATAATCTCCACCTTCAGAGGCAGAACCTGGATCCTCAGAATAGGTTTTAGCCAAGAAACCAAAGTCTTCTCCACTTTTAACACGCAGGCGAATGGCTTCTAACTTATCATAAAAACGTTGCTTTTCGGCTTTAGTTAGTTTGGGCTGCAATACAATTTCTCCAACTTCAACCTCTGCGCCAATATCTGGCAAGCTATCTTTTGGATAGGTATCGAAATATTTTTTTACTTCCAGTGGAGTTACCATGGTATTCTCGGTAATTTTTGCTTGCATTTTTTGCGCAATCAACCCTTCCTTTACATCTGGTCGCATCTCATCTTTATATTGCAAAAGCGACTTTTGTAAAAATTGCTCCAAGCGTTCCTGTCCGCCCATACGCTGGGTTTGGTAACGCATACGTTTGTCTAGCTCGTCATCTACCTGACTTTCTTCTACTACGATAGAATCTATTTCTGCTTGCTGTTTTAACAACTTTTGCACTAGCATTTGTTGCAAAAAGTAACATTTTGCCTTTGGGTCTGCCGGATTTCCCTGATTTAAATAGATAGCATATTGTTGGTTTAAATCAGACAATAAAATAATATTGCTCCCTACTACAGCCACCACCTTATCTAAGTTAGGTTTAGGTTGTGCTTTAACGTCCTCAACGTTCAAAAACAAGCAAATTAAAAGGCTTGCTATTGATAAAATTTTCTTCATTAGTATGCTAATTCTATTATATAATTTGCAAAGTTAAAATTATTATTGGTGGTTAATTGTTTTTATTGTTTATCCCGATAGCTACCGGGAGGTTAACTGATTTAATATGCCGTTAACTTAAAACCACCAACTGTTTAGTTTTTCGCTAATTTTTTTAATTCTGCCTGGTTAATTTTTATCTTGTACTTAGACCTCAAGCTATCCACCCAAGTGGCTTCGAGTTGTTCTTGGTAATCTCCAACAACTTGTCCTCTTACTTCTTCAAATGGTTTGCTTTGATAATTTTTAATGTTATTTGCGTAAAAAGCTCTCAACTTATCATCGTCATCCTGGGCCTTTCCCCATATTTTTTGTTCACACAAATTGAACATTAATACACCTTCTCTATACTCATTCATGAGATAAGCATAATCCGCAGCATCAACCGAAACTTTTTTCTGCGCTTTCAAAGCTTCTTCATACCCTGCAATTTCTTCCTTGTAGGTTGCATCAGCGTCTAAACCTAAAGCTTTTGCCTCGGCAACCTTTAATTTAAAATTGATGTACAACTCTAAATATGCTGCCAAATCTTTTTGGTTTAAACTAGTTTCGCCAACATGATTTTTCTTGTAAACCCAAAGAAACTCTTTGCAACTGATAGGATTATCGTTTATTGTAGCTACATTTTGAGCATACAAAATACTTCCCGCAGCAGTAAAAAACAGAACTAAAAAAGCTTTCTTCACAAAAGATGCGTTTGTTAATTAATGGATAAAAGTAACAATTTAAGGTGCTATAATAAGATATTTAACTAATTTTAACAGAAATTTTTTCCATAAAAATGAATAGCAATCAACTTATAACTAACGCAGAAGCTTTACGTTTATTTTTTAACGACGATGTTTATTTAACATCGGATCATACTGCATTAACAAACCGAGCTAGTCATGAAATTGAGCTTACACAAACCTTAGTAACTAAACTGGAAACAGCAGAACCTAAGCCCGCAACAAGCCAGCCCGAAAAAATTGCTACTTTACCGCAACTAGAAGAACCCGCAACTACTTATCCTGCGACCTTCGATTTTAAATACCTGGGCAAAAACGAAAAGTCTATCCTAATTTTAGTAAACGATACGCAAAACCCTGTGAGCAGCCCTCAAGGCACCGAATTATTAAGAAAATTGGTGTTATCCATTAACCTTAAAAATGCTGATTTTGCCTTAGTTAATTACGCCAATTATACTGCTGCCAAATTTGAACACCTGCATTCATTTTTTGCATGCAAATTAGTGATTTCTTTTGGTGTAACACCTGCTACATTAGGTTTGGCCGAGCAGCTACGACACCAACTTAACTTGGTTAACAACATTAAGATGATATTTACACACAATTTGCACGATTTAGACACCGACCTTACTGCTAAAAAAGCACTATGGGGAACGTTAAAAAACCTTATTTAAAAGTTTGCAGTTTTCATTGATCAGTTCCCAAATTCTATCAAAATAAAGCGATTTAACACTACCACAATCCAATAATATGATACAAAAATTGGTATTCGCTACCAACAATGCACACAAAACAGACGAGGTAGCTCACATATTGGCTCCCAATTACGAAATACTTAACCTTAAAGACATCAATTGTTTGGTAGATATCCCCGAAACGGGAAATACGTTTGCCGAAAATGCCAATTTAAAAAGTACTTACGTTTTCGAGAATTTTGGGTTAGACTGTTTCGCAGATGACAGTGGATTAGAAGTTGAGGCCTTAAATTACGAACCTGGTATTTACTCTGCCAGATACAGTGGCGTAAAAAACGACACCACCAACTTACAATTGTTGCTTAAAAACATGGAAGGTCAATCCAATCGTAGAGCAAGATTTAAAACGGTGATTTCTTTATTGAAAAATGGCGAAAATCATTTATTTGAGGGTATAATTGAAGGCACAATCAGATCGGTTCCTAGTGGTACAAACGGCTTTGGTTACGATCCAATTTTCCAACCAGATGGGTATGATATCACTTTTGCAGAGATGGACATGAGCGAAAAGAACAAAATCAGTCACCGGGCTTTGGCCATGCAAAAGCTCATTGCATTTTTGAAAAAATAGAAAATGTAAGCCAGTAGGTTTGGCTACATCAGCCCCTCTTTCCGCTTTACTTCGCCTAGCTGCGCAATGGCTTCGTGCCCGCTACAATAGGGTTTATTTAACAACGGAAGTTTACCAGCGTCTATCAAAGATTGGCATTACTACCTTTTAACCAACAAGACTTACGAAGTTTTAGAAACTTCGTAAGTCTATCAACTCTGTTATTTCTTTCCTTTATCTATCGCTCTATTAACCACATCTTGTATACGCGGCCTAATGTTTAGCCTACCCAACATTTCGCTTACCGTTGGATGAACCCTATTGGTTAAGATAATGTAAATCATGTTGCGTGATGGGTCTGTCCAAACGCCAATACCAGTATAGCCAGTATGTCCATAAGTTTCTGGAGAGGCCAATTCTGAAGGGTATTTTTTAGTTAAATCTGGGTCATACCTATCAAAGCCTAATCCTCTACGGCTAACGTTAGATTGTTTGCTAGTGAACATTTGTACCGTTTGCGGTGTAAAATATTGTTCACCACCATAGGTACCCTTATTTAACAACATTTGATTGTAAATAGCCAGGTCGTTTGCGCTACCAAACAAACCAGCGTGGCCCGCAACCCCACCTTTTAAAGCAGCACCTTGATCATGCACATACCCTTCTAACAAAGTTTTTCTAAATACCTTATCGTCTTCTGTTGGCACAATCCTATCTTTAGTAAATCTATTTCTAGGTAAGTAGCCTGCAGTTTGCATACCCAAAGGTTTGTAAAATTGCTCTTGCACATATTGGTCTTCGGGCATTTCCGAAATGTGCTCTACAATATCCTGCATTACATACATACTGATATCACTATAAACATAGCTACCTCGCGTTTTTATAGGCGAATTCAGCATTTTAGGCCACATAAAATCGTTAAAAAAATCTTTTTTGATGTAATAGTTATCGGCCACTTTAGTAGGATAAGCTGCAGAAGAGTCTCTACTATAATCGCCTTCTTTAACGTAATTATGAAATGGAATGTATGGAATAAATCCTGCTTGGTGCAACATCACCTCTCTCACATTAATCTTATTCATGGGTGTATTGCGAGCTTTTGCAATGTAATAACCAACATTGGTATCCAATTTTAATTTCTGCTGTTCTACTAGGCGCATTACACTAGGCGTGGTTGCGGTAGTTTTGGTAACAGAAGCCAAATCAAAAATATCAGTAACCTTATCGGCCTGTACATTGTCGTAGGTGTGGTAACCAAATGCTTTGTTGTAAATTACCTTACCATCTTTAGCCACTAAAACCACCATTCCAGGCGAAGCTTTTTTAGCAATACCTTCGGCAACGATAGCATCAATTTCTTTCAAATCGTTACTGTTTACATCTGCATCCTCTGGCACGGTATATTTTAGCCGAGTGGCATTGGTGAGGTAACCAGTGCCCTTAACGTACTTGGTAGAGTAGTTTTTGGTCAGCATTTGCTTTGCGGCAATACCTCCAAAAATAAACTGTGGAACTACCAATGCAGCTTCTTCGTTATCTTCGGCACTCCAAACCAATGGCGCATTAATCTGATCAAACGAACTTAAAGCGCTACCTTCTCCAAAAAGTGCTACAATCACCTCCTTATTTCTAGCTAAACTTTCAATAAAGTTGATGTACTTTCCATTTCTGGCCATTTCGCTAGTTAATGCTACAACTACTGTGCTATAAAATTTAACGTCATCTTCTAAATCGTTAAGTGTAGTAGAATCGGCATATTTTGCAGCATTTAAACTTAAAACCTGAGCATATTTGTTTAATAAACTATCAAAACCTATTTGGTTGCTGTACCCTAAATCAATAGAAACAAAACGTCTATCTGCCAAACCTACTACTGGAATTAACTTTTTATAGTTATTGAGCAGCACGGTGCTCTTTACTACCTGGCTAATTTTATTTAACCGACTTTGGTTTTGTTTATGATCTTGAGCACAAGCGGTAACTGTAATTACAGCAGTTAAACAAATGGCAAATATGCCCGACAGACTATTTTTCTTCATAAACTTTTTCTCCATTAACGTAGGTTCTAATTACTTTATTCTCTAAAATTTGTTTTGCGTTAGCTTTCATTATATCGTTTTGCATTAAAACAAAGTCGGCTAATTTACCAACTTCTAGGCTTCCTTTCTCTTTTTCTTCAAAGTTAGATTTAGCGGCCCAAATGGTCATTCCTTTTAAGGTTTCTTGGGCGGTTAGCGCATTTTCTGGCTGAAACCCTCCTTTCGGGTAATCGTGTATGTCTTTTCTAGCTGTTGCCGCATAAAAAGTGAGCATTGGATTAATCTGCTCTACCGGAAAATCCGTTCCTAAAGGTAACCAACCATTTTGCTGTAACAATTGTTTGTAGGCATAAGCACCTTTTACCCTGTCTTTACCTAATCGATCTTGCGCCCAGTACATATCTGAAGTAGCGTGGGTTGGCTGTACCGAAGGCACCACTTTAGCGGCTCCAAACCAATTAAAATCTTGTTGATTTACTACCTGCGCATGTTCTATGCGCCATCGTTTATCGTTATCCTTTGGTAGAATATTGTTATAGATTTTTAAAATAGCACGATTAGCCGAGTCGCCAATGGCATGGGTGCACATTTGAAAGTCGTTTTCATAGATTTTTTTGGCTATCTGCTCAAAGTGCTTCAAATCACTTAGTAAAAAACCTTTCTTATTAGGCATATCACTATAGGGATGCAGCAAACAAGCACCCCTTGAGCCTAATGCCCCATCGGCATAAACTTTAAATCCCCTAACGTTTAGTCTGTCTGTTTTAATCTTACCTCTTTTAATTAGGTAGTCGTAGTTTTTATCCGCATCAGAAAGCATCACGTACAATCTCATTTTCAGGGCACCTTCGCTTTGCAGTTGCTCAATGCCCTCTAGGGCTGTATAATCTAAACCACAATCGTCAATAGTGGTAAGGCCTACCGCAAAGCAATTCTGCTGCGCCTGTAGCAAAAGCTCTTTCATCTTTTGTTTTGTTAAATCAGGGATTTTAGCACTTACCAAGTTAATAGCATTATCTATCAGCATTCCAGTAGGTTCACCGCCAATTTCAACAATATCACCACCTGTTAGCTCATAAGATTTAGTAATATTTGCCGCATCTAACGCTTTTTGGTTGGCTATAGCAGCATGACCATCTATACGGTGCAGTAAAACTGGTCTGTCTGGAAATAGCTGATCTAGTTTTTCTTTAGTGGGGAATTGTTTATTTGGCCAATCGTTTTGGTCCCAACCTCTACCAATTAACCAGCCCTCTGGTTGGCTTCTGGCAAACGCTTGTAATTTAGTCAATACCTCATCCCAAGATTTGGTAGCTGCTAAATTGGCATTATTTAAACTTTCTGCATAGCCAAAAAAATGTGCATGGGCATCAATAAATCCCGGGTAAACAGCTTTGCCCTCAGCATCTACTTCTTCGTTGGCCGCGTAAGCCTTTCTAATTTCTTCAGATTTACCTACGGCCAAGATCTTTCCATCTTTAATGGCCATTGCTTCTACTATATCAAAAGCCTCATTTACGGTATAGATCTGGGCATTATAAATTACCAAATCAGCTTTTTTACCAGAACATGCCGTAAATAGAACAATAAATGCAAAGCATACCAGAATATTAAACTTCTTCATACGTGTGTTATTTTCAGTTTTAAAGATAGGAAGTTTAGGAAAAGAAAACCCACTTTTACTTTTGATGGGGAAAAAAATCAACAGTTTTTCGGATAAAAAGGCAAAAACCTTAATTTAACGACTATCCAAAACATGGCACGATTTTTCTAAAAGGCGTAATTACACCTATTATTGAGTCTACGTAATTTTGGACCCTATATTTGCATATCAAAAACAGCTACATCTACCTATTTAAAACAACTTAACACCAAGGATTAAGTTGTTTGCTGTTAATCACTTAAAAATAACTAGAGGGAACCAGCCAAGCGGTCTTCTACAAAGACAAATGGAAGCAAACTCCTTACGCCACTTACTTTAATAATTTGTCCGTTTAAACAATAAAAAATTACGGCAATTGGCGATTTTTGTTTTTGTTCAAACTCGGCCATTACTTGTAAGCATGCTCCACAAGAGGTTACTGGTTTTTTGATATCGAAGTTTTCTGTATGAGCAGTAATAGCCATAGTGGTTACCACGGCGAATGGCTTAGCAGACCCTATTGAAAAAAGAGCCACTCGCTCTGCACATAATCCAGATGGATAAGCCACATTTTCTTGATTGCTACCCAAGATAACTTCTCCATCGGCAAGCTGAATTGCCGTACCTACTTTAAATTTAGAATACGGTGAGTACGAAGTTTTTAAAGCTTCTTCTGCTTTAATGCACAGCGCCCTGTCTTGGGCAGAAAGTTCATTTATATGCTCGTAAGTTTCGTATGAAATTTTAAAATCGATTACATTCATAAATTAAACATACAAATTAGAATTAATAAAAAAGTAGAATAAGGCCATATCTAAGCAGTTTTCTTAAAACTTTATTAATTATTTTTTGTTCCTCATTCTATAAGTAAACTATCTTATAATTATTTAAATTACCATCAAAAGATTAATCTCACTTGAACAAATATTTTAAAAAAGGGCTTAAAATCATCTTATGTATTATCGCCAGTATCATTTTACTGGTGGTACTGGTGGCACTATCTCTAAATATTCCTGCGGTACAAAACTTTGTAAAAGATAAAGCCATCAGTTACCTGAAAAACAAAACCAAAACCGAGGTAAGTTTAGAAAGCATTAAAATCGCTTTACCGAAAGATGTAGTATTAAATAAATTCTATATCGAAGACTTAAATAAAGACACTTTATTATATGCCGAAAAACTACAAGTAGACATCAGTTTGTTTAAGCTATTAAAAAACACTGTTGAAATTAATTATATTGATTTAAAAGGCATAAGGGCTAATGTTAAGCGTGTAAACCCAGATACCACATTTAACTTTTCTTTCTTGGTAGATGCCTTTGCAAGCGACCAGAAAAAGCCCGAAGAAGAAGTTACAAAAGACACCACCTCAGCCTTAAAATTCTCTGTAGATAAGGTTCGTTTTGAGGATATTGGCCTTACCTATCGTGATGATGTGGCAGGAAATAACGTAAAGTTTTATTTGGGAAAGCTAGAAACGAACATCAAAGATTTTGACTTAGCGAACCAAAAGTATGTAATTAAGAACTTCGTTGTAGACAATACGAGTTTGCTTTATCTACAACAGAAACCACTTACGCAACTAGTGCAGCATATCACAAACAGTGTTGATAGTACGCAAAAAGAAGTAGGTAAACTGCCAACGATAGAAGTGCAAAAATTTGAGTTCAACAAGGTTAAAGTTAATTACGATGACCAATTGACGACAACCAATGCCATTGCCAATGTAGACAAACTGCATTTTAAAAACTTGATAGTTGATTTAACTAACGGGATTTATACTACAGACAATGCAGAATTAGCTAATTCATTTATCAAGTTTGCTTTTAAACCGGCACCGGCAAATGATTTGGATAATGTAAAAGATACTGTTGTTGCCGAACAGTCTTCGTTGGCGCTGGCTATTAAGAAAATTAATTTGACTAACAACCAAGTTTTGTTTGATAACCTCGGCGCAAAGCCACTTAAAAAGGGTATTGATTTTAACCACTTGAACATCAAGGGCCTGAACCTGGGAGCCGAAGAACTGAATTACAGCGACAAAGGCGTTACTGCAAAAGTTAAGAATGGCTCTATGAGCGATAAAAGCGGTTTTGTGTTGAACACTTTGAGGGGTAATGCCATCTACAACGATAAGCAGATTAAACTCACTGATTTTGTGCTAAAAACACCTTATACCAGCATCGAAAACGAAACCGATTTAACTTTTACTTCGTTAGATGATTTGACCAAAAATCCGGAACGTGTAAAATTGGCCATTAATTTAAAAAATACTACCATTGGATTAAAGGATGCCACTTTCTTTAGCGATGCCTTACCCTCGCAATACGCTGACCAAAAGATAAAAATTGAAGCTAAAGTAGATGGCTATTTAAATCGTTTAAACATCCCTAAACTGCAAATCAGCGGTCTTAAAAACACACAAATTGATATTAGCGGTAAAGCAAATAATGTGACAGATGTAAACAAAGCTTTTCTGGATCTGAACATCAAAAAAGTTTACCTTACTAAGGGCGATATCTTAGCTGTTGCACCTAAGAATACCATACCAGCTAGTATTGAATTGCCAAACGTAATTGATGCCAATGGTAAATTTAAAGGATCGATGACTGATTTTACGACTAATTTGAATGTAAAATCGGATATGGGTTCTGCAGTTTTAACCGCAAATATGAAGGGGCCAAAAGGCAATGAAAAGTACAAAGCAGCTATTAACCTAATTAATTTCAACGTAGGTAAATTAATTAAACAACAACCTACTTTAGGAAGAGTTTCGGCAAAAGCAGATGTGGCTGGCATTGGCTTAGATGCTAAAAAAATAAATGCAAAATTTAATGCAACGGTGTTAAGTGCTTACTATAATAAATACAATTATCGCAACCTTAAATTATCGGGTAATTATGCTAATCAAAAAGTGGCTATTAAAGGCAACATGCCAGATAGTAACGTTAATTTTGATTTGACAGCCAGCGCTGATTTAGCAGGAAAATATCCAGCGGTAAAAGCAAATTTGGCTCTTAAACAAGTTGACTTGCAGAAACTAAATTTTAGCACCACCGAGCTTAAGCTTGCCGGAAACATTAAGGCTAATATTAAAACTGCGGATGTGGACTATCTAAATGGCGATGTATTTGCCACTGGCCTGCAGTTAGTGAAAGAGGGCAAGAAATTTAATGTAGACACCATCCAGCTTAATGCAGTTTCTACTGCTACAGAAAATAAACTGGTGTTAAAATCGGAGTTAATTAGTGCCAACGTAGATGGAAAGTATCAGTTAAGCAAAGTGGGAAATGCCCTCATCAATCAAATCAACAAGTACTACGCTTTTGGCGAAGTTACCAAGGTACCACCGCAGCGCATCCGTTTTACGGCAAACATTTACAACCCTAAGTTTTTGCAAGATTTTGTGCCGGCGTTAACCACTTTTGCACCCTCAAGAATTAATGGTTTAATTGATACCGAAAAAGACAGTTTACTGATGAATGCTGTTTTCCCAAAGGTGACTTACAACGGCATAAATTTAGACAGCATTAAGTTAAATATCGGCAACGAAGCCCAAAAACTAGATTATAGGTTATTGGTAAATAGCATTCAAAATACTTCAATCACCTTATTCAACACCGAAATTTCGGGCTCGGCAGCCAACAACAAATTAGATCTAAACGTTTTCTTACGCGATAGGCAACGTAAGGACAAATACGTTATCGCTGGTATTTTTCAATCTATAAACAAAGATTTCCGTTTCAATTTAGACCCAGATAAATTGTTGTTAGATTACGAAAAATGGACGGTAGCACCAGAAAATTATATTCAATTCGGAAATTCTGGAATTTTGGCTCATCAATTCAACATTAGTCAGGGATCGCAGCTATTGCGTATCAATAGTACTTCTGACGAACCCAATTCACCATTAAAAGTAGAGTTTAAGGATTTCCAAATAGAAACTTTAATGAAATTTGCGGAAACCGATACCGCTTTGGTTGGTGGTGCAATTAACGGAACGGTAGATGTAAAAGACTTGGTTTCGACACCAAAATTTGAAGCCAATCTAGCTATCAATAAATTGCGTTACCAAAAAGACGAATTAGGCGACTTAAAAGCAGTTGTAAATAACAATACAGAAAACGCTTTTGAAGTTGATGTAAGTTTGAAAGGCATACACGAACTCTCTGCTAAAGGTTTTTATTACACTGCCCCCCAAAGCAATTTAGACCTAAGCGTAAATATCGATAAAATCGATTTAACGCAAATAGAAAGTGTAAGCGCTGGCCAAATTAAAGAAGGTAAAGGAACAATATCTGGAGCTTTTACCGTAAAAGGCGAATTAACGAAACCTCAAATATTAGGCGCTCTGAAGTTTAACGATGCCGGAATGCGAATTGCCTACATCAACTCTTATTTTACCATGCCAACGCAAGAAATTGCATTTAACAACCAAGGCATTCGCTTCAATAATTTTACATTGGTAGACTCGTTAGGCAAAAAAGCTACAGTAAACGGTACAATTAACACCAGCGACTTTAGCAATGTAGGTTTTGGTTTAGATATCAGAACCAACAATTTTAGGGTAATGAACTCTACTGCCGAAGATAATGACATGATTTACGGAACCGTGTATTTAAGCAGTAATATTCGTGTGCGAGGCGATTTAAATCAGCCCGATGTGAACATGAGCGTAACGATAGAAAAAGGAACTAAATTCTACTACGCCATGCCGGTAGATGATCCATCGGTGATTGAACAAGAAGGTATTGTACAGTTTATAGACGCAGATGCACCACCATTTAACGGGCAAAAAGATTTGAAGGCGGATAGCATCAGCAAATCGCCAATTAAGGGAATTAATTTAGTGGCCGATATCAACGTTAATCCAGAAGCGGAGCTAAATGTAGTAGTAGACCCAGCCAACGGCGATATGCTAACCATTAAAGGCGATGCAGATTTGAATGCTACTATGGACCCTAGTGGAAAAATTAGCATGACTGGGCGATACGAAGTGGTAGATGGTTCTTACAATCTTTCTGTAGGGCCTCTAGGTAAAAAACCATTTAAATTAGTTAAAGGAAGTACGCTAACATGGACCGGAGAACCAACCGAAGCCAACGTAAACCTAACGGCACTTTATGAAGTTAATGCAGCACCGATAGATTTGCTTAACACTCCCGACGACCCGACCACTAAAACTAAACTTCCTTTTCAAGTGTATTTGTACATGAAAGGAGAGTTGCTAAAACCTATCATTTCGTTTAAAATTGATTTGCCAGAAAACGAGAGAGGTACTGCAGTTGGCAGCCAAGCCTACACCAAACTACAAATCGTAAATAGAGACGAAAACGAATTGAACAAGCAAGTGTTTGCCTTATTGGCACTCAATAGATTTATCGCCAACAACCCGTTCCAAAGTTTAGCTGGCGGTGGTGGTGGTGTTTCTACCCTTGCCCGCTCAAGTGTGAGTAAATTACTAACCGAGCAGTTAAATAATTTGGCATCTGATTTGGTACAAGGCGTAGACTTAAACTTTGGTGTAAATTCATCAGAAGATTACTCTACAGGCAGTTTAGAACAAAAAACAGACCTAGAATTTGGTATCTCTAAGAAATTACTGAACGACAGATTAACTGTAACTGTTGGTAGTTCGTTTGCTTTAGAAGGTCCACAGCAGGCTAACCAAAATGCAACTAACATAGCCGATAATGTAAACATAGAATATGCGCTTTCTAGGGATGGGCGCTACCGATTACGGGCTTACAGACGTAACCAAACCGAAAGTGTGGTAGAAGGTCAAATTATTGAAACAGGGCTAGGTTTTAGCTTAGTAGTTGATTATAACAGGTTTAAAGAAATATTTCAAAAACGTAGAAAAAGAAACAATGTTGAGCAAAGACCAAAAAATGAGAAAACTAATTAAAATTGGCGCTTTCATATTGGCATGTTCCTTCTTTGCCAATTGTAGCAATACCCGATACTTAAAGCCGGGGCAAAACCTTTATAAAGGTGCCGAAGTAAAAATCAATCCAGATTCTTCTTCTAAAATTGACGATGCCAAGCAGGTAAAGTCGGAATTAGAAAGTAAAACTAGACCTCGCCCCAATAAATCAATATTAGGTTTAAAACCTAAATTATTCATTTATAACCTAGCCGGCGAACCTAAAAAACCAAAAGGCATTAGGAATTGGCTACGCAACAAAGTTGGAGAACCGCCAGTGTTAATGAGCGAGGTAAAACTCAAGTACAACAATGATGTACTTAAAAGTTATTTAATTAGCCAGGGATATTTGCAAGCCGAGGTTACCGGAGATACCGTGATTAAAAGACGTCGCGGAAAGGCAATTTATACCGCCAACACTGGTATTAGATATAAAATTAATCAGGTTACTTTCCCGCCAGATACCGGAGATTTAACGCACAATATCAATGTAAACAAAAGCAAAACGCTTTTAAAAACTGGCGATTTTTATGATTTAGATACTTATAAAAACGAGCGAATAAGAATAGATAATGATTTGAAAGAAAGTGGTTATTTCTATTTCAGTCCCGAGCATTTGATTTTACAGGTAGACAGTACCATAGGCAAAAACCTAGTGAATGTAAATGTTCGTATTAAAAACACCACTCCCGATGCTTCTTTAAAGCCCTACACCATCAAAAACATAAACATTTACCCTAGTTATAGCTTGCGTAGAGATAGCTTATTAAGAAAACTAGAGCCGATAAAGTACAATGATTTTAATATTTACGATGACAGGAATACCTACAGATCAAGAGTTTTCGACAGGCTAGTTTTCTTTAAAAAGGGCGAACGATACAATAGAAAAGATCACAACCAATCGTTAAACCGAATGGTTAACTTAGGTGCTTTTAGAGATGTTAGAGCTGAATTTCTACCCATAGATAGTTTCAAAAACAACCAGCTAGATCTTAATATTTATCTAACACCGCTAAAGAAAAACTCACTTACTTTCTCGGTGTTAGGCACCAATAAATCAAACAATTTTATTGGTTCTGAATTAAAGATTACACAAACCACCAGAAATATATTTAGAGGTGCAGAGCAATTAGATGTAAGTGCAAGTGGTGGCTTCGAAACACAATACAGTGGCCAATCAAAAGGAATCAACTCTTATTCGTTAACTGGGGAAGCTAAGCTTACGCTACCAAGGTTCATTGTGCCATTTTATAAGCCAAAAAGCACCAATGCATTCACGCCAAAAACCATTGTATCATTAGGCTACCAATTATTAAGCAGAGATACCGTTTATAAATTGAATTCATTTAAAGCACAGTACGGCTACAATTGGAAAGAAAATCAGTTTAAGGAACACAACTTTAACCCTGCTTCGATAAACCTAGTTACTTCTAATAAGGATACGACAAGTCAAGCTTATCATACCCTCATTGAACAGAATCCAGGCTTACAATACACTTTAGAAAACCAATTTATTATTGGCAGCAATTACAGTTTCACCTATACCAACCAAATGCAAGATAAACGCAGGCATAATTTGTATTTTTTTGGTGGGTTAGAAACAAGTGGTAACGTTTGGGGCTTATTTACACCAAAAAACTCATCAGGTAAAAGAGAATTATTTAACACGGCCTTAACGCAGTTTGTAAGAGTAGAAACCGATTTAAGAAATTACTACAAAGTAACCCCAACAGTGATTTGGGCAAATCGACTAAATTTAGGTTACGGCTATGCTTATGGTGGAAGCAGCTCACTACCCTTTGTCCGTCAGTTTTTTGCTGGTGGAACGAATGACATTAGGGCGTTTAGGGCCAGATCTTTAGGCCCGGGCACGTTTAAAGTAGCTGATGATGTAGTATTTGCCGACCAAGGTGGCGATATTAAAATGATGCTCAATTCGGAACTGAGATTTAAACTCGTAAGTATTTTACATGGCGCAGCCTTTGTAGATGCGGGTAACGTTTGGCTCCGCAAAGAAGATCCGGATAGAATTGGTTCTGAGTTTAAGCTAAAAAACGCTTTAGATGAATTAGCCGTGGGCACGGGTGTAGGTTTAAGGGTAGATGCCACAATTTTTGTCATCCGCCTTGATGGTGCTTTCCCTATACGTAAGCCATTTTTACCTAGTGGCCAACGTTGGGTAATTAACGATATAGATTTTGGAAGTAAAAGTTGGAGAAGAGATAATTTAGTGCTTAATATCGGAATTGGTTATCCGTTTTAAGAGATTTTGAATGATTGAAGAAAGCATGATTGAATGAGTAAACTTACCGGGCTCTAATGTTCTAACGCTATAACTTTGCAACATTTCAACCTTACAATTTTAAACATGAAAAAAATACCTCAACAAATAAAATCATTTTTAGTACATACCTACCACCTTTTTATAGCGGCAGGCAAAGGTTTTATGGAAGACCGAGTAATGAAACTCAGTGCAGCCCTAGCCTATTACACTATTTTTTCGCTCACTCCGCTCATTATCATCATCATTTCATCAGCCTCCTTATTTCTGGGCGATAACATGGATCCAAACACAAAACTATTTGGAGAAATAAGCGAAATGATTGGAACAAATGCAGCCAACCAACTCAGAACATTTGTAAACAACGCCAATCTTTCTGGCAAAAGTACAATGGGTTTAATTATTGGCATAGGTACTTTAATTATTGGTTCTACTGCCATTTTTATAGAAATACAAGATAGCATTAACCTGATATGGAAAGTGAAAGCAGTACCTAAAAAAGGTTGGAAAAAACTGCTTACCAACCGTCTGCTTTCTTTTTCATTGATAGCGTCATTAGGTTTTCTACTTTTAGTTTCGTTAGTAATTAACAGTGTAGTAGTGGGCATTGGTGGCAAACTAGATATTTATGCCTCAAAAATTGGCATAGAAGAGGTTTCTGAATGGTTAATGCTTATTGTAACCAATGCTTTAACTTTGGCCGTAGTTACTACCATTTTCGCTATCATTTTTAAGGTATTGCCAGATGTAAATTTAAAATGGAAACCCGCTTTGGTAGGTGCATTGTTTACCGCATTATTGTTTAGTTTAGGCAAGTACGTTATTGGCATCTATATCGAAAAAGGAAACCCAGGCTCCGCTTTTGGAGCTGCCAGTTCTATCATCGTAATTTTGGTGTGGATTTACTATACCTCTATTATTTTATACTTTGGTGCAGAGTTTACCCAAGCTTATGCAGAAAAGTTTGATACGGGTATTACACCATCAAAATACGCCGTACACTTAAAAACCATTATAGTAGAGAAAGAGGTTAAAAAATTACCGCCGCAACACCCCGAAGACACCATAGCACCAGAGAAAGAGTAAAAAAGAGGCTGTCTCAAATTCGCTCGTCATCTCGAACGCTAGAGAGAGATCTGCTTTAGAAGTACTTCTAAAAGAGATTTAACTTCGTTGATTTTCAATTTACTTCGAGCCCTTTGGTTCTCCTCCTTTGATCGTCGAAATGACGCCGTTATTTTACTGTTGAGACAATCTATTTTTGTGCAATGCACTCATCTATAACGTTATATAATCGGCAATTTTATCAATCAGTTCTTTTTCCGAATAGGGCTTTAATACCAAGGCATTCATCCCGGATGCCAAATACTTGTCCCTATCCTCTTCCATCACGTTGGCGGTAACGCCCAAGATTGGCACGTTTGATTTGCTTTTATCTTTTTCGCTCCTGATTAAACGGGTAAGTTCTACACCACCCATTACAGGCATCTGCACGTCTGTTAAAATTAGGTCGTAATGGTTTTGCTGAAACAACTGAAAAGCCTCGGCACCATCATAAGCGGTATCGGTAACGATTTTATATTTTTTAACCACAGTTTGCGCCAACAGTACATTCATTTTGTTATCATCAACCAGCAAAATTCGTTTGCCAGCTAAATGAGATATATCGGCTATAACCAAGCTTTTTCGTTGATTAGCACTATCGTAACAAAACTCATAAGGTATCTCAAAAGTAAAGTTAGAGCCTTTGTTAATCTTGCTACTCAAGCTAATTTTACCGCCCTGCAACTCTACAATTTTTTTACAGATGGCCAAACCTAAACCTGTTCCTTTTTGGGTGTTTTTTGTGGTAGAATAGTTAACCTGCGAAAACTCGTCGAAAATAACGCCCGCGTCTTTCTCTTCAATACCAATACCCGTATCAATTACCTGTACCTTTAATAACCCTTTTTTCTTAGAGCTAGCAATTATTTCTGCCTTTAAAGTAACTGATCCACTATCGGTAAATTTAATGGCATTGCTTAATAAATTCATCACCACTTGTTTTAACCGCAGCGAATCTCCTTGTAACATCGTTTTACCATCAAAACTTATCTGTTTCTCTAGCGACAAGCCTTTTTTAGAAGCTTGTATGGCAATACTGTTAAACACTTCATTAATGGCATCTGCCGGGGCAAAAGATACTTTATCAAAATTAATCTTACCAACCTCGTATTTCGAGAAATCAAGAATATCATTTACAAGATCAAGCAGCAATTCTGACGAGGTTTTAATCGCATCTACTTGCTCTTTTTGCTGTTCAGACAAATTATCTTGGCTAAGTTGCTCCGAAAAACCAATTACAGAATTTAGCGGTGTTCTAATCTCGTGGCTCATATTTGCCAAAAACCTGCTTTTAGATTGTGCGTATTGCGATACACGCTGACCATAGTCAATTAGTTCGTGTTCGTTTCTATAAATTCGCCATAAGTTGAGCAAAATGATAGTAACTAAAACAGACAAAAGCACAAAAATTATCACGTAGATGTTATTGATGCTTTTAAATGTATCATCCATATCAAAATGGATGTTCTTTTTGGTTTCAGCAACAAAATCTAACTCCTTCTTTTTAAACGTTTGCAGTAAAAAAACAATTTCGTTAATGATGCGAGAATTGATTCGCAATATTTCTACTTCATTTTTTCTGAGGATTTTATTGGCATTGTACAAATTGCGGAAATAATTATTGATATTCCTCATTTGCATTTTGTTGTAATTTCGGCTAGAGAGAGAAGTATCTAAAGTAATCTCTTTTTTTACCAAAACCGCATTGGTATCCACTTGGCGTTTTTGTCGCGAAAAGGCATCGGCCAACCTACCTATCAGCCCTTTTTCTTTAATTTCTTGTTTAGGCTTAATGGTATCAATTGTAATCATCGTCTTAAACCTACCTTTGGTAACTTCCATACCCTTAGTCCAAGTGCGCTCTTTAACCGTATCAATACCAGCAGTAGTAAACATTAAACTATCTGTTAGTTGCTTTAAAGCTAAATAAAGTTTTGTCTTAATTTTTTTCTGGTCTACCAGACCTTTAATATTATTTGAATAGCTTTTTGTATTTTCCTTAACTTTTAAGCTATCTAGTATCGAAGAAACCTTAATAATTTCTTTAGAGAACTGTTTCATATAGGCTACATTTGCTGTAGCCTCAAATAAACGGCAATTATTATCGGCCTTATACAGTGCTAAAATGCAGGTATCTAAACTAGAATAATCACTTTCTATATTATTTAGCTCTGTTACGCTGTTAGAAAGTACATTAATTTTATCATTTCTGATATAAAAGAAGATAGCTGATATAAAAAGAGCTAAAATTAAGATTACAATGAGCCCATAGCGAGAAGAACTCCTTTTTTTGTTGATTGTCATGCGTTAATACAATAAACATTAAAGCCTTAACATTTATATCAGATATAGCTTTAAGATAGGTAAAAAATATCTACAAATATAATTAAACCAATGGATAAAAAGGCATTACCACAAAAACCTAAAAACACAATGCTTTTTAAGCCAGATCTAATTCTTCTATTTCTTTTTCTTCTTTATCTACTTCGTCTTTTTCAATACGTAGATTTTTAATGATATGTTGTTGTCTGTCAGGCGTGTTTTTACCCATGTAATATTCCAACAAGCTCTTAATGGTTTGCTCTTTTAAAATTACTGGGTCTAAACGAATATCTTTTCCAATAAACAAGCCAAACTCATCTGGAGAAATTTCTCCCAATCCTTTAAACCTTGTAATTTCTGGCTTTCCGCCTAATTTTGAAATGGCATTCTTACGCTCTTCATCGCTATAGCAATAAACAGTTTCTTTTTTGTTCCTAACCCTAAAAAGTGGTGTTTGTAGGATATAAACATGGCCTGCCTTTACCAAATCTGGGAAAAACTGCAAAAAGAAAGTCATCATCAACAAACGTATGTGCATGCCATCCACATCTGCATCTGTAGCAATTACAATGTTGTTATAATGTAGGCCTTCTAAACCGTCCTCAATATTTAAGGCATGTTGTAAAAGGTTAAACTCCTCGTTTTCGTAAACTACTTTTTTGGTTAGCTCGTAGCAATTTAAAGGCTTCCCTTTTAAACTAAATACGGCTTGTGTTTCTACATCTCGTGATTTTGTGATAGAGCCCGACGCAGAATCTCCTTCGGTAATAAACAAAGTGGTTTCGTGCCTACGCTCGTGGTTTGTATTGAAATGAGCTTTGCAATCTCTTAATTTCTTATTATGCAAAGATGCTTTTTTAGCTCTATCGTTAGCCAACTTTTTAATACCAGCAATATCTTTGCGCTCACGCTCAGATTGTTTAATCCGGGTCTCAATCGCATCAGCTACTTCTTTATGCTTATGCAAATAATCGTCCAGCTCTTTTTTCAAGAAATCGTTAACGAAGGTACGTACCGTTTGCCCCTCTGGCGCAATACGTTCTGAGCCCAACTTGGTTTTGGTTTGCGACTCGAAAACTGGCTCTTGCACACGTATGGCGATGGCGGCAATAATAGAAGCCCTCACATCTGAAGCATCATAATCTTTGTTATAAAACTCTCTAATAGTTTTTACTACCGCCTCTCTAAATGCCGCTTGGTGTGTACCGCCCTGCGTAGTGTACTGCCCGTTTACAAACGAGTGGTAATCTTCGCCGTATTGCTGGCCGTGGGTCATGGCTACTTCAATGTCATGCCCTTTTAGGTGGATAATTGGGTATCTAATTTCCTCAGGCTTATTCTGTTTCGAAAGTAAGTCGTACAAACCTCTTTCCGAGAAATATTTTTGATTATTGAAATTGATGGTTAAACCCGTATTTAAGAACACATAGTTCCAAATCATGCTTTCTACAAAATCAGGAATGTAACGATAGTTCCTAAAAATAGTTTCATCTGGATAGAAAGTAATAGAGGTACCATTGCGTTGCGTGGTATCAATCTCTGGATGTTCTGTGACAATTAATCCTTTACTAAACTCTACTCTTTTAGTTTTACCATCACGGTAACTTTGCACTACAAAATTGGTAGACAGCGCATTTACCGCCTTGGTACCTACACCATTCATCCCTACCGATTTTTGGAAGGCATTGCTATCGTACTTTCCACCGGTATTCATTTTAGAAACGCAATCTATAACTTTACCCAAAGGGATGCCCCTACCGTAATCTCGCACAATTACCCGATGATCGCTTAAACTAATGTCGATAGTTTTACCAGCGCCCATCATAAACTCGTCAATAGAGTTATCAACAATCTCTTTTAGCAGTACATAAACCCCATCATCAGGTGCAGATCCGTCGCCTAATTTACCAATGTACATTCCCGGCCTACGGCGAATATGCTCTTGCCAATCTAAGGATTTAATACTGTCTTCGTTATAAATTGGTTCTGCCATAACTCTGTTGTGTGTAGATTCTTGATTGAGATGCCAATCAACATTACAAATTTAATCAATTTCAGGGGCATTTTCTGGCTAGATTTCCACATTTGAACAAATCGATAGACTTACATTGTATTTTTTTGAGGATGAAATTGCTGAGCAGCTTTTTATTGTTAAATTGGGCTTGTAATAAAACAACTCGTCATTGCGAGGTGCAAATCAATCTTCTTGTCATCATGCTCAGCGTAGCGAAGAATCTAAAAGTAAACATGCTAAACTAACAGATTCCCGCTTACGTCGGAATGACAGAATACGCTAAGATTGCTTCGTACCTCGCGATGAGGTGACATACAAAGCCCTAAACCAACAAACTAAAACTTCAAATGAACCCAGAGAAAAAACAACTGTCCTTATTCGATCTATCTATGATTGTGGTAAGCCTAGTGATAGGCATGGGAATTTTCCGTACCCCTGTTAATGTGGCGGCAAAAGCCCAAATTCCAGAGCTTTTTTTCTTAGCGTGGATAGTGGGTGGCTTTGTAGCGCTTTGCGGTGCCCTCACCTATGCCGAAATTGGTTCTCGTTATCCTGTAACTGGCGGATATTACAAAATTTTCTCTGTTTGCTACCACCCGTCTATTGCTTTCGCTATTAACTGCATAATTGTGGTAAGCAATGCTGCCTCTGTTGCTGGTGTTTCTTTAATTGGTGCCGAATACTTAAATAAAGCCCTTTTTCCTGTAGAAATGCAAACCAACGATCACCGTATTTTAATTGGATTGGTCAGTATCATCATTTTCTACACCATTAACTTGATGGGCTTAAGAACCAGTTCCAGAACTCAGAACATGCTGACCATCATCAAACTGGTAATGGTTATCACGCTAATTTGCGCCATATTTTTTGGCGGACAAACACAACAGCTACCCTCTGTTTTTAGTACAACAAGCGGTTTACCTGCTACCTGGAGCGATTACGGAAAAGCATTGGGCATTTGCTTAATAGCCGTGTCTTTTAGTTTTGGCGGCTACCAGCAAACCATCAATTTTGGTGGCGAAGCTAAAGAAGCCAAAACGGTTATTCCTCGGTCTATTTTGGTTGGTTTGGGTATTATCATCACTTTGTACATGGCCATTAATTACGCTTACGTAAAAGTGATTGGTTTCGAACAGTTAAAGTCCGCACAAAGTATTGCCGCTATTTTAGCAGGGCAAATATTTGGCCCTACTGGTTTTACCATTCTGTCGGTTCTCATATTCTTATCAGTTTTAGGTTATGTAAATGTGAATTTATTGAGCAATCCAAGAGCTATGTATGCCATGGGCGAAGAAGGTGCACTACCCAAAGTTTTCACCAAAAAAACCAAAAAAAACGATGTAATGGTGGTAAGCTTAACACTCTTTACCATTCTTTCTATCATCACATTGTTTTATGCACAAACCTTCGATAAGATTTTGAACTACACCATTTTTATGGATGGCGCAGGGATGATTTTCTCTGCGGCAACCATCTTTTATCTGCGTAAAAAAACAGCACATTTGGATAAAAACACTATCTACACCATGAAATTATATCCATTGATGCCGCTCATCTTCATTGCTGCTTATTTATTTGTAGCTATTAGTATTTATAACGATGATCCTAACGCGGCATTAAACGGAATTTATATTTTCATTGGATTTGTAGCCATTTATTTCATCCAAAGATTTTTTAATAACAAAAGAGCAACTAAATAAGGTTAATGCTAAGCAACGCAAAGGTGCTTTTAACTTTTGACTTTATACTTTTAACTTAACAAAGTGGATATTTCTTATATACTTAATGAACTAGGAGAAGAGCGTGAAAACTACTTCAATGCCATAGCCCCGCCTATTATCCAGACCAGTAATTTCAAATTTAACACCGTTGATGATTTCCGCAACGCATTGGCAGATGAATATCAGGGTAATCTATATTCTCGTGGCTTTAACCCAACTATTGATATTTTAAGGAAGAAGCTGGCTGCATTAGATGGCGCCGAAGATGCACTTGTTTTTGGAAGTGGCATTGCCGCCGTCACTATTCCGGTTTTGGCTTTACTGCGCCAGGGTGATGAAGTGATATGCGTAGAAAATCCCTACAGCTGGACGATCAAGCTCTTTAATGATTTGTTACCGAAGTTTGGCATCCGCACCACTTTTGTAGACGGCAGCCACACTGATGCAATTGAAAATGCCATTACCTCTAAAACCAAATTAATTTACCTCGAATCGCCTAATACTTTTAGCTTCGATGTACAAGATTTAGCAGCCATAGCCAAAATAGCAAAAGCCAAAAACATCATCACCATGATAGATAATAGCTACTGCTCGCCTTTGTACCAACAGCCTATTGCTTACGGGATTGATTTGGTAGCGCAATCGGCCACTAAATATTTAGCCGGGCACAGCGATGTGGTAGCGGGTGTGGTAACCGGCAAAAAAGAGCTGCTGAAGCGAATTTTCGAGAAAGAATACATGAATATAGGCGCCTCTGTAGCACCGCAAAATGCTTGGTTGCTACTTAGAAGTTTGCGCACTTTACCCATCCGTTTAGAGAAGATAACAGCAAACGCCAACAAAGTCATCGAATACCTAGAACAACATCCAAAGGTAGAAAAGGTACTACATCCTTTTAGTAATTCAAGTAAACAGCTAGTTTTAGCTAAAAAGCAAATGAAAGCTTGCGGCGGATTGTTCAGCATTGTGCTTAAAAATTCGAGTTTAGAAAAGATAGAAGCATTTTGCGATAGCCTAAAACACATCCTAATGGCGGTTTCTTGGGGCGGTTACGAAAGTTTAATTATCCCAGCTTGTGCTGGCGTTAGCAAAGCTGATTTTGACAGTCATAATCCAAGACACGTGCTAATTAGAATTTATGTGGGTTTAGAAGAACCTGATTATTTGATTAGAGATTTGGAGCAGGCTTTAGAGAAAATTTGATTAACCATATTAAAAATTGAAAGAGTTTAAGCAAACTTTCTTAGATTTATTATTCTGCTCTTCCAGGTTTGTAACCTGAAAACCCTATCAAGGATTTGCAATCTTTTCCTTTAAAACTCCTATATGTGGATTAAAAACTAATGGGGTTCGAAACCTTAAATTTACCTTATAATCGAAACGAATAATGTCACCGCTTTGCGGTTTAATACTTATTTTTATTCATATTTCTAAAATAATATCAGTCTCCGATAGTCGGAGCAGGCTCTTCGGACTTTAAGTCCTCGCTCTTTCGCTCTTCCAGATTTGCAATCTGGAAGCCCAATCCAAGGATTTGCAATCCTTACTGAGCTTATTTTTGGATTAAAGATCTACCAATAATTCTTCGCAAAGAGCATGCGAAGAGCATAATACTCGACATAAGCGGACGTTTAAGCAAAGTAAATTCGGGCCTTTAAGCACATTCGAGAAGAAACAAGCTACCTATTTTTGTTTCCAGAAGTAATTAAAATATCAAAAATGGAAAAGAACAATTATCAGGGAGCATTACAGCAACCCATAAATTCGGGTTTTAATGCTAAATCAACAACTAATGATGTAATTAAAGGAATAGATCTTAATGGCAAGATCGCTATCGTAACTGGTGGCAATACCGGAATTGGTCTAGAAACCACTAAAATACTTGCAGCCGCAGGAGCGAAAGTGATTGTTGCGGCAAGAGACATCGAAAAGGCAAAGAAAAACTTAAAAGACATTGCCAATGTAGAATTGCAAAAAATAGACTTAATGGATCCTGCTTCTATTGATACCTTTGCAGCGCAATTTATCGCTTCAGAAAGACCTCTTCACCTACTCATCAATAATGCTGGCATCATGTGGGTTCCTTTGCGCAGAGACCAGCGTGGACTAGAATCTCAACTTGCTGTTAACTATTTAGCGCAATTTCAGCTTACAGTAAGATTATGGAATGCACTTAAAAAAGCAAAAGGAGCAAGAGTTGTAAATGTTTCATCTGGTGGGCATCAGTTTTCTAATTTCAACTTTGAGGATCCCAACTTTATGTACAGAGAATATGACACACTGCTAGGCTATGGGCAATCAAAAACAGCGGTTAATCTTTTTTCACTTGAACTAGACAACCTTGCAAAAGCTCATCAAATACGCAGTTACTCGTTGTGTCCTGGTGCTGTTGGCGAAACGGAGTTATCTAGAGAAGCTCCAATAGATTTATTTCAAAAGTTAGGCTACAGTGATGCCGAGGGAAACATTTTGCCAGAAGTTGCAGCATCTTTAAAAACTATTCCCCAAGGAGCGGCTACAACAATTTGGTGCGCTACTAGTTCGCTACTCAACAATATGGGCGGGGTGTATTGCGAAAACGTAGATGTAGCATCTTTAAGCACTGATACATCAATTATCGGAGGCGTTAAGTCTTATTCGCTAGACCGAACCAATGCAAAAAGATTATGGAAATGGAGTGAGGAAATGACGGGACTTAGCATAGACCTGCGCTGATATTTGTAACTTTATGCTACGTTAACAAGATGGATTATCAGGTAAATTATATCAACCCAGAAATTAAACTTTCATGTTATCATGGGAAGCTATTTAAAACGGAAGCCGCATTTGAAGAGCACCTGCTTGTGTGGCTGATTTCTGGCGAGACTAAAATTATTCAAGCAGACGAGCAATTTGTGTTTGGCGCTGGTAGCACTTTTTTAATTCCAAGAAATCAATTGGCTACCATTTTCAATTATCCCAAAGACGGCTTGCCACATCAGGCAGTTGCCATGCATTTATCGGCCCTTAGACTTAGACAATTTTATAACCACAAAGAAATAAAACCCAAAGCAGTAAAATCAAAAATTATTGGTTTTGCCAAGCACCCGTTATTAAAAAGCTGCTTAACATCGCTAATCCCATATTTTGAACTGCAAGAGAATTTTCCAGAAAAAATTGCTTCGTTAAAAATTAACGAAGCAATTAATATTTTAAGAACCATTGATGAAAACATCGATTCTACATTAAGCAATTTTGACGAACCCGGAAAAATTGACTTAATGGCCTTTATGGAGAAGAATTTTATGTTCAATATGTCATTGAAAAAGTTTGGTTATTTAACTGGCCGAAGCCTAACAACTTTTAAACGTGACTTCGGCAGGGCCTTTAACACAACGCCACAGCGGTGGCTTACTCAAAAGCGCTTAGAGCTTGCGCATTATCATTTCGTTGAAAATAAAAAGAGACCAGTAGAGGTTTGCTACGAAGTTGGTTTCGAAAATTTATCTCATTTTTCGCGTGCTTTTAAAAAGCATTTCGGATATACGCCTACCTCATTATTTAACTAAATTGTATATCCTCCGCTCTTCCAGGTTTATAATTAGGTTGTTCGAAATGAACTTATCTAAAGTCCCAAGAGCCTGCTGAGATTGTCGGAGACTGATATGATGAAAATAATATGAATGGTAATAATTCCTTGGGCTAGTATTATTACCAACCACAGGCTAAACACTATTCAGCTTTGACAAACTGATATAACCACCTTGCAAAAAGTTTGTCAGAGCTACGTTGTATTGCAGTATCTTCGTTCGTCAAACCCGATTGAAACGGCAGCCTCGAGAGAGCATTTGCGAACGAGAGCTATAGTGCAAAGCGGGGCTACAGCACCTTTGAAACACTGTCAATCATTTCCAAAAAAGCAATAAAACTGGTATCAAATAAATTTTCTGTACATTTGCAGTTCGAAGCTGAATTTCTTTAATCATTAAAGCAACTCGCAAGTTAGTCCTTCTAAAAAAATGATTGTTCTAGCTTCTTCGAATTTTAAAGTGTGATACATGCACTTTTTAATTTTTATTTTAAACTTAGAAAAAATGTTATTTTCAGAATTGAGGCTAATTGAGCCTATATTAAAAGCTGTTGAATCCGAAGGATATCAAAAGCCAACTCCCATACAGGAAAAAGCTATTCCTAGCATCTTAAAATTAAAAGATTTATTGGGTTGTGCCCAAACGGGAACGGGTAAAACGGCTGCATTTGCTATTCCTATGCTGCAAATTTTGCACATGAGACACCTAAAAACCGCTAAAAAAGCAGTTAAAGCTTTGGTTTTAACACCTACCCGCGAACTTGCTATTCAAATACAAGACAGTTTTAATGCTTACGGAAAAAATTTACCTGTAAAAAATTTGGTTATTTTTGGCGGTGTTGGTCAGCAACCTCAGGTAGATGCACTTAGAAAAGGGGTAGATATTTTAGTGGCTACGCCGGGCAGGTTGTTAGATTTAATGAACCAAGGCCATATTAGTCTTAGCGATATTGAAATTTTTGTATTAGATGAAGCCGACCGTATGTTAGATATGGGCTTTATTCACGACGTAAAGAAGATTGTGGGCAAATTACCTGCGATTAGACAAACGCTGTTTTTCTCGGCAACCATGCCTACCGAAATCGAAAAGTTGGCTAACACCATTTTAAAAAACCCAGTTACGGTTGAAGTTACACCCGTTTCTTCTACTGCCGAAACCATTTCACAAGCTATTTACTTTGTAGATAAACCGGATAAAAGAAAGTTGTTAAAGCATCTTCTAGATGATCTGAAAATTGATCATACGCTAGTATTTACACGTACCAAACACGGTGCAGACCGGATTGCGAGAGATTTAGCGAAAGACGGTATTAAAGCTGCTGCCATACATGGCGATAAATCGCAAGGTGCAAGACAAAGGGCTTTAACCGACTTTAAAGCTAGAAGCTTACGTGTTTTGGTAGCTACCGATATTGCCGCTCGGGGTATCGACATAGATGAATTAAGCTATGTTTTTAATTACGATTTACCAAATATCCCAGAAACCTACGTACACAGAATTGGTCGTACGGGTCGTGCTGGCGCCAATGGAACGGCAATTTCTTTTGTAGATGCCGAAGAAAATGAATACCTACTTGATATTCATAAGCTGATTAAACGTACCATTCCAATCGTAGAAAATCATCCTTATCCGTTAAGCTGGAAAAGCATGTTAGCCAATAAGGAAGTAGTGCGCAAACCGCAAAGAGACTCAAAGGGAAATACAGGTGCAGCAAGCAATAAAAAGAAGAAATTTCACAAGAGTAGAAATAAATAATTTTCGTACCGCAGTTGCATTGCAAAAATGAAAATGCAGTCTTGCAATGCAATCTTTTTGAAAACTTAGGTAAAAAAACTTCGTAAGCTTTAAAAACTTACGAAGTTTAAAAAGAAGCATTTCAAATGCAACCTACCTAGGTTAGCGAACAAAGATTTATGAGCCACGCTTATTCCTTTCACCTTTCTCTTTAGCAACCATTAAACTTTTCTTCTTGTTATAAACTGCCGTTGGACTGGCAAAAGCATAAAAAAGTTTCTCCCTTGCTCCTTTTGCTTTCTTCACATCTATCGCCATTTCCTTTAATTCGTGAAAGTTAAGAAACCACGGATCTAGCCTATTGCCAATTTTGGATGTTATTCCATAATCCGGTTTTTCTTCTTCAATTTGATAAGTACCAAACATTCTATCCCAAAATATAAAGGTAGCCGCATAATTTTTGTCTAAATATTTCTCGTTGCAACCATGGTGTACGCGGTGGTTAGATGGAGTAGCAAAGATATATTCGAAAATAGGATGCATTTTTTTGATATATTCTGTATGTACCCAAAACTGAAAAAGCACGCTAATTTGGCTAACCACAAAAAATACCAACGGGTGAAATCCAATAAGTGCAAGCGGGATAAAAAAGATAATCTTGATATTTTGTATCCAGCTTAATCTAAATGAAACAGTTAAATTATAAGTTTCGGCAGAGTGGTGTACAATATGAGATGCCCAAAAAAACCTATTTTCATGCGATATCCTGTGCGACCAATAACTGCACAAATCGAACAAAACGTAGCATGGAATAAGCATCCACCAATTTAGCTCCATCCGCCAAGGCAGTAAATTATAAATCCATACAGCGCCGTAAATTAGCAGCCCTTTAATTAAAAAATTGATTAGCACATTGCCCAAACCCACCAAAGTACTTCCAATACTTTCTTTCGTTTTATAAAGATTGCGTTTTTTATACCATGAATGACCAACCTCTAGTAGCGTAAAAAATGCCATTACAGGTATCGCGTAAACAATTAAATTAGGTGTTTCCCTTTCTAGACCAGCAATATCGTCTAGCGGAATTTTTGGTGCTCCAAATAACTTCATAGACTCACAAGGTATCTATAATAAGTTAACAAACAGCTACCCATAGCTAGGTATTTTCTATGGCAACGACATAAAAACGAAAAAGCAAGTGTTAAACACCTGCTTTGTAACTTAAACCTTACGTATCTTAATGATCCTTAGCCAATGCATTACTTTCATCATAGGATAAGTGGGGTCAAACTCCCACCATTTGGTAGCAAAGTTTGGCGAATTAGGTTTCTTATGATGGTTATTCTGAAACAGCTCTCCCATCAACAAAAAATCCCAAGGCAATGAATTTTTGCTATGGTCTTCGTTATCATGATTTGAGTAACCATACTTATGTCCACACCAGTTAACAATAGCACCATGAACTGGCCCCATTAAAAAATGAATAGGTAATAGTAAAAACATCCACCATTGTGTGGCAAAAGTAACATAGAACCAAATATAAAACGCAGCACAGGCCAATCTCCAAAGCCACGAATCTCCAATTCTATCTATAATTGGCCACTCTGGATAATTGCCTCTAAATGCCGGCTCTGGCTCAATCTTATGTAAAAGATATGCCAAATACATATTCTTGGTTGCTATCATCATTCCAAAAACATCCTTAAAAAAATGTGGAGAATGTGGGTCTTTTACGGTATCACTATAGGCATGGTGCATACGGTGCAAAATAGCATAAGCCCTTGGATTTAAAAAAGACGAACCTTGCGAAATCAATAAAATAAGGTAGAAAAAACGCTCCCAAAACGTATTCATCTTAAACATTTTATGCGACGAATAGCGGTGGAGAAAAAAAGTTTGGCTAAACAATGATAAAAACCAATGCGCCAAAAAGAAAAATAAAATGATCATACAAAAATAAAACGAAGTCTATTTCACAATAGTCTTCAAACAAGCTAAATCAGCGCTACTAAGTTACGGATTATAAATTATCTACCGAAATCATCTTGAACACGAACGATATCATCTTCGTCTGAAGGGTTCTCGGCATCGGTATGTTGCCAAATCTCTGCTACTACTCCCCAATCTTCTAAACCAATTAAACGGTGACGTTCGCCCTGGTTCAATTTAATTTGATCGTTTGGATGGTAACGTTTCAACTCGCCCTCTTCGTCGGTGTGACTAGTTTTAATACCTACGGTTCCCGTAACTACTTGCCAAATCTCGGCCCTGCGATGATGGTATTGCCAAGAAAGACGTGCATTTGGAGCAACAATTAGAATTTTAGGACTTAACTTACCGCCTATCTTTAAAGTATCTACATCCAAACCTTCAAAATAAGTATCAGCAAATTGTTGCGCTTGGCCCTCGTCTATCACAAAAAAACCGCCCCAAGGTCGGGTTTCATCTCTAGTTACTACGTTAAAGCCTTCTAGTTTTAAACGTTGCGCTACATTATCAAATATGTCTTTCTTCTGTGTTTCCATAATTCTCAAAAATAGCAGTTACAATTTAAAAAACAACAAGTTGCAACCGCGGTTTTACCGAAATAAACAAAACAAACTTGTAATTACTCAATTTTTGCCTTACGCTTACCAACAGCCACAAATAAAGCCGATAATAAGGCAAACAACAAAGTAATTGCCAAACAATTTATCAATACCTTACTTATGCCCAGCTCGGTAATATTTAGAAAAGGATAAGGATAAAAACCAGAAAAGTTACCCCTTATGAGAACAAACACAGTATACAGCAAAGGAAATACAAGCCACAACCAAATGTTTTTCCATTGTAATTGTTGTTTAGGCACGAAGTAAAGCCAATAGATTAGAAACGTAAACGGAACAACTACATGTAATAATTCATTCAACACCATTGACCAACCCTCCAATACCCATAAAAACCTCAATACGGTGTTGTAAACCAATGCGACCACGAGGATATATACAGCAATTGCTGAGGTGACTTGCGGTTTAGCGAAAAATCGCCCAAGCAGCGTAGTACGAAAAAATAAGTTATAAGTACTACACAAGGCAACCAAAAAATTACTATCTATAGTAAAATAGCTGAAAAATCTAACCACTAATTCTGGCTTTGCTGCAGCGCCACTATTAATGTGTAAATAGAACTGAAAAATTACTGCAAACCAAGTTAGAAAAACTAAAATCGATAAAAATATCGTTTGGTTGAGAGGCAACGATTTTTCCATAAGTTGGGATATGATAAAAACAAAAGCCATTCACTTTGTGCGAATGGCTTTCAAAAAAATTATGCTTGTGCTGTTGGCCCACCAAAACCCATTGGAAATGGCGTTTCATCTTGCGTTTTTATGCGACCGTGAGCAGCTTCAAATTTATCGATGTTATCTTGCATGGCATGCATTAGCCTTTTGGCATGCTCTGGTGTTAAAATAATCCTCGATTTAACTTTTGCTTTCGGTATACCAGGCATTACTCTAATAAAATCTAAAACAAATTCTGTATTTGAATGAGTAATGATGGCTAGGTTTGAAAAAATTCCTTCTGCAATTTCTTCAGATAATTCTATGTTCAGTTGGTTGTCGTTCTGTTGTTCTTCCATAATAACAAAACTAAGTTTTTAACCCAAACATTCAAAAAATAAAAAGCTCCGAAGTAAACTCCGGAGCTTTAAAATTTATGTGACTTGTTACTAAGCTTCTACTTCTTCTTGTTTCGAAGCTAATAATTTATCGTACTCTTCTTGAGAACCTACAATGATACGCTCGTAGCCACGTACACCGGTACCTGAAGGGATCAAGTGACCAACAATTACGTTTTCTTTCAAGCCTAACATTCTGTCTTTCTTACCCGCAATTGCAGCTTCGTTTAACACTTTTGTAGTTTCCTGGAATGATGCGGCAGAGATAAACGACTTAGTACCTAACGAAGCACGAGTGATACCTTGTAGTACTGAACTAGCAGTAGCTGGTTGTGCATCTCTCACTTCGATCTGCTTCAAATCTTGACGTTTCAATTGAGAATTTTCATCTCTTAATTTACGTAAAGATAAGATTTGACCTGGTTTAACTGTAGTCGAGTCTCCGGCTTCAACAACCACTTTTTTATCAAAGATTTCGTCGTTCTCGATCATAAAGTCCCAACGATCTACAGAGTCATTTTCTAAGAAACGAGTATCTCCCGGATCTTCGATGTGTACTTTCTGCATCATTTGGTGTACAATAACCTCAAAGTGCTTATCGTTGATTTTTACACCTTGCAAACGGTAAACCTCTTGGATACCATTTACTAAGTATTCTTGTACTGCCGCTGGACCTTTAATAGCCAAGATGTCTGCTGGAGAAATAGAACCATCTGACAATGGCATACCTGCTTTCACAAAGTCATTATCTTGTACCAAGATGTGTTTAGACAATGGAACAAGGTACTTTTTAACCTCACCATCTCTAGACTCGATAGTAATTTCGCGGTTACCACGTTTGATACCACCTAAAGTTACCACACCATCAATTTCGGTAACAACCGCTGGATTTGAAGGATTACGAGCCTCGAATAACTCAGTTACACGAGGTAAACCACCTGTAATATCTCGGGTTTTACCAGTAGCACGAGGAATTTTAACCAAAACCTGTCCTGTTTGTACAGCATCTCCGTCATCAACAGCAATGTGTGCACCAACTGGAATATTGTAGGTTCTAATTACTTCTCCTTTTTTATCTAATACTCTAATTGAAGGGTTCTTAGTTTTATCACGTGTATCGATAATTACTTTCTCACGGTGACCGGTTTGCTCATCAGATTCTTCACGGAAAGTTACACCTTCAATGATAGCATCAAACTCGATTTTACCACCAAACTCTGAGATAATAACCGCGTTGTATGGATCCCAAGAAACAATTTTATCGCCTTTGGCAACCTTATCGCCTTCTTTTACATATAAAAATGCACCGTAAGGGATATTGTTGTTAACGATTACTTTGTTAGTTCCTGGCTCTACAATTCTGAATTCGCCTGAACGACCTAAAACGATATCGATCACACCTTCTTCAGTTGTAGTTTGAACGGTACGCAAGTTCTCAAACTCAATTACACCATCAAATTTAGCGTTGATTTGCGACTCGTTGGCAATGTTAGACGCCGTACCACCCACGTGGAAAGTACGAAGTGTTAACTGTGTACCTGGCTCACCAATTGACTGCGCAGCAATTACACCAACAGCCTCACCTTTTTGAACACGTTTACCTGAAGCCAAGTTACGTCCGTAACATAAAGCACAAACACCACGCTTGTTCTCACAAGTTAATACCGAACGAATTTCAATACCTTCCAATGGAGACTCTTCGATCGCTTTCGCAATATCTTCATCAATATCCTGGCCTGCACCTACCAATAACTTACCGTCCAAAGGATTGAAAACATCGTGTAGAGAAATACGACCTAAAATACGTTCGTATAAAGGTTCCACAATATCTTCGTTATCTTTTAATGCGGTAGTATACATACCTCTTAAAGTGCCACAATCTACTGAATTCACAATCATATCTTGCGCTACGTCATGCAAACGACGAGTTAAGTAACCCGCATCTGCAGTTTTTAATGCCGTATCCGCCAAACCTTTACGGGCACCGTGGGTAGAGATAAAGTACTCTAATACAGATAAACCTTCTTTAAAGTTTGATAAGATTGGGTTTTCGATAATCTCACCACCAGAACCTGATTTTTGAGGTTTCGCCATTAAGCCCCTCATACCTGCCAACTGACGAATTTGCTCTTTAGAACCACGGGCTCCAGAGTCAAGCATCATGTAAACAGAGTTGAAACCTTGGTTATCTGATGATAATTGGTTCATCACAAACGTAGTTAAACGGTTGTTGATACGTGTCCAGATATCAATAATTTGGTTGTAACGCTCGTTGTTGGTAATGAAACCCATGTTATAGTTGTTTCTTACTTCTTCAACCTCGTTAGCAGCTTGTTCTAATAAAGTATGCTTCTCTACAGGAATGTTTACGTCTTGTAAGTTAAACGATAAACCTCCTTGGAAAGCCATTTTAAATCCAAGTTCTTTGATGTCATCTAAGAATCTTGCAGAACGAGCCATACCAGTCATCTTCACTACTTCACCAATGATATCTCTTAAAGATTTTTTGGTTAATAGTTCGTTGATGTAACCCACTTCTTCTGGTACCATTTGGTTAAATAACACACGGCCAACAGTAGTTTCAATTAACTTGTTTACAATGGTTCCGTCTGCTTCTTTAACGTTAGCTTTAACCTTAATCCAAGCATGTAAATCTACTCTTTTCTCATTATAGGCAATAATTACCTCTTCTGCAGAATAGAAATTCATATCCTGGCCTCTTACTACTCTTTGAGCATCAGTTCTACGGCCTTTAGTAATGTAATAAAGACCCAAAACCATATCTTGAGAAGGTACTGTAATAGGTGTACCGTTAGCAGGGTTAAGGATATTATGAGCAGCCAACATCAATACTTGGGCTTCCAAAATTGCAGCATTACCTAGCGGTAAGTGAACTGCCATCTGGTCACCGTCAAAATCGGCGTTGAATGCGGTACACACTAATGGGTGTAATTGGATAGCTTTACCTTCTACTAATTTTGGTTGGAAAGACTGGATACCTAATCTGTGTAGCGTAGGTGCACGGTTTAACAACACTGGGTGTCCTTTTAATACGTTTTCAAGGATGTCCCAAACTAGTGGATCTTTTCTATCAACAATTTTCTTAGCTGATTTTACTGTTTTTACAACACCACGCTCAATCATCTTACGAATAATGAACGGTTTGTAAAGCTCAGCAGCCATATCTTTTGGTAAACCACATTCGTGTAATTTAAGGTTTGGACCTACAACAATTACCGAACGAGCAGAATAATCTACACGTTTACCTAATAAGTTTTGACGGAAACGACCTTGTTTACCTTTCAAGATATCTGAAAGAGATTTTAAGGCACGGTTACCTTCAGTTTTAACAGCATTTACTTTACGTGAGTTATCGAACAACGAATCTACAGCTTCCTGTAACATACGTTTTTCGTTACGTAAAATAACTTCTGGTGCTTTAATCTCGATCAAACGTTTTAAACGGTTGTTACGGATAATTACACGACGATATAAATCGTTCAAATCTGAAGTTGCGAAACGACCACCTTCCAAAGGAACTAATGGACGTAACTCTGGTGGAATAACAGGAACAATCTTAATGATCATCCACTCTGGGTTGTTCTCGATATTTGCTCTTGAACCACGGAAAGCCTCAACAACTTGTAAACGTTTCAAAGCTTCGTTTTTACGTTGCTGAGAAGTTTCGTTAGCTGCTTGGTGACGCAGGTTATAAGACAAGCTATCTAAATCAATGCGTTTCAATAAATCCTCTAACGCCTCTGCTCCCATTTTGGCAACAAATTTATTAGGGTCTTTATCATCTAGATATTGATTTTCTTTAGGTAATTTATCTAAAATATCAAGATATTCTTCTTCGGTTAAGAAATCCATAAACTGGATACCTTGCTCGCCCATTAAACCAGCTTGAATTACTACATAACGTTCGTAGTAAATGATCAAATCTAATTTTTTAGTTGGCAAACCTAAAAGATAACCGATTTTGTTAGGTAACGAACGGAAATACCAGATGTGCGCCACAGGAACCACCAAGTTAATGTGTCCCATACGCTCTCTACGTACTTTCTTCTCTGTTACTTCAACACCACAACGGTCGCAAACAATACCTTTATAACGGATACGTTTATATTTACCGCAATGACATTCGTAATCTTTTACCGGACCAAAAATACGCTCGCAAAACAAACCATCACGTTCTGGTTTGTAAGTACGATAATTGATGGTCTCTGGTTTTAACACCTCACCACTTGAACGCTCTAGAATAATCTCTGGAGACGATAAGCTAATGGTTATCGAGGTGAAATTGCTTTTTAATTTATTATCCTTTTTGTAAGACATATTCTTTCTTTAAAGTTGTGAGTTACGAGTTGCGAGTTATGGGTCTGGACTTTCAACCTATAACCCGTAACCCGTAACAAATAACTAGTCTAACGTAATATCTAAACCTAAGCCGCGTAACTCGTGTACCAATACGTTGAACGATTCTGGTACGCCAGGAGTAGGTAGGTTTTCGCCTTTAACAATGGCTTCGTAGGTCTTTGCTCTTCCAATAACATCATCAGACTTCACAGTCAAGATCTCTTGAAGGATATTAGCTGCACCGAATGCCTCTAATGCCCAAACCTCCATCTCACCAAAACGCTGACCACCGAACTGGGCTTTACCACCCAATGGTTGTTGTGTAATTAATGAGTATGGTCCGATAGAACGAGCGTGCATCTTATCATCAACCATGTGACCTAGTTTCAGCATGTAAATAATACCTACAGTAGTTGGTTGGTCAAATTTATCACCCGTTAAACCATTGTTTAAGTAAGTTCTACCAGAAGCTGGTAAACCTGCTTTAGCAATCCACTCTTCTACCTCATCGCTCTTAGCACCGTCAAAAATTGGAGTAGCGAATTTCACGCCCAATTCTTTACCAGCCCAAGCCAACACGGTTTCGTAGATTTGGCCCAAGTTCATACGTGAAGGTACACCTAGTGGGTTCAACACAATATCAACTGGCGTTCCATCGTCTAAGAAAGGCATATCTTCATCACGTACAATACGAGCAACAATACCCTTATTACCGTGACGACCAGCCATCTTATCCCCTACTTTTAGTTTACGTTTTTTAGCTACATAAACTTTAGCCATTTGAACAATTCCTGATGGAAGCTCATCTCCAACGCTAATAGCAAACTTATCACGTTTGTAAGCACCTAGCTCTTCGTTCACACGGATACCATAGTTGTGCAACAACATTTTAATTTGCTCATTTTTGTCGTCATCTGTAGTCCATTTGTATGGATTGATGTGAGCATACTCTAAATCAGCTAATATTTTTTGAGTAAACTTAGCACCTTTAGCAATTAAAAGTTCCTTGTAAACGTTGTAAACACCTTGAGATGTTTTACCATTTACAACTTGGAATAATTTATCTACTAATTCGTTTTTAAGGTTCTCAGTAACAATATTATATTTCTTGTCTAACTTCTCAATTGCCGACTTTTCTTCAGCTTTTGTAGTTTTCTTAGCTCTAGAGAATAATTTAGTATCGATAACCACACCTTTAATTGATGGTGGAGTTTTCAATGAAGCGTCCTTAACATCGCCCGCTTTGTCACCAAAGATGGCACGAAGTAATTTTTCTTCTGGTGAAGGATCTGACTCTCCTTTTGGCGTAATTTTACCAATTAAGATATCGCCTTCTTTCACCTCTGCACCGATGCGGATGATACCATTTTCGTCTAAGTCTTTAGTAGCCTCTTCAGAAACGTTAGGGATATCTGGAGTTAACTCCTCTTCACCACGTTTAGTATCACGTACTTCTAGTTCAAACTCTTCGATGTGTAACGAAGTAAAAATATCTTCTCTAACAATACGCTCGTTAATTACAATCGCATCCTCAAAGTTATATCCTTGCCAAGGCATGAAAGCTACTTTTAAGTTTCTTCCTAATGCCAATTCACCATCTTCAGTTGCATAACCTTCGCAAAGTACTTGTCCTTTAGTAACTTTTTGACCTTTCTTAACGATAGGTTTTAAGTTAATACAAGTATTTTGGTTGGTTTTTTTGAACTTGGTTAGTCTATAAGCTTTGCTATCTCCTTCAAAAGAAACTAAACGATCGTCATCGTTTCTTTCATATTTGATCACAATTTGATTTGCATCTACGTACTCAACAACACCGTTTCCTTCTGCGTTGATCAAAGTTCTTGAGTCGCGAGCAACGCGACCTTCTAAACCTGTACCTACAATTGGAGCTTCAGGACGTAACAATGGCACGGCCTGACGTTGCATGTTAGATCCCATCAAGGCCCTGTTCGCATCATCATGTTCTAAGAACGGAATTAACGAAGCAGCGATTGAAGTAATCTGGTTAGGAGCAATATCCATCAAGTCTAATTTCTCAGGCTCGATAATCGGGAAGTCACCCTCGTAACGTGCTTTAACACGTGGCGTAGAGAAATTACCTTTATCATCATACTGTGCATTAGCTTGAGCAATAGTTTTACCATCCTCATCTTCTGCCGACAGATAGATTACCTCTTCGTTAACAGCAACTTTACCATCAACCACTTTTTTGTAAGGAGTTTCGATAAAACCTAAACTGTTGATCTTAGCGTGAACGCAAAGAGACGAAATCAAACCAATGTTTGGACCCTCTGGAGTTTCGATAGTACACAAACGACCGTAGTGCGTGTAGTGAACGTCACGAACCTCGAAACCTGCACGCTCACGAGATAGACCACCTGGACCTAAAGCTGAAAGACGACGCTTGTGCGTAATCTCTGCCAAAGGATTGGTTTGATCCATGAACTGCGAAAGTTGGTTGGTACCAAAGAAAGAGTTGATTACCGATGACAATGTACGAGCATTGATCAGATCTGTTGGTGTAAACACCTCATTATCGCGAATGTTCATACGCTCACGGATAGTTCTAGCCATACGAGCTAAACCTACACCAAATTGTGCGTACAACTGCTCACCTACCGTACGTACACGACGGTTTGATAAGTGATCGATATCATCCACCTCTTCTTTAGAGTTGATTAACTTGATTAAGTATTTTACGATGGCGATAATATCCGCTTTCGTTAAAACTTTAACCTCATCAGGCGTATCCATTTTTAACTTACGGTTGATACGGTATCTACCCACATCACCTAAGTCATAACGTTTATCCGAGAAGAATAAACGATCAATGATACCTCTTGCAGTTTCCTCATCAGGTGGTTCTGCGTTACGCAAAGCACGGTAGATGTTCTCCACAGCCTCTTTTTCAGAGTTCGAAGTATCTTTTTGTAAAGTGTTATATATGATGGTATAATCAGCTTGAGATGCACCATCATCTTTAGATAAAATGATAGTTTTAACACCTGCATCGATGATTAAATCAATATGGTCGTCTTCTAAAACAGTGTCCCTGTCTAAAATAACTTCATTACGGTCAATAGAAACTACCTCACCGGTATCCTCATCCACAAAATCTTCTACCCATTTTCTAAGAACTCTTGCAGCTAGTTTACGTCCGATATATTTTTTCAAACCAGATTTGCTAACTTTAACTTCGTCAGCTAAATCAAAAAGTTCCAAGATATCTTTATCAGAATCGTAACCTATAGCACGCAATAACGTAGTTACAGGGAATTTTTTCTTACGATCGATATAAGCATACATCACGTTATTAACGTCTGTAGCAAACTCGATCCAAGAACCTTTAAACGGAATTACACGGGCAGAATATAACTTAGTTCCATTGGTGTGACGGCTTTGACCGAAGAACACACCTGGAGATCTATGTAATTGAGATACAATTACACGTTCTGCACCGTTAATCACAAATGTACCTTTAGGTGTCATATAAGGAATGGTACCTAAGTATACATCTTGAATAATGGTTTCAAAATCTTCGTGCTCAGCATCGTTACAAGAAAGCTTCAATTTGGCTTTCAACGGAACGCTGTAAGTTAGTCCACGGTCAATACATTCAGGAATGTCATAACGAGGTGGATCAATAAAATAATCTAAAAATTCTAAAACAAAGATGTTTCTAGAATCAGTGATTGGGAAATTTTCAGCGAACACCTTAAACAAACCTTCTGTGTGACGGTTGTCTGAAGTAGTTTCGATCTGAAAAAATTCTCTAAATGATTGCAACTGCACATCCAGAAAATCCGGATAATCGATAATGTGCTTACTACGTGCAAAATTTACTCTTTGGTCGACTTTATTTGCCAAGGGACTAAATTTAATTTAGTTTAAGAATAAACTATTTTTTGGTTTTAAAGGGAAACATTTCATCAACCAAACAAAATGAAATGTTTATAAACGGGAATAGACTCCGACTTTATAGTCGGAGTCTTTTCTTTTGAGTTTCGTTATATTAAGTGATTACTTAATCTCAACTACTGCTCCAGCTTCTTCTAATTGTTTTTTCAAAGCTTCTGCTTCGTCTTTAGCAACACCAGCTTTTAATTCTTTAGGTGCACCATCAACTAAGTCTTTAGCTTCTTTCAAACCTAGACCAGTTAAATCTTTTACTAATTTAACTACAGCTAGTTTTTGACCACCAGCATCTTTCAAGATTACATCAAAAGATGTTTTCTCTTCAGCTGCAGCAGCTTCGCCACCAGCAGCAGGAGCAGCTACAGCTACTGCAGCAGCAGCAGGCTCAATACCATACTCGTCTTTTAAGATTTGAGCTAATTCATTAACTTCTTTAACTGTTAAGTTTACCAATTGCTCAGCAAACGCTTTTAAATCTGCCATTTTATTAAGATTTTAAAATTTTACGTGATTGTTGTTTGTTTAATTACGAACTTATCAGGTGTTCGTTAACCTCTTTCTTGTAGTGTTTTAACAATACCTGCGATCTTACCTCCGCCTGATTGTAACGCAGACACAACGTTCTTAGCTGGAGATTGTAATAAGCCAATGATTTCGCCAATAAGTTCTTCTCTTGATTTAAGACTTACTAATGCGTCTAATTGGTTATCTCCAACGAAAATTGCTGTATCAACATAAGCGCCTTTCAGTTGAGGTTTATCTTCGCCTTTTCCTTTTCTCAAAGATTTGATCAGCTTAGCTGGACCATTTCCTACTTTTGAAAATAATAAGGCAGATTGACCTTTTAATGCTGGGAATATCTCAGACGAGTCACCTTCCAATCCTTCGATCGCTTTTCTGATCAAAGTGTTTTTAGCAACTTGCATTTCGATACCGCTCTCGAAACATTTGCGGCGGATGTTATTTACTTTTTCAACAGATAAGCCTGAAGTATCAGTAATATAGAAATTACCGAACTCCTGCATTTTCTCTTGTAGAGCTAAAACTACTTCTTGTTTTTCTTCTCTGTTCATAATTAGATCCCCGCTACTGATTTAGTTTCAATTGCAATTCCCGGACTCATTGTTGAAGAAACATGAATGCTCTTAAAATAAGTTCCTTTTGCAGCAGAAGGTTTTAATCTTGAAATTACTTGTAGAACCTCTAAAGCATTTTCATAAATTTTCTCTGCTGGGAATGATACTTTTCCGATTGAAGCGTGAATGATACCAGTTTTGTCAACTTTAAAATCAATCTTACCGCCTTTTACATCAGTTACAGCTTTACCAACTTCGTTAGTTACTGTACCTGATTTTGGGTTTGGCATAAGGTTACGTGGACCTAAAACTCGGCCCAGTTTACCTACTTTTGCCATACACGCAGGAGTAGTGATAATAATGTCTACATCTGTCCAACCACCTTCAATTTTAGCTACATATTCGTCTAAACCTACAAAATCTGCTCCTGCAGCTTTAGCCTCTTCTTCCTTATCAGGAGTACAAAGTACTAAAACGCGAACAGTTTTACCGGTACCGTGTGGTAAGGTAGCGATACCACGAACCATTTGATTGGCTTTACGTGGGTCTACCCCTAAACTCACATCAATATCAACTGATGCATCGAATTTAGTTAACGTGATTTCTTTTACCAATGCAGCTGCATCTTTCAAAGAATACGATTTACCGGCTTCTAGTTTAGCGTGTGCTATTTTTTGATTTTTTGTTAACTTAGCCACTAGTGTAAACTGTTAATGTTAAATAATTAGTTAAAAGGCGCATCACCTGAAACAGTGATACCCATGCTACGTGCTGTACCAGCAACCATACTCATTGCCGATTCGATAGTAAATGCATTTAAATCAGGCATTTTATCTTCAGCAATTGCCTTAACTTGATCCCAAGTCACCGATCCAACTTTTTTACGGTTTGGCTCAGCAGAACCACTCTGTAATTTAGTAGCATCCAATAATTGGATAGCAACTGGAGGGGTTTTGATGATGAAATCGAAAGACTTGTCAGCATATACAGTAATTACAACTGGTAAAACTTTACCTGGCTTATCTTGGGTACGAGCATTGAATTGTTTACAAAACTCCATGATATTCACACCCTTAGCACCTAATGCAGGTCCTACTGGTGGCGATGGGTTTGCAGCTCCGCCCTTGATCTGTAATTTGATCATTGCACTGACTTCTTTTGCCATTTTTTGTTTTTGTTTAATTAAAACTCAATGTTAAATTTTGGAAGCAATGTAACATTTAGATTTTCCTTTAGGATGCATTGAATGCAAAAAGGACTGCAAAGATATAAATTATCTTGCAGTCCTCCAATACTTTTGTGAAAAATTTTTATTATTCTTTTTCTACTTGCATATAGTTAAGTTCAAGTGGCGTTTTACGACCAAAAATCTTAACCATTACTTTCAATTTCTTCTTCTCTTCGTTTACTTCTTCGATGATACCAGAGAAACCGTTGAAAGGGCCATCCATCACTTTTACGTTTTCACCAACGTAGTAAGCAACGTTCATGGTCTCGCTTTGCTGGCTCATCTCATCAACCTTACCTAAAATACGGTTAACTTCTGCTTGTCTCATCGGGATAGCATTACCTGCTTTATCACCTAAGAAACCGATTACACTATTGATTCCTTTGATTACGTGCTCTAACTCTCCGTCTAAAGCGGCCTCTATCATTACATATCCCGGATAGTAGTTACGCTCTTTGGCAATTTTCTTGCCATCCTTCATTTGATAGTATTTCTCCGTTGGGATCAATACTTGAGGAACTAGATGCGATAATCCTAAACGGCTAATTTCCGAATCAAGGTATTGTTTTACTTTCTTCTCTTTACCACTTACCGCTCTAACAACGTACCATTTTAGCTGATCGTTCATCTAATAAATCTATTTTAAAGTGAATTGTAAAAAGTTTCAAGAATGTAGTTAGCTCCTTTATCCATTGCCATAATCACAAGGGAGATAATTGCTGAAGCTATTAAAACCAACACTGCTGAATTTTGTAAATCACCCCATGTAGGCCAAGTTACCTTTTGGGTCATTTCTTCGTACGATTCTTTTATAAATTGAACTACCTTAGCCATATTTGAGAATTTTGAATGAGAAAATTTAGAATGATTGAATAGGCAACTTACTCATTTCATCATTTCAAATTCAATCATTTTATTTGCACGGGAACAAGGATTCGAACCCTGATCAAAGGTTTTGGAGACCTCTATTCTACCATTGAACTATTCCCGTGGACAAAATTAGCTAATCAGCGAATTGCTAATTAGCTAATTTATGTATGCTATAGCTATAATTAAGCTAAGATTTCAGTTACCTGACCAGCACCTACTGTTCTACCACCTTCACGGATAGCGAAACGTAGACCTTTTTCCATTGCAATCGCGTTAATTAATTTAACTGTGATTGTAACGTTATCACCTGGCATTACCATCTCAGTACCTTCAGCTAAGGAAATTTCACCAGTTACGTCTGTAGTACGGAAATAGAATTGAGGACGATATTTGTTGAAGAATGGAGTGTGACGACCACCTTCTGCTTTTGATAACACATAGATCTCAGCTTTGAAATCTGTGTGAGGAGTTACTGAACCTGGTTTACAGATTACCATACCACGACGGATATCAGTTTTCTCAATACCACGTAACAATAAACCTACGTTATCACCAGCCTCACCGTAATCTAAAATTTTACGGAACATCTCAACACCAGTTACTGTAGATTTTAAGTTCTCAGCACCCATACCTAAGATTTCAACTGGATCTCCAGAGTTGATTACACCACGCTCAATACGACCTGTAGCAACAGTACCACGACCAGTGATTGAGAATACGTCTTCAACAGGCATCAAGAAAGGAAGATCTGTCAAACGTGGAGGGATTGGAATATAGCTATCTACAGCTTCCATTAACTCCATGATTTTAGCTACCCATTTAGCATCTCCGTTCAAACCACCAAGAGCAGAACCTTGAATTACAGGGATATCATCACCAGGGAATTCATAGAATGATAACAATTCACGGATTTCCATTTCAACTAGCTCTAATAACTCAGGATCATCAACCATATCCACTTTGTTCATGAATACAACTAATGAAGGTACACCTACCTGACGAGCCAAAAGAATGTGCTCACGAGTTTGAGGCATTGGACCATCTGTAGCAGCTACCACAATGATAGCTCCGTCCATTTGAGCAGCACCTGTAACCATGTTTTTCACGTAATCCGCGTGACCTGGACAGTCAACGTGTGCATAGTGACGGTTAGCAGTTGAATACTCAACGTGAGCTGTATTGATAGTGATACCTCTTTCTTTTTCCTCTGGTGCAGAGTCAATAGATTCGAATGAACGTGCCTCAGATAAACCTGCATCAGCTAGACATTTTGTGATAGCCGCTGTTAAGGTTGTTTTACCGTGGTCAACGTGACCGATTGTACCGATGTTTAAGTGCGGCTTACTGCGGTCAAACTTTTCTTTTGCCATTTTTTTATACTTATTAGTAGGTTAAAATTTTTTATTTAATTATTGTTTTGATACAATTTCAATACAAAAAACCTTGTTCTTTCTGCCTATTGTTAGCAGAACAACAAAGTTATTCACTTGTGAGCCAAAGATGGGACTTGAACCCACGACCTCTTCCTTACCAAGGAAGTGCTCTACCGCTGAGCTACTTCGGCTTTTACCTTTCAGCTCATTAATTCATATATCCATTGCTCATTAGGTTACTAGTGAACCGTTGAACAATTTCCCCAATGAACTTCTAGGAGCGGAAGACGAGGTTCGAACTCGCGACCTATAGCTTGGAAGGCTATCGCTCTACCAACTGAGCTACTTCCGCTTTTCAATTTCCAGTTTTCAATTTTCGGCTAGCAATTATAAAACTGCGAACTAAAAACTGATTACTGTTAACCGATGGTGGGGAGAGAAGGATTCGAACCTTCGAAGTCTTGCGACAACAGAGTTACAGTCTGTCCCATTTGGCCACTCTGGTATCTCCCCCCTTTTACTCCAAAACTTCAAGTTTCAAAATAAAAAGAGCCTCCTATCGGAATCGAACCAATGACCTACTGATTACAAGTCAGTTGCTCTACCAGCTGAGCTAAGGAGGCTTTTTACTTTTAATTAACGTGGCGCAAAGATATAAAAATTTGTTTTCTTACCTATAGCTACACGCTTTTTTTTTATTTTTTATCTCTTCACAGAACAACCCATTTTTTCTGAGCTGCTGTAGCCGTTTCCGAAATGGAATGCAAATATACACGCATTATTCTTAGCTGCAAATATTTTTTTAAAAAAAATTGGCGAGCCTAAACTCGCCAATACCTTATTACTAATGACAAACCAACTATCTTTCTAATAATCAGTAGGTTCATCTGCATTAATCAATGCCTTATGTTCGCTTAATTTTGCTCTAGTTTTATCTTTGTGTTTAGTAATTTGTTTTCTTAACGACTCGATGGCTAAATCTGTGGCTTCTTCGAAAGATTTGCACTGCTCTTTGGCAAACAAAGTACCACCTGGCACAATTAGCTTAATTTCGCTTATTTTATTCGCCTCATCTTCTACGTTTTCGAGCTTTAGATAAACTTCTCCACTTATAATCTGATCAAAAAACTGATCTAACTTATCTACTTTCTTTTGAATAAACTCCAGTAACTTCTTGTCTGCATTGAAATGGATAGACTGTACTCTAATTTTCATTTTTCCTCCTTTTTTAGGCCCTAGGATGGGCTTGTTTATAAATGGACTTTAATCTTTCTACTGAATTATGTGTGTACACTTGGGTTGCGGCCAAACTGGCGTGCCCCAAAAGCTCCTTAATTGCATTCAAATCTGCCCCCCTATTTAACAAACTGCTCGCAAAAGAGTGTCGCAATACGTGTGGGCTTTTCTTTTCGTGGGTAGATACCAATTTCAAACAACTGTTTACTATGCGGTAAATGAGGTTGGGATAAGCCTGATCTCCGCTATTGGTAACGATTAGATAAGGACTTTTGTTATCGAAATCTTGCAAATTTTTCAACGCGATAAATTCAACTACTTCCTTTTGCAAAGCCTTATGCAAAGGGATAATACGTTCTTTATTTCTCTTACCCAATACTTTAATAGCACCCTCATAGGTGTTAAAGTCATCTTCTTTAAGCCCCAAAAGCTCAGCTAAACGCATACCCGTACCAAACAACAACTCTACCACTAACCGATCTCGCTTACCCGCAAAACTATCATCAAAACTATGCTGGTTATCCAACAAAGCATCCATCTTTACTTCCTCTACAAATACAGGAAGTTTTTTAGGTGTTTTTAGCGTTTTAATTAAGCCAGTTGGGTTTGTAATCAACTTATCTTCGCGATGCAGAAACTTATAAAAGCTTTTTAAAGAAGATACCTTTCTATTGACAGCCTTTTCAGTTAGTCCCTTTTCTTGCAATAAATGCACCATGAAATTTTTAACATCTGCGGCTTGGACCAACTCGACACTCGTTAAAGACGCTGATTTCAAAAAATTTTCGAACTGCAACAAATCTGCACTGTATGCGAGCAAGGTATGTGGCGAGTAACGCTTTTCATACTTTAGATAGGCGAGAAAATCGTTGATCAGCATTTTACACTTAGATTGGTTGACGAGTGAATTTACAAAAGAAAAACACATTGCCAAAGGATTTCTTCAAATAGTGACTAAAATCTTTCCTAATAGTGAGGGATATGTGGTTTCGGGAGCTTAACTACGAAAGTTAAAGTTCATCACAAAGACCAATGCTAAATCTAAGCAATTAAACACAAGCAAATACAGTCAATTGATAGCAAAAAAAAAGAGGACACCTAAACAGGTATCCTCTTTTATATTTTAATTCGAAAAGGAATTAAAGGGTTCCTTCTTGATTTAATCCTTGGATGTAAACCGCTTTCTTAACTTCAGTACGGCGAGTTACAGATTTTTTCTCGTATGCTTGACGGCTACGTAGTTCTCTTAAAACACCAGTTTTTTCGAATTTCTTTTTAAAACGCTTTAACGCTTTATCTAACGATTCACCATCTTTAATATTGATCATGATCATAACGTTGAAAATACCTCCTCTCGTTTTTTTAATGCCAGCTTTTCTGCTTGGGGATGCAAATGTAGGTAATTTATTGAACTTGAGAAAGTTTTTTACTATTATTTCATTAACAAAGTAGGTCAAAAACAAAAATGGATGTCTTATGAACATCCATTTTTTTTAACCAAAACTATAAAACAACAAATGATATTAGTTTATTGTATTTAAAAAGGCATCTATCTGTGCGGCTGTGGCAGGTGCTACATTCAAGTTCAAATGCAAATCTGCGCTTACTGTAAAAGTGGTTTGCCCAAAATAGATCACATCGTTTACATCTGTAGATAAAATAATCAACTTACCTGTTAAACCAATTGGCATAGAATTTAAATAAGATTGATGTTTGTTAACAGCCAATACAAACGGCAAGCCAGCTACAGATTTCAAGTCATCGAAAACCATATAAGCACGTTGATCTTTGATACTTGGAGCTGCACCTGCGTAAACCGGACTGGCAGTAATTGTTGTTTTTGGATTAGGGTTGCTATAGAAGTAGTCGCAGTTTATCCAGCCAAAATTAGGCAAGTTAAATTGATAAAAATCTGCACTGGTAGCTACCCTAGCCTTTTGGTCTAATACCCAAGTACTATCTGAAGCTGCTGTTGGGCCCCAAACAAATAAATCCATTGGTGCGGTATTAAATGTTGTAGGTACTTTTACCGCTACGGCAACTGCCGGATTTAGCTTAAGCGCCTGCCCATTCTGACTAGCTAAAATCTGAAACTCTCCCCCAGAAATCAATAATTGTCCGTTAGATTGGGTTACTTTCCCCGAAAGGATGATATCTCTTTTGCTGAGCACTTCCTTTAAGCTCACTACTACATTCCCCGTAACTGGATTTCCACTGGCATCTAAAAAAGCATTGGCGGGAAAATCGAATTTCATGCCTTTGGTTCCAGTAATACTGAAGGCGGCACCGGCAGTGCCATTGAACTTTTGCGTGGGCACACTAAATTTAGCATTAAATTCTGCTAAACTCAATTTAGTGTCATCGTTTCCTCTATCTTTTTTACAGGCAAACAATGTAGTTATTAAAACTAATGCGATTAAGGTTAAATTTTTCATGACGTTTAAATTTGATATGCTTAATTAATAAAGGCTTCTTTGCCCTGTTTGTAAGTATATCAACCTATTGAAAAATTTGTTACCTATGTTTTTTCTCTTTTTTGCTAAAAGACAAAAGTTAGCTACAGATGTCATCGGATTAAACCGCTAATCTATTTGTGCAGAACATTACCAACTAATATCTTGTAGGTCTATCAGAACATCTTTAGCATAAACTAAAAAGCCACAGATACACAGATACTATTTGTCTAATACCCATTTGATCTGTCGCCACAGCTTGTAAAACCATATCTAATAAGATTAAACCTCTTTAGTAGAATACAAAAAAGCCACAGATAAGCAGATTTTTAATTCATCTGAGCATCTGTGGCTAAAAATCTATTTTCTGAGCATATCTATTTCATAATTTCTCTGGCAATTACAATTTTTTGAATTTCGGAAGTACCCTCTCCAATAGTGCAAAGCTTGCTATCGCGATAAAACTTCTCTACCGGAAAATCTTTGGTATAGCCGTAGCCTCCAAAAATCTGTACGGCTTCTGTAGCACACCTTACCGCTACTTCAGAAGAATAATATTTTGCCATAGCAGACTCTTTGCTTACTGGCTGGTGCCTATTTTTCAAATCTGCCGCCTGACGAATCAGCAAATCTGCCGCTTCTATTTCGGTAGCCATATCCGCCAACTTAAAGCTAATACCCTGAAAGCTAGAAATGCTCTGCCCAAATTGCTGTCTTTCTTTTGAATAAGCCAAAGCTGCTTCGTAAGCTCCTTTAGCTATTCCCAAACCCAAAGCTGCAATAGAAATACGTCCACCATCTAGCACTTTCATGGCTTGTTTAAATCCATCACCTTCGGCCCCCAACAAGTTTGCTTTTGGTACTCGGCAGTTATCAAAAATCATTTCTGTGGTTTCTGATGCACGCATGCCCAATTTATTTTCTTTTTTACCGGCACTAAAACCAGGTGTTCCTCTTTCTACTACAATCGCCGAAATGCCTTTTGAACTTCCGGCCTCGCCTGTACGCACCATTACCACAGCTACATTACCAGATTTACCGTGGGTAATCCAGTTTTTGGCTCCATTAATCACATATTCATCGCCATCTAATACGGCGGTAGTTTGCATACGTAAAGCATCAGAACCGGTATTGGCTTCGGTTAAGCCCCAAGCGCCAATCCACTCGGCAGTAGCCAACTTAGGCAACCATTTTGCTTTTTGTTCTTCGTTACCAAAGGCGAGAATATGACCTGTACACAATGAATTGTGTGCTGCCAACGATAGGCCAATGGAGCCGCAAACTTTGGCAACTTCTACAATGACGTCCACATACTCTTGGTAGCCAAAGCCCGAACCGCCGTACTCTTCGGGCACTAAAACGCCCATTAAGCCAATTTGGCCCAGTTCTTTAAATAAATCGATGGGGAAATGTTGAGCTTCATCCCATTCCATTACATTTTTACGAATGTTTTTTTCCGCAAAATCACGCACCATGTTTTTGATCATTGTACGATTTTCGCTCTCTTGAAAATTAATTCCCGTTTGAATCATAAGTTGCTGTTAAAAGAAAAAACTGCTTAAACACTTTGCTTCGTTAGCTTTTGCATTTAAACAGTTTAGTAAGATTTATATTTGGTTGAGGGCAATGTTAAACAAATTAAATTACACTTTCAAAGCAATATTATTCTTTTATGAGTGGAATGATTTGGTATGTAGTTCAAATATTTTGTAAACGATACCAAAAACCTATTAAAATAGAATGACCTAAGCAGCAATTTTTTTTCATTTTTTTTTTAAGAAATTACGAATAAGTTCAAATTTAATAGCAATTCATTTAAAGACTTGGTAAAAAAGCCCAGTATCTTCTAATAATCGGCCAGAGAGAATAATTTATCGCTATAGGCCTTTAAACGTTGTTTGCCATTTAAAAAAGCTAAGTTGATTAAAAACGAATAACCTGCCACCTCTGCACCTAGTTTCTGCACCAATGCCGAAGCTGCAACCACCGTGCCCCCAGTTGCCAGTAAATCGTCGTGGATGAGTACCTTTTGACCAACATCAAAAGCGTCTTCATGAACTTCTAAAGTAGCACTACCATACTCTAAATCGTAAGATTGCTGAATAGTTTTATACGGCAATTTTCCAGCTTTTCTAATAGGCACAAACGGCACATTTAGCTGTTGCGCTAAAGCTAGACCAAATAAAAAGCCTCTACTTTCTATCCCCGCAACAACATCTATTTCTACATCTATAAGTTGTTCGGCTAAGGCTTCAGCAATTTCGTTGCACAGTTCTGGGTTCTTTAAAATAGGGGTTATGTCTTTAAAAATAATCCCTGGCTTGGGGAAATCTGGAACATCCCTAATGATTTGTTTGATTTTATCGGATACCATTATAACTATAAAGTGATAAGTTGAAATTCAAAAGTAAGTTATTTTAGTTAATGGTTGGATAGTTAACACCATTAGAAGCTGAGATAAGGAGCAATTTTCTGGATGGTTTCTGGCTTTAGAATAAGCACTTTACTTAAATCAGCTATGCTATGGTAAGCTCCGTGCTGTTTCCTGTACTGGATGATGGCATTCATTTGCTTAAAACTGAGGTAGGGATGTCGTTTCAAATCATCAAATTCGGCAGTATTGATATTAATTTTCTTTATTCCCTCTTCGTTGATTTTGATTTGGTCTTTAATCTCATTAAACTTTGGCGTATCAACACCATATACCTCAAACAGTTGCTCCTTGCTGTGGAAACCTCCCAAACGTTCTCGATATTTTACAATTCTTCGGGCAAAAGCAGGTCCCACACCCTTAATTTTGTCCAGCTCTAGGGTATCAGCAGCATTAATTTCTACGACAACGGTCTCTCTTTTTGTGTAATTAAAGGTATCCTTTTTATCCAACTGCTCAGTTTTGGGAATAGATACATAAGGCAACAAGGCTTCATATTTTTCTGGCGAGATGGTGTACATCTTTTTCAAATCTTCTGGTTGATAGAACTTTCCTCCTTTTTTCACATAGTTTACGATGGACATAGCCTGCTTATAAGACAGTCCAAATTGCTGCCACTCTTTCTCGGTAATGGTGTTTGGATTAAACGTAAAATATTTCACCAAACGTTTGGAGGCACCAGGGGCTACCCCACTGCGAGCGGCACCAAATCGCTTCTTATTGTATCGATCTACCAAAACCAATTTCTCTAGCGCCTTATGCTCGGTGTCAGCCTGCGCTGAATTCTTACTTAGATAGTTCTGATACAGGTAAGGCGCAAAAGTAACGAGGAGGATAACAATCACTAAATACAAAAGCGCATTATATTCTCGCTTACTAAATCCGAAATTATTGATTAGCCACTTTTTCATCGTTATTATTATTAATGAATAATGAAGCCACCTCAATTTGTTCCTAAAAAAAAAAGAAACAAAGGAAAATCAAGATGTTTTCACAGATTAGATAGTTAACTAAAATAAATCTTATTTTTGACATTGCTTTATACTTATTGCGAAAAGTAACTATACTTAACCTTATTATTTGTACATGAAGATTATTACCAAACAAGAGTTTGCACACGCAACCAAGATAGATAAGTTGGGGGTTCCGGGCCTGGCAGCGCTGTTAATGGAAGTAATGAAACTGAACGACATTAACAAGGTGTTTTCGATGAACCAACATTTTGAAGGTTTAGAGTTTGTAGACAAAATACTGGAAACCATTGGCGTATCTATAGATTTTGACGAAGATGATTTGAAAAACATCCCAAAAACGGGTGGGTTTATTGCCATTGCCAACCACCCTTATGGTGGCGTAGAAGGTTTGGCTTTGGTAAAACTACTGTGTACGGTTAGGCCCGAAGCTAAGGTAATGGTTAACTTTATCCTTAAAAAAATCCCTAACCTTAGTGATTTTTTTGTAGCGGTAAACCCTTTCGAAAATGTACAGCATTCGTCGAGCATAAGTGGCTTAAAATCTACTTTCGATTTATTAAAAAGCGGAATACCTATCGGGATTTTCCCAGCTGGCGAGGTTTCTACTTTTAACCTAGAGAAACAAGAAATTACCGATAGACTTTGGCACCCTGTGGTGGGCAAATTGGTGGCCAAATCTAAACTTCCGGTGGTACCCATCTATTTTCATGGTAATAATGGCGTGCTGTTTAATATATTAAGCTTTTTACACCCCACTTTAAGAACGGCCAAACTCCCTTCAGAGTTTTTAAACAAACAAGGTTTAAAAATTAAAGTACGCATTGGCAAGCCCATCAAAATTGAAGACATTAACTACAATAAAGACACCAATAAACTTCTTGATTTTTTACGAGCCAGAACTTACGCTTTGGGCACCAGTTTAGAGCAGGAAAGGAAGCTTTTTAACCCGATCAGCTTATTCAAGATTAAGAAAAAACCAGCTGAGGTAGTGGAAGAAACGCCAAAAGATTTGATGGCAAAAGAGGTAGAAGGCTTAACCGACTATCGTGTTTGGGAAGAAAAAAACTACGAGGTTTACATTGTACCTACCACAAGTATCCCTCATATTTTAAGGGAAATTGGCCGACTACGCGAAATCACTTTTAGACAAGTTGGTGAAGGCACTAATAAGAAAATAGACTTAGACAACTACGACATTTACTACAATCACCTCTTTATTTGGGATAAAGAAACGCAAATGATTGTAGGTGCTTACCGCATTGGCAAGGGCGACGAGATTTTGGATACCATGGGTAAACGTGGGTTTTATATCTCTGAGCTGTTTAAGATCAAAGAGCCATTTTATCCCATTTTAAGGCAAGGTATTGAGTTGGGCAGATCGTGGATTAGAAAGGAATACCAGTTGAAACCCCTGCCTCTTTTCTTATTGTGGAAAGGCATTTTGAAATACCTGATGCTAAATCCTCGTTACCGCTATATGATTGGTCCGGTAAGTATCAGTAATAGTTTTTCTAAATTCAGTAAATCGCTGATTGTAGATTTTATTACCAAAAACCATTTCGACTACGAATTGGCACATTACGTAAAACCAAGAAATAAGTTTAAGGCAGATCTTAGCCCAATAGATACCGATTTATTGATTGAGCATAGTGAAAGCTTAAAAGATCTAGACGGGCTGATTGGTGATATCGAAAACAACCACATTAAAATACCGGTATTGTTGCGCCAGTATATGAACTTAAACGCTAAAATTATCTGCTTCAACATAGATCCTAAATTTTCTGATTGCTTAGATGGATTTTTGGTAGTGGATACGCACAAAATTCCGGCAGATATATTGGAGAAGGTTGGTAAAAACCTGTAGCCCTGCACCACCCAACCTCCCCAAAGGGCAGGAGTAACCTATTGTATAGACAGCTTTGCTCCCCTCCCCTTTGGGGAGGCAGGGTGGGGCCAAAAAGCAAAAGCCTCGACATCCATCGGGGCTTTGTGCTATCAACTAACCTAAACTGTATGATAAATACTAACCAAATATTTAACATCACAAATGTAGGTTAGCAATGTTAAGCCCTTGTAAAACCTGCGTTATTTTATATTTACTTAACAGGAAAAATCAATTTCTGGTAAAAACGTCTTTTTTCTCACGATTTCCTTTGGATTAACAAGTTAATTTTAGTTAAATTTAATGTTAACTGAATGTTAATAAATGTATTTACTAAAGCGATATGGCCTTTTTAAATTGCTGGCGATGCTGGCATTGATGTATTGTTTCAACAATGCTAGGGCGCAGATGCATAGTTTTGAGTTTTATGGGCATACTTTTAATTTAAATGCCGATACTGTTTTGCAGCAAAACTTTTCGGAGGGACTAACAGCTGCTAACATTAAAAAATTTTATAGCCAACTTAACAAAGCTAATACCGACGACCTAATTGCTTCTCTAAAAATTTATCGCGAAAAACATCAGCTTAGTGATTGGCTTTATTACCAATTGATTAGAAGAACAGCCGAACAGCTAAGCCCAAAAGCAAAAAATTATCATAGTTATACGTTATATAAATGGTTTTTGATGGTCAAATCTGGTTATGATGCCAGGATTGCCATAGGCGATAATCAAATTATCTTTTACGTGCGCTGCGATGAGGATATTTCAGACATCCCATTTTTTATAATTGATGATAACAAATATATGTGCCTGAATTATCACGATTATCAAAAACTATTTAAGCAAGCAGAAACTTATATTCCAGTTAGGATTGACGTTGCAGAAGCTAAAGCCGCTTTTAGCTACAAGGTAACTAACATGCCCGAATTTAAACCAGAAAATTATCAGGAGAAGCAAATTGCTTTTAATTACAAGCACAAAGCTTACCATTTTAATGTAAAGGTAAATAGCGAGGTTTCGCAAATTTTCGCCAACTATCCTGTAGTTGATTTTGCAACTTATTCCAATATTCCGCTAAGTAAAGAAACCTACCAATCGTTAATTCCAATGCTAAGAGAAAACGTAAAAAAGATGTCGACCAAAAAGGGTGTAGATTATTTAATGCAATTTACCAGACACGCTTTTCTTTATGAAGATGATGAAATGGCAATAGGTAAAGAAAAACGTTTTTCGCCAGAGCAAACTTTGTTAAACGACCAAAGCGATTGCGACGATCGAGCTGCATTGTTCTTTTTCCTAGTTAAGGAAATCTATAATTTACCGATGATTGCCCTACTCTATCCTACTCATATTACCATGGCTGTTGCTTTTGAAAAACCTGTTGGCGATGGTATTTTGTACAATGGCAAGGTGTATTCGGTTTGCGAACCTACGCCGCAAAAAAAGAACTTGAAAATTGGGGAGGTAGCTGATAACTTGAAAAACCAAAAGTATGAAGTGGTGTATGCTTATCAGCCTGTAAAATAAAAAACCCTCGAAGCGATCGCTTCGAGGGTTTTTTATTATGATTTTAAACTAATTAGTAAGTATTGGTTTTTGGAGTCCAGCTAGTCCAACCAGTAGTCCAGTTGGTAGTACCAAATGCTCCTTTAAATGCTACTTTCTCGAAGAAAGCATCAGCTTGATCTCCTGTGAAAGCTGCACCAGTTAAAGCGATAGAACCAGTAGCTGGTAAAAAGTTAGGATTAGTTAAACTGAAAGCATTAGTTAAACCAGCACCTGCTGCTGATGTTAATTTTACAGTTCCGTCTGCTGTAGCTTTAGTTTCGATTGCTGCTGCAGAAGCACCAGCAACAGTTACATCACTTCCCATTTTAAAAGGAGCTGCTAAAGCATAAAGAATATTGTTTTTGAATTGAGAAGTACCATCAATGAATGCATTGTAAGTACCATTAGACTCTAAAGATAAACCTCCATCTGGATGACCTAACAAAATCGAATTGTTAAGAACAAAAGCAGTATTTCTTCTAAATCTATTTGCAAAATTATGGTTTGCCGCAGTATTTGCAGCTCCATTTGGACCTAAAATTGTAAAGTTGGAAAGGTTTGGTCTAGTTCTAGGTGTTGCATCAGAACCATTTGCGTTGTTATCGCACTCAATACCGTTTCCAGCATCTCCACCGTCTACAAACTCAGGATCTCTTAAAGAAACGGCAAACTGAATTTTACCTCTATAACCAAAATCGAAATCGAAATCATCATCAGCCGTAGCATAAGCAACTAGATACTTCGCATTAACAGTACCACCAAAGAATTCAAAAGCATCATCGTTACCATAAGCTACCATGATGTGTTCTAAAGTAGTACCAGAACCCACTCCTCCTAACGTCAAACCATTAATTTCAGAATTAAGTTCAGCGGCAATACCAGCAAATTCTATTCTAATATATTTCAAACTACCTGAATTATCATTATCTACGTTACCACCGTATTGTCTACCTACACCACCTTCAATAGTTGGATTGGTTGCATTTACAGTAGCTTTACCTAAGAGAATAATTCCACCCCAATCACCAGGCTGTCTTTCACCCACCGGTCTGCCAGAGGTGAACACTATTGGAGATTGAGCAGTACCTTCTGCCATTATTTTAGAACCTCTTTCCATAATCAAAGCACCTTTATTGCTTGTACTAGATTTTACAATTGTTCCTGGCTCTATTGTTAGCGACGAACCTTCTTCAAAATAAGTATATCCAGTTAGGGTAATTGTACCTTTCCTTACAATAACGTGTTGGTCTTTTTTAAAAGTACCTGTTAGATTTCCACCATTGGTAATTTCGATCGTGCCTGTCTCATCACCACCATTATCGTCCTTTTTACAAGCAGTAAAAGAAATTGCAGCAATGAATACTGCTAAAAAAGATTTTTTTATTTTCATAATTTTATTTTTTTGTAAAAGTATATTCTCAATATTATATTAAGATTATCAGCACATTAAGATTTTCTTAACTTACATTCAACCTAAAAAGTTATTTCGTCAATGAAAAGTTATAGCTGAATCCTAGAGTAAAATTTGTCCCGAAACTGGTTGAGATGTACTGCTTGTCTACATTAGAGTTATAGCCATTTTTATCATCCATATTTAGATAGAATATGCTATTTTGGTTTAATACATCACCAATATTTAGCTTTAACTCTGCCTTATTTTTAAATAGTTTTTTACTGATCTGAAAGTCGATTACATTTCTTGAATTTTCCCAAATATTTGGGATTTGAGAATTTCCTACAAAAGCTATACGCTCTCCAATTCTATTATATAAGGCTGTTAAAGAAACTCCGCTCTTTTCATTTGCATATTGTAAACCTGCATTAATTAGGTAAGGCGATTGTCCTTGTAGAGGCCTTGCATCCAAACCTAAAGCATTAAGTTTTACCTCAGAATGAATATAACTTACATTGGCAAAAGCTGTTAAATCTTTAAAGAAATTACCACCCAACGCATCTAATCTCTTCCTAAAGTCAACCTCTGCACCATACGAAGAGGCTTTACTTATATTAGTAAAGTTTATCTGCCTACGCTCTGGTGTTCCTCCTTCATCTAAGGTTTGCTCTATTGCGTTATTAAAGTCTTTGTAAAACACTGAAAATGTAACCGCCTCTCCGGCTTTTGGATAAATTTCATACCTTAAATCAGCATTATTAATGGTCCCCCTCTCTAACATAGGGTTACCTAAAGTTGACGTCTGAGCCACGAAATCATAAAATGCAAATGGAGCCAATTCTCTTAATTCAGGTCTAGATACCGTCCTAGAAACGGAAGCTCGGAAATTACTTTTATCAGTAATTGAATAAGTGTAATTCGCGGAAGGCAAAATATCTGTGAAAGTTTGATCGAAACTCCTATTAGTTCCACTCAAGTCCATGTAATCTATATTTTGATAATAATTTTCTACCCTAACACCCCATACTAATCTTGATTTCTCACTAAACTTATTATCTAGCATCAAATAACCAGCATTTAATAATGATTGAGCCTCGTAAGAATCTGTATTACTTGTAAAGTCGGTTAAGATAAAGCCACCTGTCGAGCTGATATTTTCGGAAGCAAAGATTGATCCTTTTGGTAAACTCAACAGATAATTATCCATACTCGCTGATCCAGTTGAGTTAAAAAGATAGTTAAAAATTCTTGCACTAAAATCCCTAGTTTTATACATACTTAAAAATCCGGTTTTAAAAGTACTTTTCTTTGATAGGAAATTAAATGGAAGTGTATAGTTAGCTTGTGCAGAAAAATTATCTTCTTTCAATGACGAGAAAAACCTACGGCTATTTCTATCTACCAAATTATATTCAGATGAATTTTCATCACCAACTTGTCTATAATAAATTGATCTTAAATCTGGCTGATCTCTTTTGATTAACGAATAGCTTAAATTCCAGTTGATTTTTTGATCTGCCTTACCAAACTGATGATCACCTTCTAACTGTGTATTATAAATAGCTTTCTTGGTAAGATCATTATTATTAAACCGAAGATTGGCATCAATATTGGTATTGAAACCATTTCTGTCTACATAAGTTTCATCTAATACATTATTGAATAAGTTCTTAAAGCTTAATTTAGTCTTACCTTGCTTATAAGTAACATTAGCCAATACACCCACACTTGTATTAAATGTATATTGAGTATCATTATAATCATAATAGATATCTCTAAAATCATTTTGATAATCGTTACGCTGAACAGGATTAATATTTTGTCCATTTCTGTAAGAAAGAGAAATAACACTTCCTAATGAGCCACCATTTTTGAAATCTGTTCTATTACCGTAATTAATTTGATGATTTTGCGAAGGAATAGCAATGTAGGTTTGTTCGGCATAAGGGTTTGGCAATTGTTTCGAAAACTCAGCTTTTTGAGCCGCAGTTAATGGGTTATACTCTTGAAACGAACCAGGGAATGTCGATGGCAATTTCCTACTATTATCAGTAAAACTTAAATAATCATATTTACCTCTTTCGTTTCCCAAAAAATCTTCGAAAGTTGATTGGGTATTGTATCCGAAACTTGTCGTGAAATTTAAAAAACTCTGATCTGGAACATCTTTGGTAATTACCTGCACAATACCTCCAGCAAAATCTCCAGGAAGATCTGGAGAAGCAGTTTTATGAATAACCAAATTATCGATTAGGTTAGAAGGAATAATATCAAAAGAAAATGCCTTTTTGTCTGGCTCTGTTGAAGGCAGTAAAGAATTATTAAGCATCGAAGTATTATACCTATCCGCTAACCCTCTAATTACAACAAATTTATTGTTCTGAATACTTGCACCACTTACACGTTTTAAAACTTCTGAAGTATTTCTATCAGGTGATCTTTTGATTATTTCAGCAGATATTCCACTTGAAATTCTAACACTATTTTTTTGCTGAAGTAATAAAGAATTTACCGATTCTTGCTTATAGTTCCCGGTAATTACAACCTGTTGCAAAGTCTGCGATGATGATTCATCTAACGCAATATTTAAACTGGTTACCGAACCGGACTTTACTTCTACCTCAGTTATTTTTTTTGTAGCATAACTAACATAAGAAACGTCTATCTGGTATTTGCCAGAAGCCAAGCCGCCTAATACGTACTTACCCTCAACATCTGTACCTACGCCCTTATTAGTTCCTGCAATTTTTACAGAAACACCAATTAGCGTTTCGCCAGTTTTAGCGTCCGTTACCGTTCCTGCAATTTTTCCTGTTCCCTGAGCGAAAACAAGTACACTGCCTAACGCGAATAGGATGGTTAGTAGTGTTTTCTTTAGAGTTAATTGTGATTTCAATTTGCCTTATTTTTAATTAGGGCAAAACTATTATCACAATGTTAGCTTCATGTTAGCTTGAAATTACCATTCGTTTACCAGTAGGTTAACAAATTGTTAAACGCAACCGATATGGCTTTTGGAGAGCGTTTAAATTAATATTTTAAGCCAATTTTCTTGCATATAAAGTGTAATAACCAAATTGGGCCAATTAACAAAAACTTAACATCTTCTAAAAATGAAGGTTTTTTACCTTCTATCTTATGACCGATGAATTGACCCACCCAAGCGAGTACGAATATCACTGCATAAATGCCATAAGCTGTGCCACTACCTAAGCCCACAGCCTGTTCTATTTTTACAATCACAAAGCTCATCGCTCCCACTACCCAAATCATCAAGAAGAATAAAACTGGCGATAAGGTAAAATAATAGTACAATGAAAAAGCAAGTAAAAAGGAAGCCCAATTAAAGAAAGTTTGGTATTGCCCTAAGAAAGCTAATTGCGGAAAAGGAATTTGCCAAACTAGGCCTAATAAACTAAAAACAATCAGTGGTACGCAAATCCAATGGATAAGTTTGTTTGTTCCATCTTGATGGCTCTCTGCGTATTTATCGAATAAGATATCTACTGGCTTTCTTTCTGTTTGTTCCATATTGGTTATTTTTAATTAACCACAAAGACACGAAGAACACAAAGATATTTTCTTTGTGACCTTAAGGCTTTGTCAATTTCTTATATTGTAAAAATAAGAAAAGAGCGTTCAAAAAAGAAACCGTCATTTAGATCCCGATTTTCGGGAGAGAAATCTATAAGTTAGCTGTACCTACAGATTTCTCCTCCTTCGTCGTCGAAATGACGGTCATATTAACGCACACCCAAATCGGTGTAATCTTTAAATCAGTGTAATCACAAAAATTACTTCGCAAATGCTACCGAACGGGTTTCTCTAATTACCGTTACCTTAATTTGACCTGGATAAGTCATTTCGGTTTGGATACGGTTAGAAATATCTGCAGCTAGCAACTCTGCTTGCTGATCGGTTACTCTTTCGCTTTCTACCACTACACGTAACTCTCTACCTGCTTGGATAGCAAAAGTTTTTTCTACACCTGGATAAGATAACGCCAGTTCTTCTAGCTCTTTCAAACGTTTGATATAGCTTTCTACTACCTCTCTACGAGCACCCGGACGGGCGCCTGAAATCGAGTCACAAGCTTGGATAATTGGCGAAATCATGGAAGTCATCTCGATTTCATCATGGTGGGCACCAATGGCATTACAAACTTCTGGATGCTCTTTATATTTCTCTGCCAACTGCATACCCAAAATTGCGTGTGGTAATTCAGGGTTATCATCAGGCACCTTACCAATATCGTGCAATAGACCTGCACGTTTTGCCAACTTTGCATTTAAGCCAAGCTCTGCAGCCATAGTAGCACAGAAATTAGCTACTTCACGAGAGTGGTGCAATAAGTTTTGTCCGTAAGAAGAACGGTAACGCATACGCCCAACCATTCTGATTAACTCTGGGTGTAAACCATGGATTCCCAAATCGATTACCGTACGTTCTCCAATTTCAATAATTTCGTCTTCGATCTGTTTTTTGGTTTTCGCCACAATCTCTTCGATACGGGCTGGGTGAATACGACCGTCGGTTACCAAACGGTGTAAAGCCAAACGAGCAATCTCTCTTCTTACTGGATCGAAACCCGAAAGGATAATAGCTTCAGGGGTATCGTCAACAATAATTTCAATACCTGTTGCCGCTTCTAAGGCACGTATGTTACGGCCTTCTCTACCAATTACACGTCCTTTAATTTCATCGTTATCGATATGAAAAATAGAAACCGAATTTTCAATTGCTGCTTCTGCTGCCGTACGCTGAATAGTTTGGATCACTACTTTCTTTGCTTCTTTACTAGCCGTTAGTTTAGCTTCATCAACAATGTCTTTTACTTGCATTAAAGCTTGCGAACGAGCTTCTGCCTTCATGTTTTCTACCAATTGGTTTTTAGCTTCTTCGGCGCTTAAGCCGGCAATAGTTTCCAACTGCTGTACGTGTTGATTTTTAATGGCATCTACTTCCTCCTGTTTTTTAACAGCCAAAGCAGTTTGTTTTTCTAAATTCTCTTTTTGCTTATCTAAATCTTGCTCTTTTCTATTTGCATTCTCTAGTTTAGAGTTTAAAGATTGTTCTTTTTGTTTAATGCTATTTTCGCGTTGAGCAACCTCACTATTTCTAGTCTGAACTTGCTGTTCATGCTCTGCTTTTAATTGTAAGAACTTCTCTTTAGCTTCTAATAATTTATTCTTTTTTAAAATCTCGGCATTATTTTCTGCCTCTTTTAAAATCTTCTTCGCTTTCGTCTGTGCTGCAATTTCCTGCTGTTTCAACAGGTTACGCAGCAGGTATCTGCCAATTACTATACCAACAACTAAGCTGGCAAGCACGCATCCTACTATTCCTAATATTTCCATTTATCTGTTGTTTGTTTTAATTGTAATGGAGCTATCGTAAACGATGGTTCCATTTATCTGTTGTTTGTTTTAATTTTGATGACCTTACTAGCCATCGTAGTTCCATATAAAAAAAGCCGTTACTAAATCATTATGCTTCAAGCGTGCAACTGCACCAATTAAAAGAAACATAAAAATTTAGCCACGGCCAAATTTATAGCTATAGAAAACCTCTTTGATTTTCAAAAAGGCATAAAGAACATTTTATTTAGAAAAAAACCCGTTCAATAAACTATCTAACTCCTCAACTTTATCAGCCACTGTGGTATCCTGGTGCTGTACCTTATGCTCTGCTTTTAATACAGCGGTTGCATAGTGTAAAACTGCCATCGACAACAAGTCTTGCTTATCTCTAACCGCATAATTTTCTTGATAATCTTTTATACGCTCGTTGATAATCTTTGCCGCCCGTCTCACAATTTCCTCTTCTTCCATACTTACCTTTAGAGGGTAAATGCGGTCGGCGATAGTTATTTTAATCGAGATTTCTCCCATTTTTTAGCTTTGTTTCAATTAATCTTGCTTGCTTATTTTTTAAGCAAAGTCACACACTTATCAATTTCACGCACAAATTCGTTAATTTTTTGCTTTATATCAAGTGTCTTTTCACTTGTTCCTTCAATACTCTTTGCTAATTTGAGTACCCTTATCTTTTCATCTAACTCTAAATGAGTGCTTTTAGCACTATCCAAAGCTTTCTTTTGTTGCTGATTTTCGGCCTTTAACAATTCATTTTCTTCCTGTAAAGCACTGCACAACTCTATTAATCGAGCAGTTTTTTGCATTACACTATTAAGTTGATCAGCTACGGCAGCCATTTCTACAGTTATGGGTTTTGAGTTGTGAGTTGTGAGTTATCAGGTTTTTAGTCTAGTAACTCATAACACGAAACTCGTAACAATTTTTACTTATTTTATCTTATTTCTGCCTTTGCAGTTTCCGCTAAGTTAGTAATAATCTTTTGCATAATGCTATCTATCTGCTTATCAGTAAGAGTTTGCTCTTCGTCTTGTAAAGTGAAGTTTAATGCATAAGATTTTTTACCTTCAGGCAATTTATCGCCTTGGTAAACATCAAATACCTGCACATTTTTAACTAATTTCTTTTCAGATTTGAAAGCGATAGTTTTTAGTTCATCAAAAGTTACCGCCTGATCTACCAATAAAGACAAATCTCTCCTTACTGCAGGGTATTTTGGCACTTCTTTGTTGATGATTTTGTTTTTCTTCAACGCATCCAACACAAAAGCCCAATCAAAATCAGCATAGAAAATATCTTGCTTTAAACCTGCAGCTTTTTTATCAGCTTGGGTTACTGCACCAAAACTTACTAAGGTTTTATCGCCCCTAAAGTATTTTAAGCCATAGGCGAAATTCTGAACGCTCTCTTCTGTCAGTTCAGCAGTTTGAAAACTCGAAAGACCTAAGCGTTTTACTACTGCATCTACCGCCGCTTTTAAGTTATAAAAAGTTGATGGGGTAGATTGGTGGTTCCATTGTTCGCTCTGTTTAGCTCCACTTAATACGATTAGCAAACGGGGGCGCTCTACATATTTACCCTCAATTAAGTGGTAGGTTTTACCAAACTCGTAAAATTTGATATCTGAGTTTTTACGGTTGATGTTGTAAGCCACACTTTCTAAAGCCGGTTGCAACAAACTTTGGCGCATCGCATTCAAATCAGAACTCAGCGGATTTAAAACCTGAACTGCCTCTTCTTCTTTTTTAGAGTAAGCCAAACGCGTTAACGAGTTGCACCAGATTTCTACAAAACCATTTGCTGTGAGCATGTCAGCTACCAAATTTTGGATATTTTCTTTATTTGGCTTAACTGTATAGGCCAACGAAGCATTTACTTTCGATGGAATTTCGATGTTATCGTAACCATAGATACGTAACACCTCTTCAGTAATATCACACTCACGAGTTACATCTACTTTATAAGCAGGCACTAATAAATCCAACCCTTCGGGATTTTCTTTAGCAATGCTGATGCCAAGGGAAGTAATGATTTCTTTAATTTCTGTAGCCGGAATGTCCTTACCAATTAAATCAACAATGTTTTGATATTTAACTGGAACTTCAAATGGTTGCGCCTTTGTTGGATAAATATCAGAAACTGATGAAGAGATTTCGCCACCGGCAACTTCTTTGATTAACAGAGCAGCTCTTTGCAAGGCCAAAATGGTAATTTCTGGATCTGTACCGCGTTCAAAACGGAAAGAAGCATCTGTTTTTAAGCCGTGTCTTTTTGACGTTTTACGTACTGAAACCGCATTAAAATATGCACTTTCTAAAAATACATTTGTGGTTTGTTCAGTTACACCCGAACCAATCCCACCGAAAACCCCTGCAATACACAAAGGCTTTTCTGCATCACAAATCATCAGATCTTCGGCAGAAAGCTTGCGTTCTACTTCATCTAAAGTTACAAACGGCGTACCTTCAGCACACGTCTTAACAATGATTTTATTTCCGGCAATTTGGTCTGCATCAAAAGCATGCAAAGGTTGCCCCAACTCGTGCAATACGTAATTGGTTACATCTACAATATTGTTAATTGGACGAACGCCAATTACCTTCAATTTATCTTTTAACCAATCTGGAGATGGCTTTACCGTAACGCCACTGATGCTAACGCTGCTATAACGTGAACAAGCATCTGTAGCTTCTACTTCAACTGCGATGGTTAAGTTGTCGTCCCGATAGCTATCGGGATCAGTTTTGAACGCACTTACATCAGGCAATTCGTAGCTAGTACGCAGATAAGCGGCTAAATCTCTAGCTACACCCAAGTGAGAAGCTGCATCTGCACGGTTTGGCGTTAAGCCAATTTCAAAAAGATAATCATCATCTACATTGAAATACTTTTTAGCCTCCAGACCCAAAGGTGCATCTTCTGGCAATACCATAATGCCGGCATGAGAACCACCTAAACCAATTTCATCTTCGGCACAAATCATCCCTTCAGAAACTTCGCCTCTAATTTTAGATTTATTGATTTTAAAAGGCTCGCCTTCATTTGGATGAACCGTAGTACCCACCACAGCAACCACCACTTTTTGTCCAGCAGCCACATTTGGCGCACCACAAACAATTTGTAGCAACTCTGGCGCACCAACATTTACTTTGGTTACGCTTAACCTATCTGCATTAGGGTGCTGTACTCGCTCTTCGACATATCCAATTACCAGGCCTTCTAATCCGCCCGGAATGGTTTGCACTTTCTCTAAGCTTTCTACCTCTAAACCAATGTTGGTTAAGATTAACGAAAGTTCTTGAGGAGTTTTATCCGTTTTTAATATTTGTTTAAGCCAGCTATATGATATCTTCATTTATTTAGATTTGAGATATGAGATATGAGATTTGAGACCAATGCCCAAACATACCCCATGCAAAATAAAACGCAAAGATATTATTATATAAGGAAAGCAGAAAGTTTTAAGCCTAAGTTGTGCGTTTTTAAACACACAAGCACCTAAAACAACAATTTTGCGAAAACGGGCAAATGGTCTGAAAAATACTTTTGATCTTTACTATCTGTAAGCACACCATATTTCTGCACTTTAAAGCCTTTGTTTACAAAGATGTAATCAATCCTATTTTTAAGCGGGCTATTAAAATCGAAGCCGTTGAAAGTTCCCTCTGGACCATAAGGAGGCTCAACAGAAACCTCTTTACTATCACTCAAAAAAGATTTAATGGTGGCAATAGCATCAGTTTCTGGGGTTACGTTTAAATCGCCAGTGTAAATTACTGGAAGTTTAGGCGCAATCTCTTGAATTTTTTGTTTGATTAACTTAGCTGATTCTATTCTTGCCTGTACGCCTACGTGATCATAATGTGTATTGAAAACTAAAAACTCTTTTTTATTCAATTTATCATAAAGTCTCACCCAAGTACACACACGATTAAACATCGCATCCCAACCTTTACTTGGTACATCTGGTGTTTGCGATAACCAAAAAACACCGCCATCTTTTTTATTGAACCTATTTTTATTGTAGTAGATTGGAGAAAATTCGCCCTTGCGCTTGCCATCATCTCTACCAGCACCTACCGCTTCGAAATCAGAATTTTCTAGGATAAAATCATATTGCTCTTCCAAAGCTTCTTGTGTACATAAAATGTCTGTATCATGGAATTTCACTAATGCTTTAACATTATCTTTTCTTTTTGACCATGCATGTGCACCATCTTTTTCGGTAGCATACCTAATATTGTAGGTAATTACATTAATAGCTTGGTTTTTTTGGGCTTGAACTTGAAAGCCAGCAACAACTAGCCAAAGGATAGCTACGATTTTTTTCATCTTTATTTGATTTGATGTAATGATTATTGTCAAAAGTAAAAATTCGAACTTAATTCTGATAACAACCAATGTTATTTATATATGAACACCAGTGCACAAATATCTTAACTAGTTCATAATCAAATAAAAAACAGATCAATAAGGAAGCAAAAGAAAACAAAAAAGCACAAAAAGAAAGTATTTTTAAGCTTAAAGGCAACCTAAAGTTCATCATTTAATCACAATAAGTTTATTATCTTAGCCTACTTTTGGCCAAATATGAACGACAGGGAACTATCTTCTGTTAGCGATGAACTTTTACTCTCGCGTATCTGTAACGATGACGACCGCAAAGCATTTGCCGTGCTTTATGATCGTTATTGGGAAATGTTGATTCATACCTGCTACAAACGCTTAAAGTGCTTAGCCACCTCCGAAGAAATTGTACAAGAGATTTTTGTAGATCTATTTGTTCGAAGAAACGAACTTCAGTTAAATTCCTCTTTAGAAGCCTACTTAAAAACAGCGGTTAAGTATAAAATTTATAACCATTACCGTTCTCAACAAGTTCATCAGTCTTATTTAGATAGAGAGCTGAATGTACAAAAAATCCTTGTTCCTGCGCCAGACGAAGTCTTCCAAAAAAAGGAATTGAATGCATTAATTATGGCTGCAACAGCACAGATGCCAGAAAAATGCAAGCAAGTTTTTCTGTTAAGTCGCTATCAACATCTTTCCCACAAAGATATTTCCGATCAATTGGGGATTTCGGTGAGCACGGTAAAAAAACACATTACCAAAGCCACCAATATTTTAAAAGCCAATTTCAAGCATCACAGCCCAGATCTATTGATCATTTTATGTGTCCTACTTGTGCTTTAATCAGCGTTACTACACAATTTTTATTTTTTTTCATTTTGACTAGCACCTTTTAGCTAGTTAAGTTATTTGTATTTGAAATGGATGTACAAAAAAACCGAATACTATTTCTCCTCGATCGATTTGAGCAAGGTATTGCAACGCCCTCAGAAATGGAAGAGCTTGATGCTTGGTACAATTCTTTTGAGGATGAAATTACACCTGATTTAACTGATGCTCAAAAACAAATAAGCAAACAACGGCTCTTTAATCAGCTTGACCAGCTTACTGCCGAGCAACCTAAAAAACGCCGCTTACATTGGGCAAGCTACGCTTCGGCAGCAGCCGCAGTTCTGTTATTGATTGCCGGAATAGCTTTATTTAGACCATCATCGAAACTAGAAAAAGAAGAAGTCCAATTGGCATTAACAGCTGACGTAGCACCAGGAGGAGACAAGGCAATCTTGACTTTATCTGACGGAAGACAAATTGTATTGGAAGATAAACCCGATGGACAAATAGCTACACAAGGAAATACAACCATTATCAAAATGAATAGTGGAATGTTAAGCTATAGAGGCTCTACCAAAAATAATAGTGAAGTGCCCGAAAGCCAACTAAACACCATCAGCACACCCATTGGCGGCCAATTTCAAGTGATACTGAGCGATGGCACTAAAGTTTGGCTTAACGCAGCTTCGTCGATCACTTTCCCAAGCCAGTTTAGCGGCAATGTGAGGGAGGTTAGCACCACAGGAGAAACCTACTTTGAAGTAGCTAAACTTAAAAACAGGAAAGGAAAAATTCCATTTAGAGTTAGCACAGGCCAGCAGAAAATTGAAGTATTGGGAACACAGTTCAATATCAATGCCTATGGCGACCAAAAGCAATATCAAACTACCTTGGTAGAAGGCAGCATACGAATTTCACGAAACAAGCAATCAAAACTTTTACAACCTGGACAACAAGCAATTACCCCATTAGAAAACGAAACGATCAATATCTCAGAGGCTGATGTAGAAAAAGCTATTGCTTGGAAAAATGGTCTCTTCAAGTTCGACAATACCGACATCATCAGCTTAATGAAACAGCTAGAAAGATGGTATCCAATTGAGGTCGTTTATGATGGGAAAATCCCGGACGAACACTTTTTTGGGAAGATAGATAGGAATTACACCTTAAGCGAAGTGCTGAAAGTATTACAACTTGGACAAGTACACTTTAAAATAGATGATAAAATAAATGCAAACGGCAAAAGAAAGCTAATTGTAACGCCATAAAACAGGTTATTAATTTAAACGGAGAAAGGAGAAATGGAAAGAAAGTAATACCAACCTCAGTAGCCGAAAAAATAAAAAACCGGAAGTGCTCCAACACTCCCGGCAAAAATTATCTGGCCCAAAATTATCAAACAGTAAATCTAATTAATTCGTAAAACCAAATAACATAACAAAAGTATGATTTTAAACTTAGGTGTTAAAACTGTTTTTAAACAGTTTGCAATCCCAAAAACACTACTTAAAGCAATGAAAATCACAACATTATTGATGACCATTGCCTGTTTACAGGTATCAGCCAAAGGATATGCACAATTCATATCGCTTACTGCTAAGAACAAGCCTATTACCACCGTATTTTCTGATATAGAAAAACAAAGCGGCTATAGTTTCTTTTGGAAAGGAGACGATATTAATCAACTCAATGTAAGCGTAAATATCAAATCGGCAAGCATTGACGAGGCGTTATCAACTTTACTAAAAGAACTGCCATACACCTACACCATCGCTAAAAAGACCATTGTTATACAGCCAAAAATTAGGGCTGTTAACAACAATGTTTTAGCTCAAGCTTTTATCGATGTAAAAGTAAAGGTTTTGGATACCACAAGACTAGCTTTACCAGGTGCCAACATCAAGATTAAAGAAACTGGCAAGAACTATAGTACTGATCTTAATGGAGAAGTTACATTAAAGCAGTTAACAGCTGGCCATACTTTAGTGGTTAGCTATCTAGGTTTTATTACCAAAGAAATTCAAATTACCGAGGCTACACCTTCTAGTTTAGAGATTATTTTAAGGGCTTCGGCATCTGCCCTACAAGAAATTGTTGTAGTAGGTTATGGTAGTGAAAAGAAACAAAATCTAACTACGGCAATTTCTTCGGTTCAAAGCAAAACCATCGAAAAACTGTCGATTACCCGTGTAGAGCAGGCGCTTCAGGGAAATGCGCCGGGCGTGCTGGTGCTTAACCAAAACGGACAACCTGGAGACAAACCAATGATCAGAATTAGAGGTACAGGAACGAACAATAGTCCAGACCCACTTTTCATTGTGGATGGATTTCCGGTAAGTACCATCGAATACCTAAACCCCGGCGACATAGAGCGTATGGATGTATTAAAAGATGCTGCTTCTTCGGCAATTTATGGAGCCAGAGGTGCCAATGGCGTAATTTTAATTACCACTAAAAAAGGGGTTGCAGGTAAGCCACAATTAAGTTATGATGGCTATTACGGAGTGCAAAACACCTGGCGCAAACTAGATGTGCTAAATGCTACTCAGTACGCAGAAATGATGAATGTCGGTGCAACTAATGCAAACCCAGCCAATGCGTTACCCTATCCAAACCCATCTGCACTTGGCGAAGGAACTAACTGGCAAGATGCGTTATTTCAAAGCAATGTACCCATATTTGACCATCAAGTATCGGCTTCTGGAGGCAACGACAAATCTACTTACCTAGCTAAGTTCTCTTATTTTGGGCAAGAAGGTGTTATTGGCGGAAAAAACTCTGAATTTACACGTTACACTTTTAGATTAAATGTAGACCAAAAAATTACCAACTTTCTAAAAATTGGAACTAACTTAAACTATATCAATACTGATAGAAGAGCAATTTTTGACAACGGCGATCAAGGTGGACACGTTTTAGGGAATGCAATCAGCATTGACCCTATTACGCCGCTTTATGAAACTGACCCAACAAAATTAGCTAATTACAACGCAAACGCAGTTCGTGATGCAAATGGCATTTTTGGTATTTCTCCAGAGGCAACTTTTGCAAATCCTTTAGCACAAATCGCCATCATCAACGGCAATCGCAAAATAGACAAATTACTAGGCAATGTTTATGCTGAACTTAGCATTTTGAAGAACCTGAAATTTAGATCTAGTTACGGGATGGATTTAGCGAACGAGAACGTAAATAGCTACACGCCTATTTATTATTTACTACCTACTTCTAACCAAACATTCTCAAGAGTTAGCAGCAACTTCTATCGCACCAATACTTGGCAAGTAGAAAATGTTTTAAGTTATGGCCTTGATGTTAAGAAACACAACGTCCAATTGATTGCAGGACAATCGGCGTACAAATATTTTACTCAAAACCTAAGCGGTGCTAGAAATGATAATTCGCCTATCAATCCCGATTTGGCTTACATCGATGTAGCTACCGATATTACTTCGAGTGTAAACGGTGGCGGTGCAGACCGTAGAACATTGGCATCTTACTTTGGTAGGTTTGCCTATAGCTATGATGATAAATATTTACTTTCGGGTATCATTCGCCGTGATGGTTCTTCTCGCTTTGGAAGAAATAATCCTTATGCAACCTTCCCTTCTATCTCCGGTGGATGGGTAGTTTCTAAAGAATCTTTCTTCGATGTCAATACAATTTCATTTTTAAAACTTCGTGCGTCGTGGGGGCAAAATGGTAACGAAAACTTAGGAAGCTCATTTCCTTGGGCATCTACCATCAACACCGCCAACAATGGTTATACTTTTGTGAACGGTACGGGAGCTGAATATCTTTACAGTGGAGCCTCTCTGGGAGCAATATCAAATCCGGATCTTAAATGGGAAACGAGCGAGCAAACTAACTTTGGTTTAGACATCAACTTCTTTAAAGACAAGCTATCGGTATCTGCCGATTACTACAAGAAGACCACTAAAGATTTATTGATCCGCCCGAACATTTTAGCCAGTGTAGGTTACAGCGCTCCATTTGTAAATGGTGGCAACGTACAAAACAAAGGGATAGAATTAGGGATTAACTACAATGAAAAATTTGGAAAAGACTGGAGTTTAGGCGTTTCATTTAACATTTCGCATAACAAAAACGAAGTTACCCAAATTAACAACACTGCCAAAGCATTGGCCGGTGCTGCATATATCAGCATGGGGAGCATTACCCGTATGTCTGTAGGACAACCTATCGGTTATTTCTGGGGACAAAGGACCTCAGGCATTTTCCAATCGCAGGCCGAAGTAGATGCTTACACATTTACCAATCCAAATTCTGGTGCAGTAACCAAAATCCAACCTAATGCTAAGCCAGGAGATTTGAAGTTTATAGACACCAATGGCGATGGGGTAATCAATGATAATGACCGTACCAACATTGGCGATCCAAACCCGAAATACATCTCAGGCTTAACCATCAATGTAAATTACAAAAACTTTGATTTGAGTGTTTTCGGTATTGGTATGTTTGGTCACAAAGTATTTAATGGCAACTACAGGTTTGACAAAACAGTTTCGAACATGCCAGCAACCAGGTTAGATTACTGGTCGCCGAACAATACAGACGCAAAATACCCTCGTTTTGTAAGCACAGATCCAAACCGAAATTACGCAACAGTCTCTAATCTTTTATTAGAAGATGGCAGCTTTGTTCGGGTAAAAAACATTCAATTAGGGTACACTTTACCTCAACTACTAACACAAAAAGTACGTGTAAATGGTTTGAGGTTTTTTGTAGCCGTAGACAACGCTTTTACCCTTACTAATTATACGGGTTTTGATCCAGAAATTGGTGCAAGTAGCCCATTATCATTAGGTATTGACAGAGGCGTTTATCCACAAGCTAGAACATTCCGTTTTGGTATCAATGTAAAGCTATAATCCTTCAAAGAATTTAATCATGCAACATATACAAAAAAATATAAGGTTCTTGGTAGCCGCAACTTTACTGCTTGTTACCAACGGATGTAAAAAGTCATTCTTAGAAATTACACCAGCTTCTCAGATTGAGGAAAGTAACTTTTTTAAAACAGAATTACAGGCTACACAAGCGTTGGCAGGCATTTACCATGTTTTACAGTGGGGAAACATTAACCAAGGCCATACACCATTAATAGGCTGGGCTGAAGCTGCTTCTGACGATGCCTATTCTGGCGGAGGGAGCTCTTCGGATGCAGTGGGCGTAAAGGGCATTGACAACTTCAAAGTAACGGCAACTGCCCCGTTCAATCCAAACGATGGCACCTACGGCAGTGTTTGGAATATCTACTATCAAGGCATTGCCAGAGCAAACACCTATTTAGCCAACATAGACCGTGTAGAAAGCAGTGCTAACTTTAAAGCATTAACTACTGGAGAAGCTAAATTCTTAAGAGCACATTTCTACTTCGATTTGGTTAAATGGTTTGAAAACGTTCCTTTGATTACAAAACAGCAAGCTCCCGATGAATACAACCAACCTCAGGCACCGCCGCAAGAAGTATTCAATCAAATTGCTAAAGATTTGATAGATGCCATGGCGGTTTTACCTAAAACCAGCATGAAAGCCAACTCAGGTCGTGCCACTTATTGGTCGGCTTCTGCATTACTAGCCAGAGTTTACTTATTCAATAAAGGAGTTTATAACACGGATTTAAATACTGGAACAAGGATAATTGATGCTGCCGCAGTACGCACCTATCTTGACGAAATCATTGCGCCTTCTGCAGGTTTTGATCTTATTGGACAGTACAGCGATATTTGGAGAAAAGCGAACGAGCTGGGCATAGAATCTGTTTGGGAGGTTGTACATAGCAACACACAACCTATATCCGGTAGCACGAGCGATCAATTTCGTGCACAAGGAAACTACAACGTTCTTTATTTTGGCCCAAGAGGTGTAAACGGCAACCCTTATACTGCCGGTTTTAGTAACGCTATTCCAACAGAGTCGCTATACCAAGCGTTTGAAACCACCCCTATTTTAGATCCACGTAGAGCTGCTACCCTATTGGTATTAAATTCTACCGCTGTGGCACCTGGCATAATCAAGGGCTGGCAACATACTGGTTATTTCAACAACAAGTACAATACTACTAGTGAATACAAAACCGCATCAGGCTTAAATGACATCAACTGGGGGCAAAATCTTCATGCCATTAGGTTTTCTGATGTATTATTAATGGCTTCTGAATTGTATATTGGAGTAGATCAAACCAAAGCAGATGCTTATTTAAACAGAGTTCGTGGCCGCGTTGGCTTGGGAACTCGTGTGGCAACCATTGATAACATCAGACACGAACGTAGAGTAGAATTAGCAGGTGAAGGCATTCGTTATTGGGATTTGCTACGCTACGGTCTACCTTATGCCAAACAGATGATTGATGCCTCTAGCTTAATTGGCCCATATTACAATGGCACCAGTAGTTTAGGCGGCCCAGTTACACTAACAGGTGGAGCAAATACCCCAGCTAATGCATACCAAATGGATTGGGATATTTCGAAACGAGGAAGATTACCTATTCCTCCAACACAAATCACCTTATCTAACGGTGTACTTAAACCAAATCCTGGTTACAATTAGAGTATTTCAATCAGCACTCAGAAAGCAAATTCTGAGTGCTGATTTCTTTATCAACTTAAACATAGCCTTCATCCGCAAGGCTTAAAAAAGTCTCGTTGTAAACAATTAAATGATCGTGGACAGCAATCTCCATCATTTTACCTAATTCCATTAATTTTTTGGTAATACTCACATCCGCGGTACTCGGTTTTAAACTACCAGAGGGATGGTTATGAGCCAAAACCACCGAAGCAGCTCCGTGTTCTAATGCGATTTTAAAAATCATCTTAGGATCTACTACCGTTCCTGCTTGTCCGCCCTTACTTACAAAATGCTTTCCAATAACGATGTTGGCTCTGTTCAACAGTAACAGCCAAAATTCTTCGTGGGGCAAGTCTGCCAAATCAGCTTTAATAGTTCTATGAGCATCTAAAGAAGAATTTATTTTTTGAACTTCTGCTGGCTCCGCATCCTTTCTTCTTCTTCCTAATTCTAAAGCCGCAACAATGGTAATAGCTTTGGCTTCGCCAATACCTTTAAACTTAGATAGTTCTTTAACTCCAAGCTGTGCAAGCTTGTGTAAATCATTATGACATGAGCTGAGTATACGCTTACTTAAATCAACTGCAGTTTCATTTCTACTGCCCGAACCAATTAAGATGGCGATAAGTTCTGCATCGGTAAGCTGTCGTCTACCTTGTTGCAATAATTTTTCTCGCGGACGGTCGGCTTCTGCCCAAGCTTTAATACCGAGTTTGTTTTCATAGATAGACATAGGTGTAGAATTATTTAAAGTAGAATTTCAGCAAGCTTTTTATCTAGTTCCTCCCCTCTAAGATTTAAAGCAATGATCTTCCCCTCCTTGTCGATTAGTATACTTGAAGGAACCGATTTGATATTGAACATTCGAGAAACTTCATTCTCCCAACCGTTAAGGTCAGAAACATGCTTCCAAGTTAGGCCATCTGCAGTAATTGCTGCTAACCAATTACTTTTTTTGGTATCCAGTGAGACCCCCAAGATATCAAAGTTTTTATCTTTAAATTTAAAGAATGCATTTACCAAATTTGGATTTTCTTCTCTACACGGAACACACCAAGATGCCCAAAAATCGATCAATACATATTTACCTTTTAAGTCGGAACTTTTTAAAACCTTCCCTTTAGTGTCTTTTTGAGAGAACAATGGCAGCATGTCTCCAACTTTAAGCGTGTACTTTGTAAGCGCCGCATTCTTGATCTGGATGCCATAAGCCGATGCCTTAATTTCATCGCTAAATCCATTATACAGCTCTAATATTTTTTCCTTTGACAAAAATCTTGAATTCCAGTTGACAAGGATACTTCGCTCTTTTTCAGATTTATTTTTTGCTACATTGGCAAGAACAATTTCTTCGGCCTTTTTTTTATCTTCCTCTTTAGAAGCGCTTAGACCAACTAATTCTTTTTTAAGCAAATCAAGTTTATCTTGGAAAGTACTTCTTTGAACGAAAACTACTTTTGTATCTATATAATCAAATCTGGTAGTTTTTTTCGTCAGCGTATCCAACTCTATCACTGTCGGTTTATTATCAACAAAAAAACTTACACCTACAGCCTTTAATTCTGATGGGATATTTTTTAACTCAGCGAATAGGGTTATATAATATGGAGCTTCTACATTCCCTTTGTATTTAAAGCTTCCATCTGCAATAGGTATGAAATCCGATTTACCGTCGCCATAGGAAATCTTCATCATTCCATTTACAGGAGTTTTGTATTTACCAGAAATTTCAAATTTTGTTTGGCCGAAAGCAAGACCGCCTATCAGGAAGACAGCCAGAAAGAGAGTTATTTTTTTCATCGCTATTTTTTTTAAATAAAAAAACGGCATCATCTTACGATGATACCGTTCTAAATATCGTTAAAAAAAAGCGATTATTTCAAGTTGTTAACGAACTTGGTTAATTTTGCTTTATTGTTTGAAGCTTTGTTTTTGTGGATAACGTTCTTTTTAGCTAAACGATCTAACATAGAGATAACTTTAGGAAGTAATTCTAATCCTGTTTTTTTATCTTCAGCAGCACGCAATCTTTTGATAAAAGTACGTGTAGTTTTAGCTTGATACCTGTTACGCAAACGTTTTGCAGCGTTTGCTCTAATTCTTTTTAATGCTGATTTATGATTTGCCATTGTTTAGCCTTTTATTGTCTTCTCTGTTTTATTTTCGGACTGCAAATATAGAGGTAATATTTTTAAATGCAAAATGGATTTAAAAAAATATTTTCATCTAATGATTTAAACGCGAAGCTTTTGAAGCACGACATTTACAGTTTGGCATTATTTTTTATTTAAATAAGGTTTTTTGGCTCAAAATTAGTGCGAAAAGGCTTAAAATATTATTTTTGAAAAAAACACAGAAACGCAGTGAAGAAACGTATCGCCATTTTTGCTTCAGGATCAGGATCAAATGCCCAAAAGATAATGGAGCATTTTAAACGTAGTACAGAGGCAGAAGTTGCCTTAGTGTTAACCAACAACCCAGAATCATACGTACTACAAAGGGCCGACAGCTTCGAAATTCCTTCTCATATTTTTGATAGAAACGAGTTTTACCAAACCGATGAAGTTTTAGACTTGCTGAAAAACTTAGATATCGATCTTGTTGTACTGGCAGGTTTTCTTTGGCTCATCCCCCAAAATCTATTAAAAGAATATCCTGGCAGAATCATCAACATCCATCCCGCCCTTTTACCTAAACACGGCGGCAAGGGCATGTACGGCGACCGTGTGCATAAAGCAGTAATGGAAGCAGGAGATACCGAAGGCGGCATTACCATTCATTATGTAAACGAAAATTATGATGAAGGCGAGTTTATTCACCAAGCTAAATATCGTATAGAAAAAGACGACAGCCTTGAGATGATCAAGTTCAAAGGTCAGCAATTAGAACATTTACACTACCCAAAGGTAGTAGAAACGCTGATTAAGAAAATTAAGAAGTAGGGATCAGTAGGCAGTTTTCAGTTCTCGGTTTTAAAAAGTATAGCCAGCCACTAATCTTGGCAAACGCTAACTTTTCGGACTTGCGGTCTCAAAACTCTCCGACTTAATAACTTCCAAAAAACCAATCATCTAAGAGTCTAAACAAACGGTTTGCGTAAACTCTAATTTTATTTAAAAAAGCCACTCCAAAAATCAGCTCATTTTCATACCTTTGCGGCTCAAAGCAAACCCCTCAAAATGAGCCAGTCAGTAAAGATCAAAAACGCCTTAATTTCAGTTTATTATAAAGATGGTTTAGTACCATTAGTAGAGTACCTTGGCAAACAGGGTGTAACCTTATTTTCTACCGGTGGAACCGAGCAGTTTATCAAAGACTTAAACGTACCAGTTACTGCGGTAGAAGATTTAACGAGCTACCCTTCTATTTTAGGTGGGCGAGTTAAAACCTTACATCCTAAAGTTTTTGGAGGCATCTTAAACCGTAGAAATTTAGCTGGCGATCAAGAGCAAATTGCTCAATATGAAATTCCTGAAATTGATTTGGTCATCGTGGATTTATATCCCTTTGAAGAAACCGTTAAGGGTGGTGGAACCGACGAAGAGATTATCGAGAAAATCGACATCGGTGGTATCTCATTAATTAGAGCTGCTGCTAAAAACTTCAACGATGTAGTAATTATTGCTTCGAAAGATGATTACTCCACACTATTAAATCAATTACAAGAGCAAGATGGTGCTACTACTTTAGCACAACGCAAGGCTTTCGCTAAAAAAGCTTTCCATACTTCTTCCCACTATGATACGGCTATCTTCAACTATTTTAACAACGAAGAACCGTTAAACGTATTCAAAGAAAGCATTGCTACTGCGCAAACTTTACGTTACGGAGAAAACCCTCACCAAAAAGGAACTTTCTACGGAAACCTAGATGAGATGTTCACTAAATTGAACGGAAAAGAATTAAGCTACAACAACTTGGTTGACGTAGATGCTGCCGTGAGTTTAATCGACGAATTCGAAGAACCTACTTTTGCGATCTTGAAACACACGAATGCTTGTGGCGTAGCTTCTAGAAGCACCGTTAAACAAGCTTGGATAGATGCTTTGGCTTGTGATCCAGTTTCTGCATTTGGTGGTGTTTTAATTACCAATAGAGAAGTTGATTTAGCAACTGCTGAAGAAATTAACAATTTGTTTTTTGAGGTTTTAATTGCTCCTAGCTATGAACAAGCGGCTGTAGATTTGTTCAAAACAAAGAAAAACCGCGTTATCTTAAAACGCAATTACGTTGAATTGAACAAAAAACAATTCAAAACTTTATTGAACGGCGTAATTGAGCAGGATAAAGATTTAATTATCGAAGGTCCTGAGCAAATGACAGCCGTTACCGAAAAAGTACCGACCGCACAAGAGTTGAAAGACTTGCACTTCGCCAATAAAATTGTAAAACACACCAAATCTAATACTATTGTATTGGTTAAGGATGATGTTTTAATTGCAAGCGGTGTGGGTCAAACTTCTAGGGTTGATGCCTTGAGGCAAGCGATTGAAAAAGCAGCTTCTTTTGGATTCAGCGTACAAGGCGCTGCCATGGCTTCTGATGCTTTCTTTCCTTTCCCTGATTGTGTGGAGATTGCTGCTGATGCTGGCATTACTTCAGTATTACAACCAGGTGGCTCTATTAAAGATGCTGATTCTGTAGCCAAAGCAAATGAAAAAGGTATCGCCATGGTAACTACTGGCGTGAGACATTTTAAGCACTAGGCCCCTCTCTGCCTATCGGCATCTCTCCCCAAAAGGGAGAGAGTAGCGAGATGCTTAGCCTGCATTTCACGTCCCTCCCCTTTGGGGAGGTTAGGTGGGGCTAGATATATTGGTTTTGATTTTCAAACAGAAAAAAGAAACTTAATATAATATTTTGTCTAATTTTACATTTAGATAGTATACATTTTGTTAATACATACAATAACATACCTCTTACATGGGATTATTTAACTGGTTTACGCAGGAAGTTGCCATTGACCTTGGTACTGCGAATACCCTCATTATACATAACGATAAAGTAGTGGTTGATGAGCCTTCTATTGTGGCTTTCGACAGACAAACAAATAAAATTATTGCCATTGGCCGCCAAGCGATGCAAATGGAGGGCAAAACCCACGATAACATTAGAACTGTTAGACCTTTGAAAGATGGAGTAATTGCAGATTTTAACGCTGCTGAAGCCATGATCAAAGGCATGATCCGTATGTTAAATGGTGGTAAAGGATGGATGTTCCCTTCGTTGAGAATGGTAATCTGTATTCCTTCTGGTATTACCGAGGTAGAAAAACGTGCGGTTAGAGATAGTGCCGAAATTGCCGGTGCAAAAGAAGTTTACTTGATACACGAGCCCATGGCCGCTGCTGTAGGTATTGGCATTGATGTAGAAGAACCCATGGGTAACATGATTATTGATATTGGCGGTGGTACTACCGAAATTGCGGTAATTGCACTTTCGGGTATCGTTTGCGATCAATCTATCCGCGTTGCTGGAGACAACTTTGACTCGGACATTGTGAACTACATCCGTCGCCAGCACAACATCATGATTGGTGACCGTACTGCGGAGAAAATCAAAATTGAAGTTGGTGCGGCATTACCAGAACTGAGCGATCCACCTGCTGATTTTGCAGTTCAAGGTAGAGATTTAATGACTGGTGTACCTAAGCAAATCACTGTTTCGTACACTGAAATTGCACACTGTTTAGATAAATCGATCTCTAAAATTGAGGAGGCGATTTTGAAGGCCTTGGAGATTACTCCGCCAGAACTTTCTGCTGATATTTACCAAACTGGTATTTACCTAACTGGTGGTGGTGCTTTGTTAAGAGGTTTAGACAAACGTGTGGCCGCAAAAACTAAATTGCCTGTTCATGTGGCCGAAGATCCTTTACGTGCAGTAGTACGCGGAACAGGTATCGCCTTGAAAAACATTGGAAATTATAAATTCTTAATGCAATAAATCGAGTTATACGTTTTGAGTTATAAGTTTTAAGTCTTGTAACTTACAACGTATTACTTATAACCTAACACTTAAATGCGTAACCTTTGGATTTTTCTTAGTAGATACAACGCATTTTTCTTTTTTATCATCTTTTTTACCGTTGGCATTATTTTAACAATTAGAAATAATATGTACCAACGCAGCGTTACTTTTGGCTCTACTAACGAATTAGTAGGTACAGCCTACAAACGGTTAAACGTTATTAAACGTTACCTAAACTTGGTACAAGTAAATGATAGCTTAGCGGCCGAAAATGCAGCCTTAAAAACACAACTGCTAGCTATAAATGGTATCGATAGCACTCAAGTTACAAAAGTAAAAGACACCACTAACCACCAACAATATACTTTAATTGCAGCTAAGGTATTCAAAAACTCGGTTACCTTAACCAACAACATGATGACCATTAACAAAGGCGGCAAAGATGGCATTGTGAAAGACATGGCAGTAATTTCGCCTATTAAAGGTGTAGTTGGATTTGTAGAAAGCGTGTCAGAAAACTTTGCAACCGTGCGCCCACTACTCAATCAGAAAACTTTTATTAGCGTAGTTTTAAAAAAGGACAACGCCTTTGGCAGTTTGGTATGGGGCGATGATAATTTTGATTATCGCAAAGCCTACGTAAAGGAAATTCCTAACCATTACAAAGTTAAAATTGGCGATACCATTATCACTTCTGGCTCGGGAGGTTTTCCTAGAGGGATAGAGGTAGGTAGAGTAAGCAATACCAGTGTAAGTACCGGCGATAGCTTTATGACTTTGGAAGTTACACTGTTTAACAATTTTAGTACGTTACACTTTGTATATGTAGTTAAAGATAAATTTGCAGAAGAAGTAAAATCTTTACAACCGGAAGTTAAAAATGAACAGTAGAGCTATATTGATAAATATTTTCAGGTGGATTGCACTTTTGTTTATACAGATTTTTCTGTTGCGCAACATGGCATTTTACAATCTCTCTACACCTTTCATATATGTATTGTTTATTTTAGTACTGCCTTTTCATATCCCCAATCTTTTACTTTACGTAATTGCATTTATTACAGGTTTAACCTTAGATACTTTTTATGATACTTTAGGCGTACACACCAGTGCCTGTATTGCCTTAGCTTTTGTAAGAATTCTTTTCATCTCAGTAAGTTTAAACAGAGAGGCTATAGACGAACCAGAGCCTTCTTTGGGAAATATGGGCTTTAGGTGGTTTTCTTTATATGCGGTATTGTGTATTTTTGTTCATCATGTAGTATTGTTTTTCCTAGAAGCTTTTAAATTTACATCGCTAACTTATACCTTAGGAAGAACTTTATTAAGCGTAGTATTTACACTGTTTACTGTGTTATTGGTAGAGTTTATCTTCCATAATAGAAAATCGGCTTAATGGACCAACTGTTTAATAGAAAATATATTATACAAGGCTTATTCGTTTTACTTGCGCTAACTTTGTTGGGCAGGCTTTTCTATATACAGGTTGCCAGCGACAAATATTTTCTAGATGCCAATAACAATGCACTCCGTAAAAAGTTCATTTATCCTGCCCGTGGTGTAATTACCGATCGTAATGGCAAGGTATTGGCGCAAAACCAACCTACCTACGATTTAATGGTTACACCTAACGAAGTAAAACCTTTCGATACGCTTTCGTTATGCAACATCATTGGGATTACGATGGAGGATTTCCGCAAGAAATTTCATAAAGCTGTAGTGCAATCAAGATATCAAGCCTCTATTTTTCAGAAACTACTTTCGATACAAACCTACGCCACATTACAAGAGCGTATGGCAAACTACAATGGATTTGAAGTGCAAAAAAGAACCATTCGCTATTATCCAGATAGCATAGGCGGACAGCTTTTGGGCTACATCAAAGAAGTAAACCAAACTGAAATAGAAAGACATGCCGGTTATTACAAGCCTGGTGATTATATTGGTAAATCGGGGCTAGAAAAACAGTACGAAGTAGAACTGAGAGGTACCAAAGGTGTAAAAAATATGCTTTACAATGCCTATAATGTGGTACAGGGAAGTTATGCAGATGGCAAATTCGATTCGCTAGCTATTGCCGGCGAACAGCTTACAACTACCGTAGATGTTGAATTACAAAAGCTGGGCGAACAACTTTTGGCCAATAAGGTGGGGAGTATTGTAGCCATTGAACCGAACACAGGCGAAATATTAGCTTTTGTGAGCAGTCCAGGTTACGATCCTAATATGATGGTGGGTCGCGAAACGGGAAACAACTACATGAAAATTTTCTCGAATCCCTACCGTCCGTTTTTTATCCGCCCTATCAAAGGTCGATACTCTCCTGGTTCGGCATTTAAACCTGTAGACGCTTTAATAGCTCTACAAGATGGCGTGGTAAATGAGTCTACAACTGTATTTTGTCCTGGCTACTACATTGCAGGAAATAGAAGATTTAAATGTGATCATGCTAGCGGAGATGGTAGTGTAGCTGTACGAAAAAGTATTGCCAGATCTTGCAATGTTTACTTCTATGATATTTTCGCTAGGATGATGCTGAAAAAAGGTCGTAAGAACCAACATAAAGCCTACGAGGAATGGCAGGAAAAGGTAAGAAAATTTGGCATAGGAGACACTTTAGGTATAGATTTTCCAGGGGAAAGCGCCTACAAGTTATTTAGGGCAGAAGATTACACAAAACGTTACAGTAAATATTGGGGCTACACTACTGTACTGTCAGTTGCTATTGGTCAGGGAGAGATTACCACAACCCCTTTGCAAATGGCCAACATTATGGCCATTATTGCTAACAAAGGATATTATATTACACCACATCTAGTAAAGGGAATTGGAAACGATAGACATATTGATGCAAAATACAAAGAGAAACACTATGTTGGGGTTGATGCAAAACACTTTGGTCCAGTAATAGATGGAATGCAAGACGCCGTAAACAGTCCAATTGGAACGGCAAAAGAATCTATGATACCTAACATTTTAATGTGTGGTAAAACCGGAACCGTACAAAATACACATGGTAAAAACCACTCCGTTTTTATCGGCTTCGCTCCTCGCGACAATCCTAAGATTGCCATTGCAGTAATTGTAGAGAACGGTGGTTATGGCGGGGCTTATGCCGCACCAATGGCCAGTTTCATTACAGAAAAGTACTTAACCGACAGTTTGAAGGGCAGGAGAATTAACGGCGCTACAATAGAACAATACAAGTCGGACAATTTACTTCCTGTTTTAAAAGACAAAGTACCTAAACAAAAACCCAGGGCAGACACCAGTAAAGTAGATACTACTAAAAAAACAAATCCCTTAAAAAGCACCGTAGCCACTAATCAATTTAACAAAACAGCCGTAGTACCAAAAAATAATGCAACAACAGAATAATAGATTTTTCTTTAATGTTGATTGGATCACCATATTAATTTATATGGCATTATGCGCTGTTGGTTTCATCAATATTTTTTCTGTACAATACGATCCAGATAAATCGGCAGCCTTTAGTTTTGCAGCCGAATATGGAAAGCAGCTGATTTTCGTAATATCTGGTTTGATCTTAGGCCTTTCTATATTATTGTTAGAATCTAAGTTTTTTAGCGTATTTGCACCTATTGTTTATGGCATAACCATTATTTTATTACTAACAGTATTGGTTGTTGGGCGAAATGTGGGGGGTAACCAAGCCTGGATTCCCATTGGCTCTTTCCGTTTGCAACCTTCTGAATTTGCTAAATTTGGCACAGCCTTATTATTAGCCAGATACATTAGCTCTTTTAACCCAAAGTTAAATACCTTTAAGCCCATTTTGGTTTGCTTAGCCATCATTACGCTGCCAATGGCCCTAATCATGCTTCAACCAGATGCTGGTTCTATGCTGGTGTTCTTATCTTTTATGTTTCCGTTATATAGAGAAGGTTTGCCTGGAAATTTGCTGATTATCTTTTGGGGTGCGGTACTCTTGTTTATCCTTAATTTATTTGTTGCACCTACTATACTTATCATATCTATTTTAATTATTGGGGGATTGTTTGCCTACAATGCTAGAAAGAGAATGCAAAAAATAATTAATGTAGGTATTATTACATTGATTGCCATTTGCTATTTATTTGTGGCTAAATATTTATTTGAAAATGTACTAAAGCCCCACCAACGTACAAGGATAGAGCTAATTTTAGGTTTAACGAGCGACAATAGAGGTGCTGGCTACAACGTAATACAATCAAAAATTGCCATAGGTGCCGGACAGCTAACAGGCAGAGGTTATTTGGAAGGTACCCAAACTAAATTTGGTTATGTACCAGCACAAAGCACCGATTTTATTTTCTCTACCATTGGTGAAGAATGGGGTTTTATTGGCTGTTTTGTTGTAATCGGTTTGTACGTTTTTCTGCTACTGCGGATTATTAATATGGCAGAACGACAGCGATCCGTATTTTCTAGGGTTTACGGTTACAGCATAGCCTGTATCCTATTTTTCCACGTTTTTATTAATATCGGGATGACAATTGGAATTATGCCTGTAATTGGCATTCCATTACCGTTTATAAGCTACGGGGGTTCTTCCTTATGGAGTTTTACGATACTACTATTTATTTTCCTGAAGTTGGATTCTAACCGGATGGGATTTATTTAAAGTTTTAAGTAATAGGTTTTACGTAGTAGACGATTTCTTAAAACTTATCACGTAACACTTAAAACCTATAACTCTTAATTAGTCTCTAAACCTCTTATTCAATAGCAAATAAAACTTATCCACGGTTGCTTGTTTATCAGCCCAGTTATTTTTTATGGCATAGTTCTTTTGAAAGAAATTATCAGCAGCATCAAAATTTGGCATTTTGTTCGCAATATCAATCGCTTCAGCATAGGCCAAATTGTAGCCGTTAAACAAATCCTTAATGTAAAGTAACTTATCATTAAGATTAATGGCAGCTTTCAAATCTGAAATCACAGCGCCAGAAGTTTCGTTTAACCTAGAACTGGTATTTTTACCTGCTAACAAATCGTTTAATGTGGGCTGATAAGCGGAAGCTTCTACCTCCACCTTAGTAGTTTCAACCACTATTTTTTTTACCTCTACTGCAGGAGCAGGCTTTTCTTCAATTACCGGTTCAACTTTAGCAATAGGAGCTGCTAATTCCTCTGGTTCCTTTTCTTGGTGCACCAAAAAAGGCTCAGGGCCAACTTCATCTTCTTCTAATACTTCAGGATCTCGAATCAAGTTTTCCTTTACTTTCTTCTTTTGCGCTAAGATGAGCTCTTCCTCTTTACTCAAAGGTCTATCAAATAATTGTTCAGTGGTTTTCTCTTCAAAGTCAAATTTATCATCTTCATTAAAATCGTCTTTATTGAGGATAAATTCAAAACTTTGAGTGGGTTCAGAATCTAATCTAAAAATCTCCCTCTCTACCTCTTTAACCTCCGGCAACTCAAAATCGAAAATAGTTTCCGTTACTTCCTCTTCTTTGCGTTCTGGTACCGAAGCAGGAGCTTCAATTTCTTGTTCGTCTGCTAAGCCAGCAAAAGTAATGGCTTCTACTTGTTGTATATCTTTAAGTTCGTCACTTATTTCTTCGTCAACAATAGGTTCACTTATAGTTTGGTTAACTATTCTGGGTACAGCAGAAACTTGTAAAGGCAAATTTAATTTTCTAATAATCTGAATGTGATCGGTTAAGAAATTGGCATTTGCCAAAAACAGTTCCAATTCTAACTCGGTTAATTGCTCGGGGTTTTGAGACAAAAATTGGTACTGTTCGTTTAGTTCGTTAAGTATGTTTCCTAATTTCTTGAAAAGAGCTTCTTGCTTCATCTGCTGTGTTATTTTTAGTTGATCTACTGAGGCAAAGCCTAAAAACGGTTTAACAATTATTAAACGATATTGTTGTAACGAAAGTTTTGGCTTTTTATGTTAGTAAAAACAATCAAAAATACTATAAAAATCTTTTAGTATTTATTTTAGATGAATATATCTCGGTGTGATTGAGGGCAGAACGGCAAATTGCTTTGATATACCTAGTGATGATATTGTATTTAAAGGCAAATTTATCTAAGTTTGACTAAAAAAACCTTTACAATGTTATTTAGCGAGCAAAATTTTAGACGGGGAGAATTTAGTGGCAGTATAGAAGTAATTTGTGGTTCGATGTTTTCTGGAAAAACCGAGGAACTCATTAGAAGGCTAAAAAGGGCACAAATAGCTAAGCTAAACGTAGAGATTTTTAAACCAAAAACAGACACTCGCTATGATGAAATGGCAGTAGTATCTCATGATAAAAACACCATCCCATCAACCCCTGTAGACCACTCTTCTGCTATTTTGTTGCTGGGCACCAACACACAAGTTGTAGGTATCGATGAAGCACAGTTTTTTGATGAAGGCCTACCCGAGGTTTGCAATGCTTTGGCTAGTAAAGGCATAAGAGTTATCATTGCAGGTTTAGACATGGATTTTTTGGGCAAACCCTTTGGCCCAATGCCTGCGCTAATGGCCATTGCAGAACACGTTACCAAAGTAAACGCCGTTTGTATGCAGTGCGGTAGCCCGGCGGTATACTCATACCGTACCTCGGCAAGCGAAGCCAGAGTGCTTTTAGGCGAAAAAGACAGCTACGAACCTCGTTGCAGGGCTTGTTTTAACCACTAGGATTAGCAAATGTGATGATTTGATGATGACCTACATTATCGATTGACCAGTTTAATAATTGAAAGTCCGGCAAGTCAGATGTCCGAAGGCATTACGTTTAACAAATAGCCAAAAGTTATCTCGACAATTCGATAGCTATGAACTAGTGAACGAATTATCTTGCCACTACCATTTTTTTGGCTTGTTTAAAGTTGGGTGTAGTTAACTTGTAAGTATATACACCGCTAGCAAACCTACTTACGTCTAGATAAAAACGATAGCTACCCGCTTCTAAAACACCTTTAGTTATGTTACTAATTTTTCTGCCCATTACATCGTAAATGGTAATATCCACTTCAGTTTTTTCAGGTAAATCTAAAGGAATATAGGTAAAGGTTTTGGCCTGATTTGGATAGTTTTGCTTTAAAGCAAATTCAAGCGGAATTTTACTGATCCGCTGCGCCAATACGTCTTTATACTTTGCCTTGGCGGCTTCCCCAACGGCAAGCAATTCGTCATGATTATCCCCTGCTAAAAAAGCATAAGCTACCTTAACTGTTCCATCTTTAGGGATATGGTAAGGGCCACTGCCAATGGTAAACATCACATCGTAACCATTGGCGGTATCATCACCTAAACCTTGGGCGTGTATGCCAGAAGTTAAGGTTTTATATTTTTCGGAAATAGAAAAATTATTATCTGCCAAAAAACTATTGGCTACCTGATACGACATTGGATAGTAAGCAGGTGTAGCGACTAAGTTTAACAAACGTATACCAGCGTATGGATATGACGCATTTCGCTTAGCATAAACGTAAGCAATTTCTGCTGCTGCATCATATTGCGTGGCATTAGCAGAAGCATCGTCTAAATCCCAATCGGTAAATAAACCGGTATAAATGCTTTGCAGATCAGCATTGCTGGTATTGGTAATTTCATATTCCACAATCACGTATTTATCATCAACAGGAGTGTTAAAAGCCAGGGCCCTAGAAAGTATCTTTAGTCCTATCGGATTGGCACTGCCGGCATCGGTAAAAACACTAGTGCCTTCAAAAGCTGCTACCGACGAAGGAGACATTGCCGCCGTTTGCTGTCTTCTAAAATCTTCGCTCGGCACCGTTTCTGCTCTAGCATTGTTCATTACCTGAGTTTCGGATTTGGCAATAAGCAAGGCTGCCTCAAAAAGCATACTCTCTTCTTTATATAAGAAACCCAAACCTGCGGTAGCGTTACCTTTACTGTATCCTACCCTACCGTTTGAAGTAAGCGAAGTGCTGACTTGATTAACGGCAACATTTAAGTAATCTAAAGCCACCACCGTTTTAAAACTTTCTGCATCTACATAAGATCCGTTATTTGCGGTATACCTCAGCGTAAAAATTACCTCGTGATTTTCGGGTGCGTTAGCCAAGACTTTTACCCTAACTGGTGCAATATCTGTTTTAGTTTCTAAGCTATTGAAGTTTCCGGCATTGATATTTTGATCTAAAACCTGCACAAAAGCACTACTGCTTGAGACACTTACAGTTAGTCCGGTTACTGGAATGAGAAAATTCTTCAAGGCAAATTGTAAAGTAATCTCGGTATTGGGAGCTCTATTTCCTAAGCTTTTATCGGTAATAGCCACACTTTGATAACGTACAGATGCCGCATTTTCGGTGAGTGCTCGGTACACATTTAACCTTCCCTTTCCTAACAACCCAGTATAGTTAATGTTTATTGCGTCAATATCATCGGCGGTTGCCCTTAGCATTTCGCCTATCTGCTGGCCCGTATAGCTTGGATACTTGGCCTTTAGCAAAGCCGCTGCGCTAGCTACCAAAGGTGCAGCCATAGAAGTGCCAGAATAAGAAGCATATCCATTATTGTAAACGGTATTGTAGATGCCTTGGCCTGGCGCAGCTATATCTACATAGGCACCATAATTAGAGCCAGAAGCCTTGGTGTCGTTTGAGTTGAGGTTAGCCACAGCAAATACTCCCTCAAATGCAGCCGGATAGATAGGGATATCGTTGCCCGAATTCCCCGCAGCAGCTACCACCAAGCAACCTTTACTAACGGCATAATTTACCATATCTTGCCCAAACTGGCCACCACCAACGCCACCCCACGAACAATTGATGATATGGGCACCTTTATCTGCCGCATACTTGATTCCTTCGTAACCTTTGTAAATAGATCGCGGAGCATCATCTGCACCAGTTTTCACAATTAACAACTTGGCATTTTGGGCAATACTAGCTACGCCCAGGCCATTATCTGTTACTGCACTTGCAATACCACTCACATGCACACCGTGATCAGCTTCACTACTTTTCACATTCGGGTCGTTGTCGCCAATCATAGTACTTGCCGATGCACCGCAAAAATCCCAACCAGAATAGTTGTCCACGTAGCCGTCTCCATCGTCATCTATTCCATTTACCGGATCTGCTGTATTGTAATAAATATTTCCAGCTAAATCTTGGTGGCTAATTTCCGAACCAGAATCTACAATAGCAATTACCACTCCCGAAGAGTTTCTGGATACATCCCAGGCTTGTGGCGCTTTTACTTGTGCGAGATAGGCCTGTGACGTATAAGCGGCATCATTTGGCGTGTACCAAGTGGTATGAATATAGCTAGGCTCTGCATACTCAATGTTATCGGCTTGTAAAAGTGTATTAATTACCGTTTCTATACTGGCATTACCTTGATATTTAGCATGGTAATAGCGATCAAAATGATAATTACCTTCATTAATTACGGCTTGTTCTGATTTGGAATTTTGGTTAAAAACTGGCGCTAAAACTGTCAAAGAAATACCGTTAGCACTCAATTGCTTGGCTGTGCTTTGCGTGGCCACGTCTAACCTTGCACCATTTTTAAACTTAATAACCAATGTATTGGGCAAATAATCCTTTGAGGTAATCCCGCTGGGCAATTTAAACTTAGTTGTGTTAGTTGGCGTTTGGACTGTAAATCCAAATAAGATGAATAAAAAGACGGCTAAAAGGTATATTTTTTTCATGAAATTATAGCGTGAAGCTAAGTTACATAATATTTGATACCAAACCATAAACCGCCTTTATGCCATTTGATATAGCAGATTTAGAAAATAACACGGAATGCTTAATTTCTATTGATGCTGAAAATAAGATTAAAGTTGATGAAATTTTAGCCAAAGCGGAAGCTGGCGCTACTGTTTATGCCAGAGGTGGCAAAAAGATGGCTGGATGTATGCTGGTGGCTTTACTGATTTAGATGAACACAAATGGAGCATTTTGTTCGTGGATTTTAGTAAATTCAATTCTTAAAGCTTTTAACCTACCACAGACACCCTGATTTGAGAATGCTTTGATTGAAAAATAATTGAACTAAAAAACATCTGTGTATCTGTGGCTAAAAACCCAAACCATGGTAAGAATATATTTTAAAATCGAAATTGATGCGCCAAAGGAAAAAGTATGGAACGTTCTTTTAGGCGAAACAACCTATCCAAAGTGGACTGCTCCTTTTGCTGAAGGTTCTAGGGCAATAACCGACTGGCAAGTAGGTAGCAAAACTTTATTTGTAAATGCAGAGGGAGATGGCATGATCTCTAAAATTGCAGAGCATATTCCAAACGAATATATTTCCATTCATCATTTAGGCATGTATATGAACGGAGTAGAAGATTATGATAGCGAAGAAGTAAAAAAATGGACAGGTGCTATTGAAAGCTATAAGTTAAGCACTAAAGATGGCAAATCTTTATTAAGCATAGAAACCGACACTACTGAAGAACATCAGGGTTATTTTGAAGAAACATGGCCAAAGGCTTTGGAGAAGGTTAAGGAACTGGCAGAGGGTTAGGTTATATTATTGGTTTTGCGAGATTGTTAGTTCTCATCAGCACTACATTCTCCGTCATTTCGACATTAGGAGAAATCTAACAAATTTAAAAGTCAGTTTCTATGGATAAGACAGTATCTTGCTAGATCTCTCCTCGTACCTCGTTCGAGATGACGGAAAAAATAGAGATTACGAAAGAGGTGCAGCGAAGAGATTAAAATCAACTTTAACCATTATGCAAAAAGGTGGCTCCATCTACATACTTACCAACGTAAACCGCACAGTTCTATATATTGGGGTAACGTCCGATTTATTATCGCGTTTGATAGCGCATAGGGAGAAGAAGTATCCAAAGTCTTTTACTGCGAAGTATGGCGCTGTCATTTGCATTTACTATGAAACATTTTTCAGCATAGAAGAAGCCATCGAACGCGAAAAAGAAATCAAAAAATGGCGAAAAGAAAAGAAAAACAACCTGATTAATTCTATGAACCCATCTTGGAAAGATTTGTGGGATGAGGTAAAGGAGTGGTAGTTGCGAACATTTTCGCCGTCATTTCGACCGCAGCGCAGCGAAGTGAGAAATCTAATAAATTGCAAAATATATCTTATGCGAGAATAACTAATTGCTAGATCTCTCCTCGTACCTCGTTCGAGATGACGGAAAGGAGCATACCCCCCTTCTACAGTTTCAATTAACAGTTGCACTCCAATCGCCGTCATTTCGAAACGCAGCACAGCGAAGTGAGAAATCTAAAGAATTGCAAAATCTTATCTTATGCGAGAATAACTAATTGTTAGATCTCTCCTCGTACCTCGTTCGAGATGACGGAAAGGAGCATAAAAAATCCCCCAAATTCACTTTGAGGGATTTTTTCAATATGACGACTAGGAACTAATCCCTAGACACTAATTCCTATTACCTAGATTACAAACTCGCCAAAGCCTCATTTAAAGTAGCACTAGGACGCATCGCTTTTGCAGCTAAGTCGTCATTTGGATGATAATAACCACCAATTTCTTGTGCTTTGCCCTGAGCCTCAATTAGCTCGCCTGTAATTTTTGTTTCGTTTTCTGCTAACGCCTTTGCTAACGGTGCGAACTTAGCGTTTAAGTCTGCATCCTTTGTTTGAGCAGCCAAAGCCTCGGCCCAATACAGCGCTAAATAGAAATGAGAACCACGGTTATCGATGGTTCCTAATTTTCTGCCTGGAGATTTGTCTGTAGCTAAGAATTTCGCGTTAGCTTCATCTAAAGCATCAGCTAAAACTTGTGCTTTTGCATTGTTTTGTGTTTGCGATAGGTGCTCTAAAGAAGCTTGTAAAGCTAAAAACTCACCTAGCGAATCCCAACGTAAATAACCTTCTTTTACAAACTGCTCTACGTGCTTAGGTGCCGAACCACCTGCGCCAGTTTCGAACAAACCACCACCGTTCATTAAAGGAACGATGGAAAGCATTTTAGCTGAAGTACCTAGTTCTAAAATTGGGAATAAATCGGTTAAATAATCACGTAATACGTTACCAGTTACCGAAATGGTATCTTCGCCTTTGCGTACTCGCTCTAACGTGAATTTGGTAGCCTCAATTGGCGAAAGAATACGAAGATCTAAACCGTTGGTATCGTGATCTGCTAAATAGGTGTTTACCTTATTAATAATTTGCGCATCGTGTGCTCTTTTTTCGTCTAACCAGAACACAGCAGGAGTGTTAGACAAACGAGCTCTGTTTACCGCTAGCTTAACCCAATCTTGGATCGGTGCGTCTTTAGTTTGGCACATACGGAAAATATCGCCTGTTTCTACTGCTTGCTCAAAAAATACATTTCCGTCAGCATCGCTTACACGTATTGTTCCGTTTGCCGAAGCTTGGAAAGTTTTATCGTGAGAACCATACTCTTCTGCTTTTTGTGCCATTAAACCAACGTTAGGTACCGAACCCATTGTAGTTGGGTTAAAAGCACCGTGTTTTTTGCAATCATCAATAGTTGCAGTGTAAACGCCTGCATAGCACCTATCAGGAATAATTGCGATGGTATCTTGTTGCTTACCATCTTTATCCCACATTTGTCCCGAAGTACGGATCATTGCAGGCATAGAAGCGTCTACAATTACATCAGAAGGAACGTGTAAATTGGTAATGCCTTTATCAGAGTTCACCATGGCTAAAGCTGGTCCGTTTGCAATTGCTTCATCAATGGCGGCTTTCACTTCCGCTTCTTGTTCGTTACCTGCAATTTTAGCATAAACATCGCCTAAACCGTTACGAGTATCTACTCCTAAAGTTTTGAAAAGCTCGCCATATTTAGCAAAAACATCTGCAAAATAAACTTCTACAATAGCGCCGAAAATGATAGGGTCTGAAACCTTCATCATCGTTGCTTTTAAGTGTGCAGAAAGCAATACACCCGCATCTTTAGCTTCTTTGATGGCCTTGGCTACAAAAGCTTTCAATTTGGCAATACTCAACACCGAACTATCGATTACTTCGCCTGCTTTTAAGTTGGCCAATCCCTTTAATTCGGTAACTGCTCCGTTAGCTGCTACAAATTCGATTTTGAACTGTGAGTCGTTTGCTACTGTTGTAGATTTTTCAGAACCGTAGAAATCGCCGTCGCTCATGCTAGCAACGTTAGTTTTAGAATCTGCAGACCAAGCACCCATTGAATGTGGATTTGCTTTTGCATAATTTTTAACTGCTTTTGGTGCTCTACGATCTGAGTTACCTTCACGCAAAACAGGGTTTACTGCCGAGCCCAATACTTTTGAATATTTTGCTTTGATGGCTTTCTCTTCATCCGTTTTAGCATCTTCGGGAAAGTTTGGTAATGCAAAACCTTGAGACTGCAATTCGGCTATAGCCTCTTTCAATTGTGGAATAGAAGCCGAAATGTTAGGCAATTTGATGATATTAGCCTCTGGCGTGGTAGCCAATTGGCCAAGCTCTGTCAATGCATCTCCAATTTTTTGATCATCTTTCAAAAACTCAGGAAAGTTGGCTAAAATTCTTCCTGCTAAAGAGATATCCCTAGTTTCTACTTCAATTCCTGCCGAAGCTGTAAAAGCTTGTACAATAGGTAAAAATGAGTAAGTAGCCAACAATGGAGCCTCGTCTGTTTTGGTATAGATAATTTTTGATGAGTTTGACATGTGTTTTATTATATGATGTTTTAAAATAAAATATCCTCAATAAGGATTGATTTGTTTAAATCGCCTAAAGATAGCAGAAACCATCGAATTTTATAACAGGCTTTTGTTATTTATACGTTAAAATAACCCGAGAAAGTTAATTATTTAACCAGATAAGTGAATAGTTTAGCGCACGGAAATTAAAGATCCAGAAGGAGAAAAGAAAAGTTAGTGCTCTAAACCTCAAGTCATTGAAAATATCTGATTTCTGTTAGAGCTTATTATGATTTGGCTAAAGCCTCTAACCTTACTCTATTTTCCTTGGCTAACGCCGAACCTATCTCTTGCAATTTTGGTCGATTTTGAACTTAAATGCGGCTTAGCCAAGGGCAATGAACATATCTCTTATCATTCCCGTTGGTTTTAACCGACGGATATTTAATAAAATTCTGATTGGTTTTAGCCTAATTGTTTTAAAGAACTTCTCGAACACAAATTGACGATTAATCCTGCGAATAACAGCTGTAACAATTTTACCATCTCGTCGTTCTAACAAAAACCCAACAAACAGAAAATGAACAGAGAAGAATTATTGAAATCTAAATGGTTTAAAATCCTACTTCCTATTATTATTTTGGTAATGGCTATAGGGATTTATCAAAATGGTTATGCTTTGGGGCAGTGGCTGTATGCTAAATTACATCCTTAAGACAGACTAACTTCTTAAATTAACTACCTTTGCATCATTATTTTTGAAGCAAAATTTTAAGCTATGTCTATTACCAACGAAGCCGAATTACAAGGGATGCAAGCCGCCAGCAATGCTGTAGCACAAACGCTAAAAGCGATGAAAGACTACGCAAAAGTGGGTATGAGCACTAAAGAACTAGATGATTTTGGTGGCAAAATGCTAGAAGACTTTGGAGCCAAATCTGCGCCATTTCTCACCTACAATTTCCCTGGTTATACTTGCATTAGCGTAGATAATGAGTTTTGCCATGGCATACCAAGCGCACAACGAATTTTGAAAGAAGGCGATTTGATCAATATTGATGTGTCTGCCGAGCTCAATGGCTTTTGGTCTGACAATGGTTGTTCTTTTATTTTGGGAGAAGATATACACCAACACCAAAAGTTAGTGGATGCATCTAAAGAGATTTTACAAAAGGCTATTGCGAATATTAAAGGTGGCGTACGTATTTCGGATATTGGGCATTTAATAGAAACCGAAGCCAAAAAACGTGGCTACAAAGTGATAAAAAACCTTACCGGACATGGTGTGGGCAGAAGCTTGCATGAAGAACCACACGAAGTTGCCTGTTACAAAGACCGTTTTAACTTAACTCGTTTCAAGAAAAATTCAGTGGTTGCTGTAGAAACTTTTATCGCTACCCAATCTACCATTGCCGAAACTTTAGCCGATGGCTGGACCATGGTAGGTAACCGAGGCGGCTACATGGCACAGCACGAACATACTATTGTAGTTACTGATGGTAAACCGATTATTCTAACCGAAGCTAACGAAATTTGGGATTAGCGGTTAGGAATTAGTGGCTAGGGATTAGTGTAAAATAGTAATTTGTTCTTAGTTGGAGCTTGGCTATTGTTTTCGATTATTAACACTGGCTTCGTTTTACCGCTGATTGTTGCACTGATTTTGCTAATTTATCAACTCACAACCGACAACTCATAACTCGTAACTCACAACTGCTCACTCTTTCAAATTCGCTTTAATAAATACCAATTGATAGTTAATGGCTTCTGCCCAGTATTTCCAAGTGTGCCCACCGGGGTTAGTAATAAACGTATGAGGGATATTCTGATAAGTCAATTTTTCGTGCAGGGCTACATTCACTTTGTAAAAAAAGTCATCTGTTCCGCACTGTACAATTAGCGAAAGGGCATTGGGGGTTAATAAGTGAGTTAAATTAATTACTGAAGCATTGTCCCATTGGGCAGGCTTTTCGGCATAAGTGCCCAACAATTTGGCCATATCCCAATTATTTGGAAAAGGTCTGATATCTACTCCACCGCTCATGCTACCGGCTACACTAAACACGTCTTGATGTTTAAAAGCGAGATACAGCGCCCCATGCCCACCCATGCTTAACCCAGTAATTGCACGGGCTTTTTTATCGGCAATGGTCTTGTAATGCTCATCAACCCATTTTACCAACTCTTTAGCGATGTAAGTTTCGTATTTAGAATTTGGCTGCTCTGGACTGTCTAAATACCAACTGTTAAAGTTACCATCTGGACATACAATGATCAATTGGTGCTGATCGGCCAAATTTTTAATGGCCGGAACTGCAGTTACCCAATTGGCATAATTACCCGAATAACCATGCAATAGGTAAACCACCTGAAATTTACTTTTTTCCTTATAATTTGCAGGTGTAATCACCACTGCTTTAATCTCCTTTTTCATAGATGGGCTATACGTTTTAACGGTATCTACGTTTGCGGCTACAGATTTTAAGGCAACTAATATAAAAAGGGCAAGTAATAATTTTTTCATTGTGAAGTTAGCATTGAAGTTCTGCGTTGAATATAGGAATTCTTATTTGGTTTTCTGGCTGGTTGGTTTACTGTTTTTATGCGAATTGAAAATTATTGCACAAGTTTTAGTTATTTGTTTGTTTTAGGCTGCAAGTTAAACACAGTTCCAGCTGGGTCCTGTATCCAATGCATATTTTCCGGAATTTCTTCAATCTCATCGCAAGTTGTTACACCGTTAGCGTACAGGTAGTTTGTGGCCTCCTCTATATTAGGTACGGTAAGCTGCAGCCAAGTTTCGGAATGGGTATAATTATCAACACAATCTAACCAGATTACGTTATTCCCAAATTTCACTTCGTGTGTTCTGGAAACCGTGGGGTTAGTGATTGGTTTTTCTTCTACCTCTAGCTTTAAGATATCCCTGTAAAAAGCTACTGTTTTTTCGTATTTACTTTTAGGTACTTTAATAGCAATGTTGATACCCGCCTCAAATTTTTGATTCATCTTATTAGCTTAATTGATTTTCAGTCATATAAAAAGCAGCTACGGATTGTTTTTCTGTTCTGGTTCATCACCTACTTTACCACTTAGAAAATGGCATGATGGCCAAATTAGAATTTGCATATCTAACATCGTTAGTTACATTATCGCCTATCCAATTGGGCAAAGTATAGCTTTCTTGCTCACTATCCAGTTCAATTTCAGCAACAATAAGGCCTTGGTTTAAACCTTCAAAAACATCCACCTCCCAAGTTTTACCATTGTGCACAAAATGATATCTTTTCTTTTCTATCAATTGTGAGCAAAATTTATCTAACAATTCATTGGCGTCTGCCAGCGGAATTTCATATTCGAACTCTAACCGGCTAGCTCCAATGGTTTTTCCCTTAATGGTAAAATAGCCCTTATCTGCTTTTGTTCTTACACGGATGGTTTTATCGGGATCGCTTTGCAGATAGCCTTGTCTAATTTCAACAAATTCGGCAGCTCCCGATTTATCCCATTCCGCTTGATCAACCAAATATTTATGTTCTATCTCTATTGCCATGATGAAACTTTTTTAGGCCGAAGATAGCAATTCCATTTACCAATTTTTATCTGGCTTCTCGGCTCATCCTTCTAGCAAACGTCTATGGTAATTAATTTGCCCTAAATGATAATTGAGGTGGCTCACTAAGTGAACCATAAAATATTCGTTAGAAGTGGTTTCCGACAATACCACTATCGGATATTTCTTTTTAAAATCCTCCTCTGTTAATAAGTTTAGTGAGTTTTTAATAGTGATGATGGTATGTTCTAATTGGGCGACAAGTTCTGTTCTAGCTATATCTTTCTGCGAAAACTCTAGCTCACGATTTCTTACAAAGTCTGTTTTTCCAATTTCTTTACCAATATAAGCATTTAAGTTACCAATGAGATGTAGCACCAAATTACCAGCCGAATTGGCAATTCCCGGCGCTATACGCCAAATATTTCCTTCGCTATTGTAATGTTTCAGTTCAGTTATCACTCTGTTTAAATCTCGCTCAAAAATAGCTTTTAAAGTCTCTGTAAGCATATTAGTAGTATTTATTAATTTTCTGGCTTAAACGCTAATCATTTAATGAATTAATGCCTTGTTCTTTTAATCTTTCAAGATTTTCTCTCATGCTTTTTACAAGTGAGGCAGAATGGCCTTGCCAAACAGTTACTTCACCTACAACTTTAAAGGCCGAAGTAGAGCGGTAAGATTTTGTTGGATTGCCAGTAAATTTCTTGTCTGTTACATCAGGATCATCTTCTATGGCCCCAGTTGGCTCTACTAGATAAATTCTTTCTTTGCCCTCGCCAACAGCGAGCTCTGCACCCCAAATGGCCGCATCTAAGGTAGCCGATAGAAAAATATATTTGGCATTTTTCCTTTGTCCGTAGTTGGAGTTATACCCAACTTCTATCAAATCACCTACTTTTAAATTAGCTTTAGTACCGTGAAAATAAGTTTGGGCAAAAGGTGTAGCACTGGCTAAATTTGGTTCATCTTTGCTTTGCATATTCAAATTTAGTGAATTGCTAGCGGTTGGGAGCGTGAGATTTTAAAACTAATTCTTCTTCTTTACCGTATTGGTCAGATTAAGAAGCTTTTCAAAATTCCATTTTAAAAAGCTTTTTAGGTGCCTGAATCATTAATTTTCGTTTTTAAGCAGTTCGTCTCCGCATACTTTTAACCATAAATCTGTTTCACTATTTTGCAGAATCATTTCATGAAGTTGGTTGATAGGTGTTACTGATAATTAACCTCCAAAAACATGAAATTAGAAAAATTAACTAAATCCTAAAAATTAATCAATTACTAATACAGTCCTTTGCCCAGTTTACCTATCCTAGGAAAATCGCTTTTAAAATTTGTGAGAAATAAAAAGATGCCCATATTTAAGCTATAAATGGATTAGGGTAAAAAACCTCATCAAATTTCTGCAACAATGTCTTCTAAATTTTTTCATTCCTTTACAGCTTGAAAAATCCCGGCGGAACTTGCAAACGGTATCCTCTCTATCTATTTTAAGAAATTATGTTAGTTGCCCTGCATATTGCTGCTAATTGTCAATAACAAACTAAAGCAACTAATTGTATGTAATTGCTTTTGGGGTAGCACCATTTTTAAATGTTAAACCTTTATCCTCCCAAACTAAGGGAGTATTTAATACTTTAATTCCGCTGCTACTTTCGCCTTCCAACACTAATAGCGAGGGCGCTTTTTTATCGTAGCTCACTTTATTCAGGGTAATATCTTTACCATTCACTATCGTAAATAACGGCTGCTTATGATTGGTTAAAAATTTAACTTCATCTATTTTTATTCCGGATGCATCAGTAAGCGACACCGCATTGTCAGTATTAAACGTAGAGCTACGAAGTACAATGTTCTGAACTTTCATTTCGGTAAGTCCACGTACAAAAAATGCAGTTTTTGCGCCATTGCACACCACATTTTCAAAAACCATATTTCTAAAAATTGGCGTTCCCTCATTAACTTTCGGAGTTTCGTCACGTTTGCCATCTGTTGCGAATTTCACAAAGTAAAACATATCAAAGAAAATTGCCTCTTGCACAATGTCTTTCATAGCAATGTTTCTAGCAAAGATGTTTTCTACTACGCCACCCCTACCTCTTGTAGATTTAAACCTCAGGCCCTTATCAGTACCAATAAACGTACAATTTTCGATAAAAATATCTCTAGCCCCACCACTCATTTCACTTCCAATTACTACGCCACCATGTCCGCTGTAAACAATGTTATCTCTAATTATGCCCCGTTCAGAAGGCATCCCGCGTTTCCTACCTTCTTCATCCTTACCAGATTTGATACAAATGGCATCATCGCCCACGTCTAAAATGCTATTTTGTACAATAAAACGTTTGCAAGATTCTAGGTCAATACCATCTCCATTTTGTGCATAATGTGGATTTTTGATTTTCACGCCCGATATAGTCACGTCTTCACACATTAGCGGATGTAAACACCAAGCAGGTGAATTTTGAAATGTTACTTCCTCTAGGAGTACTTTTTTACAGTTCTTTAGCACTACTAAGTTTGGTCTAAGGAAATCTTTCATATCTGCAAAATCAGCCAGGGTTTTATTTGGTTGTAACAACATACTCTTGTTGTTTTGGTGCGCATCTTTAAACTGCTCGCTAGGAAACCAAGTTTTCTGATTGTCGCTCAACACCCCACCAGACGCTAATTTATCCTTCCATTGCGCCGCAGTTAGCTGCGATTGCCCTACCGCTCGCCAAGCATCTCCATTCCCATCAATAATTCCCTTTCCGGTAATGGCAATGTTTTCTAGATTTTTACCATTAATGGGAGATTCGTTTCTAGCAGCACTTTTACCTTCATAATCGCCTTCTACCAAAACATAATTGCTCTTATCTGTAGTGAACGACAAGGTAGCCCCCACGGCCAAATGCAGATTAACGTTACTTTGTAGATAGATTGGACCAGTTAGCCAAAGTCCAGAAGGAACCAATACCACTCCTCCGCCTTTTTGGTTACAAGCGGCTATTGCTTTGTTGATGGCCTCTGTATTTAAGCTAATACCATCATTTACCGCACCGTAGGTTTTAATATTTAACGTATCTTTTTTAAACACAGGCTTAGTAACCATTGGTAGCTTATGCCAAGAAAATTTGCTTTGCAAAGAGGGTTGCGCACTACTATGAAAAACAGCGGCAGCAAATATTAAAAATAAGATCTTTGTTTTCATTATATGTGATATTTGTTTATTTAATCGCAGCTGATATAATCGACATCTCTATCATCCACTGCTCGCATAAAGTTGTCCAAAGGTTGGTAGATCCTGGATTATTTCTAAGTGCAATAGCATGGCCTCCCTGCGGGAAAACATGTAAGCTGCTAGGCACTTTATTGGCCACTAGCGCCTGATAAAACAGCAGGCTATTATTTACGCTTACGGAGTTATCGTTAAAAGCATGAACTATAAAAGTGGTTGGCGTTTGGGCTGTTACCTGTAGATGCGTAGAAAATTTCTCTAGATTTGTTTCTGTTGGATTTTCTCCAAGCAGATTTTTCCTACTGCCTTTATGGGCGTAAGCTTGCATGTCTATTACTGGAGAAACCAAAATTGCAAAGTTTGGACGAACAGAAATGGTATCCAAAGCATCGCCAATTTTTACTAAATCTTGCGTAGTGGTTGCTACCAAACTTGCCAAGTGTCCACCAGCCGAAGAACCCTGAAATCCAATTTTATTGGGCTTGATGCCCCATTCTATTGCTCTACTACGCACCAATTTTAAAGCTCTCTGGGCATCTTGTAATGGTGCAATTGCTCTATCTTTTAGGTCTGGATCATTAGGCAACCTGTAGTTGAGCACAAAGGCGTTTATACCCATGGTATTAAACCATTTTGCCAATTGAGTTCCACTGATTACGTAGGCGAGTCTTTCGTAACCACCACCGGGGCAAATAATTACCGCTGCACCTTTATTTTCTTGTTTGGAAGGGAAAAAACCGTACATACCTGGCGTAGCTACTCTAAATATGCGTTCATTAGCTACGCTATCGCTACGTTTAGTGCCTTTAGAATTTGGAATTTTTGCTGCCGGATACAAGGGAATAAATTCTTGTGCTTTGGCGTAACCACTTAAAAGTACTAGCGCTATTAAAATCTTTTTCATGACCTATTTTGTGAGTTGAAAATTAGGCATCCAATTCTCAAAGATATTTTGAACTGTGTAAGCTTTAACTTCCTTTTTGGTTAATTGTTTAGCCCACGAAACCCGTTTGGCAGTGCTAGCGCCGTCACCGATATTTGCGTATTCGGCATAAAAGGCAGTTTTTTCCTTATCAGCAAACATGGGGTCTCCGGGCCATGCATGCCAACCCTCGGCAACAATATGCTTGCCTAAACTACAGCCAATAAAAACTGTTTTTGCAAACGGACGCCAAGGCCTACCTAAAAATACCTTTGTGGCATTTGGCATGGCAACTAAATCACAATTTAAAAACACAAACCCAAAAGCTTGCTCTTTGGTGGTAGACGCCGCCGTGATGTAAGAGTTAGCCAAACTTTTGATAGTGCATTTACTAAACACGGCAGTAGCCTCGCCAAAAATAAAATCTGTGGTTCCAGTAATGGTGCAACCTTCAAAATAGTTTTTGCCGTCTTTAGAAAGATATAAGGTATCTTGATTTCCGAGGAAATTACAATTTCTTGCGGCGAATCTATCTGCCTCTACATTTAAAGCTACTGCCTGCCCTACTGGCCCCGCCGTATTTTCGATGGTTAAATTTTCGATGATACAATCGCTTGCCTGAACCAAAACTGTATACGAGGTGTAGGTGCTATATTTGGTATTGCCTGTAAAATCTGCAGTTGGATGTGGCTTTCCAGAATAATCGCCATTGCTGATGGTGGTGTTTTCTTTACTTTCTCCAATGAGATGGATGTTTTTTTTCCACGCTGGAATAACTAATTTTTCGCTGTATTTACCAGCCTTAATACGGATGATTGCTTTAGACTGCATGTGATCGCGAACGGAATTAACCGCCGCTTGTATGGTTTTGAAATTTCCAGTACCATCTTGAGCAACCACGATTTCTTTAACTTGCTGGCTACCAAACAAATTAGTTGTTAAACCAATCGCAAAAAACAAACAGAGAATTTTAAACTTCATTATTTAAAAACTTTTTTAAGGAAGGTATCGATATGGTTTACGGTTTGCGAAAACCAAGGTTGGTAAAGACAGAAAGAGTGCGGCGAGTTTTCGAAAGTCACCACCTTTGTATAAACTCCTTTTTTATCCATTTGCTGTGTAAACTCATCGCGTCCGGCGTGCATCCGTTCTACCGAACTATTTAAAAACAGAAAAGGAATATTATTTTTATCTGCATAAGTTAAAGGCGATGCTTCTTGCCATAAATCTAGCCTTTCGGTTCGTGGATATCCCAACCACTTGGCCGAAGCATTGATACTTTCTTTATTTTTTGTTTCCCAAGCTTCTTCATGTACAAAAGATAAAGTACCATCAATATCAATTACCGCAGCCACATCATTAGCATATTTGGTATTGCCAAAATTGCCTGCCAGTTTCTGAACATCAGGGGTTAGCCCAACCAAGCTGGCCAACTGCCCACCAGCAGAAAAACCGAGTATAGCTACTTTTGTAGTATCGATATTAAATTTTTTTCCGCTTGCTTTTAACCATCGCACTGCGGCTTTTAAATCGTAAACTGCCGCAGGATAAAATGCTTCGGTAGATAAACGATACTCTGCTGTAAAACTAGCATACCCACGCTCGGCAAGCTGTTGCGCCAACGGGATATGCTGGCTCCTATCGCCTGAGCGCCAACCACCACCATGCACAATGAGCACTGCAGGAGTTTTACCCGCTGGTTTCTTCGGCAAAAACGCATCTATTTTGAGTGGACGATTTCCGGCATCAGCATAAGTCAGGTTTCTTTTTTCGATAACTTTTGGAGAAGGCTTCTCCATTACCAATTCGATATTGGGGTACTGCTTAACCGTCTTCTTAAAATCTTGCAAACTAGAGTAACTGGTGTCTCTTACGCCTGTTTTCCAAAGATGCTGTTGAGCTTTTAGACTGGTTAATGTTATACTAAATAGAAAAATAAAGGCTACTTTTTTCAAAAGACGTATTTGGTTCATCATTACTTATGCTAATTCAGCTACAGCGCCACATAACTAGTAGTTAAGCCAGCACTTAATCTAAGTGAATATAGTGCATTATCCGCAAGTTATCTCTAATTACTACAGATGAAATTATGCAATCGTTGCCGTAATACAGATATACAGAAAGGTTTTTGAATTGAGCATTTATTCACTACCTCGTAACATAAAGTTGTAGCAAAAAGGCTAATCAAATCAGCCCCTTTTTAACCGCGGCTTAAACGTGTGCGTATTTACCGTGGCTTTCAACTCGTGCAAAATGTTATACAACCCAAAATTTGTACGGTTAATGTAGATGAAATGCTTAACCCCGCGAGCTTGTTTAAACTCAGGCATTTTGGCAATTTTTTCGCCATAACTGTACAGTGATTCAAAAAAATCGTTCTGGCTAAAATCGAATGTTGGGGTTACGTAAGGTTTTGCAAAAAGCGAAATCATTTCTTTATAAGCCTTATAGTAAAATTCGATTTGAGCAGGCGTATCATTTGGCAGAATCATTTCTAATTGTCGGAAAGCCTTGATCGTTTCTTCCTTGTTTTCGAAAAGATCTGTAGAAGTTAAGCTGAAAAACGGTTCGTAAAAATCATCGGGCATTTCTTTGACACAACCAAAATCAATAGCGCCCAATTTTTCGTCTTCAGTAATTAAAAAATTGCCAGGATGTGGATCTGCATGCACCTTACGCAGCTCATGTTGCTGAAAATTGTAGAAATCCCACAAGGCTTGCCCAATTTTATTTTTGAGCGCTTGCGAAGGATTGGTAGCCAAAAACTCTTTCAAGTGAAGTCCTTCTATCCAATCCATTGTAATGATTCTATTGCTAGAAAGGGCTGGATAATAATTAGGGAATACCACATTGCTTAGGTTTTTGCAGGCCTCAGCAAATTCGATAGAGCTACGCACTTCCCGCTCGTAATCAGTTTCTTCCAGCAAGCGTTCTTCAACCTCTTTAATGTAGATGTTCAATTCTTTTTCGCTCATGCCCAGCAAACGAAACGCAAAAGGTTTTATCAATTTTAGATCAGAAGAAATGCTATCGCCAACACCAGGATATTGAATTTTAACCGCTAGTTTTTTGCCGTTTAGTTCTGCCTCGTGAACTTGACCAATTGATGCAGCATGGGTAGATTTGATATTAAATTTATCATAAATTTTATCGGGCGTTTTGCCAAAACTTTTGGTAAACGTGCGCACAATTAACGGCCCAGACAACGGAGGAGCATTATATTGCGATTGCGTAAATTTATCTACATACGCTCTTGGCAGGATGTTTTTGTCCATGCTTAACATTTGCGCAACTTTTAAGGCAGAGCCTTTCAACTCGCTCAAAGAGCTGTAGATATCTGATGCATTATCTTCATTTAGCTCATCCCTACTTAAATTTGGATTAAATATTTTTTTAGAATAATGCTTAATATAATTTCCGCCAATCTGGAAACCTGTTTTTACAAACTTAGCTGAACGCTCTACCTTGGTGGTAGGCATGTTTTCTTGTGCTTTCATAGTATTTAAAAACCCATTCGCTCTTTTAACTTTCCGTTTTGCGAAAGAAATTTCCCATATTCAAAAAGGTTGTCTATTGGCGAACGCTGAAACAGATCGAAAGTAACCTGTATGCCACGCTCAATAGCTTCATCGGTTTTTTCAAAGCCAGTACTGTCATCGTCTATCCAAAAATTAAGGATAAAGGCATATTGCACCCAAAGTGCATCTTTATAGCGTTTGGCAAAAAACTTACGGTCGGCCAATTCGCCGCTGGCCAGGCCATCACTGATAATTTCTTCAGCAAAATTTTCGAATATAGGTTTTACACCGGATAAAACTGCTGGCGTGCCTATTTTATTCGGCTGCTTTTTTAAGCTATAGATCACAAAACTTCTTTGGCTTTTTAGCAGCTCTATATAGCTGTAAAAGAAAGACAACATCTTCTCCCGAGAAGAGTATTGCTCCCAAAGTTCCTGTTTTTTAATTTCATCAATGGTTTCTACGGTTAGCTCAAACCAAATGTTTTTTTCTATACTATCAAAAGAAGCATAAAAGGCATAAAATTCGGCCTCTGTAATTTTTAATTTCTTAACAAAACTATAAACTGATTTAGGTTGCTCGTTATTTGTTAGAACATAATCGATATAACCTTTTTTGATCTGTGCCTGCGTTGCCATTTTCTTTTTATTTAAAAACGTAAAAAAAGTAGTGTTGGTTTGTGAAACCACTCAAAATTAAGACTTTATTTATCACAGATTTGCAATAAAAATGGTATAGAATTGTTCTATTTATTCAACAACCAATATTCAAATTACCAAATCTCAATTACAAAATCAGCAAATCGTCAGTTTAAAAATTAAAGCAACAAAAACTTAACCTTAACCACCCCGCTAGTTAACTTAGGCTTAATATCTGGACACTAAATTTGGCCATGATTAGGAGAGACTTTTTAAAAACGGGTGCATTATCTGCTCTAGGTACTTCATTGTTAAGCGCTACCAAGCCATTAGAACAATTACTCGTTTCAAACAAAAACCTTGTTGGAGAAGCCAAAAACATTATATTTTTAGTTAGCGATGGTATGAGTAGCAGCACACTTACCATGGCCAATCTAGTTTCGCAGCGCATGAACGGCAGGGAAAGCAAGTGGATTTCGCTTTATCGCGACCGCAGCATAACCCGATCTCTCATGGATACCGCTTCTGCCAACAGCATGGTTACCGATTCGGCAGCTTCGAGCTCTGCTTGGGGTGGAGGAAAAAGGGTAAACAATGGTTCGCTTAATGTAAATGCCGACGGATCTTTTAACACACCTATTTTACAAAAATTTAAGCATGCCGGTAAAAAGGTGGGCTGTGTTACCACCGTTCCAATTACCCACGCTACGCCGGCTGGTTTTTGCATCGCCAATAAATCTAGAAGCAAGCAAGAAGAAATTGCGCTACAGTACCTACCCCTAAAGTTTGATGTAATGATGGGTGGTGGAGACAAGTATTTTAATTCAGCTAAAAGAGCTGATAAGAAAAATGTTTATGCGCAGTTTACAGAGGCCGGATACCATGTGGTGAAAAATAAATCCCAATTATCAGCTTTTAAAGGCCGCCAGCCTTTGCTTGGTGTTTTTGCAGCCGACGCACTGCCTTACACCGTAGATTATACGCATGATAAGGAGCTTCAAAATCAGGTACCCACACTAGCCGAAATGACCGAAAACGCCATAACGCTAATGAAAGAACATCCCGAAGGGTTTGTGCTACAAGTTGAAGGTGGAAAAGTGGACTGGGCGGCACACTCTAACGACTCTCCGGGTCTGCTATTTGACCAGCTTGAGTTTGATTTGGCCGTAGAAAAGGCGATAGCATTTGCCGAGCAAGACAAAAATACGCTAGTAATTATTACTACAGACCACGGCAATGGCAACCCTGCTATATTTGGCGAAGATAACGTAGATCAAAAATTTGATTTGCTACAAAAATTTAAACATAGCAACGATTGGGTACTCAACCGTATCCAAAACAGCATGTCGGCAAGCCAATTGATTGAGCTTATCAATGATGCGCAAGGATATGCCATTTCAAATATGCAAGCAGAAAATTTATTATCGCACTACGAAAAATTGGATGGCGGAGGATTATATAATGTAAGAAAATTACCTTTTGAGCTATTCGGGAAAATACAGGCTGAGTATACTGCTATCCACTGGGCATCTATGGAACACTCTTCAGATTATGTGGAGCTAGCCGCTTATGGTCCCGGAAGTCAGTTGATAAATCCGGTGTTGAGAAATACCGAACTGCATCAAATTATGCTACAAGCTGCTGGTCTACCTGCTTAAACCTAAGCAAACAAACCAAAATAAACATATTGAAAACAAAAAATTGATCTTCACTACACTAAAAAGCCCTGTTTCAATCATCATCTTGAAACAGGGCTAAATCTAAATTTTTAATTTATCGAAGCTCCGCTTTATTTTACGATATAAAAAACTCCCTTTATTTAGCAATAACTATTTTTTTGCTAAAATTCTGCCCATCAACGGATCTGAAGTCGATTCTCTTCCAGTCTCCACACGGCCCGCATATTGCTGAGAGAAGGTTTCGTCTCCTTCAATCCTTACCGTAAAATCATACCATCCGCCACTCTGCTCAGTTGTTAAAACTAACTGCTGATTGCTTCCTTTTTTCAAAGATATTACCTGCCTAGCTGCGCCATAAGCATTATCGGTAACCAGCACCTTCATGTTCCTATCCGCCAAAAGATTTACCGCCATATTACCCGAAACCTTTTTATAGTTTAAGCGTTCGGCATCAACTTTTACAACGAGGCCCGAAGCCTTTTTTGTCCCTTTAAAGCATCTAAAAAACCCATTTGCACCATAACAATCTAACTGGTAGTGGTTACCTATAAAACTTGTAATTGGCCATTGATAGGTAAGCTTATCGCCCGGGATAACACAAAAATTCCATTGGTTCATTTCAACAGCCGGGCCATTATTTTTAACCATGAAACTCCCTGGTACGTAAACCTGAAATACACCTGCTGCGCTTTTACCGCCAAACAAGGTTTTACCCGCCGCAAATTGCATTTCCAGTATTCCGTTATTAAGCTCAAATAAATTTACCTCATGCTCGTATGGTAATGCGTTTGATGGCTTTACACCTGGCTCTTGAGATGGATAGAGCTTTTCTACACGTCCATTTTTCTTGGCCTCATTTATCTCCTGTTGTGTAACTGCGTTAAAATTACCTGGCAACGGCTTATAACGAGCAGCATAAATATGCTCAATAAACTTATTCCGTTCAAGGCTTTCTAGGTTTACGGGCTTACTATCTGCCGTTCTAAATATAGAGGTAAGATCTCCGCAAGCATGTCTACGCCAATCGCTAATGTTGGTCTCTTTGATAACCTTACCGGTTTTGGCAGCAATAAAATGTTCCAAAAACTGCAGGCAAGATGTATGATCAAATACCTGTGAATTGACATAGCCGCCTTTAGACCAAGGCGAAGCTACAATCATTGGCACCCTAAAACCAAGCCCAATAGGACTGTCGCTGCCTTCTTGTTGAGGTTTTTTAGGATCTAAGCCCGAAAATTCTGTAGTGGTGTGTATCCCTTCAGATACTTTTCCGGTATGTGGCCTATTGGTATGTGGCGGTACAAACGGCGATTGATGGTCAAAATAGCCATCGCTTTCGTCGTAGGTAAGTATAAAGATTGTTTTTTTCCATACCTCTTCATTTTTTGTCAGGATATCTAACACCTCAGAAATATACCAAGCGCCATGCCACGGAGACCCTGGATGATCTGAAAAGCGACAGGGAGCTACCAACCAAGAAACCGTAGGCAGTTGCCCTTGTGCTACATCTTTTCTAAACTGATACAGTACATCGCCCTTAGGCACGGTCATTTCTCTATCGGTGCCGTCATCGTTATACGATATACTTTCTACTTGATGATAATCTGGATCGGCAATATTGGTAACAAAAGCTTTGGCATGGATACTTTTTTCAAAATCAGTTAACTCGCTAAAGCCTTTTTCATGATATACTTTAGTGGCTGCCGTTACTTTTTCAAGCAAAGCCTTTTTTTCACTAAGCTTTTTATCTTCCTCTACAGTTTTAGGAGATTTGGCTTCCAAATGTTGTATTTCGGAAGGCAGCAACGCTGCTTGCTTATTCAAATAGGCTACATGGGCTGGATGATAGCGAACATTGTACTGCTTAAAAAACTCCAAGCTGTTATCGGTAAAATTGGCCAGCCAATCTTCTTCTTCGTTTTTAAAGCCCACGGGCACACTTAGCTCGTTTTGATACACTTTCCAAGAAACACCTGCCTCTTCTAAGCGCTCAGGATAAGTTTTCCACCCAACGTTTTTGTAATCTATTTGCCCGTTAAAAACATGAGGAGTAGAGTTTTCGTCGTGAGGGTTTTCCTTTATTGCTCCCGACCAAAAAGCAGTACGATTTGGGCTGGTGCCGGTTAAAGTAGAACAAAAATGTTGATCACAAATGGTAAAGGCATCTGCTAATGCATAATAAAACGGAATGTCTTTTCTATCGAAATACCCCATGGTTAAAGGCATTTGCGCATACGCTCTACCCGCCTTTTTGGCTTCTAACCAAGTGTCCATCTTTCCGTTATTCCTAGCCGCCACCATGTCTGTCCACGAATGTGGAAGCGAGCCCATCCAAGTAATTTTAGAGTTGTTGATATCTAACCTAAAAGGAGTAAACGTTTGCCCAGCTTTGTTGGTTTGGAACCATAACGGATTGCCATTGGTTTGCTTAAGTACCCTCGGATCATTAAAACCCCTTACTCCCTTTAACGTACCGAAGGCATGATCAAAAGATCTGTTTTCTTGCATCAGAAACACCACATGCTCGGCATCTTTATAGGTACTGCCTGGTGCGGCTTCTATAGACATTGCCTTTAGTAACGACGGAGGAACCACATTAGCCATGGTAGCCATCCCTGCAAACAAGCTTGTTTTCTTCAGAAAATCTCTCCTAGAATTCATGATATTTTACGATTATAAAAAAACGGGACCACTTTTCATTATGGTCCCGCAATATTAAAGTATTTATTTGATCCACCAAGTTGCTTGGTTAATGAGATCGTTATTTGCGCCAAACTGGCTGGTAATAGCCTTAGTTACATTTGCTGCATTATTATTGTACTCCGATTGAGGGTAAATCCATCGATAGGGCACTTCTACACCAGTTTGCCTACGGTAAGCAGGGTAACCAGTACGCAAGTGATTAAATAGTGAAGTCCAACCGTTTTGAAAATAGGTTTGCAAATACCGCTGGATAGTAATCAACTCTATTTTTTGTGCCATACTTATTGCATTATCAAAGTTATTAAGAGGCTTGACGAGGTAGTTTTCCGCAGCCGTCTCGTTCACGTAAGTAGATAAACTGGCCACATTGCTCTCGTAAAACTTAAAGTTAGCTTTTACACTGCTCTCATATAAAGCTTTTGCGTCGGCGGTAATCCAACCTCGCACCGCACCCTCGGCTAAAATCATTTGTTGCTCTGCATAACCTATTAAAACTTTTGGTTCGTTCACAGGATCAGAATGATAACGTTCGTGCACCTTTGATACTCTTCCTAGTACCGCCTTATCATTGGTTTCTGCATAAGGTGCCGCTGGGTCTCCTCCCTCATAAGACGTAAAATCTGAAATTGGCTTCCCCGCTTCTTTTCCTAACCTGGTTTGAGTACAGAATAAAAATAGGCGTGGATCTTCCCTTTCTTTCAATCGTTCTACAAAAGTCATGTCCATGTACATTCCAGATCCAAAACTACTTGAGTTAAATTCTGGGTACCTGTTGCCCTGTTGGTTTAAGAAAACTAACTTGGCGCTTTCATCTTTTGCAAAAAGCAATTCATTCGCATAGATGTTTGCAAACTTTGCCACAATATCAAGGTCGGTCTCAGCGGTTCTTTTAGATAGGCTCATCAGTACTTTTAAGCGCAATGCATTTACCGCCTTGCGCCAGTTCTGTACCGATCCGTTAAAAATAATATCCCCTTGGATAATCGTATTTTGAGCTTTAAGGATGTCGTTTGCTTCGCTTAATTCGGCAAGAATACCTTTAAAAACATCCTTTTGGGCATCGTAAGCTGGTGTAAACAATTTATCAGTCTCGCCCTTTAAAGCTTGGCTATAAGGAATATCACCAAAGGTAAGGGTCATGTGATAAAAATAATGGGCCCTAAAAAACTTTGCCAGCGCAGTATAGGCAGGTAAATTAAGCTTTGTGGCTTCCTCGGCCATCTTGGTAACCACACGTAAGTTATTAAACCCATCAAAATTAGAGCGGTTCCATTTATAGTATTGTTCTAGGTTCTCGCCATCGCTCTGCACCAGCATTTTGTTGGCATACAAAGGACCTGTACCACCAAACTCCTGAAAAGCTGTCCATTCTACTTTGGTAAGTAACAACTGGGGATGAGTTTCTTGAGGCCTATTGGGATCGATATTTAACGCTTCTAGGTCTTTTTTGCAAGAAACGGCTAGAAGACAAGCAGCCACCAAACCTATATTGATTAACTTTTTCATTTTTTCGTTGTAAATAGTTAGAACTTGAGATTAATTGAACAGCCGATATATCTAGCCGATGGATCTTGTAGGTCGCTATCCGTACCAAAATCTGGATCTAGGTAAGGCATTTTCTTCCACATCGCCAAGTTGTATCCGTAAAGACTTACATCTAAAGCTTTTATCTTGTTCATTTTTATCACCTTGGTAATGTCATACCCAATAGATACCCTACGCAGTTTTACAAAAGAACGATCAAAAGTATTGGCAAACTTTTCGCTTTCGGCTTCGGTAACCCTAGCTCTGTAAGGATACTGTTGAGACCAAGTTTGCCAGCTTACAGCTTTGGTATTGGCAGCATAGGTACGGGTATCAGAAATGGTTGCTCCGTTAATGTCGCGAACTAAGGCACCACCGGTAACTACCACACCTGTTGGCACATATACCGGTTTACCAGCAGCGTATTCGGCATCACGATATTCTGTAGATAGCGGATGTTTCCCTCCCCACCACATTTTTTCGATTGTGGTAGAGTTCATTATACCGCCCACAGCACCGTCGATATCAATGTTGACCACAAAATCTTTGATCTTAAATTTGTTTTGGAAACCAAATCTCCAACTTGGATCTAGGTTTCCAACTTTTCTTTGGAAAGGATCTCTGATCGGAAGCCCACTATTGGCATCCAAGATCAATTGACCATCAGCACTTTTTTCCCAAACCGTACTGAAATAACTATCGGCCCTGTCTCCTACCATTAAGTTGCCAAATTTGAGATTGTTGTTATAAATCTCTTTGAGTTTACGGATAGATGATGACCAGTTTACATTAAAATCCCAAGCAAAATTACGGTTGGTGATAGGCTTTGCACCCAATACAATTTCGTATCCGTTGGTTTCATATTTGTTGCCGTTAACCTTTCTTGTAGCAAACCCAGAGGCCTGCGAAACGTTGAGGTCTATGATTTGGTTCTCATCAATGATATTATAGTAGGTAAAATCTAAACTTATCTTATTTTTAAACAAGCCCGATGAAAGCCCTAGCTCGTAAGAAGTAGATTTTTCTGGCTCGATTAGTGGATTTACTAAATTGCCATTATACCCAACCGAAGGCGTGCTGCCATAAGTTACATCTTTAGTGTACACAGATTGGATACTATATGGCGACAAATCATTAGAGACTTGAGCCCATGACGCATTCAATTTCACAAAATCCAAAGCCTTTGGCATCTTGATATACTCAGACAAGATGGTACTGACAGATGCCGACGGGTAGAAATAAGAGTTAGAACTCGATGGCAAAGTAGACGACCAGTCGTTTCGGGCAGTAAAGTTTAGGTACACCGCACGAAATAGATCTAAGTTTGCAGAACCGTAAATACTCTGAATTTCTTTTTGTTCTAAATTGTTACTTGCCGCTACGGGTCCCTGTGTATTGTTTAAGCTGTACACAAATGGCACAATAATACCATCGGTACTTTGGTACTGTTGCCTGTAACTTCTAGCAAATTTAGACGCTCCGGCATTAATGGTAAATGCCAAATTGTTATTCAACTCTTTGGTGTAAGTAGAAAGAAAATCTGCATCAAAGTTAGTTTGGTTAGAGTTCCAGTTCTTATAATCTCCATTTCTCGAATCGCCATAGTTCATGTATGACTTAGGGCTTTGCATGTCTTCAAAAAGACTGGTATTTCTTAGGTTTGCCCTTGCTTGCAAAGTTAGTCCCGGAGTAACTGTCCAAGCTAAACGCATTAAGCCATCTATGGTATTTTTGTTGTGCATCTGGTTAAGCTCGTAGGCGGCAAAATACGGGTTGTTGTACCAAGCATAATTGTAGTTGGCCTGCCTGTAACCTTCGGCTCCTGGCACGTACATGTGCTCTTTCAAATCTTTGCCGTTCACATCGTCTCCCATCCAAATTAAAATGGTGTACATGTGGTTTTTAGGACCATAACCATATCTTGGGAAATTTGGAGAATAAACTTTGTTGTAAGATAAACTAGCTTCGGCCACTAAGTTTTTGGTCAGGTTATAGTTGCCACTAAAATTTAATCCGCCAGTGGTTAATGAAGTGTTAGGCACCTGGCCTTTTTGGTGCGCATATTTGCCCGAAAAATAAAGTTGGGCTTTCTCGCCCTTATAGGCCATAGATAAGTGGTTATCAGTAACAATCCCTGTGCTTAAAAATTCGCCCAAGTTATCGTGGCGTATCCAGTCGGTAGGTACCCTTTCGTACCTTGCCTTATCATTGTAAATGGTTCCACTTACATCTCCCCACCAAGGAATAATGGCCCCCGTCTGTTTATCTCTTATAGGGCTGTTCCATTGTCTTACTTTAACACCGGTACCAAACTTAGGCCCCCAAATCATATCACCGTCCGAGATACCTCCATCGGCACCATCCCAAAACTCGTATTTGCCTTGCGATCCGTTACCGTACTCGGTTTGCGTTTCCGGGAAAACCGTAAAACCTGCAGTAACCATGTTATTTGTACCTGCATTGATTTCCAAGCCCTCGGCTTTTGCTCTTTTTGTAGTAATGATAATGGCACCATTTTTTCCCCTAGAGCCATAAAGTGCCGAAGCAGTTACCCCTTTCAAGATGTTGATATTCTCAATATCCGTAGAAGAAACATCATAAAGGTTACTTTCTACAGGAATACCATCTATTACCAATAATGGTGTTTTTCCCCTAAGGGTAATTTGTGGGCTTTGAAATATCCCAGTGGGATTGTTTACACTTAAACCCGCAACCTGACCGCTGAGGGCGTTACCCAGGTTCATGGTTTTGGACTTATCCAACACCTCTGTGTTTACCTCTTGTGTAGCATATCCTAATTTTCTTTTTTGTTGTTTAATACCAATGGCGGTAACTACTACCTCGTTTAGGTTAGATGCTTCCATTTGAAGTACGATTTCAAAAACGGTCTTTGTACCTACCGATACCTCCTGAGTCTTGAAACCAACCAAAGAAAACACCAGTATATCTGATGATTGTACCCTGAGGTTAAACTTTCCATCTCCATTAGAAGATATCCCTCTTTTGGTTCCTTTTACGGTAATACTAACGCCAGGCAGAGGCTGTCCGCCGGCATCTTTAATTGTACCTGAAATTGACATTTCCTGAACTGCTTTTGAGAGCGGCAGGTGTCGGTTTGCAGCCGCTGCTTCAGCTATGTCTCCCATTAATGGGATAAATAGCAACATGGCGCTGCCGAGTGCTTTTCTAAACTTCATGATGATTTTTGGTTTTACAAAACGAACGCTATCGTTCTAATTTCATGCAATTTTAGACCAACGATATGAAGCTGAAGCAAATTTTAGGTTAATAAATCGCCATTACATACCTGCTTAGATATTACCAAAACATTAAGCTATCAGCAATGGCTTTTGCGCTAAACAACAGCAAAGTATAAGCAAAAAAAACAAATGAAGTTCTACTCTTAAAACAACTCAAAAACAAAGAGAGCGTAAGCCTTAACATTTCGCTAACTTTAATTATAGAAAAAAAACAATCTAACTTAACCGCCAATTAATTTTACGCCTCCATTATCAATTTTAGTTTTTCCACACAGCATTCATTCGCAAAAAAAAGCTAAAAATTTAGTGCCAATAGCTCAAAAAAAAAGTTATTTCCATCAAACATAGTCAAACGGTTTAGGCTATATCCTACGGGCGACGCCTTGTGAATTTAAATGGGTTTTAGTAAACCGCTAGTTTGCGGGTTTGCTGAGATGATAGAGAAATTACGCAGGCTGCAGCCAAACACTTACTTACGTAATAACGCCTTAATAAAATGTTTGGCAAAAGGCCACTTCCTAAGGCTAAGCATAATTTTAAGATCATTGCTCAATGGAGAGTCAGAATCTAAGAACCTGAATATGCGTTCTGCTTTAGTACCGCGAAAAAGATCTGTAAAAACCTCGTGCCCCTGATAGTTCCCTTCGTTTAACACAGCCAGCAGCGTTGCATCATACAACTTTTCCTTAGCGCCAATATGTTCCGTTTCAAAAAAGGGTGTTCCGCTCTTTTGAAATGCGTTAATGATAGAGCCAATGGTTCTTTGCACGTTGGTAAAAGTATATCCGGTTGAACCCCGTGTATCTCCACCTGCCGTACCCAAATAAGTAATATTTCCGCGGTGCCTAATAAACGGATAGTCAGTCATCGGGATCACGCCTTTTTCTTCTTCTAAAACAACGTAATTTGTTATTCCCAATACGGATGTGATATATTTTTCAATGGCATCGTCGTACTGTTGCTCTTCTAGTAGAGATTTAGAAAACAAGGTATATTCTACAAAAAGCTGATGGCTGGAGAGAGGCAAACAATAAAAGAAAGTAGCTCCATGTTGTTGGCCCGTACGGTAATCCATAATCACGGCCTCGTCTGGGCTATGCAATGGCTCGTTTACTTGGATTTGAACACCTTTAAAATGTTGTAGAAAATATTGGTACTGCCCAGTTACATCTGGACGCTCGAATAAGGAACTGAATACATACGTACTGGTAAAATCACCTCGGTTAGTCTTCACGGTACATACCTGCCCCAAGTATTGGCTAGCAAATACCTCCGCCTCTAGAAAGCAGAGATTTGGAAATTCAGACAAATAACCATGATAGGTTTCAAATAATCGCTTACTATCAATACTGAAGTACTCATACCCCCCTACATCCAATGGCATTTTTTTACCATCATGGCTATAAAAAACCATCTTTTTCCAATTGGCAACACTGTTATCTCTAAATGGCGTAGCGCTGTCGGCCCAAAAAGAGATCATTTTGTTAGGCCTATTGCCAAAGCTTTTATCAATAAAGAGCACCTGTTTATCCGCCCAAATGCCTGCTTTCATGGCTTGGTACAATAAACTGTAGCCCGAAATGCCCGCTCCCGCAACAATGATGTCAAAATGATTAACATGATCTGATCCCATATAACAATATAGTCCTATATTAACTCTTACTTAATGTATGTAATGAAAGATTTTTGGCAAACTATGGCGCAATATAATCAATGATAGTTTAATTAAACAACTAGGAAGTAAGCGTATTCGGAAGAAGCAATAGTTTAAGAAGCGAGCATATCGACTTGTCGGGAAAACCAACGTTTTGATACGCCTCTGTTGTGCCTTAGGGACACCTCCATCGTTGAGCTAAATTTTGGCACGTTCCACCTTTTCTTTGTCGCAACTACACCTCATCTATTTTATAACTAAACAGTAGATTTGAATATAATATCAGGAGATCATTATGGCACTAATCAACCCACACATTAACTTCAACGGCAACGCAGAAGAAGCATTCAATTTTTACAAGTCGGTATTTGGCGGCGAATTCACAAAAGTTATCCGTTTCAAAGACTTAGAAAACCCTGAATTTCCATTAGCAGAAAAAGAAGCAAATAAAATAATGCACATCGCCTTTCCAATTGGCAGTAATACCTTAATGGCAAATGACATTCCCGAGTTTATGGGAAAAGTTAACGAGAAAGAAAATAGATCTAAGATTGCAATAAGCGTAGAAACTCGCGAAGAAGCGGATCAACTATTTAATGGACTTTCGTCAGGTGGCGAAGTAGAAATGCCTATGGCCAACAGTTCATGGGGTTCATATTTCGGGATGTTTAGAGACAAATTTGGAATTGAATGGATGATAGAATACGATACAAATAATAAATAAAGGCTATTTTAACTGCAGGTTAAGCCCGAACACATGACAAATTTATTTCCTTTTTTCGTATACAGTAATTAAAAGTTCAACTAGCTTTTTAACCGAATAATAGCCGGACTATACTTAAACTGAACAATAAGTCAGCGCATTTACTCCCTAACTCGCATAAAAAATGCTTTGTTATCAAAACTTAATGGCAGTTTTACCAGTGTGAGCTTATTATCAAATTTATCCCAAAGCGTATCATAATTTGTGACGACAATCTCTTTTTTTAATGTTATTGCAGGGCTGTTAAAGAGTGCCAACAAAGCTATCAGATTACCATTTTTGCCAGTGTAGATTTCGTAGAACCTCTCCCATTAACCATACCGTAGATGTATTTATGCGCAATTTAAACATTTATGGTACAGACGATTTTGCATTACTAGAAGAAGTAGCACCTTATTTGATTTATAAATATAGAAAAATTTCAATAGCCAAAAAGGCCGAAGTTTATACTTCAGCCTTGCTTTGATACCATCTTAACGGCTACCCATCTAATCTACACAATCTTTAACGATCGAATTAACCCATCCTCAAATTCATAGTGATAGGTCAGCGTAATTGGGCTGCCCGGAAACGTTCCTGCAACTTCAGCTCTCAACGTTTGTTCCGTTTCAGAATACTCAAGAGGTTTCATCGTGGCTTGATATTCCTCATTGGCTTTTGCTATCCAATTTTCTATTTCTTTTCTGCCTTGGTGGGTTTTGCCCTCGTCAAAAACTACGGCGGTTGCTGTAAAACATTTTGCATAGGCTGCGCTATCAAAGTTATTTTGCGTCTTTACTAATTCTGCTACTACTTTTGGTAAGTTCATTGTTTTTAATTTTAAGGTAATTAAATTGTTGGTACGGTACCACCATCTATCACAAAATTGGTTCCTGTTAAATAATTAGCTCTTGGCGAAACCAGAAAGCCCACTAATTCTGCTACTTCTTCTGGCTCGGCAGGCCTGCCAAAAGGTATTCCTCCCAAAGCATCCATTACACTTTGTTGCGCCTCCTTTAGAGTGCTATTGGCGTTTCTAGCGATTTCACCCAGCCAAGCTTTTGATGCTGTTGTATTGATCCATCCCGGCGAAACAGTGAGTACACGCACACCCTTTGGTGTCACTTCGTTAGATAAACTTTTACTGTAGTTGATCAATCCTGCTTTTGCAGCCGCATAAGGCAAAGTAGAATCATATAATGGTAGTTTACCTTGGATAGAAGCAATGTGAATGACCACCCCAGTTTTTCGTTCAATCATTTGCGGTAAAAATCCCCTGTCCAGTCTTACAGGAGCAAGCAGATTAGCTTGTAGGGTGCTTACCCAATCTTCATCGCTTAATACTGCAAAACCTCCGGCAGGCGTAACTGAAGAACCAAGGTTATTCACCAAAATATCTAGCCTTCCGTAGGTTGATAATACATCGCTCACTACTCTCTTTGCATCTTCCGCTTGGCTTAAATCGGCCTTGATGAAATGGAAGTTGCTGTTTTCTTTTTCAGGCGCATTTCGTGCAGTAATAATCACTTTTGCGCCAGCTTGTAAAAGCCTTTCTGCAATTGCGCTACCGGCTCCTTTGGTACCGCCCGTTACTAAGGCAATTTTGCCTGATAACTCATTATTGAAATTAAAATCCTGTTTCATTGCTTTAATTGTTTAGGACAAATTTCATACTTATGTATACTTCTCACAAGTACGGAGTTACGATTCGGATAGGGATAAACTTTTCCCCTATTGCACAATGTGGAACATAGTTTTAATTTTGTGTGATGTACGAAAGAAAGGTATTGCCGAACCTCAATTGTGGTTTAGATTTAATTGGAGAAGTGCTCTACGGAAAATGGAAAATCCGTTTGCTATGGTTTATCAACCAAGGACATCAGCGTCCGAGTGAACTGCAACGAAAAATTCCAGATGCCACAAGAAGGGTACTTAATATTCAGTTAAAGGAACTGGAAGACCATGATTTGATTACCAAGAAGATTTATCCTGTAGTGCCGCCAAAAGTAGAGTACAGTTTAACCGAGTTTGGGCAAACGCTAATGCCAGTAATTGCTACCTTGGGAAATTGGGGCGACACACATGAAGCGCATTTACGTTCAGTTATTTTAAAACGTTTGAATGCCGAACGTGAATAGCTTGATTTGGAGCATAATTCCGCAAGGCTTAGGACTAACCCTAATTATTGACAGTGAATGTTTTAGCGGTGATTAAAATTCATTAATATTGCTCACCCTTACATTCGGCATAGTGTTGAATATATCCTGAATATACTTTCTATGGCTGGCTCCAACAATAACAACTACTTTTTCGGCTTTTAAACTTTTAGCGCTATTAACTACATTTTCACACATTCCTTTACTACGCACACCCAACAATGTATTTTCGAAAAACAAAGTAATCAATTGGTGCAACGCAAGAGACAAAGTGCAAAAACAATACAAAGGGACAAAGCAGACCTGCCTCAAAACGCAAAAAAGCCCAACTTTCGTTGAGCTTTTGCCTAGTAGCGGGGAGCAGAATCGAACTGCCGACCTCAGGGTTATGAATCCTGCGCTCTAACCATCTGAGCTACCCCGCCGAATTTCGAGCTGCAAATATAGGATTTAATCCAATAAACAAGAAAAATATTTTAAATCCTTTCTGCAGCTATTTTTAACTCTTTATGCTAGTGATATTTAATAGTGTACTGGTTATAAATTTTGATGGATTTGTTAATTGGTGCAACGCTTAAATCTGTAAGTGCTAAGATAAGAAATACTTATTTTCTAAAACTTTGCATTTATAAAAGAAATTACTTTTCTTTAGAAAAATATAGTCAGTACTAAAATAGAAGTAAGGATGTCAGAAAAGAAGAAATTTACATTAGAATATGCCATAAGGTCGTCGCCACGTATATTATACAGTTTTTTGAACGAGCCTAATGGCTTGTCGCAATGGTTTGCAGACGATGTGACTTTTAGAGACCAAACCTATACTTTTACATGGGATGGAGAAGTGCAAAAAGCCAAATTGATTAGCATTAAAGAAAATAAGCTAGTTAAATTTAGATGGGTAGACGATGAGCCCTATTGTTACTTTGAAATGGAGATTGTACAAGACGAACTTACCAATGATGTAGCCCTGGCCATTACCGACTTTGCAACCGATGAAACTTTGCAAGAAAGAAAGCAGATTTGGGATAACCAAATTACTTACTTACTTAGCGTTTTGGGCGCATAGCGCTAATTGCTGTAACGTTACATTTGGGCTTGCAGTAATGTGATCGTTAGCTATTCATTTTAAAGAGCACTAAAGTGAAATAGGCTGCAAAAAAAATCTGTTGGCAAAGGTTAGAAAAAGCGTATAATATGATAAAGCCATAGGTTTTGTATGCTGCTGTCTAAAAATAAACTTTTAAAATCTTTGCTTTAATATTTTTTGCGAACATTTCGTTACGGCAATTTTGATAAAATGCTTAAAATTCACAAAAACAGAGTCATCCAATTTCTGCAAAAAACGTCTATCTTTGCATAATTGAAAAAGATCCATTTACTGCTAATCAAAGCGTTTATTAGACCTTTTGCCGTCACATTTTTTATTGTGATGTTTATTTTGTTGATGTTCTTTTTGTTTAAGTACGTTGATGATTTAATTGGCAAAGGTTTCGAGTGGTATGTCATTGCCGAATTGATGATGTACGCATCGGCTTCTAACGTAGCCATGGCTTTGCCTTTGGCTATCTTGCTGTCTTCTATTATGACCTTTGGTAACCTTGGCGAAAACTACGAGCTGGTTGCCATCAAATCTGCAGGTGTTTCTTTGCGTAAAGCTATGCAACCACTATTGGTTCTTATTGTAGGTTTGGCTGTAGCCTCCTTTTTCTTTTCGGATTACATGCTGCCCAAAGCCAACCTTAAATACGGCTCTTTGTTGTGGGATGTTCGAAATAAAAAGTTGTCTTTTTTGATTAAGCCGGGCGTGTTTAATAATAGCATTCCGGGTTATTCCATGCGTGTAGAGCGCAAAGGCGAAGGAGCCATAGATTCGCTTTATGGGATCATGATTTACGACCATAGTAGTGGTAATGGTATTCCACAGATCATTATGGCAGAAAAAGGCAAAATGTCCAAAACTTCCGATGGTAATTACATGGTTTTAAACCTGGTTAATGGGGTTCGTTATCAAGAAGCAGGCTCAAATAACGGAGCTTACAATCCACGCCAAACGTTAACCAGAATGCGTTTTAAACAAACTGAAGTGAAATTCGACTTCAGTAGCTTTAAGGATATGACTCGTACCCAGGAGCAGAATTTCAAAAATAATGCACCCATGCTTAATCGTAAGGAGCTTTTGCAAAGAAGAGATTCGTTGAGCAAAGGTTTGGATAGTATTGGAAAAGTGCTGCAAACTAACGCACAATATTATTTTAAGCAAAGTACTACTGTAAAAGGTTATAGTAAAGTTAATACTCCTGCAAAAACTATCAACGGAAGTGTGTTAGACGTGATACCCAAAGACCAAAAGGTACAAGCTTTGCAAAGTGCTTTTGATCAGATTGATGCTTTGAAACAGACCATTAAAGGCCAACTTCCGGATTATGAATTTAGAAGCAAGGAAGTGTTAAAGGCAAAAATCGAATACCAGCGTAAGTATACTTTGGCAGTTTCTTGTTTGCTGCTTTTCTTTATTGGCGCACCCTTGGGAGCCATTATTAGAAAGGGAGGTTTGGGCTTGCCAGTGGTAATTGCTGTTATTTTCTTCCTAGTTTACCACATTATTTCTACGGTAGCAGAAAAATCGGCCAAAGAAGGTTCGCTAGATCCGGTAATCGGTATGTGGATGGCGGTAATTATTCTTACTCCAGTGGGTGTGTTTTTAACTTATAAAGCTACAGTAGATTCGGCATTATTTGACCTCGATTACTATAAACAGTTAGTGGTTGGGTTGTTTAAAAAGCTTTTTAACCGCAACAAAGCGGTTGGTGTCGAAAACCAGTAGGCGCCAAGGCATTCGCTATTTTTATGGAGAAGCAAAGGTGTTTGTGTGTGCTAAAAACAGATAGAAATGGATCCCAGTTTTTCGTCGGGAGAAATGCACAGCGGGGTTACCGTAAATAGCAGCAATATAATTGCTTTCCTGATTAAAATAGAGTTTAAAATTTTACTTGCCTAATTACAGGAATACGGGTTGTTATAATGGTAAACTTACTTGTTAATGATAATTACCTATAATAATTGCTGTTAAAGGTTGTACCTTTGCAGTCAAATTAAATATGAGGGCCAAAAACCTCATTCATTTTGTTATTACCCAAAATGGAAATCAAATTAAATACAATAGAAGAGGCGCTTGCCGATGTTAGGGCTGGTAAAATCATTATCGTAGTTGATGATGAAGATCGTGAGAATGAAGGCGATTTCTTGACCGCTGCCAGAAATGTAACTCCTGAGGTGATTAATTTCATGTCTAAATACGGACGTGGGTTGATTTGTGCACCACTAATAGAAGAAATGTGTGATAGGTTAGAACTGAATTTGATGGTTCAGAACAATACCGTTTTACACCAAACTCCGTTTACCGTTTCGGTAGATTTAATTGGTCAGGGATGTACTACCGGTATTTCGGCACATGATAGGGCTAAAACCGTGCAGGCTTTAATTAACCCTGCTACCAAGCCAGAAGATTTAGGCAGACCCGGACACATTTTCCCGCTAAGAGCTAGAAAAGAAGGCGTTTTGCGTAGAACTGGCCATACAGAAGCTACTATTGACATTGCTCGTTTAGCCGGTTTTGAGCCTGCTGGCGTGCTGGTAGAAATTATGAACGAGGACGGCACCATGGCTCGTTTGCCAGATTTAATGGTAATTGCTAAGCAACATGATCTAAAAATTATTTCTATAAAAGATTTGATTAGCTATCGCTTAGCTGCCGAGAGTTTAATTAAGGAAGAAGTAACTGTAAATTTGCCTACGCAATGGGGCGATTTTAAAATGACTGCTTACACCCAACTGAGTAATAGCGCTACCCACATGGCTATTGCCAAAGGCGAGTGGCAAGAAGGCGAAGCGGTGTTAACACGTATCCATAGTTCTTGTGTTACTGGAGATATTTTTGGCTCCTGCCGCTGCGATTGTGGACCACAGTTACATAAAGCCATGGAAATGATTGAGAAAGAAGGAAAAGGCTTAATTGTGTACATGAACCAAGAAGGTAGGGGTATTGGTTTGATCAACAAGTTACACGCTTACAACCTGCAAGATGCTGGGTTGGATACAGTAGAAGCCAATATACAGTTAGGTTTTAAAGGCGATGAACGCGATTATGGTGTAGGTGCTCAAATTTTAAGAGCGCAAGGCATTACCAACATGAAGCTAATGTCTAACAACCCCACCAAAAGAGCTGGCTTAATTGGCTATGGCTTAGAGATTGTAGAAAATATCCCTATTGAAATAGAAAGTAACAAGCACAACGAATCTTATTTAATTGCCAAGAGAGATAAAATGGGACACCAGATATTGAAAGGATAGTAGAAGAGGTTTTGGGTTCTACGTTTTACGTTCTAAGTAAAAATGAGGCTGTCTCAAAAGTAAAATAATGCCGTCATTTCGACGATCAAAGGAGGAGAAATCTCTTTCAGAAGCACTTCTGAAGCAGATCTCTCTCTAACGTTCGAGATGACGAGCGACTTTTGAGACAGCCTCATTTTTGTGGTTGCTCTTATTGTCAATGATATAATTCGGTTGCTAGATACTGATTTCTGATACCTAACCGCTAACTCATTTTCTCTGTTTCTTTTTGCTTTCGTTAATAATCGCCTCTTTACTAAGTCGTTCTTTTTCGGCCTCTTTTTTCTTTTGCTCTTTACGGTACTTGCCAGAAATTTTTTGAAGCAGTTCAGTAAAGGTATCAAACTGTTGGTTATAGATTAAACCAAATGAAGTGATATTTTGGTACGGATTAATACCCGGATTAGCAAAGATACTTTGAATGGTTGGTGGCTTGTTGGCCACTTTTCCCACCAAGCTACCATCTTTCTTAATTAAACCTAAAATCTCTACCTCACGGCCAATTTCATTTCTAAAACCAATGGCATTGTCAATAGAGCTTTTACTGATGTCGGTAATACCTGCATTTACAATAATCCTATCATTAAAAAACTTTGCAGATAAACTCGCTTCGTTAAAAGAGCGAATGTTAATATCTACAAAGTTGAGGTTTAAGCTAGAAAGCACATTGTTAAGCTGGTTAAAAATCAAATCTGTTGCGGTACCTGTACCTACCGAACCCAATTGCTGGCTTAGGTTCTCTGCACCAGAGCCAGGAGCAAACCTACGCTGGATAATTAAGCTCAATGCCTGCGTATTCATATTGTTCCCATCATTAAAGTAAGATTGCAACTCGTCTTTAATGGCCGGGTTGGCTGGAAAAAAGATATCTAGCTTAATGTCTGGTTTCATTAACAGGCCAGTTAACCCCATTTCTACCTCGGTTTGTGCCGTTTGTGTGGCATTACTACTCGCATCACGATTGGCGGCTTGGTATAAATCGGCGAGAGCAGCACGCAGGGTGTAAATAGCTTTAAGGTTAATTTGTGCATTTACCGGGTTTCCCGTCCATCTAATGGTTCCACCTTGTCTAATGTCAAAACGTTTGTTGATAACTTCTCTCGCAGTAAAATCAAATACACCGCTTTCGATGATGTAGTCGCCTTTCATCTCAAAATCGCCCACTTTAGAGATATTCAATTCAAGTTCTGCATTTCCTGTGCCGCTAAGCTTGCCCAGTACGGTAAAAATATTAACTGTAGTATTGGGGTCTACACTTAGTTTAAATTTCATGCTTAGCCCCTCAAAACTAGATACCTTTTTAACAACTTTGGTGGTGTCTTTACTTACAAAAGTGATGAAGTCTTTGTCGTTTATGGTTTCTGAGCTATTTAAAGGCAAGCTAAAAACCGTGCCTTTTTCGGTTTTAGCATCAATATCGATAAACATATCATTAGTGGGGCCTCTAAAAGAAAACTTGCCCGTGCCGTAGGCTTTACCAAAATAAACGGCATTGTCTTTGGAAGTGGTGTTTAATGCCATTAATCCTTTGGCCTCAAGTTCTACTTGGATGTTCGGATTATCAATGTTTTTCAGGTCTACACTTCCGTTGGCAGTTCCGGTATGGCCTTCAAGATCTTTAAGCCCTAAATTGTTAAGCTGTATGGTGCTGTTGCTTACAGAAACCTCATCGTCAATAATGTAGGTGGTTTTAAGGTAATTTACAGTTACCTGGGCTTGGTCCAATTCAATATCGCCATTAATTAGCGGTTCGTCAAAAGCTCCTTTAACCGTTAAATTTGCAGATACTTTCCCTTTTAAGTTAGACACCAACTTGCGTACAAAGGGAGTTAGCAGTGCCAGTTCGCTGTCATCTAGCTTTACATTTAGGTCTATCTGTTTTTCTGCTGCGTTTAAGTTCCCGGTAATGTTAAATGTTTCTAGGTCTGCAGCTACAATCTTGGTATACACTGTAGCTATTTTGCTAGTGCTATTAAAAGAAGAGGTATCCGTTAAGCGGCCAATATAGGTATCGTTAAAGCCCAGCGAGTCAATTCTTAAACTATCAGTAATTAACGGCGATTTTAATGCTCCAAATATCTTTGTTTTTCCGTTAGCTAAACCTGCCAAATTAATTCCGCTAGATTTTAAGAACGGATTGACGGTTTTAAGGTTGAAATTCTTTAAAGCCAAGGTTACTACATCTGTTGGATCTTCAGATATAATACCGTTGATTTTTAGTTCTTGTTTGCCGTTGCTAAGAGAGAAGTTTTCTATTTTAGTTTTTCCCTTGTTAAACCCAATCTGCACTTTCTCCTCTATTGTCCAATCTTGGTAGTTAATTTTAAGGTTAGAGGGCAGGATGCTGATTTTAGCCGTATCGGGCAGAAATTCTACCAATCCGTTTAAATCGAGTTGGTTGGCATCGTCGGCGTTAGACAACTTAACGTTTAGTGCTAAACTATCGTTACGTAAGATATTAGAGATGTTGACATTTTTAATGTACAAGCTATCATTCAAATCTACCCTGTCTGAAGAGATAATTGCGGTAAGTTGTTGCGGAGAGGTGTTCTCGTCTATAATGATATTGTTAGCTACAATGCCCTTAAATTTTAACCGTTTAATTACTCCGCCTAAGGTTGCAGTGTTATTTCTAGAGTCGAAAGCACCAACAAGCAAAGATTCTTTATCGATTTCTAATCCCGGAGAGATGAGCTCGGCAATAGGTTCGAAGTTTTTTATCTTTAACCTAAAATCAAAAACTTGTGTATTGAACTTATAAATTTCGGTTTTTAAAGACGGAACGTAGGTTTTGCCTATGGTTTTAAAGTAAGACACAATTGTGCCTAAGTCATATTGTCCTTTAATTCCTGCTTCAAGAATATCTGAGTTAATGTTTAAGCTTCTCTCCATACCTGTGCCTTTAGCATTAATGAACACAGAGTCTACCTGATAAATTCCCCTAAGGTTATTGATCTTGATTTCTTGCAGCAATAATCTTCCTTGTAGGTTATCTAAGTTCGTTCCAGAAAAATTGGTGCTAAAAATGGCATCTACTTTTAAAGAATCTTTATAAAGTTTTAGTGTTTTTAAACGAGCATTTCTAATATCAGCTTTAAAATTAAATACGGGCAATTTAGGGTTTAAATTTACGCCGCCATCAAAATCTAGCTGAACGTTTTTATCATTTATCTTTAGATTTCCATCAAAATATTTTTTATCAAAAGTACCATTGATATCAATGTTGCGGTAACGATAACCTTTAAAATCTAAATAGCTGATTTGTCCTTTCAGTTCTTCTTTTAAGTCTTTAAGCTCGGTACCACGGCCTTTAATGTAGAGCTGAGAGCTAACGCGGCCTAAAAGCTTTTCGTTAATTAAATTGCCAATATCAAAATCATAAGTTTTTACATTTCCGTTGTAAGACGGGATGCCTTTTCCGTCTATTTTCATGTGTACATCAGACTTCAATCGGCCTAATTTGGTTTTAAATTCGCCATAGGCGATAAAGTCATTCTGGAAACCGGTAAAGTGGCCGTTGAAATTGATATTGCCAAACTTGCTTACAATTTCTGGAATTGACTTTACCCGTTTGCCCGTAAGGTCGGTTAAAATTTCGTCTAAATCCTTCTTATTAGTTCCAGCTAATTCAATTCGCATATCCATGAAGGTTTCATCCCAGTTAGGAAGTCCTTTCATAGAAAAGTCGCCTTTTACATAAGTAGCCTTGCCTGCTTTAACAGAAAGTTTTTTTGCTCTTAAATCATTTACCAATCCGGTAATTTGCCCATCAATATCGATATCTAATTTAATTTTCTTTAACGCAGGTGCAAAAAATGCAATGTCGCTAGAAGCGATATGGCTATTCTTAAAACTGGCCTTCATCCTTACCTTGTTCTCATAATCATTAAAGTCGCTAAAGGTTTTGAACTTCATTTGATAATAATCGGTAAGGCGGGTTTTATTGGTAACCAGCAATAATTTTTTAAGCTCTATAGCATTGCTATCTACCGTGGTTAGAGCGCTTAAATTTTTAAGATAAAAGCCGCTTTTTTCTCTTAAAGTAAGATTTTTGATATTGGTCTGTAGCAAATGACTCTTCGTATCCAAGCCTTCAAAAATGCCATTCATTTGTGTAACTTCGATATCTTCGAAATTTACGCCATTAACTTTTTTGCTGTATTTAAGGTTTTTGTACTTAAAATGTAGATTATTTACAATAACCCGATCAAATGAAATCTGGAATTTTTTCTTTTTTGAGGGCTTTTTTGGTTTTCCGCTATCAAAATAATCAACAATGAAATCTAGATTGGTATTGCCGTCTTTCTGGGTTTTTAAGAAGAAGGTACCGTTGTTTAGCTGAACGGTGTTGATATCTAAAATTCTTTCTTTCAAAGAAAACCGATTGAGATTTACCAAGAATTTTGGAAAGTGCGCTAACGTATCTTTCTGCAGGTCTAGCACCAATAGTTCTTCTAAAACTACAGATTTGAAAGGCCTCACGTAAAGCCCTCCAACTTTAACGGTTGTATTTAATTCTTTAGAAAGATAATTCGCTGCTTTTTGGGCTACGTAAGTTTGTACAGGCTTAAATTGTAGGGAAAAAACTACACCGGCAATCAATATTATGATTGAGGCGATAACCCATAGCAGTATTTTTAATAGTTTTTTAATAATTTTGTAGCTTAAATCTTTTGTACGTGTCCATTATACTAGCTATAGAATCTTCTTGCGACGAAACTTCGGTTGCCATTTGTGATAACGGCAAAATTACGGCCAATGTTATTGCAAACCAAACAATTCATGAAAATTATGGAGGTGTAATTCCGGAGCTTGCTTCGAGAGTGCATCAACAAAACATAGTGCCCGCTGTACAACAGGCCTTGGCGATAGCCGGAGTGGATAAAAAGCAGCTAGATGGCGTTGCCTTTACACAGGGACCGGGCTTATTAGGTTCATTATTGGTAGGTGTTTCTTTTGCAAAATCTTTTGCTTTGGGCTTGGGTTTGCCGCTAATTTCGGTAAATCACATGCAGGCACATATCTTAGCTCACTTTATCGACGATCCAAAACCAACTTTTCCGTTCTTATGTTTAACCGTTTCTGGTGGCCATACCCAAATAGTTTTGGTTAAAGATTATTTTGAAATGGAAATTGTTGGCGAGACTTTGGACGATGCTGCTGGCGAAGCTTTTGATAAGACGGCAAAAATCTTAAACTTACCTTATCCCGGAGGGCCGTTAATTGATAAATATGCTAAAGAGGGCAACCCCGAAGCGTATCAGTTCCCCGAACCCCAAATACAGGGCTTAAATTATAGTTTCAGTGGGTTTAAAACAGCTATTTTGTACTTTGTAAGAGATCGGCAGCAAGAGAATCCAAATTTTATAGCAACGCATTTGGCAGATGTTTGCGCCTCGGTACAACACAGTATTGTAAATATCTTACTTAATAAACTCAAAAAGGCTGCGAAGCAGTATAATTGTAATCAAATAGCCATTGCGGGTGGGGTGTCGGCAAATTCGGGCTTACGTAATACTTTATTAGGCTTGCAAGATACTTTAGGTTGGGAAGTATTTATTCCGAAATTTGAATATTGTACCGATAATGCTGCTATGATTGCCATAGCTGGTTATCAGAAGTTTTTACAAAATGATTTTGTTGGTCAAGAGGTTGCCCCTATGGCCAGAATGAATTTCTAATATTAGAAGAATATGCAAACGAACAGTTTTATCTTTTTTGGTTTATTGGCCATACCTTTAATTGCTTTTTTAATTTGGGTAATTAAGCAAGATAAAAAGAAGAATTACTTAGGCTTGGCGCTCTTATTAATTGGTGCTGTTGTGGCGGCTTACACCATTGTTAGGTTAGATTCGTCGTTTGTGAAGGAAAAAGGATTACAAGCGGCACCAAAACCATCTAGTTTTAAATAAACTTAACTTTTTGCGATGCATAAAAAGTATCTGCTGTATTTGATGCTTTTCTTTCTTTATAAAGCATCGTATGGCCAAGCCGATTGGACTTTGAAAAGTACCAAGAACGGGCTGCATATTTATACCAAAACAGTTTCTTCTTCTGGTTTAAAAGGAATTAGGGTAAAGTGTACGTTGCCGGCAAAGCTTTCTCAAATAGTAGCCTTAATTATGGACGTTAATGCGGGCGAAGAATGGGTTTATGGCACTAAATCGAGTTTTTTGCTCAAGAGGGTTTCTTCATCAGAGCTGTATTATTATTCAGAAGTTGATATTCCGTGGCCCATAAATAATAGAGATTTTATTGCTCATTTAACGGTAAGCCAAGACCCACAAACTAAAGTTGTTACCATTAATGGCCCCACAGAAGCTAATTACTTACCCGCTAAGCCTCCTATAGTTAGGGTAAGCCACTCTATTGGTAAATGGGTTTTAACGCCTGCTAAAAATAATTTGGTGCAAATAGACTATACATTAGAGGTAGACCCCGGCGGTACGATACCTGTTTGGTTAGTGAACCTTTTTGCTACTAGCGGGCCAGCAGAAACATTTAAGAAAATGAAAGAGCAGGTTAAAAAACCTCAATATGTAAATGCTAATTTGAGTTTTATTGATAACGGATAATATTTTGTAAGGGCAAAAAACTTTCGCCCTTACAAAATATGGCTATTGTTCTTCTAACTGATCTCCAGTTACTTCCTCTCTAATACGAGTTTCAATTTCTTCTGCCAATTCGGGGTTGTCTAGCAATAGCTGTTTAACGGCGTCTCTACCTTGTCCTAGTTTGGTGTCGCCGTAAGAGAACCAAGAGCCCGCTTTTTTAACGATACCAAAGTCAACACCTAGATCTATAATTTCTCCCACTTTAGAAATTCCTTCGCCAAACATAATGTCAAATTCTGCTAAACGGAAAGGAGGGGCAACTTTGTTTTTTACAATTTTTACTTTAACGCGGTTACCAGAAACCTCATCAGAATCTTTAATTTGAGAAGTTCTACGGATATCTAAACGTACCGAAGCATAAAACTTAAGCGCATTACCACCTGTGGTAGTTTCCGGGTTGCCGAACATTACTCCAATTTTTTCACGTAACTGGTTGATGAAAATACAGCAACAACCAGTTTTAGCAATAGTACCCGTTAATTTACGTAAAGCCTGGCTCATTAAACGGGCTTGTAAACCCATTCTGCTATCGCCCATTTCGCCTTCAATTTCTGCTTTAGGCACCAAAGCCGCAACAGAGTCAATTACAATTACGTCTATAGCTCCCGAACGGATCAAGTTATCTGCAATTTCCAAGGCTTGCTCACCGTTGTCGGGTTGAGAAATTAGAAGGTTATCGGTATCTACTCCTAATTTCTTAGCATAAAACTTATCGAAAGCATGTTCTGCATCAATAATTGCAGCAATACCGCCTTTTCTCTGTGCTTCGGCAATAATGTGCGTTGCCAAAGTAGTTTTACCAGAAGATTCGGGGCCGTAAATTTCAATTACACGTCCTTTTGGTACGCCGCCTACGCCTAAAGCAATATCTAAACTAATAGAGCCTGTAGAAATTACATCCATTTTTTCTACGGCTTGGTCGCCAAGTTTCATGATAGAACCTTTGCCGTAAGATTTTTCAAGTTTATCTAAAGTAAGCTGTAACGCTTTTAATTTTTCTGTATTCGGGTTCATGTCTTTTAAATTCTGATGATAAATATAATAATATGTTTCGGCAATTATCTAAATGATGTTTGACTAATAATTTTAGCAAACATATTGAAATGTTTTTGCTTTTTGCAAGTATTTTTAGAATTAATTTTTATTTATTGGTATTTTGCTCACATTTTTAGCTTTTTGTTGTCGCTCATAATATTGACAAAAATAGGTTAGCTCACATTTATCGCATTTTGGACTACGAGCCACGCAAATATATCTACCATGCAAAATTAACCAATGGTGTGCAACGGCAATAGCGTGTTCTGGTAAGTTTTTAACCAAATCCTTTTCAACCGCCAATGGTGTTTTTCCTTTGGTTAAGCCCAAGCGGTTGGCTACTCTAAATACATGTGTATCTACCGCCATTGCCGGAGCATCGTAAACTACCGAAGCAATTACGTTGGCGGTTTTGCGGCCTACACCTGGCATTTTTTGTAGTAAATTTACATCAGAAGGTACTTCGTTGTTAAAATCGTTAAGCAACATATTGGCCATTCCTACCAAATGTTTGGCCTTGTTGTTAGGGTAACTTACACTTCTGATGTAGTCGAACACAATATCTGGTGTGGTTTCTGAAAGGGCTTTTGCATTAGGGAAACGTTCAAAAAGTGCTGGTGTTACCTGGTTAATACGCTTGTCGGTGCATTGCGCCGATAAAATTACAGCAACCAATAATTGATAGGGATTGTTATAGTGCAGCTCTGTTTCGGCATGTGGTTGTTTAGTAGAAAAATACTCTACAAAATGCTGGTAACGTTCTTTTTTTAGCATTGCCAAATTTACGATTTTAGATTTACGAATTACGATTTTGGAAAATGTTTGCCAGTAATGCTTGGCAATTGCTGTCCCGCTTTACGTTGCAATCTTTTTGTTATTCCGACAATCGTCATTTCGAACGCATGTGAGAAATCTACTTCTAAACTACTTTAAACTAACAGATCCTTCACTAACGTTCAGGATGACAGCCATAAAAACAAAAAGTATTTCACTGCAATCGGGTTTATAGAACTTAAACCTGTGCACAACACGTGCATTTTAAACCCGACATAAGCGAACACGTAGGGGCAAACCTATGTGTTTGCCCCGTAGTAAAGCGTTTGGCGGGACTGAAGTTTAATAGCAGCAATGCACTTGCTTTTCAGATAATAAAATAGAATCCAAAAAACATACCTTTGCATAATGGCCCGCAAATTAAAGAAAACCGCAGCTAAACAATCTTTATTTAAGCGTATTACAATTGCTGTAGGCAAAGTAATGCTTTGGTTTTTGATGTTCTCTGTAATTTGGGTATTCGCATATCGTTTCATTAATCCGCCAATTACCTTTTTAATGGTGCAGCGTAATTGGGAACGTAAAGCCGATGGCAAGCCAGCAAAAATTAAAAAAGAATGGGTTAAGTTTGAAGAAATTTCTGACAACATGAAACGGGCGGCGGTATCGGCAGAAGACCAACTTTTTCTGAAACACATGGGCTTTGATATCAAGGCCATTGAGAAAGCTTATGAGAGTAATCTTAAAAAGAAGAAGAAAAAGGTAATTGGCGGTAGTACCATTTCGCAACAAACGGCTAAAAATGTGTTTTTATGGCCTGGCCGTTCTTACGTTAGAAAGGGTTTTGAAGCTTATTTTACTTTGTTAATAGAACTATTGTGGAGTAAAGAACGTATTTTAGAAGTGTACCTAAATGTAATTGAGATGGGCGATGGCATTTATGGAGCAGAAGCTGCCTCGCAATATTATTACGGCCATTCTTGTAGAAAAATGAAGCGATCTGAAGCTGCGTTAATTGCGGCTTGCTTTCCTAATCCGCTAAGGTGGAACCCCAATAAAGCCACACGCTACATTAAACATAGGCAATACCTTATTATGCGAAATATGAAAAGGCTGGGGCCGTTGGATTTCTAGATTTCTAAAACTACAACTTGTGGCGTTTATTCTTCGTGCTGCTATTTAGTTAGATGAGATTTAATGGAAATACTCTTTCATGCATTACGCTGCCATGTTTGCGCTGCTTATTTTTTCAATTTCACAATGAGGTATTCTAACAGGTTGTACAAGATACAACTATAAGGAGTTTGAAATATCTTTCAATGCTGTTTTGTATCTGTTTTTGTTTCTATTTTGGTGGTAGGTTGTTCTGCATTTTTTTGATTTGAAGCGACCAAACCATTTTTAACTAGTTAAAAAAACATAATTTCTATCTATCATGAAAAAGTATCTAGCAGAGTTTACCGGAACATTTTGGCTTGTATTGGGCGGCTGTGGCAGTGCGGTATTAGCAGCTGGTTTTCCGGGGGTTGGCATTGGCTTATTAGGAGTTGCTTTAGCATTTGGTTTAACTGTTTTAACCATAGCCTATTCTTTTGGACATATTTCGGGAGCACATCTTAATCCGGCGGTAACCTTTGGTTTGTGGGCCGGTGGCAGAATAAGTGCAAAAGATATAGCTCCCTACGTAATTTCGCAAATAGCTGGAGCCACTTTGGCGGCAACAGTGCTCTATTTTATTGTAACGGGTAACGGTAGTCAAATTGGAGATTTTGCCGCAAACGGTTTTGCGGAACATTCGCCTGGTAAATACAGTATGGGGGCGGCCATAATTACCGAGTTGGTAATGACTTTAATGTTTTTGCTCGTAATTTTGGGTGCAACTAGTGAAAAAGCGCCTAAGGGTTTTGCCGGAATAGCGATTGGCTTGGCATTAACCTTAATTCATTTAATTAGCATTCCGGTAACTAACACTTCGGTAAACCCAGCCAGAAGCATTAGCCAGGCATTGTTTGTTGGCGATTGGGCTTTAGCACAACTATGGTTGTTTATTGTTGTGCCTATAGTGGGCGCTATTTTGGCAGGGTTAATTTACCGGTATTTCAATTCCGAAGAAAAAAATTTTTAAATAATGGTTTAGTACAAGACTTACGAAGTTTTAAAAACTTCGTAAGTCGCTAGACTATTCGGTTTATTCCCTGTCCTTCTTCTTGTTCCATCTAATTTTAATCTCGCCATCCTCATCTACTGCCTTTAAGTGTAGTACAATTCCTTTCATTCTGGCCAACTCCCGTTCTTCTTTATCTATAATATCGGCACTTTTTTTAGGATCTCTCAGTGGAATATCCAAAGCGATATTGGTACCACTATTGAAACCGTAAACGCCTTTTACATCAAAGTTAAGTGCTGTAGAATTTACCTTCATCGGACTGATATCGACCTTATCGCCGCGTAAAGTGAGCAAGCCGTTGAGTTGCTCTAATTGTACATTAGATAAATTCCGACTTCTGAAAACGAACTTTCCTATTTTCTCTAAGGGTTCAAAACCAACCAGAGCAGCTTTATCTAGCGTAAAACTAACCCTGCCAAACATGGATTTTGGGACCATATTGCCTTTAGATGTGATATTGCCAGAGGCATTTACCTTTGCCGAAAGAAATCCTTTTAGGTTTTTACTGGTAACTGATTGCTGCCCGAAATTTTGAAAGGCGTAGAAGAATTCTGAAACGCTAACCTTTGCAATATTTGCATTCATCTGCATTTTGTTGATTGTACCCATTTGCTCTACCCTGCCGCTAAAAGTGACGTGGCCACCAGCGTGTTGTACTTTAATTTTGTTAAAATAAATGCCATTGCCAATTAAAGAAACATTTGCATCCAAATTTTTAGCCACAAACTTATCATAAACAGCTTTTTTAACATTCAGTTGTAAATGAACTTTTGAGGCTTCTAACGCTGCGCTTAACTGTTTAGAAGCTTCCTTAATTGCATTTTTACTTGAGGTTGCTTTGCGCTTTGTTTGTCTAGGGCTTAAAAAAGGTATAAACTCGCTTAGGTTTAAGTTAGGGCTGCTTAAGTTTACTTTGGCCTCTATTTTTTGCGGATCGGTGTAATAGAAGTTCAGGAAGTTTGCTATGGTACAATTCATATTAAATATGCTTTTTCCTAATTGAAGCCTACTATTGGTAATATTGAGGTCTTTTTGGTTGAAATGCAGATCTAACGAGCTGTTTGTTAATTTGAGGTTTCGAGGAAGATAAGTAATGTCAGCATTTTGAATGGTTACTTTTCCGTAAACTACAGGTTTGGTAAATAGAAAATTATCAATATCTGCCTTGCAAAATAACCTCAAATCGGCTGTTCCCTTACCAAATCTAAACGTTTCATCGTTAAATGAGCCGTTTAGTTGTTGCAAATCGAATTTAGACGTTACCAAGCCCTGAGCAAAAGGCTTTTCTAGGTTAGCTACCGTAAATGTGTCGATTTTTATGGGGGCATTGTAGTAGTTTGCTTTCAATCCATAAAACCTAATGATAGAATTGGAATCGCCAATGGGTATACTAGTGGTATCTTGGTTAGAGAAATAACCCGTAAAGGAACAGTCTGTTAATTCTCCAGATGGAATGGAAATGTTATTGTGCTGTACTGTCATCTTCACGTTGATGAGCGGGTCGGTAGTGTTTTTTTCGCCGTTATCTATAATACTAGCGGTAACGTTCATGGGTTTTTCGATACCAAATTTGAAAAGCTTTGCGGAGATGTTTGGCGCCAATAGTTGCGCAACGTTACGATACAATATCTCATCTGCTTTGATAGCGATAGAAAAAGCAGATTGGTTTTTGGCTATGTTGATATTGGCACCAATACTGAAAGTGTCTTCGCCTATTTTAATTGGTTTCTGATCTATCACAATCACTTCCGCTTCGCCATCATAATGAGCTGTCATGCGGCCAACAATAGTTTTGTTTTTCAAAAAGCTGCCCTTTTTAGTGTTAAAGGCAAAGCTTCTAATTTGGGTTTTAAGTTTAAAGCTTCCATCCCATCTACCAAATGGATAATTGATTTTTCCTTTTAATTCATCTACATAAAAACTAAAAAGTTTAAAGCGCTTTTGATTGTCAATTACTAAATCAACCTTGTTGAGGTCGATAATTCTTATCTGCAAGTCGCTTGAGCTATCATCGTTTTCGGCAGCCTTTTTTTCGTTTTTGGTGCGAAACATACTGGTGTTGGTGTAGCCGTTAGAATCAGTATATAGATAAATATTAGCGTTGTTGATGGCTACTTTGCGGATATTGATGGTGCCGATAAGTAAAGAAAGTGCATTTAAAGACACATCGATATCTTTTGCCTTAAGCAACTCTTTTTTGTGTTTGCTCCACAAACTATCTCTTAGCGATACATTTTTTAAGGAAACCGATATGCCTGGAAAACCTTTTAACAAAATAGTTTCCATGTGCGAAACGTTTACTGTTCCGTTTATTTGGGTATTTACCTGATTAAGGATTTTGGCTAAGATGGCTTTGTTGTTTTTGCTGATGTAATAGGCTGCTGCTGCCCAAGCTAAGATTAGCAATATCATTAACACGCCAATAATTTTTAATGATATTTTGAGCCAACGTTTCATAAATGGATTTGTTAGTTAAGATAACAAATAATTATGTAGGTTGTTTTTTTAGTAGCAAGAAGTAGCTACTTCAGTAATTTCTATAGTGTGGACACAAATATTTGGATTTGTTAACAGCCGAAGGGCATCAAACTTTTGAAGCATCAAAAGTATGCAAAAATGCTTGTCAATCCCAAATGTGCCTTTTCACGTCCCTTGGCTCATCAAAAAGACTGTGGCACTTCGTTTAATCAGTTTTTCTGTTCTTTTTTATTTGTCTGATTGAGCCCTTCGGGGTTTGTTCGTTAGTAATAAATGAAAGCATCTACAAACTTGAGCACAAAACCACTGCGTTTAAGGTTTGGAAGAGCTATTTATTCTATTGTACTCCAGTTTTTTTGATTGGTCTGGCACTGGGAATTGATGGTCGTTCTTGGTAAAATACAGCAATTTATGAACAGAGCCGGGCAAATTGCATAAAAGCAATGAGCAAAAAGGTGTGTCCAAACGATAGCAGTAAATTCGAGACAGGGGAGACTGCAATGCCCGGAATTTACTGTGAACACATTTAAAAAAAAAGATTAGGCTAAGCAAATAACCCACTAGAACAATCAACAACTAGCTGTTGAGCTGCTCGGCGAATACGTTTTTATGCCAACTGTCTTGTAACTGCACCTCCCATTTCTGTTCAAATTCTTCTAGGGTTTGTACTAAATTGTTAAAGACTACCGTTTCTAAGCCAATTTTTTTGATGCTAATTAGAGTCTCAAAATCTTCTTTGGTTACCACATGAACTTCGTCTTCTATTTTATAGGCCATATTAAACCGGTCGAAAAGATCCAAGCCGTACTTGCTTTCAATTTCCTTAATTACTCTTACCGAGGAATCTATAGAGCAACCTGTAGCGCTAGCCACTTCCTGATCTACTGTTAACACGATAAAATAGTTGTGGAAAATCTCGGACTTAGCTTTTAACTGCTTTCCATGGGCAGTCCACTGTTCAATAAAACGGTCTAAAATCTCGCGTATTTCTGTCGCTTCTTGATCAGTAAATTTTCGATTGCTTTGGTAAATCCAAACTTTAGATTGTGGAGAAAAAATCATATCCCAAAAATACAAAATATTTAACTTACACTTCTTAAACTCTAACTCTCATGCAAAAGTTTACATTCGACTTAAAAAACTTAGTTTTCTTTTTGTTTACACTTGCTTTTTTAGTGTTTTCTGGCTTTGTAATTCCTGAGGACAACCGCGTTTTTATTCAAAATTTACTAAATAAGCACTATGATAAAGATGGACAAAACGAGCCATTAAAGCTTTACGAACTTAAGATTACTAACAATGGTTTTTGCAGGTATAGGAAGGTTTTTGCCAATGGCAAAGAAGAGTTTTTTGCATTTAATTTGTCGAAATTTAAGTCGATGAATTTTTATGGCAATACTGCTAGTGGCGAGCTTTGGCTACATACCAAAAACGATGATGTGATTGTGCAGACCCGCAAAGACAAGCAGGGAGATGTAGATAGTATGGCTACTTATTTGGCAGTTCCTTTAAAGAACATTGATGTAGAGCAGTTGAATGAATTATCTGAACGTTTGCAGGCTTTAACGAAGACAAATTTAGTGGCACATAAATAGGGTTATTGGTTCACCTGTCGAAAAGTTCATTAGGTTGACGCATGATACCCTGTATTCTTGCCGTGATCCCGAATTTATTTCGGAATCTTAATGCGATTGAAAAGCGATTTGCGTGAATTCGGATGAGAGCTCAGGTTGATAACCTATTACCTCTTTACGATTCCCGCCTACGCGGGAATGACGAGAAACCGACCTATCCCGACTGCCAACTTCTACAAGCCGTTAGCTCTTGCGGTAATCTCAGCGATATCTAAAACTTTAACCTCTTGCTCTTTGTCTTTCAGTTTTACCCCATCGTTAAGCATGGTCATACAGAAAGGGCAACCAGCCGCTATGAATTGAGGCTTGGTAGCTAAAGCTTCTTCAATACGTTCGATGTTGACATCTTTTTTGCCTTTTTCTGGCTCTTTAAACATTTGGGCACCACCAGCGCCACAGCACAGGCCGTTCGCCTTGCAGCGTTTCATTTCAACCAAATCGGCGTCTAAAACTTCTAAGGCCTTTCTCGGTGCTTCATAAACACCATTAGCTCTACCTAGATAGCATGGATCGTGATAGGTGATTTTTTTGCCTTTGAAGCTTTCGCCGCCTTCGGCTTTGAGTTTGCCATCGTTAATTAGGTCTTGTATTAATTGCGTGTGGTGAATTACTTCGTAAGTGCCTCCTAAGCCCGGATATTCATTTTTGATGGTGTTAAAGCAATGCGGACAACCAGTTACAATTTTTTTGATGTTGTAAGCATTTAGCACTTCGATGTTGGCCATGGCCTGCATTTGGAACAAAAACTCATTGCCAGCCCGTTTTGCAGGGTCGCCAGTACAACTTTCTTCGGTGCCTAAAACCGCATATTTTAAACCAACGTGATGTAAAATTTTACAGATATTTCTGGTGATCTTTTGCGCTCGTTCGTCGTAACTGCCGGCACAGCCTACCCAAAATAATATTTCTGGTTCTTCTCCTGCGGCCATCATTTCGGCCATTGTTGGTACTTTGAATTCCATTTTTTTTTATCTAGTAATGAGTATCAAGTATCAAGACTTGAAGTCAAAATCTTCAATCGTTATTTAATCTTTTGGGATCTGGATTTCCCTCCTTTATTCCTTGCTCTTCTATCCTTGTTCTTAATTCCCCTCACTCCAATTGAACCTATCTGCTGGCGAATATTTCCACGGGGCACCATTGTTTTCTACGTTACCTAACATGGCATTGATGCTTGCAGGAGCTACCGACTCTTCCATTACAGCAAAGCGTCTCAAATCCATAATAATCTCCAGTGGGTCGATATTTACAGGGCAGGCTTCTACGCAGGCGTTGCAACTGGTACAGGCCCAAATTTCTTCTCTGGTAATGTAATCATCTAATAGTGATTTACCATCTTGATGCTCCAAGCCATGTTTATCGATGTTTCTACCAACTTCCTCTAATCGATCGCGGGTATCCATCATAATTTTACGTGGAGAAAGTAGTTTGCCGGTAATGTTTGCCGGACAAACAGACGTACATCTTCCGCATTCGGTACAGGTGTAGGCATTCAATAAATTTATCCTATTAAGGTCTTGCACATCTTTTGCGCCAAATTTTCCAGGTGCAGTTTCGGCAGGTACAAAAGAGGGGTCTAACATGGCTTTTACTTCGTTGGTTACACTATCCATATTGGTAAACTGCCCCTTAGGTTTTAAGTTAGAGAAATAGGTGTTTGGAAAAGCCAACATGATGTGGAAGTGCTTAGAATAAGGTAGGTAATTTAAGAAGGCGAAAATGCCCACAATGTGAAACCACCAACAAAAGCGTTCAATAAAAATTAAACTATCAAGGTTGTTGGGTAATAAACCTACCAAAAGGCCACTTACAGGAAAAGCTCCAGCTGCAATGTAGTGTGTAGCGCCTAAAGCTTGTAACTTTGCGTCTGCTGCATTCATGGTTAAGAAAGCGGTCATCAACAATATTTCCGTAATGAGGATGTAATTGGCATCTGATTTAGGCCAGCTTTTCATTTCTACACCAGAGAAACGTTTTATTTTTACAATGTTCCTGCGGATTAGGAAAATAGCACAGGCGAGCCAAACGCCTGCAGCCAATAGCTCAAAACTTCCGATTAAGAAATTATAGAAGCCGCCCAGCCCGGCGAAAACCCTGTGAGTGCCAAATGCACCGTCTATAACAATTTCTAAAACTTCTAGGTTGATGATGACGAAACCCAGATACACCACCAAATGTAAAAAGAAAGGTATTGGTCTAACCGCCATTTTAGTTTGCCCAAAAGCAACCTTTAGCATTGTCATCAGTCGTTCTTGCGGTTTGTCGGTACGATTAACCGGCCTGCCCAATTTAATATTGCGGATAACCTTGCGAGCATTGTAAGCAAATAATGCTGTGCCAGCTAGGGCTAAAATGACGAATATAATTTGTGAAACCATAATTTATCTAGCGTAATGGTACAACGAAGTTAAAATATTTCGTTTTAAAACATTTATTATGCTTGCATAATTTTGTGAATTTAGAACGGTTATGAATTGAGTATGGTTTTTATTAAAAATTAATTCGCTGATTTATAGACGAAAAAAGTGCTATTTATACGGCAATTACATTATTTGTAAAAAATAATTTTGTGTTTTAAAAAAGATAGCTACATTTGCAATCCCAAACGGGAGGTGCCTTAGCTCAGTAGGTAGAGCAAAGGACTGAAAATCCTTGTGTCGCTGGTTCGATCCCAGCAGGCACCACCTCCACAAACCTCGAAGTAAATTCGGGGTTTTTTTATGCTTATTTTTTTCAATGCTTAGCTTATTGTCTTAGAAAGCTAAAACAGCTACTAGGTTTAATCGAAAGAAATCAATAAAATTTTGCTTTTAGAAAAAAGAAGTTACATTTGCATTCCCAATCTGGAGGTGCCTTAGCTCAGTAGGTAGAGCAAAGGACTGAAAATCCTTGTGTCGCTGGTTCGATCCCAGCAGGCACCACTTCCACAAACCCCGAAGTAAATTTGGGGTTTTTATGTTTTTACTCCCCTATTTCGTCAGCATAGGGAAAGCTTTGATGAATGTATCAACTTATGATTTAGAGCGTTGAGCTTAGGCATTAAGTATTCGTAGTTTTTATTGGATTAAATTTCGGCTGTTCATACGCAATAAAGAACCCTCCCCGATATTGGCTCGGGAAGGGTGGGTAAAATCTAAATCACCATTGTTTCTAGCGTGGTATTACCAGGGGTATCCTTGGCTTCGGCAATAATTTTTGTGCCGAGCAAACTGCTATTTAAGACGGTGGCTTCATAGATCCAATCGAGGTTGTTTGCACTTAATATAGCCATGCCGCTTTCTAGCAAGGTATGGGTACTATCATAAATGCTTACTTTCACTTCCGTAACTCTAAAGTTGTCGATAGCCCTTACCCTGATCTGGTTACCGATTTGACCTTGGTAGTTACTGGTATCAATTAAAGTGATTTCTGGGGATTTGCAGTAATCTGCCAAGGCTAAGTTGTATACTGATAGGCCCGGTTTGGCAAAAGCCTGATAGTCTTCGGTTAGCATTGGATTGCCGATGACGCCCTTTGCGTATGCCACCGCTTCTCTAAACCTTTGCTTTACCTCTATTTGTTTTGCCGTGTACACGGGATTATCTGGTCGTTTTGGCCTTTTGGCGATTACCGTTTGGTTGTTTCCAAAATTTTTGAATACCACCAGGTTGCCCACCCTGCCGCGGGCACCAAACATTACTTCGTTGTTTTCTGACTTTGCCATCTTCTTTCTGTTTTAAAATGTGATTAATAATTAAAATTTACACTCTTTGTTTACCGGTAGTTAGTGCTTGAGGGTAAAGTTGGGGATGAAAAAATTAGGGCTTGTCGCGTTTGGCGGTTTTAGGCGCACTTGGGTGTCTTTTGTCCTTTTTGTGCGTTTTTGTCGCAATTGTCGTTTTGGGGGTGCTGTTCCACCGTCGGTCTACCGTCGGTCCTCCGTTGTTGCTACGTTTGGGATTGATATTTCAAATAAAAAGCCAGCACACAGTCTTTCCTCTCCTTGCCGATTAATCGGCACAAGCTATGCTGGGCATTGGCAGGTACTTTTTTCCGCAAAAAGTACCCAAAAACTCTCGGCTGCGCCCTTTGCTTTAAAGTTGGTGCTAAAGCAATTGCATCTATACCGCAAAGGCCAAGGCCGATTTGAGTGACTTTATGGGCTTTTACTTGGGCTTGAGATCTTGCCTAGCCCAACCGTTTATGTTGTTTGAGCAGAAAATTTACGTTTTGTATTATTTTTTCTGGCGATTAGCTCAAATTTGAGTTGGCAAATTTATACTGTTTCGAGTTTTTTATTGCCAAACTGTAAACGTGGCTTGCAATGTCCATTACGAAATTGGCAGTCGCTGTTCGGCGAGGCTTTAAAATTTGCTAAAAGCTAGGTGTTCCTTTGTAACTGTTTGTATATGAGTTAAATTTGTATTATCAAATCAACAATTGTCTTTTTACCAATGAAGCTACTGAGTTATGAGTGGATCCTTACATCGTTTATTTTTTTATACTGCCGACCTTAAGTTGATTACAGGCAAGAGCGAGCGTACTTGCCAGCGCATTTTGCAATTGATTAGGGATTGCCACGGCTTGCACAAACGCCAGCCCATTACTGTTTTTCAGGCCTGCGATTATTTGGGGATCTCTTTGGAGAAGTTGTTGCCGTTTTTGAGGTAGTGTGGTTTTAGTCTTGGATAGCTTTCGCTATAATTAGCAATCAAATAATGCGCTCTTAAACTTCGTAAACGTCTATTATTCTAGCTATATTAGCTGGAAAGGTTGTACATGCTTGTAATTAAATTAGTGGTAATTACACAGCAACAGTAACAACAACAAATAAAACTGACGTAAAATGAAATATCCTTTCCTTCTATTTTTCTTCTTAACTTTTAAGCTATACGCACAAAAGGTAGAGGTGTTGTTAATAGGTGTATCCCATAATTATAGCAAAACAGCTAAACAAGATATCTCCGCTATTGAAAGCAAAATCAGGAAATTTAAGCCGACAGCCTTTTTTGGGGAGTTCTTAAGTAAGGAAGATGAGCAGCATTTAATGGATTATTGGTGTAAAGAAGAAAACATCAAACGCCTCGAAACACTTAGGAAAAACAGAAATATAACTTCCGATAAGCTTCCGAATGTGCTTGATAGTTTACAAAAATTATCGCTAAAAAACCCGAACAATTATTACCTGAAAACTGATTTGGCACATGCCTATTATCTTAATCAAGATGTTTCCAATGGTCATTTTCAGTTTTGGCAAGTTTTTAAGCGCTTACAACAAATACCCAATATTGAACTTGAAAACTATGTAAATAAGGTACTTAGTCCGCAATTGGACGTGAAAGGACGAAGTATGAACAGGCTTAAAACTTCTGAATATGACCTTATTGCTTTCCCCTTGATGCTGGAAATGAAAATCCAGGAATTACAACCTATGGATTGTCAAGATTACGATTTGAATTGGTCGGCATCTGCATTGGCTTTCTACAATAAATTTGAAGCTTTCAAAAAAGATACTACTGCGAGTTATGCAGCCGAATTAAAAAAGATTTTAATAAGATGGGATAAGGGAATTGAGAAATATTTAACTATGGATAAGCATTCAGAAAACCTAACCGAATGGCTAAATACCGATGAAGCGGCGGTAATTTTATCGGCGGGAGACTTCTATTTTCCAGATTTGTATGAACTAAAAGACTTCCCAAAAGAAGAAATGCTTTCGAAAATACATTGGTGGATGATGCGAAATAAAGGAATGTGTGAAAATGTAGTTAATAGTGCTAAAAGTTTAAAAGCCGAAAAAGTAGTGGTTATTGTTGGAGCCAGCCATAGAAAGTATATGCAAGATATATTCAACAAGATGCCAAATGTAAGGGTGAGAAATATTAATGAATTTAATTAAGCATAAGCTTGGAATGGCACACGCCGCAGGCGTGCGTCAGCCGTTGAAACATGAATATCTACAAATAGTAATAAGATATAATTTTAGTATTTAGTATATTGCTCAGAACGGTTTATGAGAACAAGTACAGAACTTTACGAATTAGCTGCTCAATATAGAGGGAAATTTATTAATGAATTATCATGGATGGAGAAATTCATGGATACTTATATAGCCAAATATTTCGTTGGTGATAATGATGTAAAATTGGCTGACATGCACCTATTGTTCTTGGGAGATGGCAGAATCTCTCTTGAAAATAAAAGGCAGATTTTTCATGAAATAGCCTCTAAATATGATAGTGAATGGTATAATTCTTACATTCCAGTTTTCACAGATCCCAAAACTATAAAAAGCCCCACAATAGCAATGAACAAAGAGCTAGTGTCAATAATTGCGATGAGAAATATACTCGCTCACAGGATAGTAGACACTACTGTTGAAGGACTAGAGAATGATGATGTTATTTCCTTTTTTACCTATAAAAATACATTTAAAAAAGAGACATTAAGTCATAATGATTATAGCGGTTATATATTTGGCATTATGGCAATAACAAAATATTTACGCGAAAGAGTTGAGAAGTAAAATGTCTCCTCATTTTCAGTTGCCTGTTAAAGCTCGAAAACGTCGTAGGTGCATAAAATATTTGAAGATCTGTATTAAAGTGTAAAAATAGTCGACTTATAGATTAAGCAAAGCTCTGTCACAGATGGAAATAGTTATCTAAATTTAAGTCGCTCAGCGGGTTTGATGAATATTTTCTATATTTAGAATAAAATAATACGCTACTCAACTTCGCAAACACCTCCTATTCGGGGTGGATTGGCGCCATAGAATAGCGCATATATACAAGTTAGCTGTAACCGTATGAAAACGACATTACACATATTGACATTCGGACTTTTAATGACAGTTTTTTCGTGCAGACAACCTAACGAAAAGAAGAATGTTGCTGCCGTTACGACTGACACTTTGCAGACAGCCATTGACAAAAAAGAAAAAGAGCGTTTAGAAAAAAGAAGGAAAATTGAAGAACAAGACAAGGCAGACAGTTTAAGGCTTGACAAGGTTCTACAAGACGCATTAAAAATTGCAAATCAAAATATTGCCAAGGACAGATTTGTAAAGAAATATGAAGTTATGCCTGACAGTATTCCTGTGAGTGTTGAAATCAATTTAGACTACCATTTTACAAAGACAAATCCTCACCTTATAATAAGGAGAAACGAACCAAGTGCAATTTATATTGACATCTATTCTACACGTGACAATAGATTTGAAAAGGTAGTTTCTCACGAACAATGGACAATGACTTATGTGAATGACACAATCAGAGATATTAATGGTGACGGACTAAATGACTTTGTAGTTAATTGGTATGGTGCTTCAGGCTGTTGTTTAAAAGCATTCAGTAATGTTTATATTTTGCGACAAGACCAAAAAGCATTTTCAGGGAACTTTGAATTTATAAATCCGACATTTTCACCAAGAGAGAAAATAATTAGGGGTGTTTGTTATGGACATCCAGGTGAAACAGAAATGTATAAATACAAATGGAACGGAGAAAAAGTGGACACGTTGGAATATGTCTCTTATGAAAAAAATGATAACGGGGAAAAGACTGGAAAGATTTTGATTTCAAATACAGAACCGTTTGGCGACAAATTCAAAATATTAAAACGACTGAATAACGTTCCAAACGAATACAAAAAAATAGAGGGCTATGACTGGTTTACAGGCAAATTATAAAACGGCAACAGCTAACAGGCGTTTGGCTCAATGGCGGGTGAAGTGGTTAATTGAACATTCTACCTCGCATCAACTTTTGTGGTGTATTGACAGTTTTGTGCTCCGAAATCCGCCACTGCGCCAAGCGCCAAAACGTTAGCTGTAATTATCCCAAAAATATGTTCAAAATTTACTCGGTTTAACAATCGAAAATCTTAAGAAATATATATGCTAAAAAAAATAATATTTGTAATCATCATTAGCATCACAATTACTTGTTGTAAGAGCTTAAGGACAAAGCAACAACAACTTACTAAAAAAGACTTAAATGGTTATTGGGAGCAACAAGGAGAGGGAGAAATTATAGAAATTAATGATTCTTTAGTTATATCTTACCACAGTAGTAATTTCAATTGTTATCCTAATTGGAAAATAACGAGGGAATATTTCAATACTAAAACACCTACAATTACTTTGAATGACGATGAATCTTTCACAAATAAAGAAGGATTTACATTACATACATATCTGAAGTTAAAAGAGAAACCAAAGCTATGCACAGAGCTAACCGAAATTCAAAAAAATAACAATACCTACAATTTTGAAACGCTTTGGAACACATTTAATGAACAATATGTCTATTTCAAAGAAAGAAATATTGATTGGAATGTAATTAAATCTAAATATCAATCAAAATTCAACGATAAAACAGAATCTTTTGAATTCTATTTACTATTAGAAAAAATGGTGCTTGAACTAAAAGATAGCCATTCAGACTTTGAAGTTCCAGATGAATTTGAAGAACAATGGCATAAATTAAATAAAAAAAATGACACAAGTGATTATAAAACACTAGCACAAAATAAAATTTTAAACAAATATTTGAAAAATGTAAAAACGTATAATGATGGTCAGATTTATTACGGTTTAATAAACTACGGAATAGGTTATGTTCAACTAAATAGTATGGAAGAAATTGATAATATGCCTACCATTGCCGATTCTATTATTTCTGAAATAAAAAATACGAAAGTTTGCGTTATCGACTTACGTTTTAATAATGGTGGTGATGATGTAATGGCACTTGATTTTTTAAGCCATTTTATTGATAAGCCATATAATGTTTATACTAAAAGAAGACGTTTTAAGGAAGGTTTTACAGACAATCAAACAATAAAAATAGAACCAGCTAAAAATCGTTATACCAAAGAAATCTACGTATTAACAAGCTCATATACTGTCAGTGCAGCTGAAACTGCAATATTAGCAACATTAAATTTTCCTAATTTTAAAAAGATTGGTTCCAATACAAATGGTGCTTTTTCGGACATTTTAAATAAAACGTTGCCTAACGGCTGGAATTATTGGTTGTCAAATGAAGTTTATGAAGGAATGAATGGAAAAAATTACGAAGTAAGTGGTATTCCACCTGATTATAAAATAGACTATCCAAGAGAAAAGGAACAATTTTTAAAATCATTGTATTTTGAATTAGATAAGGAAGACAGAGCAATTGAAAAAGCAATGGAGCTCATAAAATAACTACAGCTAACAGCAGTAACTGTTGCACAACCCCACATTTCGCCGTCATCTTAAAAAACAACACAAAAACCAACCTCTTTTAGAGCGATTTAAGCGTGTTTGTTTTTTTGATGACAGAAAATTATTGCTTTTTTAGAAGGGCTCAATTCCAAGATAGGTAAGCCAAATCAATCCTGTTTTCGAAAAAACCAGCACTTTCGTCGGTGTGCACTGCAGGATATATTCAACAAGATGCCGAATGTAAGGGTGAGAAATATTAATGAATTTAATTAAGCACAAGCACCGTTGCACTTATGCTTGCACTAGGCAAAACGGTCGAGTAGGCAAGGGCATTTCAGCCCAAACCTCTCACAGAACCGTACGTGAACCTCTCAATTCATACGGCTCTTATTATACAAATCATTATACATGCTTAAAAACAGTCCAATAATAAAACATTGTTGGATAGCTTCGCTTTAGCTCCTTTATCCATCTGTATGCCCTGGTATAACTATTCCTGAAGCTTTTGTATTTGTTCAACACCCATTTTGCCAACCTGAATTCGAAGTGCCACATCAATTTCCGTAGAGCCATAAGATTGAACTTGCCATAATATCGGATAATGCCCGCCATTTGGACATTTAAATGACCTGCGATATCTTGAATATCCAGATCGCTCCTGTTATGCCATTTCAAACGCCTCCACCCCTCCACAATACGTGTCTGTGATGTTTGGCTAATAGCACACCCATAGCCCAAAAATAGACCTTCCCTCTTGGAAACTACAGTTCTTGGTTTGAATGTAAAGCCTAGAAAATCAAATTTCTTTGCATAATCTTTTCGCCGCTTTCTTCGATAATCTTGGCAGTAAACCATTTTCGTCTTTTCCTCATTTAACCCTAGTTTGCACTCCCTTAGCCTACTGCGTACACCATCCAATACTTGTTTCCCTTCTGTTTCTGAAGAACAGTGGATTATAATATCATCCGCGTAGCGTACAAAAGCAACTTGTGGATAATACTTGCCCAACCATTTATCTAAAACATAATGCAGGAACAGATTGGCAAGCAGAGGACTTATCACACCGCCTTGTGGTGTACCTTTTCCATTCTTTTGGCTTAATGAACCACATAACTGCTGAACTGGACTTTCAAGCCAGCGTTTGATGTACATCTTTGCCCAACGCTCTTCTACATGGACATCTATCGCTTTCATCAGTAAACTGTGGTCTACCTCATCAAAGAAATTACTGATATCCATATCGATTGCCCAAGGGTATTGCCGTACGTTTTCCTGCACGGCAGACACTGCCTGATGGGCACTTCTCAGCGGACGGTAACCATACGATTCTTTGGCAAAGACAGCCTCTAAACGGGGCTCAAGGTAAGTCTTTAAAACCTGTTGGGCAATACGGTCGGATACTGTTGGAATGCCCAAAAATCGCTTCTTACCATTAGCTTTCGGTATTGCGACCGAACGGACAGGCTTGGGAAAGTAGCTACCTGAGGATAATCGGTTCCAGATTACATATAGGTTGTTCGATAAATCAGTCTCAAATTCTTCCAAACTTTCTTTATCTACTCCCGCCGAACCCCTGTTCGATTTTACCTTGCGATAGGCTTCCCGTACCATTTCCATGGTTATGGGTACTGTTGTTGATTTTGTCTCAAACATTTAATCCTCCTCTTTGCAGAGTTGTTATAACATTATTAACTTGTATAATTGATGCCCTTCGCTCCATTTCCATTACAGAAACTTCATCACTACTACGGCATCATCCGCCATCCATAACGGCATCGCTTTTCAGCCTTACAGGTATTGCCTGCTTGTGCATTTCGCTTTATATCCGATATGGACTTCCCGTGTTCCGGATAAAAGCCTGGATAAGGGTCATGCCACCTCTATAACGATTGCCTTGTAGCCAGTAAGCAAGTATCCGCTACAATCTTCATCAGTCCTTAAGAAAACCAACTTTTGACAATAGGTGTCTCTATCTCATTACTTCATCGATGGTTCATTTGCATTCATCTCCCTTATCCGCACCTGACCAGTCCTGCTGGCCTTTTCCCCTTTCCGTTCAATACCACCAGATTACTCCTTTAGCACCGAGGGGCAGTTTGCAACCTCCGCTTGCACAGTGATTGCGATGGATCTACCATCATCTTTTATCCAACATTGAAGAATAAATACAACCTTATTATTCATTCACGGCACACCTTAAGCCAGAATGGGGAAAATAAATCAAAGAACTAACTATATCTATTATGATACAAAAAGATAAAAACATGCAAGGGTATGTGATTAATGGTAAAAGTCCTATTATGAAAATAGGGCTTCCAATTGCAAAAGGCAATGTTATAAATGAAAAAGATGTAACATGCGTTTTTGGCGGTAAAGGATCTCCACTAGATTACGAAGTTACTAGTGCCAAATATTTTGATCATATAGATAACGAAATAATAGAAAACTATAAATTTGACGGTAACAGCCCTGTTAATGTACTTGTATTTGAAGGAAACCATCCTGACATAATTAACTTCGTAAAAGATTACCTTTCATCTAGAACGGATGAATAGAATTCTTTATCTGTTTTCTTGACGTTTTACGCTGCATATTAGGGAAGATATTTGTTTTGTCTTAAAATAAGATTTTTATGAATATCTCTATATCCCTGTAGTATGCTTTCAAATTTTTCAGTATTTCCATAGCTGTAATGTGTAGGAACTCGGCTTTGGGGGCATACTAAACCTCTATCCTTATATTGCTCCAATCTTATATTTGTGTAATTTTCCAATAAATGACAATGAATAACAACGAAGAAAAACTAATCGAAAGTATCATTCTTTATTTACGAAAAAATGACCTTGATACTGATACTCATATTTATACTATTGATCGATGGATAGAGCGTGGAGAAGAGTACCTTGTAGATAGTAAATTTGTAATCACTTCCGAAGGTGGATTGCATTTTATGTTGAATTATGGTGACCCTGAAGAATTTTACGATTTAGTTGAGTCTTTTGGTTATTTTATTGAGATGGGGCACAGTTGGAGTTATGGATTTTATTGTGATGAAGTAATACTAGAACAAAAAGAAGACTGTCATAAAACCTATTCCGACAAACTAAAAGATAAAAGATGGAAAGAAAAACGAGAAAAAGTTAGAGATAAAGCTAATCATAAATGTCAAGATTGTGGAAGTTTAAACAAATTAGAAGTTCATCATTGTTACTATAAATATGGACTTGAACCTTGGCAATATCCGCTAGATTCATTAAGATGTTTGTGCTCCACTTGTCATAAGAAAAGAGGAAGTATTGAAATGGAAATTCGTGCAAGAATGGCAGATTTAAAAACTGAACACCTATCAACAATATCAGAATTCCTATATGGTGGTATGAGCTCTTACCCACCTCAAAAAGTAGCTAAACTGATTAAAAATCTTAATGTAAATAAAGAAGAATTACTTAAAGAACTTAATAAAAGCTAAAATACAACTGCACATAACATTACCTATATGCAATCACAGGTTTGGTGCTTGGTAGGTTAGAAAAGCGATATATTTGAAATCTAGTTCTCCGTAGTAAGTTCAGTGGCTACTATCGCTGCGTATAGCTGCAAACCGCTGAAAACTAAATGGATACTTACTTCCCTTTCAATATCTCAACTTTCTCCCTTTCGCTAGCTAACAATCTTTCATAAAGTTCTTTGTTAGCTTCCAAAGCTTGCATTAATTTGTCTAGCGGATTGAAATTACAATCATGATAAGCATTAAAAGAGTGTGATACTTCTTTATTGAATGTATTGAAGTAATTTGCTATAGCTTCATCACTGAAGTTTTTAATAGCATCAACAGTCATTTCTAAAACCTTCGCCACTTTCTCCAAAGTACTGTCCTCAATTTCTTCGCTCTGCTCTAATTTGCTTACCGCTTGTTGGCTAATGCCCAGTTCTGAGGCTAAAGCATCTTGTTTCATGCCACGCAGTTCGCGAATGCGGCTAATCTTTCTTCCTAAATGAGTGCGGGTAGTTTTAGTAGCGTTTTCCATATCCAAATATATAAGAAATAAAGGTAGGTAAAAAACAATTGCGCTGTGGTTTTTTACAAGAGGCTGTGGTTGGGTACCGCGGTGGTGTGCCTGAACTTTAGAATTTAAACCTAAAACAAGGAAAAATGGAAAAAGAGTCTTTAACACCCGCAGTGCCTGAAGAAGCACAGCTAGCAGTAAAAACGTTCAATTACCGAGCGAAACTTTCGAGAGTACATGTAAACATTTTGTACAGCATGATGCTGTTGCGTATTACTCGAGGCTATAGCAGTGCAGAGGCTTCTTTTTTGATGGGGCATGCTTCGAATACTATAGGCGAGCTGGAAACATTAGCTCATAAAGATATGCCTGTAAGTTGGTTATGCGAAATGCTAGAGGCACTAGGGGAACCATCTTACCGTGGCATTATTTTTACAGATTTTGGCAAGGACGTAAGCTACCAATCTTGCGAAATGCAGTGCACAAGGTATGAAAAGTACGTGGAACATACACTTTTTAGAACCGATAGCGAGGGTAAGGAAAATTTGGTCTATAAGGTTTTTGAAACCAACCCGAATTATGTGGAGGATGAAGAACGGGAAGGCGAATTATTGGTTACCACCAGAGATATTTTAGCACTATTGTTCAACGGCAGATATTTCATTGAAGCCAAAAGTCCAGCCCTCATTTATAAAAAGTGTGGTTTACTATTGGGCACCAATATGAAACCGAGGCATGTGCAGCAGGTGTTGGCTGAAATGATAGCTAAACGGGGATATCCGAAACTGCGTCGCAATGCTACCAAGCGACAAGGCAAAATCACTTACGAAAAAATTCTAAAATAAGAGATCATGGAAAAAGAAGAACTTTTAGCAATAGCTGGCCAACTGGCCGAAAAGGTGAATGTAGAACAGATTTTTGCACATCCTTATACGCTTGAGGAGCATCAGGCTTGGCACCTGATCATTTTGGTGGGTAGCCGGCCAGGGGTTAAATTAGCAGAACTGGAACCCTTTGTTTGGATGACGATTAATGGCTATGAAGGGTTAAGTTTTAGGCTTTACCAGGGTAGTGAAGTAAGAAGGTTGCAAGGCGATGGGAGTTTGTACCACTTGGTTTTTTGCCAGCCGGACAATCTAATTTACCAAGCTAAAAATGCACCCGCCATGCCTTTTATAGGTACCGTGCAATTGCGGCAATGGGCGGATATGGCCCAAAAAGACTTTAGTACCGGCATGGCACGTATCACATCGTTTTATGAGGGTGCACAATTTTACGTACAAAAACAGGATGCTGCGGTGGCGCTTTTTATGTTGCATCAAGTTTGCGAACTGAGCTGCCGTGCTTTGACCGTTGGTTTGTTGGGCAACGAAAAACGATCGCATAAGCTACAAGAGCATGAAAAACATTTGGCCCTGCTGTTGCCAAATTTTAAATTACTACCTAGCATTGCCGATGGTGTTACAGATGCTTCTATGTTGACATTGCTGAATAAAGCTTACACTGCGGTACGGTATGAAAGCAAGTTTAAGGTAGAAGGGGCAGATATGGAAAAGATCTGCGAATTTGCGTTATCGTTAAGTGAAAGGGTAAGCGATATGATGAAAGAATATTTGGTACAGTTTAATGAACTTGTGCAGCAAGAAGAGCGAAAAGAGACCAATGCTACCTACGCAGAGTTGACGAGTGCTACCAAGGCTGAACCATCGGTAATAGTTGATTCAAGAGAACAAATGCAGCTAGCCGATGACAAGTTGAAGGAAATTGTCAATTGTTTGAAAGAAAATATCGATATAAAGGGTATCTATTTATTTGGACGACGAACGAGGGCTTTTGTTATTGAAGGTATCAATGCGCAAGAAAATAAGGGTAGTTGTGATTATTTCTTCGACTTGCTTATTGTAAGTGAAAGAGATATTAGGGAGCAAATCGGAAATATTCAAGCCGCGATTAACCAAGAGCTAGAAGTTTTTGTTTTATTGCTTTCATTCACTCAGGTGCAAATTCAAAAACAACTTGATAAAAACAGTCCATTTTTTCATCAAGCTTTACAATATTTTGAGCCGCTGCACTATGCAGAAAATCATTTGCTGAATTGGGAATTTCATGAACGCAATGGTTGTCGCAATGCTGATGAGATGGATGAAGCCAGAAGTAAATGGTATCAACGGGAAAACAATGCAAGTGGCTTTTACAATGGAGGTAAAGCGATAGAAAATTCTGAGGAGGTTGAAATTAAAGTACTTCTTTATCATCAAGCGATTGAACAAGCGTGTTTGGGTTTACTAGAATACTTTTACGGATATGCTCCATACCAGTATAATCTAAAGCATTTGTTCAGCCTTTGTGCTAGTTTATGGCAGTTTCCAAACGATATTTTTCCACGGTCTACGGAAGAGGAAAAATCACTCTTCGATGAGTTTGCCCAAACGGTAAAAGACACCCGATATCAGGGCTGGTCTATGGTTGGCTGGGACGAGGCTTATCGATATGATACGCGGTGCGAATGTTTCTTGGAGCAATGTAGTCGCTTGGTGCGTGGGTAAAGATCTAGATGTCGTTTATAAAGTCGTTGTCCCAAAGAACAACGACTTTGCTATTTATACTAACCCTTAACCAAGGAAGAGTACAGAATACCATTTTCCGTACTGAAATACCATTTTGAACGAGAGTTGGGTAAAATTGGTTTAAGAAATACAGTTTTTGCTTTTCTGTACTGAAGTGCCATTCTGAAGGAGAGCTTTTTAGCTTTCTGAAGCAACTGGAAGCTATTTATGAGGTGCGCTATAAAAAGAATAGCAAATAGCATTATGAAGATTTTTTACCCAAGGGCGGTACTTTGATGTAAAAGTTCGCTGAACAGATGAATTATACTCTTCCAATCTTCTTAAATAATTATGATGTAGCCAACATAAAACAGATCATCGGAAAGAAGAATATAGGGATAGCCTATCGAAAACCTCAGGAAACAAGAAAGCCCTACCGGACATGGTAAGGCTTGTACTTGTAATGGCTCCCGAAGCCGTGTATTTTTCTAGAAATTTGCTAGATGATTTAACTAGAATTTCAAAGATTGACGAAGATCCTTTAGAAGATTTCAAACAATTACTCCATTGATTGCTAAAATGAAATAGACTAAAAATAGTATCCTGTAAACTAACCACATGAGGCAAATGTTATTGATCTTCAGTGGGTAGTTTATTCCAATATCTTGTCTAAACCATTAGTCAATTCCGTGCTTTAGTCGATAATCTTGATCACTCATATTACCGGCACAAAAGTTGGCAGAACGTTGGGTGTGCCAAAATCTATATCCCCGAATTACGTGGAAGCGTTCCAACTTGCTACCAAGATTTACTTCAGGTATTCAACCTTCAGAAACTTCCACATTCAAGACCTGGTCTTGCCGCCAGCATGATGTGTGGACTTAGTGAAAGCAAATTACGATCTGCCTGAGTAAATTCAATCAGTTCTAACAACCTCTCCCGTTTTTTAGGATCAGCCCAATCTGAAAAAAAGCTACCGCTAAGCCATCCTATTCCTTCTACTGCAAGTAATTCGTTAATTACAAATCCCGCTTCGGTAAATTCTTCTTCAAAACTAACCGGATGGTGAAAAAAGGCTTTTGGCATCATCCCGATAATGCTGGTTGTTGGATGGTGTTTGCCAGTACGGAGCTCTTCGATGCACATGTCAAAAACCTCGTCGTTATGAATAAGTCCGGCCTGTAGCGCCGCAAAAGTAGACGCAGCATGCGAGATAGCAAAACCAATTACCACACCTGAAGGCTTCACAATGCGTCTAGCTTCTTGGAGCGCCTTAATCCTGTCAGCCCTATGCTGAAGATGATAAAGCGGGCCGTGAAGGATAACCAAATCCTTAGTATGATCAGCGATGGGCAGGTTTCGGGCTTCAGCCAATTGACAAGTATAACCTCCATCTTTCTTTTTTACCCGCTTTTGTGCGAGAGTTATATGTTTGGACACTGGATCTATAAGTACAACATTATGACCAAGGCCAGACAGCCAAGCTGCATAATGCCCAGTACCTCCGCCTACATCTGCGACATCCATATTTTGACGGGTAAGGTATCTGGTAATTAAGAGTTTATTTCGATAAAATTCAAGCGGACCTAAACCTGTTTTTAGGCGGCTATCTTCGCTGCTTTGAGCATAGAAACTTAGTATATCATTATCTATAGGTGTCATTGATTTAAGAAAATAATGGGACATAAAAATCTTTATCGGGCGAGTTTCCCCAATGATTGGCACTGCTCTTTGAGATAGCAGCTTTGACGAGTATGTTTTTAAACGATTTTAATAGCGCAAAAATATAAAACAAAGTATTACTTTTTATTTTAAATCTTCTAACCCTGAAATAAGTTTGCATCTCAAATAGTTAAGCGCTACTGATCTAAATGTCCCAACCACTTTAAAGGCGAATAGCGGTCTCCAATGCATGCTTCTATAATTTGAGCGCTTGTTTTTTCAAAATTTTCACTGTTGCTCAGCAACACTACTGCCATTCCTCTTTCGGGAAAGGCTACAGCATAGTTTTGATTAGCATCACCATGCCCCGTATGAAAAAACGCCTTGCCATAAGGCGACTGAAACAGACCTAGACCCAAACCCCAAGAGAGCTTTATGGCATCATTTTCATGAGTTAAACTATCTTTAAATGAACCAAAGCCACGTTTACTGGCTACTGGAATTTGTGCCTCCAACATCTGCCTAAAGCTCTGTTTTGCTAATCCTTTTTTTGTCATAAGCGCAATATAAAAGCGAGCATAATCAGCTGCGGTGGTAGACATAGAACCAGCCGCCCTACTAGTTCGCCTTCTTTCAGATCCATATTTTTTACCATCTTTAAAATAAGCGTACGAAAAATTATCTTCAAAAGATTTTTCCCAAATCATGCTGGTACGTGGCATAAGCAAAGGCTCAAAAACTTCTTCTCGGGCAATTACCTCCAAAGGTTTACCCAAAAATTCTTCAATCAATAGCCCCAGCAAGTTGATCCCCTCGTTTGAATAATAAAACCTTTCTCCCGGCTTGGCAATTAGCTTTGTGCTGTTTCCATATATTTGACGCAAAACAGGCAAGCCTGCACTATGGCTTAACAGCATTCTAGGCGTTATTTGGTTAAACAAAACGGTGTCCTCTGCCAAATCTCTCCATTTGGGATAAGTACCAATAGCACTTTTCAAATAGTTGTGTATAGGCTTATCCAAACTAAAAACACCCCTATCTACTAAGCGCATAAAAATGTAAGCCGTTACAGGTTTGGTTAAGGACGCCGCGTACATTACGGTACTGTCATTTAAGCCTTTCTTATTTTCGATGTCCTTAAATCCAAAACTGCCACTCCATACCAGCTTGTTTTCGTTTATGATAGCCACCTGCAAACCTGCTAGTTTAGCACTATCAACTAAGTATGTCAGTCTTTCTTTAAGAACTTCGGTGCTAATGTATTGTCCATCGAGGTGTTTTACCCGAGCAGCATCTTGCGCAAGCAGAGGGAAAAGACAGCAAACCAAACCGAGTGTAAATAGTGTTTTCATCATTAACGCATTTATGCCAAAGGTAAGTCCAAATACCGCTAACTTTCAATGACAGATTTGCGACACTTTTACGTCATTTAAGCTTATTTTGGCTATAAAAAGTAATTATCTGAAAAAAATATAGGAAAACGGATAACGAGTAGGCTGCTGTTTGATAGACTTGAACAGATTGATTAAACTCATTGTAATTGCATAAAAGTACAACAACAAGAACAGAGGAAAACCCAAAGGGAAATAATAAATCATAAGTAAAATAGCCGGAAAACAAAAGAAAGACATGGTAAGCTGAAAATTCACGACTTGTTTTCCATGAAAATCATAATTTATCGAATCGTCTTTTTTAATCAACCATAAAACCCCAGGAAGAATAATATTTAGCACAGGAAAAAACATTCCCGCTAGCGCTAAAGCATGAAAAGCGGGAGATAATTTATTTGCATTTGTAACAGTTTCAGACGTTGCACTAGGGTCAGCGCCTAGAAGATTCTCTACGTCCACCTCTAAACAATCAGCCAATATTTTAATGGTAGTTACGTGGGCCTCCACAATACCTTTTTCAATACGTTGAATAGTTCGTACACTTATCCCAGAAAGGTTCGATAATTGCTCTTGGCTTAACCCTTTCTTACGACGTAAGGCAGCTAATTTAGAAGTAAGCATGCACAAATATAAAACTTGTGAATTAAAATTAACGTTAACTTAGAAATCTTAAAGCCTTCTCCAGTTAGGCTAAAAATGGTTCCGATCCAAAGTTGCGCACGCAACTTAAATTTTAACGCACGCTTATCTAAAGTTTATTCCTAGTCCACAACTTTTGCACATGATCCGGTGGCATATCGAAAACCTCAGGAAACAAGAAAGCCCTACCGGACATGGTAAGGCTTATACTTGTAATGGCTCCCTCTGCTGGGCTCGAACCAGCGACCCTCTGATTAACAGTCAGATGCTCTAACCAGCTGAGCTAAGAAGGAATTTTCCTCGAAAGGATGGTTAATCAATTTTTCAAATAAAAAGCCCTACTGCTGTAAGGCTTTTGCTCCCTCTGCTGGGCTCGAACCAGCGACCCTCTGATTAACAGTCAGATGCTCTAACCAGCTGAGCTAAGAAGGAGTGCTGGTCTTTCCTAAAACGTAAGTAATGTTGTTTTCACTAAAACACCCTTGTTCGTTTTGGGAATGCAATATTAGGGCTTTTAAATTATTTATGCAATATTTGTAGCGAAAAAAAAGATAAAAATCATAAGATATAACGTATGAGCCTGATAATCATAGGTACTGTGGCTTTCGATGCCATTGAAACTCCTTTCGGAAAAACAGATAAAATTGTTGGTGGTGCCGCTACTTTCGCCAGTTTAGCTGCATCTTACTTTTATAACCAAACAAAAATTGTTGCCGTTGTTGGCGATGATTTTAAAAAAGAGGATATCCAGACTTTAAATAACCACGGTGTAGATACCGAAGGTTTGCAAGTTAAAGAAGGTGAAAAATCTTTTTTCTGGAGTGGTAAATACCACAACGACATGAACAGCCGCGATACGTTAATTACCGAATTAAATGTATTGGAAAATTTCGACCCGATTATTCCGGACAGCTACCAAGATTGCGAGTACTTGATGCTAGGCAACCTCACTCCTCAAATACAACAAACTGTAATTAAAAGGCTAAAAAACCGCCCTAAGTTAATTGTACTAGACACCATGAACTTTTGGATGGACATTATGATGGACGATCTATTAGAAACCATCAAAATGGTAGATGTATTGACCATCAACGATTCTGAAGCACGCCAGTTATCTGGAGAATACTCTTTAGTGAAAGCAGCTAACAAAATCTTAACCATGGGGCCAAAATACCTGATCATTAAAAAAGGTGAGCACGGCGCTTTATTGTTCCACGAAGACAAAATCTTCTCTGCTCCTGCATTGCCATTAGCAGATGTTTTTGATCCAACTGGCGCAGGCGATACTTTTGCTGGCGGATTTATCGGCTACTTGGCAAAAGTAGGCACCATCAATTTCAACAACATGAAAAACGCTTTGATTTACGGTTCGGCCCTGGCTTCTTTCTGTGTAGAGAAATTCGGTACAGAAAGATTGTTAGATCTTAGCCAAGAAGAAATTACAGCCCGCTTGCAGCAATTTGTAAACTTAAGCAGCTTCGAGATCACTCAAAATTAATTTTTCTAGCAGCGCAAATGCACTGCTACTAAATAAAGATAGTCCCGTTTTACGCTTTATCCCGACCTTGCGTCGGGATGCTCGCTACAACCGGGGCTATTTTTGTAAGTACCCTGCAAGAAACAACCATTCGCCCCGCCTTGGCACAAAAGATATTGCTATATTTAAGCATGCCTTTTTTAAGTAACGTCAATTGTCAAATCCCTAGCGAAGCTTCGTACCCATTCAATATTCCATCTTTTAAAAACGGGATTAAGCTATCTTTACCCAGCAACGTCACTTTCTTTGTTGGCGAAAACGGCTCTGGAAAATCAACCCTGTTAGAAGCCATAGCCGAAAGAATAGGTTTTAATTTGAGAGGCGGCAACAGAAATCACAATTTAAACAGCGGCTTAGGTTTTAACGGCTACGAAAGTCCATTAACGCAATCCATACAACTATCTTGGACACCACGCATCATCAACAAAGGATTTTTTATGCGTGCCGAAAGCTTCTTTAACTTTGCCAATTACATCGACGAATTAGCCGAAAACGATCGCAGCATTTACGATGGTTACGGCGGCAAGTCTTTGCATCATCAATCTCATGGCGAATCGTTTTTAGCCTTGTTCAACAACCAGTTCCAAGCAGGCATTTATATCCTCGATGAGCCCGAAGCAGCCTTATCTCCGGCCAGAATTTTAAGTTTCATGAACATCATCAATAGTTTAGAACAAAGTGGCAGAGCACAGTTTATTATCGCCACGCATTCTCCTATACTTCTTTGCTATCCTAAAGCTACCATTTTTAATTTCGATGAAAAAGGTATTACCCAAACGCACTACAAAGAAACTGAGCATTACCAGTTAACCAAAAATTTCTTGGAAAACCCTGAAGTTTATTTAAGACACCTTTTTAACGAAGAATAGACTAAATACTTAAAACACCTACCTTTTCAAATTTCTCAAAAACGGTATCTGTATGAGGGGCATCGGCAAGTTCCTCGGTCAAGTCCTGCCCTGCCCAATGTTCGTAATGTTTGCCATTTTTCCATAGCCTACTTTCGGTTACATCGTAGATAATGCCTTTAAAGGCAACCCAAATCTGCGGTTTATCTTGCCCGTTACGTAAGGCCAGCTGTTGTTTGGTGTAAACTTGCAATTCCACTATTGGGCTTTTCGGCTTTTAAAAAACTCGAACATATAAATGCTAACTAATAACATAGATAAGGCCATGAAATAGGTTTCTATGGGAATTTTGACCACATTCATTCCTGTAACTTGATGTTTAGCGATTAATAAAGTTTCGCTCCAAAACAAAAATCCGTAGACGATATAAAATGGGATTAACATTAAAACAAAAGCCCTGTAAGCTCGGTACATAAACCTTAACCTACCTACATATTCGATTAAGAATAACGAAATTAAAAGTGTAGCAAAAGTGGACAATGTGTACCACTTAGGATAACCAAAAAATAAAAAAGCAACACACAGCCCCAACAATAAATTACTTACGGCTAAGCTATACTTCTGCAAATCGTTATTGGGAAATTTAACATTGAAATAGCTATTCACACTTATCGCTGCAAAGCTAAAGCTGAAATAAAGTAGATATTGCTCTAAAGGAACGTCTCTAAAAACAACGCCAATGGTATTATTTGTATCAAATGCTACCACATTGAGTAATCGGAGCACAACAATTATTGTAGCAAACACAATTGCCGAAACTAAGCTTGCTCCTAAAGTGGCTTTAAAATTACCATCCTTAAATATCTTTTTATCTAAATGGAAAATTATTGGCGGTATGAAAAGCCCTAGCGCTAATAAAAGGAAAGTAAACTTCATTATGTTGTGGTATTATTCCGCAAAAGTAGGGTTTTATTAGTTTATTGGCTGCCTAGATTTTTGGACGGCTAGAATTCTTTTATACCAAACACTACTGAGCACAAAGCAGCTACAAGACTACTAAAAATAACGATACTAATTGTAAAAAAAAACCGACAGCTATCGGATCGGCATGGCGAGGCAACCAAGGCCAGCTGCTCAAAAAATTATTTCTAAATAAATTTATCAGTAAAGCCATACAACAAAAAGAGGCTGCCTCAAAAGTCGCTCGTCATCTCGAACGTTAGAGAGAGATCTGCTTCAGAAGTGCTTCTGAAAGAGATTTCTCCTCCTTTGATCGTCGAAATGACGGCATTATTTTACTTTTGAGACAGCCTCTTTTGATGTCTTTTAACGCTTAAGCTCTGTCAACAGAGTAGTTTTTTAGGTATTTTTTCAATTGTCCTCTAGCAACGTGAATTCTAGTTTTCACTGTACCAATTGGGATATTTAATTCTTCGGCAATTTCATGATATTTAAAGCCTTCGAAATATTTAATGAACGGGATGTAATACTCTGGAGCTAAAGAGTCTAACGCTTTATTGATATCTTTTAATACAAACTTACTTTCAACACCGTTGTTGGTAGCACTATAATGTAAATTGGCATAAGTAATGTCATCGCTCTGCGTAATTAAGGCATTTGTTTTTACCAAACGTCTGTAGTTGTTGATAAAAGTATTACGCATAATGGTAAACAACCATCCTTTTAAATTAGTGCCTTCTTTAAACTTACTGTAATATGTTACGGCTTTTAGCATGGTGTCCTGCACCAAATCATTCGCATCTTCTAGGTCTTTAGTAAAATTTAAAGCAAATGACTTTAATGAGGTAGAGTAATCGTTTAGTTGTTCGTTAAATTGCAGCTGTGTCATATTCTTAGTTTTTAGTTAATAAAAAGAACAGATGCTAGATGGGAGGCAACTGTTATAGTTACGTGAATTAATACAACTATAATACCAAAATGGCAAAAGCTGGGCTTTAAAATTTAAAAAACTTAAAAAACCACGCAAAAAAGCTCTAAACTAAAAGATATTTACTTCTCTTTCTAAAAGCACTCCAAATTTTTGTTGTACAGTATTGATTATTTTTTCTGAAAATCTGTACACTTCCTGTCCTGTAGCGCCACCATGGTTCACCAACACTAGCGCCTGATTTTTCCAAGTACCGGTATTACCCTCTACTACGCCTTTAAATCCACAAGCCTCAATTAACCAGCCCGCAGCCAACTTTACCCTTCCATCTGGAGCGGGATAATGTGGTATATCCGGAAATTGCGCCAACAAATCATCAAATACTTGCCGACTTATGATAGGGTTTTTAAAGAAACTACCGGCGTTACCAATGGTGCTCGGATCTGGCAACTTGCTCACACGAATTGCTGCTACAACCTCAGAAACATCGGCAATAGTGGGTGTAGTAATTCCTCTACGCTCTAGCTCGGCGTTAATGGCACCATAATGTGTTTGTAACTTAGCAGTACGAGACAGCCTATAGGTTACCGCAGTAACAATGAACTGACCTTTTAATTTACCCTTGAATACACTTTCGCGGTAAGCAAAGCCACAATCGGCTTTTGAAAAAGTTTTTATTTGCCCTGTAGCAATCTCAAAAGCGGTACAACTTTCAAATACATCTTTAATTTCTACGCCGTAGGCACCAATGTTTTGTATGGGCGATGCCCCCACAGTGCCGGGTATAAGTGTTAGGTTCTCTATGCCCGCATATTTATTGGCTACACAATACTTAACCAAACTATCCCAAACCTCCCCAGCTCCTGCGGTTACCAAAATATCATTGCCATCTTCTTTAACATCAATACCTTTGATACTTATTTTTACCACAAGCCCATCGTAATCTTTAGTAAACAACATATTGCTGCCGCCACCCAGTACCAATAACTTATTTTCTTTTACTGCCTGATTTGAAAAAACCTCTAAAAGATCGGCTTCCGAAAAAATCTCGACATATAGTTTAGCATTTACATCTACTCCAAATGTATTCAGTTGTTTTAAAGCGTAATTTTCTAAAAGAGGCATAAGACTGTATTTTATTGCAAATGTACTAATGATTTGCAAACTTGGACTAAGATACAATGCGTTGTATTGCACATCAATTCAGTAAACAGCAATTGTCTTTAAAATGTAAATTACCAGAAAACTAAAAAATAATTGTTAGGAAACTTTTTGATTAAAAAAAGTTTCCATAGTTTTGCGGCAGGATTTTGAGAGGAAATAACAATTGGAAGTAAGAGATTATATTATAAACGAAGCGGATAAGCTTTTTTGCCAATATGGTTTTAAAAGTGTGACAATGGATGATATTGCCAAACATCTAGGCATATCGAAAAAGACAATCTATCAGAACTTTAAAGATAAGAACGAATTGATTAACATTCTTATTAAGGACAGGATTGTAAATCAAGATCTGCAGATGAATGATTGTTTTGCAAAATCTGAAAATGCAGTACAAGAGTTATACTTGGGCATGCAGGATATGGATTACTTTTTGGCCACCATGAACCCAATGCTTTTTTACGACCTACAAAAATATCATCAAGAAGCATGGTTAAAATTTGTTGCTTTTAAAGAGAAAGAAATTGGCAAAAAGATTATAGAAAACCTGGAAAGAGGAAAAAAAGAAGGACTTTACAGGCAAGAACTTAATGTAGAAATTATTGCGAGAATGAGATTAGATCAGGTAGATGTAGTTTTTACGCAAAATGGCCACTACGACATCAAGAAAAACAGCTTATCAAACATAATGGTAGAAATAACTCGTCATTTTTTATACGGAATTTGTAACAATGAAGGCATTAAGTTAATCCATAAATACGATGCAGAAGTTCTAAAATTAAAAGACACCGAAAAAAGCATTTAATTAACACTAAAATCACCCAAAAATTAATAATTAATTAACTATGTTTAGAATAAAAACGGCAAAGCTAACATTACTGCTGATGATCAGCATTGGTTTGCCAGCGTTAAGTGTTGCCCAACAACCTTTAACGCTAAAAGAGGCGTTAAAATATGCTTTAGAAAACAATGCTGCTGCTAAAAAAGCGGTATTAGAAATTGACAAAGGCAAGTTTAAAACGCAAGAAGTTAGAGCACAAGCTTTGCCACAAATTACGGGCAACGCAGGCTTAACTTACAATGCAATTATAGGACAGTTGGTAGCCAATTTTAATGGCACAACCCAATCGTTTCCAATGGGACAATCATGGGTATCTGTTGCCGGAGTTCAGCTGTCTCAACAATTATTTAACCAACAGGTATTTACTGGTTTGCAAGCCGCTAAATCTAGCGAAGCTTATTACAGATTAAATGCACAGCTCACTCAAGAGCAGGTAATTGAGCAGGTAGCCAACAACTATTATCAAGTATTGGTAAACAGGCAACAATTAAACGTAATTGATACCAATATTAAAAATGTGAAAGTAGTTGAAAAAATTATTGCCAACCAATATCAAAATGGCTTAGCTAAAAAAATTGATGTTGACCGTATCAAAGTTAACTTAACCAATTTAACTACGCAAAGAGCCGAGGCTGAAAATGGCATTACCATGCTAGAAAACCAATTGAAGTTTGCCATGGGAATGTCTGTTAATACGCCAATTACGCTTCCCTCTTCTGAATTAACCGAAGTTAATCAAAATCCACTTTTGGCAGATACTTTAAACTTGGGTTCGAGAACAGAAATGAAATTGTTGGATGTACAAGGCAAACTGCTAAATCTGCAACGCAAAGCTTATGTTTCCGAATACTACCCTACGCTTGCATTAACTGCAAACTACAACTATAACAGTCAATCAAATGGTTTCGATTTTTTAACTTCTAACCGTAATGCCATTGGTTATGATGCCTCTGCTATTGGTTTGACTTTACGTGTTCCTATTTTCAACGGTTTTTTAACTCGCTCTAAAGTTAGACAAGCAGATGTGGAAATTAAACAATACGAGGTTGACCGAAGAGAAACTGCTAACTCTTTAAACATGGCTTACGAAAATGCTAAAATTCAGTTGCGCAATAGTTTAAACACTATCAATTCTCAGAAGAAAAATGCTGAACTCGCCAATGAAATTTATGTAAGCACTCAAAATAACTACAATAACGGCTTGGCATCGTTAACAGATTTACTGGAAACAGAAAACTCCTTAACGCAAGCTCAAAACAGCTACACACAAGCGCTATTGAATTACAAAATTGCCGAAATACAATTGATTAAATCTAAAGGAGAGATCAAAACTTTAGCACAATAAACTAACAGATAGAAGAAATTTACAAAGAAATAAACTGATGAAAAGAGTAATTACCATAATTATTGTAGTGCTTGTAGTTTTAGCTGCAATTGGCTACGTGTTAAATAACAATAAGAAGAAAGCACAGGAAACTACCGACTTTATCGCTAAAGGTAGTGGTGCGGTTGCGGTAAAAGTTGCCAACGTAGAGCGCAAAGAAATTAACTTAGATTTTACCGCAAACGGAAATTTTGCTGCAAACCAAGAGCTCAACTTCTTATCAGAAAATGCTGGTCGTGTGAGTAAGATATTTGTAGATGAGGGCGATCGTGTGAGCAAAGGTCAAGTTTTGGCTCGTATAGATGCTGAAATTATCAACACAGATAGAGAAACAGCAGAAGCTACTTATCAAAACGCACTAAAAGACGAAGCTAGATACCAAAGTTCTTACGCTACTGGTGGTGTTACGCAACAACAACTAGATCAGGCTAAATTAGCTACTCAAAATGCTAAACTACGCTTACAAGCTTCGCAAAGAAGATTAAGCGATGCTAATATCAAATCTCCAATTAATGGTATCGTAAACAAAAGATACATTGAGGTTGGTGCTTTTGTAACTGCACAAGGTACACAGTTATTTGAACTGGTTGATGTTTCTAAATTGAAACTGAAAGTAAACGTGAACGAAGGTCAAGTAGCTAATTTAAAAGTTGGCAATACGGTTGAAATTCAATCATCGGTTTTCCCTACGGAGAAATTTTCTGGTAAGATTTCATTCATTGCAGCAAAAGCTGATGAAACCTTAAACTTCCCTATCGAAATTGAAGTGGCCAATAATACCAACAACAGCCTGAAAGCCGGAATGTACGGCACAGCTGTATTCAAATTCCCTAAACAGGCACCAGCTATTTTGGTTCCACGTACTTCTTTTGTGGGCAGTGTAAGCAGCAACGAGGTTTATGTACTTAACAAAGAGAAAAATACAGCTGAAACTCGTAAAGTAGTTACCGGACGTATTTTAGGTGAAAGTGTAGAAGTTTTGGAAGGCCTGAAAGAAGGAGAAACAGTGATTACAAGTGGCCAAATTAACTTAACAGAAGGCACGCCAGTTACGATTATTAAATAAAAAATAGATTTGAGATACGAGATTTGAGACTGGTTCTCATATCTCATATCTAACTTCTCATATCTCAATACATTAAAATGAAAATCACTGATATATCCATAAAAAGACCTTCGCTGGTAATTGTAGTGTTTACCGCACTTACTTTGCTAGGTTTATTGAGTTATTTCTCGTTAGGGTATGAGCTTTTACCAAAGTTCTCTCCAAACGTAGTATCTATCTCTACCATTTATCCTGGTGCTTCGCCAAACGAGGTAGAAAGTACCGTAACCAAAAAAATTGAGGACGCCGTTTCTTCGATGGAAAACATCAAGAAAATTAACGCCAACTCTTACGAAAGTTTGTCGGTGGTAATTATTACGCTAACCGACAAAGCCGAAATTGACATTGCTTTAAATGATGCACAACGGAAAGTGAACGCCATCTTGGCGGATTTGCCAGACGATGTGAAACAACCATCGCTAAGTAAATTCTCTTTGGATGATTTTCCGGTAATTACCATGTCTGCATCTGGTAACATGGACGATATTTCGTTCTACGACTTGATGGACAAACGTATTGCGCCAATCATTTCGCGAGTATCTGGTGTAGCGCAGGTAAACCTAATTGGTGGTTCTGAGCGTGAAATTAAGGTAGCCTTAGATGCAAAGAAAATACAAGGCTATGGTTTATCTGTTCCAAATGTGCAACAAGCAATCTTGGCATCAAATCTAGATTTCCCTACGGGCAGTGTAAAAACTAAAGCGCAAGACATTTTGGTACGTTTATCGGGCAAGTACGCCAACGTAGAAGAAATGCGCAACTTGGTAATTACTACCGCTAAAGATGGTGCTCAAATACGTTTGGGAGATATTGCAGACGTACAAGACACGCAAAAAGAAACCGAAAAAATTGCTCGTATCAATAGGGCAAACTCTATTGCGGTACAAATTATTAAACAGAGTGATGCCAATGCCGTAACCGTAAGTGAAGGTACAAAAGCCACCATCGAAAAACTAAAAGCGGATTACAAAAACATTGGTTTAGATATCAAAATTGTAAACGATAGTTCGGTTTACACCTTAGAATCTGCCGACGCCGTAATCCACGATTTAATTTTAGCGGTAATCTTGGTAGCCATTGTAATGCTTTTCTTCTTACATAGTTTGCGTAATGCGGTTATTGTAATGGTTTCTATCCCAGCATCATTAATCGCCACCTTTATCGGGATTGGCCTATTTGGCTACACCTTAAACTTAATGTCTTTACTAGGTTTATCATTGGTAGTAGGTATTTTGGTGGATGATGCCATTGTGGTTTTGGAAAACATACAGCGCCACATGGAAATGGGTAAAAACAAAGTACGTGCTGCTATAGATGGTACCCGAGAAATTGGTTTTACTGTAGTATCTATTACTTTCGTAATTGTGGTGGTGTTCTTCCCTATCGCAGTAAGTACAGGTATGGTGGCCAACATTTTACGCCAGTTCTGTGTGGTGGTAATTATTTCTACCTTACTCTCATTGGTAGCCTCATTTACTATTGTTCCGCTAATTTTCTCTCGTTTTGGTAAATTAGAGCGTATAGAAGGAAAAAACATCTTTGGTAAATTCATTTTATGGTTCGAGAAACAACTACACAAATTTACCAACTGGATTACTAGACTACTAGAATGGACACTTAAGCACAAAGCCATTACCTTAGTTACCATGGTAGTATTGTTCCTTTCTTCTTGTGGATTATTAGGAGCAGGCTATATCGGTTTCGAATTTTTCCCTAAATCTGACAAAGGAGAGTTCTTATTGCAAATAGAAATGCCTAAAGATGTTTCTTTAGAGCAAACCAACCTTTACACGCAAAAAGCAGAAAACTTTTTAAGTGAGAAAAAAGAAATTGTGCAAATGATTACTACTGTTGGTCAATCTAGCGAAGGCATGGGTGGTACCAACTCTACGGCATACAAATCTGAGATTAACGTGAAATTAGTAGATAAGCCAGAACGTAACAACGTATCGTCTGATATTATTTCTACCACCTACACCCGTGAGCTAGAAAAAATATTAGTTGGAGCTAAAATCAAAACCGTTCCTATCGGTATTTTAGGTACTGCAGATGACGCACCTATCCAATTTGTAGTAATGGGCTCTGACCTAGACAGCGTAATGGCTTTTGCTGAGAAAGCCAAAGCGGTATTGGAAAAAGTTCCTGGTGCTACACAAACCAAACTTTCAGTAGAAAAAGGTACTCCAGAGATTAACGTAAAAGTAGACCGTGATAAAATGTCGGCATTAGGCTTAAACTTATCAACAGTTGGTTCTACCATGCAAACGGCTTTTGCAGGCAATACAGATGGTAAATTCCGCCAAGGTGAGTACGAGTACGATATCAACATCCAATACCAAGATTTTGACCGTAAGGACATTGATGATGTGCGTAATTTGCTATTCGTAAATCCGGCTGGGCAACAAATTAAACTTTCGCAATTTGCAGAAATTAAAGAAGGCTCTGGACCAAGCTTGTTAGAGCGTTTAAACAAATCAACTTCGGTAACGGTTAAAGCACAAACGGTGGGCAGGCCTACGGGATCGGTAGTAACCGACTTCCAAACTGAGTTGGATAAAATGAAAACACCTGCTGGCATTAGCTTTTACTGGGCTGGTGATCAAGAAAACCAAAGTGAAGGTTTTGGTACTTTAGGTATTGCCTTATTAGCGGCTATTATTTTGGTTTACTTGATTATGGTAGCACTTTATGATAGTTTCGTGTATCCTTTTGTGGTAATGTTCTCTTTACCATTAGCCTTAATTGGCGCCTTGCTTGCCTTGGCATTAACCAATAACGCGTTGGGTATCTTTACCATTTTAGGTTTCATTATGCTAATGGGTTTGGTAGCGAAGAACGCGATCATCTTGGTCGATTTTACCAACCAAATGAAAGCACAAGGCAAAACAACCCACGAAGCTTTAATTTTGGCTAACCACGCTCGTTTACGTCCAATTTTAATGACTACCATTGCCATGGTTATCGGTATGTTACCTATTGCATTGGCGAGTGGTGCCGGTGCCGACTGGAAAAATGGTTTGGCATGGGTTATTATTGGAGGGTTAACCAGTTCGCTCTTTTTAACCTTAGTCGTGGTGCCAGTAATGTACCAGATCTTTGACAATCTTCTAGAGAGATTTGGCTTCAACAAAAAAGGACAAACTATTGAAGAAGCCATAGCAGAACCTTACGATCATAAAGATGTGAACGAGTGGGAGCAACACCACTAAAATAATTTTTCCCAACACACAATAAAGCCAGTCCCGATAGCAAAATGTTATCGGGACTTTTTAATTCGCCCAACCGCTCGCAAAAGCTTCATTCCAAATTTAGTTTGGAATCTTAATGCCATAAGACAGCTCTGCTATATTATTTAACGTGAGTTCGGGATAAGAGAAATAGGCTATTTGCTAGCGATAGCCTCTCAAATCTCCGTGCCGCTAATTTTCGGTCTCCTATTTTTCGGGTTGCACCGATAAGCCAAAGCAATTCCTTCGAAAGAAAAATAGGCAACCGAGAGTTTTTGCTACTTTTTGCGGTCAAAAAGTAGGAGCCCAGCGGCGGCCAGCTAGGAAAACAGGTCAAATACGAATTAGACAAAGTTAGAGGGTAATGCTTATCCCGAACGTTATTTAGAAAAGCAAAACCATCACCCCCGCTCAAAGCAAGTCGGGCTTTACGCTACAATCTTTTTGCGATCGTTACTGACCATTAACTCTTGTCGTCCTGAGCTTGTCGAAGGATTGTTATGGCAAAAGTCTTCGACAGGCTCAGACTGACAAGCAAAAAGTATTTCCGCTGCTTCCGGTAGCTATCGGAACCCGTTTATTTAACGCTAGTTTTTGCTGCTATCAAAGTTTTTTCCTGGCAAGTGTAAGTATTTCTCCTAAGTTGCTACTTATATTCAAAAAAAGAATTATGAAAAGATTAGCAATAATTATGATCACAGCAATGGCATTAACCAGTTGCGGAAAAAAATCATCACCAGATGGCAGGGCACAACTAAGAGACCAAGAATTATCTCAAAGAATAGATGCACTAGAGCAAAACCAAATCGTTATTTTAGATAGTATCAGATTGTTAAATGAAAAAATAGAAGCAATAAACTTGAGCCAATCTAAATAATGAGCGAAATAGAATTTCTTCAATTGCTTTCCCAAAACCAAGGAATTATTGGAAAAGTTTGTAGTATCTACTGCAACCAGAAGGAAGACTATGAAGATTTGTTTCAAGAGATTACCTATCAAGCTTGGAAAGGCTACGCAACATTTAGAGGCGACTCTAAATTTAGCACCTGGCTTTATCGCATTGCGTTAAATACCGCCATTAGCTCATTTAGAAAAAGAAGACCAACAATAGATTTTGTAGAAGTTTTGCCAGATACAGTTTTTACCGGCACAAATGAAATAGATGAGCAAAAACAGCAACTGATTGCGGCAATTAAGCAGCTTAACGAAGGCGAAAGAGCAATTATTGCGCTATACTTAGAAGAAATGAGCTACCAAGAAATTGCCGAAGTTATTGGAACAACCGATAACAATATTGGTGTAAAAATTAACCGAATTAAAAATAAGCTCCATCAAATTTTAAAATCATGGAAATAGATAATCTAAAATCAACTTGGCAGGAAATATCAATTCCCCAAAAAAATAAAGAGGAATTAAACCTAATGCTGAAAAAAAATAGCCACCCTGTTTTAACATCAATTAAAAAACAAATTACCATAGAGCTATTGGGCTTTACAGCATTTCTATTTTGCTATTTCACCATGTTTGATGGCGAAACTAAACCAATAGCCATAAATCTTACTATCATGGGAGCCATATTACTTCAACTATTTTATGGCTATAAAGGCTATTTAATGCAAAGCAAATTCAAGAGTAACACTAATCTAAATGACAATTTGCAAAGCTTTACCAAGCAACTTCAATCTTACCGACTTCAAGTTCTTTTAGCGAGAATAACCTTTGCCATTGGCTTTATAACGTTCTTCACATACCACATCAACTTTTCAGCAATCAAATGGCTGGTGTTAGCTTTTATCATAGTAATTTTTGGTGTGCAGCTTTGGTTGCTGCACCGTATTTGGTCTAAAAGGATTAGTAGGTTGGAACTGGTGCTGGAAGAGTTTAAGAGTTCTGTTATTTAAAATTTGAATGAGTAACCTAAAACCTTAAAAGGTCGATCGTTTCTGCGTAGATGGGAAGTGTAATAGAAGTAAACAAAATAGCTATTGCTTTAAGATTCCCGCCTACGCGGGAATGACGTGGAGCCGAAAACTAAACACCTGACAACTGATCCTTGAAAACTGGTGCCCGATCCCTTGATAACCTAATGCCTATTTTATCGCTCTAATTTTACTTACCAAAAAGCTAATCAAAATACCGAAACAACCCACTACTGCAAAAGAATAGCGCAGATTAAACAACTCAGAAATGTAGCCAATTAATGGCGGTCCCATTAAAAATCCGAAATAACCGATACTCGAAACCATCGCAATAGCTAAACTAGATGGCACTTTATCATTATTTCCGGCAATGGTATAAATCATTGGGATAATTACCGAAACGCCGATACCCACCATCATAAAACCAATGGTAGCCACCGCCAAATAAGGGAATGCTACAGATAATAACATTCCAAACGACACCAAAATACCACAGAATTGCAGCATTCTTTTACGTCCGTAACTGGCAATGAACTTATCGCCAATAAAACGTCCAATGGTCATCATTGCCGAGTATGAAGCATAGCCTAAAATTACCCATTTGGCTGGTGCATGTACAATTTCCTTAAAATAAACACCACTCCAATCCATCATAGCACCCTCGGCAGCCATACTGCAAAAAGCAATAATTCCGAGTTGCACTAGTACGCCTTGCGGCTTCATTAAAAATTTAGGCTTCTCTTTCTGTGGAGATTTTCCTATGAGTAAAAACCGATGGTTAATAAAGATATGTGTCCAAGCTATAGGAGCGATGATCCAAAAATGAGCACGGGTTGTGAGATGTAAGTTCATCATTAACAAACCTACCAAGGCTCCGGTAAATAGACCCAAACTCCACGAACCATGGAAAGACGACATGATAGGTTTTCCATAATGGCCTTCGGCAGTAACGGCCTGTGTGTTTAAAGCAATATTACAAAGATTGCCCGAAATACCAAATAACAAAAGAAATGCAGCTAAATGCCAACCATGAGTAGCTAAGGCTAAATTTGTTAAGCAAAGGGCATAAAGTGGCGTTGCCAAAGTGAGGATTTTTTTGCTACCATAGATTGCTACCAGTCGCCCTGAAAGTGGCATGGTAATGAGCTGACCAATAGGCAACGCTAATAAAATACTTCCTAAAGCAGCATCTGACAAGTGTAAAGCAGCCTTTAGATCTGGAATACGGCTTGCCCAACTGGCAAACACCAAACCTTGGCCAAAGTAAAAAAGCGACACCGCTAAACGGATGGTTTTTCTACTATATTTAGAAGTTTCTTTAATAGAAATATTGGAACTGTCTATTGTTGTTGACATGTAAGAACGACGGGGATTAAAATTTGCTGCAAAGGTCTGTAAAAGCAAAGACAATGTCGTTATCCCTCTCCTACTCTTTTTATATTTAACATTGAGATTACTTTGTGCGCACTGCTATCAATCCCAGCCATTTTATCCGAACTGGTCGGAGCTGGAAATGATGAGGATGACTATTTAACACTTCGTCCAACATCTTGCACAAAGCCATGAAAATTTAATTTCTTCTGTCTGTCGCCAAGCCGTACTATAATAACCTTGTTTTGTGGATTTATATAAACCGATTGACCAAACATGCCTTGCGCTTTATAATCGTAAACTTTTTTAGCATAGAAATATCTGCCATCTGGATTTCTCTCTACTGGATATTTCAAACCTTCTTTATCCAACGAACTTACTGCACTTACCGAATCTTTAAAAAACTTAAAATCTCTAGTTGCCCAAAATTGGTTTTTATAGCGAAGCTTAGTTAAAGTATCTGGATTGGTAGTGATGTCAACCCATTTTTTAGAAATGAGCTGTTTACCTTCCCAATTGCCGCGATTTAAGTACAAGCGGCCAATTTTGGCATAGTCTAACGCCGTGGCGCTGATACAACAAAAGGCTTTGATATGATCTGCTTTATCCAAACTCCAGAGCGCTTCGCTTTCTGCCCCTAGGGGTTTCCATAAGCGCTCTTGCATTAATTCTTGCAAACCTTTGCCAGTTGCTTTCTCCAAAATAAACGCTAGCACTTGGGTATTGATACTTTGATACTCGAAAACCTTTCCAGGTTCGTTTTTCATCTTTAACTTATTCACAATTTTTTTCAAATCGGCACCATAATAACTACGGGTAATTTGCGAAAAGGGACTGAAAGAGCGCTCCTTAAAGTCGAAGCCACTGCGCATATCCAACACATGCTGTATCGTTAAACGATTGAACCTTTCATCATTTTTTGCTAACTCCGGTAAGTAGTCAATCACCAACTCCTCTGTCGATTTAATTTCACCTCTGTCTACAGACATCCCTACTAAAGTGCCCACAAAAGATTTGGCCATCGAAAAGCTGGGTTGTCTAACCGCCAAAGTATTCCCTTCCGAAAGATATTGATAAATGATGCTATCGTTCTTTATGACTAAAAAGACATTAGTTTTAGTACCAACTAAGGAACTATCTAAATGTGATTTTAATGAGTAGTATGTGCTATTACCTAAGTTGCTTTTAAAGTAAAAAGGCGTGGTTGACTTTTGAATCGTTACATTCTCAAACTTTGCACTATCGCCCAAGTCGGGGATTAAATATCGTACTGCTTTAATGGGTACACAAGCAGCTAGAAAAAGTAAAATTGCAGCAAGTAGGAAAATGTTCTTCATTGTCACTAAAATACGAAAGTGATGTTAAGGATGTGTTGTGTGGTAAAATATTTACGTTAAAAAGAAAAAAGTATCTCGCTGATTTCCGCAGATGTAACCGCTGATCTAAGAAGAAATTAACCATTAAAATCTGTGAAAATCTGCGGAGTAAATCATCTTGTATCTGCGGGAGAAAATGAAAATCAAAAAAATATGTATCGCCTTCAAAAATGAATTCCTTAATAAAGGAAGAAAATTAAGACTGAGATGAGGAAATTTAACAATAAATTAAATATTCCCGCTGATTTTCGCAGATATAACCGCTGATTTAAGAAGAAATTAACCCACAGCGCAAAAACTAAATCTCCAAAAATCTGCGGAACAAATCAGCGTACATCTGCGGCAAAAAAAACCAACAAAAAATCCCGCGGCAAAAACCGCAGGATTTATATAGCAAAGTCAAATCAACTGACCACTGTCAACTGATACCTGACCACTTAAATATGTATCGCTCTATTTTCAGTAGCAGCCAAAGCAGCCTCTTTTAAAGCTTCGGTATACGTTGGGTGCGCATGGCAAATTCTAGCCACATCCTCTGCCGAAGCACGGAATTCCATTGCTACCACAGCCTCAGCAATCATATCAGCAGCACGTGGGCCAATCATGTGAACGCCTAAAATTTCATCCGTCTTTTCATCAGCCAACACCTTTACAAAACCATCTGTATCCATACTTGCTTTAGCTCTACCACTCGCTTTGAACGGGAAAGAACCAGCTTTATATTTCACACCCGCAGCTTTCAATTGCTCCTCTGTTTGTCCCACAGAAGCCACCTCTGGCCAAGTGTAAACCACACCCGGAATTAAGTTATAGTTGATATGCGGTTTTTGTCCGGCAATAACTTCTGCTACGTAGATACCTTCGTCTTCCGCTTTGTGCGCTAACATGGCACCAGTAATTACATCGCCAATGGCGTAAACACCTTTAACAGCAGTTTCTAGGTGTTCGTTCACCGGAATTTTCTTTCCTCTTTCTTCAACCGTAATTCCAATTTTATCTAAGCCCAAACCTTCGCTATAAGCCGTTCTGCCTACCGCAACAATGCAGTAATCAGCTTGTAAAGAAACCGCCTCGCCTTTGGCATTATCAGCAGTTACCGTAACCACTTTACCTTTAACCGATGCGCCAGTTACCTTGTGGTTGGTTAAAAACTCCATACCCAAAGATTTCTTCAGCACACGTTGCAATTCTTTACCTAAACCAGCATCCATTGTACCAATAATAGCCGGCGCAAACTCTACCACGGTTACTTTAGTACCCAAACGAGCGTAAACCGAACCTAACTCTAAACCAATTACACCACCACCAATTACTACCATGGTTTTTGGCACTTCTTTCAGGTTTAAAGCTTCTGTAGAAGTAATGATACGTTTTTTATCGACAGGCAAGAAAGGCAACGCTGTAGGTTTAGAACCCGTAGCGATGATGACATTTTTGGTCGTCAATTTCTCAGTAGAACCGTCAGCTTTAGTTACCAAGATGGTATTTTTATCCTCGAAAGAACCCACACCTTCGTAAGCATCAATTTTATTTTTCTTGAAAAGATAAGTGATACCAGCAGTGTTTTGCGCTACAACATCATCCTTACGGGCAATCATTTGCTTCATATCAACCTTTAAATCTTTAAGGTTAATACCGTGAGTAGTGAAAGTATGAGCCGCGTTGTGGAAGTGCTCCGAAGAATCTAACAATGCCTTAGACGGGATACAACCTACATTTAAGCAGGTACCGCCATAAGTTTTATATTTTTCTACTACCGCTGTTTTTAAACCTAATTGTGCACAACGGATGGCACCTACATAACCGCCCGGACCCGAGCCTATAACAACTACATCGTATTGCATGATCTTTTAAGAATTTTTTGTTACGGCAAATGTACAATTTACCACCTAAACCCCAAAAGTTACAACGTTTTAATGTTGTAAAAACTTGGTCATGGTTTTTAAAAGGGCTAGAAAAGCAATGACAGTATTTCATCGCTTCCGAAAGCCGGGCTTTACGCTGCAATCTTTTTGTTAACGCTACCACCATTCACTCTTGTCCTCCTGAGCTTGTCGAAGGACTATTATGGCAAAAACGCTTCGACGACTTGTCCCGAACCATTCGGGAGGCTCAGCGTGACATACAAAAAGTATTTCCGCTGCAACCCCGACAACTGTATGTATATTTTTGTTAAATGTTCTAAATCAAATATTTAAAGCACACTCTAAAGTACGAAAAACCTTCGTTCTCATACAAGATCCAAACTATGTGAAAAATTTGCACATTTTATTACTTCTAGTTTCTTCTCAGTATCTTGTTCTTGACTTAACATACTAACAAATTAAATTACATGAAAAAACCAAACATGCAGGCACTGCTATGCGCTGTGCTATTGCTTGGCGTCGCATTGCTAAGCAATTCTTGTAGGCGGGATTTAGAAATTCTCCGACCGCCTTCGTTAACTGTTAACCCAGCAATTCTAAAAGCCAAAAACTATGTCGATTCTGTTGTGAAACAACAAGGGCTAACGCATTTATTAAAAAAATGAGCTTCGATATTCTATGGGAAAAAGCAATTACTGACAGCGCAAATAATATAAGGGTTCCCATCTCCTTTAATTTTAGCCAAAGAAAATCCAAAAATGGCAAACAGACAAAAAAGGCCATTACCAAAGATGTTTTTGAACTTTTCGTAAAAAATAGCTCCGGAAAGTTAGAAGCCGACATTATTCACTTTATGAGTTTTAAGGGCAACTTTTACCCAATACGAATAGCTTTGAATGGGAAAAGTAAAACAAAGCTAAAAACGACCCTTACGACCAAGGGAATTGAAATATTGCAAAATAAATCAATTAATAAATCGAATAAGAATAACACAGCGTCTACCTTCTCCCCTCCTAATGGCACGATGATAAGTGAAAGTGACTTTATACAATTGTTATCATTTTATGCAGGGGAAGGAGTTATTTCTTGGGTAGTGATGGAATGTCTCGAACCAACTATTTTCGATCCTGAAACATGTGTCTGCGATTTACCATCGGAAGTAGAAGGATCGGAAGACTGGGAATATGCAGAATTCTTCATAATGGTAATATACGATGATGGATGGGTTGATTTTTTACCTTGGATATTCAATTTTGACCCCTCAAGTATTACCTTAGATCCTGAAACTCCTGAAGAGCCAATAGGTGGAGGTGGTTCTGGTGGAGGTGGTGGTTCTGGCGGGGGTGGGTCTTGGGGAGGTGGAGGTAGCGTCGCAGAGGGGGACGACCCTAATTTAACACCAACTGCTTCTGTGACAAATGTGACTCCATCAGCTACACCTTACATGTTGGTTAACTTAGAAGAGGGGCGTTGGGGCCTAACTTGGGACGAAAGCATAGATCTAGAAATTGGCGCAAGTTTGGCTAATGGTGTGTGGACAGCCGTTTTAAAAAAAGCTAATGGTAATTATTCTGTGCAATCCCGTCTTCTACCGGGCGTTAGTGAAGTTGGAGAAACCAGTTCATCAAATTTTTGCACACAGATACGCGATTTAAAGGCATTGGGCAATATTACAGACGTTCAGTGGTATATGATTTCAGCCGTTCAAGCGCACGAAAATGTACACGTGTCCCGTACATTACCATCTTTAAATAATGTATTATCAAATATTTCGAACGATGTAAAAACGCTAACTGTGACCAGTACTGGGCAAACAAAAGCTCAAGCAATTGCGGAACTTAGAAACTTAGTCGGTTTTCAAACTATTACCAATAATGCAAAAGTCAGATGGCGTGATGAGTTTCGCGGAACGGTACCAGCGGATCATGCGACTGGTGGTCCATGTGAATTAGCCGAACGTGCTATTGTAGACCCAACGGGCATAGGAATATGCAATACGGCAAGTGCACAAGCTTGGCCGACATGTACTTTTTGTCCTTATTAATTTTTTTAAATAAGAATCCCTCAAATTGAACCTAATTATGATCTTCAAAACTTACAATGGAATAAAAAATAGAAGTTACGAGTTTCTGAACGCCAAAACACAACAAAAACTTGTGAAAAATCATAATAGCTTCATTATCATTTAAAACAAACCGAGCTTGCGAGCTCATGAAATAATTATAAACAGATGAAAACTATAACCACTTACATCATTGCACTATCTACTGGCCTATATCTTAGCATTGGTACAGCCTCTGCACAATCGGGTAGTGAAATTAGGTTTAATACTTTTGGCAAAACCATTGACACAAGTCTGGTAATGGTTAGCGCTACCGTTAATCCAAAGCAATCTATCTCAATGGATGGCATCCATTTTTCGATTATAGTAAGGAATAATTCAGGCAATTCTATTACTATTAAAAATATTTCAGACCTATTATATCTTGCCCTATACAATGAACGTGGTCTTGACATTGCGATTGAAAATATGTCGATGGCTCCTATTAACAGGAAGGACCGCAGCTGGAAATTTCGGTCGGAAGCTGTTAGCCCGGACAAGGCCTACATTAATGGAAAAGATGAAAAGAGTGACCTCAAGCAGTTGGAATATGTAGAGATACCTGCCAGAGGTAAGTATCTGATAAATTTAATGTTAAAAAACGTAAAAGACGTTAAAAATTCTAAAGATGTACAAGATAGATATCTTAAACCTACTGTAAAACTCGCCTCGGGAAAATACCGATTAAAAATGTGGTTATCGATTTTTTTGAAGGAGAGAAACAGTTCAGGGAGTTCCCGCATTGCAGGTTTTGAATCCCCAATGATTGATATTGAATACGGAAGATAATTTGAATATGTAATTATTATTGCGTATATAATCAACTTTATCTAAGTTTGAATTATGATAAGCTTAAGAAACATCCCATTTTTTGCAGTTGGCCTAGCTACTTTTTTGTTAGGTGCATTGGCATTCAAAAATGACTGCCCTTATGTTTGGTATATCCTTGCATTAGTATATTTTGTATTAGGTTTCGCATTTCGCAAGCCAATTGATACCTCAGACGGCGGTCACTAACCTAGAGGCGTCATTTCGATGGGGAGGAGAACAACAAAGAGAAATCTTTGAACATTTTGTCATTCTGAGCGTAGCGAAGAATCTGTAAGTCAGCAGTAATAATCTGACAGATTCCTCCTAGCGTCGGAATGACAAGAAGATTTTAATTCAGTCGAAATGACGCTTTTATTTACGCATCTTCCTTCAAAAGCTTTCCACTTTTAGCTTTCTGCTTTAAGCTCTCCCAAATCCCCAACCCACAATGAAAAAAATACTAGCCCTCCTACTCTTAGTTTCTTGCTTTTTCGCAGAACTCACTTTTGCTCAAGAAACAGACTCCGCCTATGTTCGAAGTCATTACACCAAAATAGAACGCCTTATCCCCATGCGTGATGGCACCAAATTGTTCACTGCCATTTACATCCCTAAAGATATCTCGGCTGGTAAAAAATATCCATTCCTTATTAATAGAACGCCATACACGGTACGCCCTTATGGAGAAAACGAATATAAAACCAGTTTAGGTGGCTACCCAGCGGTAATGCGTGATGGATTTATCTTCGTTTACCAAGATGTGCGTGGCCGTTGGATGAGCGAAGGAAACTTTGAAGACATTAGACCAACTAGCCTAGGCAAAGGCAAAAAAGACATCGACGAAAGTACAGACACTTATGACACCATTGATTGGTTGGTGAAAAACATCAAAAACAATAACGGCAAAGCAGGAATTTACGGTATTTCCTATCCTGGTTTCTATTCTACCACTTCATTGGTCAAATCACATCCGGCGTTGAAAGCCGTTTCGCCACAAGCCCCAGTTACCGATTGGTTTATCGGCGACGACTTCCATCACGGAGGTGCTTTGTTTGTTATGGATGCCTTTAAATTTATGACCTCGTTTGGTGTTCCTCGCCCTAAACCAATTACACCAGATAAAGGCCCGAAACCTTTCCAATTTCCTATTAAAGACAATTATCGTTTTTATTTAGAATCTGGCTCGGTAAAAAATCTGAAAGAAAAATACATGGGCGATAGCATCAAGTTTTGGAACAACCTTTTTAAGCATCCTAACCTAGATACCTTTTGGCAAGCTCGCCAAATTGTTAGGCACTTAAAAGATGTAAAACCTGCGGTAATGGTAGTGGGCGGATTTTTCGATGCCGAAGATGCCTACGGTGCTTTTGAAACTTATAAAGCTATCGAAAAACAAAACCCTAAAGCCAACAATATTTTAGTAGCAGGCCCGTGGTTTCACGGTGGCTGGGTACGTGGCAAAGGCGACAGTTTTGGCGACATCAACTTCGGCACTGCAACCAGCACTTATTATCAAGAAAATTTGGAACTGCCTTTTTTCAAATATTATCTAAAAGGCGAAGGCAATTTCGATGCCGCAGAAGCAAACATTTTTTTAACCGGAAGCAATCAGTGGAAAAAGTTTAATACTTGGCCGCCACAAGATGTAGAACTGAAATCGCTCTACTTTCATCCTAACGGGAAATTGTCATTTACTAAACCTGCGGGCAATAACAGCTTTGACGAATATGTGAGTGATCCAAATGCACCTGTGCCTTATCAAGATGGTGTACAAGCTAACCGCACTAGAGAATATATGGTAGACGATCAACGCTTCGCGGCAAGAAGACCAGATGTAAAAACTTATCAAACCGATGTGTTGACAGAAGACATCACTTTAACCGGACCGGTTTTGGCAAACTTGTTGGTAAGTACCTCTGGAACAGATGCAGATTACGTAGTAAAACTGATAGATGTATATCCAGAAGACACAAAAGAAGTATCTCCTGCCGACAAAGACAAAATGATGGCTGGTTACCAAATGTTGGTACGTGGCGAAATATTAAGAGGCAAATACAGAAATAGCTTTGAAAAACCAGAAGCTTTTGTACCGAACGAAGCAACTAAAGTGAAATACGCCTTGCCTGATGTTGGCCACACTTTCAAAAAAGGACATCGGATTATGGTACAAATACAACATTCTTGGTTTCCTTTGGCCGACAGAAATCCGCAGAAGTTTATGAATATTTACGAAGCAGAACCAAACGATTTCCAAAAAGCGACACACAGAATTTATCATAGCGAAGCTGAAGGTTCTTTCTTATCTTTACCAATACTAAAACCTTAAAAACCTGCCGTCATTGCGAGGTACGACCACGAAGTAGCTGCGGAAGCAAACCAATCTTAAAGCTATAGTTAGTAGCGAACGTTGTAAGATTGCTTCGTACCTCGCAATGACGGATTAAAAGATAAAACAGATAACACAACCAATGAAAAAACTATTAATCGCGTTTGGTCTACTAACTTGTTCGGTAACTGGCTTTGCCCAGAACATGCTAGCCAGCAACGAAAACGATGAAAGAGCTAAATCTTTAAGGGGCGCTTTAACAGATTTGCGAACCTGCTACGACATCAATTATTACCACTTGGATGTGAAGATTGATATTGACAATAAATCGGTTAGCGGCAGCAATGAATTTGTTTTCACTGCCACCAAAGATTTCGAAGATCTACAGTTTGACCTGTTCGATAACCTTAAAGTAGAAAAAGTAGTATATAAAGGCAAAAACTTACCTTTTAAAAGAGAATTTGCGGCAGTATTCGTGAAATTCCCAAAAATTAAAAAAGGCAGTAAAGATCGTTTTACGGTTTTCTACAGTGGCAATCCACGGGTGGCAAAAAATGCGCCTTGGGACGGTGGCTTTATTTTCAAAAAAGACAAATCGGGCAATCCATTTGTATCAGTAGCCTGCCAAGGTTTGGGCGCTAGTGTGTGGTGGCCCAACAAAGACCATCAAAGTGATGAGGTTGACAGTATGTTGATCAGTATTAGCGCTCCAAAAGAATTAGATTGTATTGCCAACGGGCGATATAGAGGTAAAGTAGAAGCTAAAGATGGCTACACTAAACACAACTGGTTCGTAAGCAATCCTATCAACAATTATAGCGTAGCATTTTACATTGGCAAATATGCACACTGGACAGACACCTATAATGGAGAAGATGGCAAACTAACTTTAGATTTCTATGCTTTGAAAGAAGACAGCGCAAAGGCCCGCCCACATTGGGATGCAGATGTAAAGCCAATGTTAAAATCTTTCGAATATTGGTTTGGCCCATATCCTTGGTATAAAGATGGTTATAAACTGGTACAGGCGCCTCATTTGGGGATGGAACATCAAAGTGCGGTAGCTTATGGCAATCAGTTCAAAAAAGGCTATTTAGGCAAAGACCTGTCTGGTTCTGGACATGGTTTACACTGGGATTTCATTACCATTCACGAAACTGGCCACGAATGGTTCGGTAACAACATTACCACCAAAGATATTGCCGACATGTGGGTGCATGAAGGCTTTACCTCCTACTCAGAAGCCCTATTTACTGAAAGCACACAAGGTAAAACCGCTGGTGAAGACTATGTGATTGGCATTAGAAAAAACATCGGTAACAAAGCTCCAATTATTGGCGTGTACAATACCAACACAGAAGGCGATGGCGATATGTATTACAAGGGAGCAAATTTGGTACACACCATCCGCCAGTTAATAAATGACGATGAAAAATTTAGACAGCTGTTAAGGGGATTGAATAAAACATTTTACCACAGCACCACCACTTCTGCCGAGGTTGAAGCCTATATTGCCAAGCACAGCGGATTAAAGCTGGATAAAGTTTTTGATCAATACCTGCGTCACGCCAATATTCCTACTCTAGAATACAAAATAGAAAACGGAACTTTAAAATACAGATGGTTGGCAGACGTAAAAGGATTTGATATGCCAGTGAAAGTTTCGTTAAAAGCCAGCGAATATACTTTTATAGAACCAACTAACGAGTGGAAATCCATTAAAGTGGATACAACTGTTAACAACGATAATTTTTCTGTAGAGCGAAATTTCTATGCAAATACTAAAAAAGCAGAATAAGTTTTTGATTGATGCAACGTTTTAACAACAACGTTCGTCATTTATATAAACTCAACTTACAAATACAATGAGCAAAAAATATATCTCTATTGGTTTAATGATGACAGTTGCTGTAGCAAGTGCATCAAATGTGCAATCAGAACTTCCTGTAAACATCAGCCTTGCTAAAGCAAAAATGAAGACTAGAGACCTCGAAGTTAAAAACTTTAACAGCGTTGCGGCAGGCGGGCCTTTACAGGTAATTGTAACCTTAGGCAATACAGAGGGCATCAAATTTGAAGGCGATGAAGAAGCAATTTCTACCTTAGTTACCGAAGTGAAAGGTGGCGCCTTAATTATTAGGCCCAAAATGAGCTGGACGAGCTGGGCCCACAAGTATAAAGACAAGAAAATTATCGCTTATGTAAATGCCAAAAACATTTCGAGCTTAACCATGAGCGGCGATGGATCGATTACCGTAAAAGGCACTATTAATAATAATTCATTGACTACAACTTTAAGCGGCTCTGGTGCTATAACGGCCGTAGTAAACGTACAAGATTATACCGCAGTAATTAGTGGCTCGGGCAAATTAAATGTTACTGGCGAAGCTGATGAAGTTACTACTACCATTAGTGGCTCAGGGGTGCTTTCTAAAAAGGGTGGATTAAAAGTAGGCTCTTTATCTGCCACCATTAGCGGCTCGGGAAGTGCATACGTACATACCAATGGCGAAATTAATGCCTTTGTTAGCGGCTCTGGAAAAGTGTATTATACCGGTAATGCCGATGTTTCGGAAAAGAAACTTTTAGGCTCTGGAGGCGTAAAAAAATTGGATTAACCTTTAAGTTAATTTGATTTAAGAGTCAACGTATAATGATATTTACACAGAAAAGCATCCAGATTTAAAATTTGGATGCTTTTTTTTATCTCTTACGGGATTTTTTTAAAACCTAGTATACAAAGCCAACTGAACTACATTGTTCATGGTATCATTATTGGCTCCATTTACGGCTTGATTTAAATAGCCCGCCTCTATATCAAAAGCTTTAGAAAATCGATAACCGACCGCTAAATAAGCTCTATTTTGATCAAAAAAGCTACCGTTTAGCTTTTCTTTATTTTGAAGATTGAAAAACAATTCATTTTGCAAGGCCGCAAAAATTCCTTTGGTAAATGCGCCTTCCGCTTTTTGCAACGGCTGTACCAACCTAAAGAAATAACGCAGGCGCTGTGAAAATAAATCATCTGTTTGGCGTTCGATAAAGCGTTGTTCTAGTCTAAACCTATGGCTCAATGCAGCGCCTTTCCAAGGCTTGTGGCTATAAATATACTGCTGCCAAATACGGTGTTCGGTTAGTGTGGTTTTAAGTGTTCCCCCACCTACAAGTATATCATCCTGTAAAAAAGTTGGCGTATATAAATAACCTAAGGTTGCATTAGAACTTTTACTGATGTAGTAAGTAATCCCAGGCCTAACCAATAAATGCCTCACACCATCCCAGTTGTTTTGTGAACGAACCTGTAGGTCAAAGTGCATCCCCCATTTGTCATTAAACTTGGTACTGTTTAAAAACATAAACCAACCGCTATTTTGGTTTACTGTTTGGGCAAATAATGAAGTTGTGGTAAAGATTAAGAAAGCGGCAAGTACAATTTTAATTCTCATCTGGTTTTAATTTGTGTGATAACGAAAATATCAAAATCTCTTATAAACAACGAATACGTAACAGAAAGTAGACAAAGTCTTTATTCTTGTAGTCATTATAAGTCTGGTCGTCATACCCAAATCGATTGGGTATCGTAATGCGGTGGAAAGTTTTAGACTAAATTAACGTATTCTAGGATTATGATAAAAGCAAATTAAATTCAAAATATATTTCCATCAAGCTGCTTTTATATAGTTTTCCACATATTTTTGTTTTCTTTTTACCACGGCGAACATTCTAAGTATGAGCT
>NZ_SSHJ01000007.1:0-66468 GCF_005925345.1 Pedobacter ureilyticus
GGCATTATTGCCGCCAACAAAATAATGTAAAGTAGAAATGAAGTTAAACCGCTGAATTTTAGAAGTTCAGCGGCTTTTATAATATGACTTTACATAATCTATTACTTTCCATAACCTTTCCCCAATGCGCCAGCTGTTTCGTATTTAATCCCATCCTTTCCGCCTACAATACTATCAAAGAAAGAGAATGCATCTATATTCTGTACCACTTGGTAATCCCTGCCGACTACGCCCAAAACTTCATCGGTATCATTTCGAACCGTCGCAAAATGGTTCGGTACATCCAAACGCCATTCCATAACAATATCATTGTCATCTGTTTCGGGCGTGGTATCATCTCCATAGGTAAACAAGTTTCGTTTTTCAACGGTATAATCCAATCCTGCGTATTTTATGGCTTCTGCGCTTGTGGGATAATCCTCTATGATTTTACCCAATCCATGCCATGCTTTTTCCTTCACCGAAAAAAAACTGTGCTTTTCGGTCTTGCTGTTATAATTTAGGTTGTGTGCCATGATAAATGTTTTTAGGGTTTCTAACTCTCGATAATAGAATTTCAGTTTCCAAAATATTGATGTTAGCGGTATCGCTGAGGCTTAATTTTGACTGTGTTTCTATTTCATTTACAATATCTGATAATTGGGTATGGTCGGCATGGACTGCCACGCGAACCATAATAAATAGGGTTTCGTATTTCATCGCTTTTGGGTATGCTGTTTTTTGAACTTGTCCAACTGTTGGTAAAATGCTTTCGGGTTTTCCTCTTCGAACTCCAACCCGTAGCCAGTCCAATACAATTGGTCTAAGAATTCTATAAATGCCTCGAACATGGTAAATTGATTAAGTGGAAAAATAAACGCCCCACCCAAGGCAGGGCGTTTTAGCGATTACTTTTGAGGAATAAAGATTTCACCTTCGATTTCTGCCAATTTATCAACGCAAAGCGTATTGACCATTTTAGCCACCGCATTGATGATAAAAGGGTTTTTGGTGGTAAACTCCCTCCCCTTATCATCTTCAATGGTCAATTCACAACGCTGAAAATGTGTACTATCGGTTTCCTCTGCATCATCCTTTTGCGCCACCTCGAAGGTTTCCAATGTCCCGATAGTCTCCAACAATTTGCCCCTTTGGTTGATACGGCGGTTTAAGTCCAATGCCAATTTGATGGTCGCTTCCAAGTTCATTGCAGGTTTTTCTTCCTTTAACTGTTCCTTGATTTCCATTTTTGTTGGCTCTGTTTTTTGCTCTTGGCTAGCTAATGCAACCGCTTTGTCTTCCTGTTTTGGCTGCTCCTCGGTTTTACCTGTTACAGGTTTAGCAGTTTCTGCTTCTGCTTTTTTTTCCTTGTCAGGGTCAACCTGATTTGCATTTTCTTTTAAGGGTACTGCCGGACGGATTGCCGATTTATCAGTTGATGTACTATTAACTGCTCCGTTGTTTTTTTCGCTTCCAATTACTAAAGTTTTCATGATTTCTATTTTTTAAATTTTTACTGATGATGATTTGAATGATTTGCCCAAAAAGGGCGGTTCTACTGTTGCGAAATGCTGTGCCGTTTTCGCTGGTTGGGTCTGTGGGTGGGCTTCTGCCTTTTGTTGTGCGCATGGGTTCTTTCCTTTTAAAATTCAGTCGGCAGGAGCCTCCTGCCTTTTTGTTAAATGCCATCACCTGACCACAATCCAGTAGGCAGGCAAGACTTTGCGAAAAAAAATACTACCCGAGCGCAGCGAGGTGTGGAGATTTTTTTTCAGCAAACCCGAAGGGCTTGGTCTTGACTAGGCTAATGGATTGTTCAGAAATTTTGGCACAAAAAGGTTGGGGGTAATTTGAATGCACCTATCTGAGCTTGACGCAAGATTTGTTAGCTTTACACTGGTTTGAAATGGCTAGGAACTACGCAGGAAGGAAAGAAAAAAAAGAAAATGAAAAACCAATTCAGCAGCTGGAATTAGTGTTTATTTCAATTTTATGTACCTAACATTGCGTTTATTATATTCACCATCGGCCAAATCAAAGCAACGGAAAACATAAAAAACTCATATAAATCCTAATGAACAACTATCATAAAGACAGCCAACTTTTTTTCAGAGAAGTAGCAAAGGGCGTAACTGAAGACCTAGAGAAAGTCCAGATAATCCAGTTGGCGATGAACCTTGCGCTAGGATGTGAACGTCTGCTCAAAGGTATTCTCTTTGATATCAATCCCGCTTATATCCTAAATGAGCCCTCTTTTAAAAATTCCATCCAGGTATTATACAGGGCAAAACTTTTACAAGGATCAAACAAATCCCCTGAACTGGCTCAAAACATCAACGGCGATGTTATCACTTTTAAAAATAGCCTGCTGAGGGCACAGCTTGTCTCTGAAACCACAAAGCAACACAAGAATATTCTCTTTGCAATTTCGGAAGCACGGGATATTATAGCACATTGTGAATTGCACCTTTTAAACATAGAACAGATCAAAGATATCATACAGCGTGATTTTTTTACCATGATCAAACAGTTCACCGTTGAGCTTGGTCAAAAGCCATCATTATATTTTGAGAGCCATTCCGAGAGGCTATCAAAACTCTCCATTGCACACCAAAGCAACCTCGACATCAAAATAAAGATGTTGCTTGAGCTTCATCTGGAAAAATGGCAGCAGGCAAAAAAAATTACTGGTTATGTGAAAAAACGAGAAAAGGTGACCAAGGTGATGATTGGTGTGCTGAATCGAGGAAAGACCAAATGCCCTGCGTGCGAGCAGGACGCCGTTGTCCAATTTCACCCTATCATCGAGTTGGACGAAATGATTTTGGAGAAAATAATCATAGGTTATGAAGTAAAGAAACTGAGCTGTTTTTATTGCAATCTCAAGGTTACCGAACCACCAATGCTAGACCAGTTGGGTATAAAATATGATGCAGTTAAAAACGCATGTTTGTACTGTGGCAAGATTAACAATAACCTGTCAGGCATATGTGACAGTTGTAATTTGGTTACAGAGGACGGACAGATCGATCTTTAATAATAACTAGCGCAATCATGTACATCGACATTTTCTTAGATACGAACATCTACCGTCAGCTTGGACAAAATTTTTATGAGCATATAGACTATGAAAGCCTGGAGGATTACTGTTATTCATCTGGCTCTGAAATCGTCGTTGCCGAAACCGTATTGCGGGAGTACTTGGATTATTATGAGCATGAAGTGCTTAACAAGCAGATCAACGAGATCGAAAAAGCTTTTGATAAGCTAAAACGACTTCAAAAATTCAAAAAGGTTCGTTCCATTACTCTCCTGAAGCCTGCCGACGCCCAACTGGTCTATATCAAGAAAAAAATTACCGATGCGAAACGAAAAATCGGAGCAAATTCCATGCTTACCGAAGGGTATCTGATCGATTTCCTAGTTGACAACAAAAGAGAAAATAAAAAAGACAATACTAGAGATTTTCTGATCTGGTTAACGGTGTTATGGCTCGCCGGCAAAAGTCAGGATCGCAGTGTAGCTTTGATCAGTGATGATAGAATCTTTACTGACAACAAGATAATGAAAGACCTTCAGGCGAAGTTCAAATTAACGAATATTGAGGTATACCCGAGCATATCATCGTTTTTGAGCTTATATGGTTTCAAATCACCGAATCTAACAGCAAAACTGATCGAAGAAGCTATTCCAATGAACGTTATCGAGAAAGAGTTGCTTGAACAAAAAGATGCGTTTCCCAGCCACATTAGCCGGTTTTATTATGATGCCAACCGTGAGTTTAAGCTAGAAGAATTCAAAGTGGACAATATGCATGTCGAATCGTTCTATGCGCATAAAAACACAGAATTAGGAGAAGTAGAGATTATTGCCCATGTGATAGTGCACGTCAAAATGGTCTTTGAAACAGAATCCCAACAAGTGGGGCTTGCTGCTTACCTATTGGCAAGGGCAAAAGAGGATTTCTATCTAGAAACTTTCGATATGTCGGGGCGTCCGGTCTATGACGAAGATGTGCGTTTTTCTTTCCGCCTCACATTTGACGAAAATATCAATGCAATAACTTCATCAGAATATCTTGATTTCTTTCCGGATGATTACTATATCAAGAGAATTCAGGCCCACATCAAAAAACACAATCTGGAATAACTGCACAAAATAGCCCCGCTCGTCTTGACGACGTTATTTAACATAGTAATTCAAAAAAACTATACCATGATTGGGTTTTCGACAATGGGGAGCTTAGCAAACTTCTGTACCTCGATGCTCGGAAATCCAAAGTCCTCTACTACCCTGCCCTCGATCAAATAACAACCGCTTCCCCTAAAAGGGTAGCTAGGCGTCGAATTTGGAAAATGCACCGTATCAAAAAAATCGCCCTCTGCATCCAGAAACGTACCGAACCACATTTTTTTATTGTTCTTGGTATGCACCGTTTTCTCGGTCACATAATGACCCACCATCCGCACAGGCCTGCCAATGAAAGAGGAAAGCTGTCTTGCCATCGCAGCACCTCGATATTCGGTCTTTAGCAAATCGAACATCGATAACGACAAGGGAAACCCCAAAAGTTCCAGTTCGTGATAGGCATTTTCCAAATCGGTATTGATCAGTTCGGGCATCGCATAATCCTTATGCTGCACCTCAAAAAGCTCCGCATGGTTATTCGGTTTGACCTTTGAGCCAAATAACAGATGTACTTCCCACAGCAGTTCCTTTTTGCTCTTACCAGTAAACCGCAGCGCACCCACACGGATCAGAATGATACACTGGTCTAAGGTAATTCCCACGCGTTTGACAAACTCTTCCAATGAAGCATAGATTCCGTTCATGCGCCTTTCCTCGGTAATGATTTCAATGTATTTACCTTCAAATCCCTGGATTCCGATAAAGCCCAAATAGGCATCATCGCCAAAAATGGCGACCACCCCAAAACTACAGTTCACGCAGGGCAAATGCACCTTTGCGCCAGCCTTTGAAAGTTCATGCACATACAGCGACCTCGAATAAAAGCCTCCATAATTGTTCAACACCGCTACCATAAATTCCTTAGGATAATAGGTCTTCAAATACAAACTTTGATAGCTCTCCACTGCAAAAGAAGCAGAGTGCGCCTTGGAAAAACTATAACCCGCAAAACTCGATACCTGCCTCCAAACCTCCGCAACAACCTCTTTAGGCCTGCCCAATCCCTCTGCCAATTCAAAGAACCGCTCGACCAAACGCTCAAATTCCTTTTTGGAGCGATATTTCCCGCTCATTCCACGGCGTAGTATATCAGCATCGGTTCCGTCCATGCCCGCAAAGTGTATGCAGATTTTGATCACATCTTCCTGATAGACCATTACCCCAAAAGTTTCCTTCAATCGCTCTTCCATTACCGGATGCAGGTAAACGACCTTATCGGGCGCATGGAAACTCTGGATATAGGTCTTCATCATCCCCGAACTGGCTACCCCAGGACGGATAATCGAACTTGCGGCAACTAGTGTCAGATAGTTATCACAGGTCAGCTTGGTCAATAGTTGCCGCATCGCTGGCGATTCAATATAGAAACAGCCAATGGTATTACCGATTTTTAGCCTTGCATTCAAATTCGGGTCTTTCATAAAATCCTTCACCTTATGGATATCGATCTTACGGTTCTGGTTGAGTTCCACCAATCTTACCGCTTCCTTGATGTGACCGATGCCACGCTGTGAAAGAATATCGTATTTATCGTAGCCAATCTTTTCCGCTTCGTACATATCCCACTGCACCGTAGGCATCCCTTTAGGCGGTAAGTCTAATGCAGTATAATAGGTAATCGGTTCTTCGGAAATCAGTACCCCTCCCGCATGGATGCTCCTTTGATTGGGCATGTTTTGCATCAGGTTATAAATCGTGGTTATCTTTTTAAACGTGGCATTGTCCCTGTTAATTCCGGCCCTGCTTGGATCGGTAAAGCCATCGATCTCTGATTTGGGCAAACCCATCACCTTTCCGATTTCCCTAATAACCGAACGATCCTTAAATGTGGACATCGTACCCAGCAAAGCCGTATGCTCTCTGCCATAGCGTTTGAAGATATAATCCTGCACATCTTCCCGCTCATCCCATGAAAAATCAAGGTCAAAATCGGGTGGAGAGGTACGCTCGGCATTCAAGAACCGCTCAAAATAAAGATCAAGCTCAATCGGGTCAACGTCGGTAATGCAAAGGCAATAGGCAACCGTAGAATTGGCACCAGAACCCCTGCCCACATGATAATAGCCCTGATCCTTGGCATATTTAATGATATCCCAAGTGATCAAAAAGTAGGCACAAAAGTCTAGATCAACAATCACCTTCAGCTCCTGCTTCACCTTGGACAAAGCCTCTTTGTTCTTGTTCCCGTAACGGTAGACCATCCCCTTCATTGCCAGTTTCTCCAGCAGTGCCTTATCATCTTTTTTAGAGCCCGTGAACGTTTTACGGTTCAAATTGATCCTGCCCAAAGGATAATCCATTTCACAGGCATTCATTATCGCCCGTGTATTATCCAGAATAAAACTGTGCTTGGCAAACTTGGCCTCCATTTCACCCGCCTTCAAAAAGCGGTCGGTCGGCCTGCATTTATCCAATGGCTCCACCATGGTCAGTAAGGTATTCAGGTCAATTCCCCTAAGGTATTCGTGCAAACGGTATTCGATCTTATCTGCCACAAAAACAGGTTGCAGGGCAACTAGCTTAGACTTAATCGATGAAATATCCATAGCAAACAGTTCATGCAGCTGCGAAAAATGAATACCCAGATACTCATTTGAACGGAGTTCCCCTAAATGTCCAAAAGGGTAAACCACATTCGCATGAGTAAATGCAGGAGCCACATCGGGCAATTCCAACTGCTCCAGATTATGATAGGTCAGAAAATCGTTCAGTTCTTTCATCCCCTCCCTGTTACGGGCAATGCCGATGAATAGCAATTTCTTATCACGGCGAAATTCGATACCAGCAATCGGCTTCAAGCCCTTTTCGCTGCATTCGCGAAAAAACTCCATTACCCCCGTAGAGTTATTGATATCGGTTAAAACAAGCTGGGTTACCCCGAAACCAATAGCCTCCGAAACAATTTTTTCAATCGACATCGTACCATAACGCAAGCTATATTGGGAATGAACATTGATATACATGGCTTACATATTTAGGTTTAAAGTGGAGGCAAGGGCAATGGAATCATGACCAAAACGTCTTCTAATCTTGTCCATTGCCTGGCAAAGCGAATAGGCTTCCTTGGAAGAGGAATACATATCCATCTGCTCAAAGCCAGAAACAAGGTGTGAAAACCGCACACCGACCAGCCGCAAGAGCATCCGTTTGGAATACACCGATTTGAAAAGCTCTTTGGTCTTCAACAGCAACACCTTATCCAGTGAAGTATATGGGATCATCGCCTGTTTGGTCACCGTCTCAAAATTGGAATAGCGGATGGTCACCGTTACGCAGGCTGTCAGTTTCTGTTTTTCCCGTAGCTCAAACCCCAAATCCATGACCATTGCCGTTAACATTTGGCTGATGGCTTCCACATCAATGGTATCGGCCTTAAAGGTACTCTGGGTGCCGATGCTCTTCTGCTCAGTATAGGGAATAACAGGAGAATGGTCGATCCCTTTTGCCTTGTTGAGCAGCACCAATCCATTTTTTCCAAGTACAGAAACCATCATATCTGGATGCACCTGTGAAAGATTAACGATTTTTCGAATGCCCATATCAGAAAGCTTGATAAAGGTCTTTTCCCCCAGACCTGGTATTTTTTTGATCGACAGCGGATTTAAGAATGGAACGACGCCAGGCTGCTCGATATTCAGTTCCCCGTTGGGCTTGCATTCGTTGGTCGCCATTTTTGAAACTGTCTTGTTCACCGAAAGCCCGAAAGAAATCGGCAGACCAGTTTCCTTAATCACCGTTGCCCGCAGCTCGTGCGCATATTTCATCACCCCATGGAAGCGATCCATTCCGGTCATATCGATATAATGCTCATCGATGCTCGCCTTTTCGATCAGCGGCACACGTTCTTTCAAGATATCGGTAATCTCCAATGAGGCCTTGGAATACTCATCCATATTCCCCCGAACAAAAACTGCATGGGGACATAACAATTTTGCCATCCGCGAGGGCATGGCAGAATGTACCCCAAACTTCCTTGCCTCATAACTGCACGAAGCAACCACACCACGATCCGAGGTGCCCCCGATAATGACGGGCTTACCGATCAATGATGGATCTTTTCGGACCTCGACGGACACGAAAAAAGCATCTTGATCCATATGGATGATGTGCTTATCGGCAAACATATTTTGAATAATTAATTGGGACTACAAATTTATACTAATAATATTAGTAAGTTATCAACAATATACTAACATTTTTAGTTTTTACATTGTTTACCATTTATCTAATTTTCGTATCTCATCCAAATCACTATCTTTAAAGTTGAAAATTAACATCATGAAAGCGCTCTGGAATATATTCGTTAAAAACCTTTCAAACATCATGAGTTTGATCGGAATCCTCCTATCCGTCTATTTCGGCGTTTATTATGTGCCCGTATGGTTAGAAGATGCAGAAAAGCAGAAATTTTACAATGCCCAAGCAAGTCTTGAGCAATCCATCAAAGAATTAATCTTTAGCGATTCTACTTGTAACTATGCAGAGATACAGTCGCTGGTCAAATCAAAAGAAATCATTCTCAATAAAAATTATCCCCTCTCTACTGAGCAGATCATGATCAAAGTAGAGGCCTCTTTTATGGATGATAAGTTTTTACCCCTAGTAAAAAGAAGGCAACTAATCGCCGAGTCCCAGCTGATCAGGAAGACTATTCCACCAAACATAAATAAAGTAGAGAAAAAAAAGAGTTCACTTCCCCTATTAGGCTGGGTATCAATAATCTTTACAATCACATCAACATTCGCTGCCATTTATGGCTATTACCTTAGATACCTTAAGGAGAAGGAAACTCAGGAAGAAATCAACAATCAGGTCAGCCAAGTTGAGGCAGAATTTACTGTCTCCCGCAATGGCTTCGCATTTGAGAGCGAAATCGTCAGGGCCCTACAAAATTATCCCGGCATTGAAATGGTGAGGCAAAATGAACATATGGACTGGGGATTTGATATTGAATTCATCTATCAGGGCAGAACTATATATGTTGAGGTTAAATACCTCACCAGCAGCAAAATTGGCCTTGCCTCAATACAAAAATTCTTCCATAGACAGAAGGGAAAACAAGGCGAATTTTGGTTCGTACACAACAATGAGTTGACTAAAATGTCACAGCACAAATTCGAGGAACTTAACCAAATCTCCGGATCCGCCAGACGTTGTAAACTTATCCAGACAAGTTCGGCAGCAGATTTCACCAAAAAATTAAATACTTTATTGCACTAGAGTAATTCACATCGAAGTACAATTGCCATAAATAAATACAAACAAATGCACTAACCCTATTATAAATGAATTAATTTATATACACGGGCCTGCCTGTAGATTTAGGCAAAATGGTCACCGAATTTCATTCCAAACTGACCACCCCAACATCAGCTTCAGCTTTTTGAATGCATCAACCAAATAAAATCAGATGACATTTTCCTACCTATAGAAGCTTGAAAGAACAAGTGCCTACTAGGTGCTTTGGCTTCACATAAGCTTATCCAGAAAGAAAATCCAATTAGGTATTGAAAAATTATAATGGAAATAGGAAAAATTTTACTTTGCAGAAAAAATAACATGACTCCAATGAATACCAAGCCCAAAATGCACGAAGACGACCAATTTTTTTTGAGAAATTATGCAGAACTAAAACCTGATTACTTAAAAAACGTTGCTCATCACGCCAATCTTGACGACGTCAAAAATGGCTTAGTGAATCTAGCGGATGCAGACTGTATAACCAATTATTCTGGAAACATGAGCCGGGTTGTTCACCCCAATCTCAAAAATAAAACTATTGACCAGACCGTCTTAGTTAAAGACTTTGAGCAGCGCCTACATCTCGCCCTTGAGTGCCTTCCCAGCTTTGGTCAGCAAACGGTATACCGTATGGAAACCCACCACCCAGTTATCAGCGATTACCAAAATTATTTTAAGGGGAAATTCGGTCAGGTGATGAGTGTATCCTTTAATTTATCTACTTCAAAAGATGACTGGGAAGACGAAAAGGTAGTTTATGTCATTAACACCTTGACTGAAAACAGTAGGGCAAAAGACATTTCACGGCTCACCAACTTTGCAAAAGAGCAAGAAGTACTGTTTTTAAAAGATACTCATTTTCAAATCAATAGGCAGGAAGAAAAAAATGGCAAATTGTATATCTATATGCAAGAAACCCTGTCTCCAGCAACTTTTGCATACAACTATGTAGAGATCAGCTATAATTGCAATGCCTCATGTTCCGATGAGGAGCCTGGGATGTTCGACTGACAAAATTTTACACTGACTGTCATACTTATCTAGTGATGAGTTTAAATTTTTTATATAATCCACCCTTCACAAAGTATAAATTCCCCCTTGCTCTGGAACAGGCTACATATAACTTATTTTTGGTCTGAGGAGATAGCGATTTCAAATCCGATTTCTTAAAGCTCTTCCAAGTCTTATCATTGATCACCACACAGACATCCTGGTAATGGTCTTCACCCTTGCATTCTCCCCAATTTCTGGAAAAACAATCGTATTTCCACTGTTCCTGAAAAAACAATTTCACGACTTTAGGATTCGCAAAAAGCTCATCCACTTTCCCTGGATCATCGACAACCCCAACAAAAAAAGACTGGTCTCCATGGGATTCGATCAAAATTCCGATCTTCTCGAATATAAAGCCGCAAACACTAGGGTTGCAGCGGTAACTTTTAACTAAAGTCGTGCAATCGACTTCGAGGCCCATCTTAATAAAGTTAGCTTTATACTTCTCATAATCATCATGCAAGGTGCTGTTTACACTTCCGTCTCGACTGGTATCAAATGTATGCTGATAGAAATCTCCTACAAAAAGAAGACTAAGCTTTGCTGATGAAAGATGCTTCAACAAATTGAAATCATGCCCCGCAAAATCCTGAACCTCATCAATATACAGTTCATCATAATATTTTTCAAGCCTATTGTTGATTTCTTCGAGCACCTTTTTTTCCACAAGTAACCTTGCCAGCCGGTTGCTGTAAAGTCTTTTATACTTATCGATATACCTGTCATCGCCTGTAGCGAATCGGCGTACATTTGGTGTAAAAGTTAGTCCTTTACCCCCAAGCTCTGAGGAAAGGAACGGACGGTAGCAGTGAGAATACAAAAAATCAAAATAGGTCATCACCTTGATATTCTTTGGCATATAGCCAAACTTCCGCTGGATGCGAGAGCGCAAATGACCATGGGTATTGTTCGTAAAAGTCAATAGTAGAGCCCGTTTTTCAAGGCTCAACCGGTCAACGATTAGCGTTGTCTTACCAGACCCTGCAACAGCAAAGATTACCCGTTTATCCATTGAATGGCTTCTTTAATATAGGACGGCGGGTTCACCTTCTCACAAATATTTTCTAATAATTCAAAAGCAACATCCGCTTTGTTCTTTAACATATACTCCTGTACGCTGAGAGTTTGTCTGCCGCCAGCAAAAAGTGTTTCGCACAATGAGGCATTATCCTGATAAACACAGACCTCGAAGGTATATCTTGAGGCATCGGTATCGGCAAACACTCCTAAAAGTGGATTGGCATAAGGCGCATAATTATCAACACAGTTTTTTTGATAGTCCCCATCATTGTCCCGTACCACAGCCGTTTTGATACCCAGCATCTTTGCGAGATCCAAGTAACGTTTAAAACTCTTACCCCCAACCGAAAGGATATGTACGCCGCGAAAATCGGGATCTTCTCCGACGACATTCTTAAAAAATTCCTCGATCAGCATGAATTCTGCATCCCCCTCGACTAAGATAACTTTACTGGAAAGTACAAATTCAATAATGTTATTGTCCGGAGCTTTGATGAAAAATTTTGCAGTATCGTCTTTCAGATCCTTGAGCAGCACAGGTATTACACTATTGCTGTTGAGCAAGATTGACTTTCGCAAATCCAACCGTGTACTGATTAGATTATTATGGGTAGTAATAAAGAGCTGTTTTCCCTTATTCATCCTGATCTTGCGAATCAGCCGTTTCATATTTAAGTGGCTCAAATGATTTTCCGGCTCCTCTAGCAAAATTGCATCGATATTGCTGCTATGTTTATTCAGCGCAAATTCGGTTTTGATGAAACACTGTTTGCCCTTGCCTTTCTGCTCGATATTGATTTCATCTTCGGTCAAAATCAAGTCCGTTAAAAGATTTGCTTTGGGACTATTTCGTACTCCAAAGGCATAGTTGGCGAGAGTTTGGTTGGTCGAGGAAAGAACATCGTTCTTAAAAACTTCCTTACTCTTGCGGTATTCATTTTGCTGCTTTTGGCGGTCTTTGCTCGTTACGCTACCGGCATACATGGCCTTTACATATTCGCGGGTCGCATATTCGTTATTGACCTGAGCATTGTCGATCAGCACGTGCCTGAGAAAACGTTTATACCCTGTATAACTGTAGTCGGAAAATGATTTGAATTGGATGGTGTAATATTCAAAAGGAAAATTATTCCCAGGTTGGGCTAATATCTCGCGAATCTCATCTGACAGATCATCGTTAGGTTCACAAATCAGCTTCAATCCATCGCAAATTTTGCTTTCGGAATTATTCTTACCGTTTAAATCGGGATTATGCTGCTCATCCAAGTAGAGCTCTATCCACAAGACTGGAAGTTCATCATATTTTTTGCCGCGAGCAAAGAATTCCTCTATTGCCCCAACATTAAACATACCCTCCAAGCCTATCGCCTCCACTTTGCTCTTACTGCCGCTCAAAACAATATCGATGGCAGTCAAAATAGAACTTTTACCAGCCTCATTATCCCCGATCAATACATTCAATTCCGGATCGAAATCCACTTTAAAAGCAGGGAACCTTTTAAAATTTTTCAGCTTTATACTAGTAATACAGCTCATGCAACTGGTTTTAAGAGTGTTAGCTGGAAAGATATGGATTTTCTACCTAAAAACCCCTCTTTAACATTTCTATTCTACACGCTAGCGCAAGAAGTATTGTTATAATGTTTTTTCAATAGGTTTAACCGTCGTTGTTCCCCAGTTTTAACATAAAAAAACCTGACCGTTTCCGATCAGGTTTTTCCCAAATTACTACCGCTTACTTTGCGTTTTTCTTTTCTGTGATCTCCTTACGGATATCTGAGGCCAGAACTTTTAAATCCTGCATGGCTTTACGTACCCTTGTACCAGCTGCGCCATTATTGGAGTTATAGAATTTTCCAGCATCCGTTTCAATATCAGAGATCAACTGTTTTACCTTTTGAAATTTTTCCATGTTTTTAATATGCTTTTATGTTTATAAATTAATTAGTTCCCGCTAAAGCGAATATATCATTTTCCGGCTAAACTCCCATTCCCTGACCTTGGGCAACTTCCTTGTCCTTGCCCTGTTCCATTTTCTTCGCAAAGACATTACTCATCTCCAGCCCAGTCTCCTTTTGGAACTGTTCCCTTTTTTCAGGCTTGCCGTTTTCCGCATAGAAGTTGAGCTTACCATAACGAACGGCCGTCTCCAGATACATTTTGGTTTCCTGCCCCTCCTTTTCAACCGTCACCATCGGACGGTTACCGTTCATCAGTGAAACTTCCAACGCCTCCGCCTTTTTCGGATCGACCATTTCCTTGATCTTGTAATCATCCAAAAGCGATTTCACATCATAGCCGTAGGCATCGGTAAACTGACGGAAAGTTAAATTATTCTGACGGTCTCTTTCTTTTTCAGTATCCAGCTGCATCCACGCCTTGTATGGCGTACCTTCCCTGCTGAGCAAATCATCACGGTAGACCGACCTGCCCTGAACCAAGTTGGCTGCCTGTTCTTTTGAAAAGCCCTTACCATGATCCAGCCAAAAGGTCTGTGGCAATGGCGGCGAGTAGAATTCGCGTTTGAAATCCCTTGAAACATAATTGATCTTGCCCTCTTCCATATTGGCAAGCATCGACTTATTGGCTGCATCCTTACCCACGGCAAGCTCGCTGTTGCCCTTCTGCTGCTTAAAGAAATCGATGGCCTCAGCCACGTTTTCCAGTTTCTTGACAATATTCTTTCCCTCTTCGGTCTTGGTAATGACCATATACTTCTGGCCTTCCTCCAACGGCTTCAACTGGTTGTGCACCGCTTCCAAACGGTTCAGGTAATAATAGTCCGACTGACCTGACTGCTTGAAGTGCAGGGTGATGTCGACCTGTCCCCTGTTTGCTTTTACCTCATCGTAAAGTTTAAAGGCCGGGTCATCGTTCTTCATGTGCTCTTCCATCTTGGCGATATGTGCTTCTGCGAAGCCGAGCTTTTTCATCTCATCTTTGAGATCTTCCAAATTGTTCAAATTCATGCCTATGTATTTTTAGTTAACAATCTTTTTATTAATCAACCCATGGGTTAGCGTATTCGCTGGCTATTGTTCCTCAACAGCACTGGAGAACCTCCCTTTAGCTTTACCTTTATCTTTTTCACCTTTCTACTGATCAACTGCCTTGCCGCATCGATGCCCGCACCTGCTACCTGAGTAGCGACCGATTGGTCAAAACCAAAACCAACACTACGCACCGCATTATCCGTTCCATTGTTCAGCGCACCAGTTAATGCAGCCTCTGGCGCATCCATACCGACCATACCATCCAAACTGTAGACCGAAAGGTCAACGGGAATGATGGAAGTACCTAACCTGATATTGGTAATATCCACCAGGAGCCTTTGGTTAGCAATCCTGCACGCACCAAATATGATGTGTCCCTTGGGGATCAGCATCGTTCCAATACGCAGACTGTCCTGCAACCTGATTTTTACCGTTGCACCCTGCACCGCCTTTTGGTTCTCGACCAGAACGGCTGGAGTTGCACGAAAAAGGCTATCGGGAGAAAGCGAACGGGCAAAGCGCTGCCTTTCTGAAATCCGCTCTGGATGCTGTATATCCAAGATGTTCTGCATCATTCCATTGAGCTGGGCCATTTCGGGGTCTTCAGTCTTATTCTCCTGCATCGTTTTCATCAATGCCTCTAATCGATCTACGTCAGATTTAATCGACGATGATTGCGGTTTAACAGTGTGAGCAGGTTTGCTATAACCTGTCTCTGGTCGATTGATTTCCCTGTTCAAGGCTTCCAGCTTGGCATCAATCTGATTGGTCTGCTCATGCCCACTCGCATTTACAGATTTTCCCTCAACATCAAAGCCGAACTGATCAGCAATACCTGCAATGCCATTCCCCTCTTTCTTTTGCCCACGTTCGGCCTGGAGGTAATAATCCGCCTTGGTCTTTGGCGTATCGGTAGTAAAGGAAGCGTCAGGCAATCGCGTGTTTAAGCCTGTACCTTTGGAACTGGCATCACCACTACCCTGCCCGCCGCCCATGGCATAAAAGGCAAGTGCCAGAAAAGGCACCACCAGTAAGGGAAGGAACAACAGCACCTTCCGTTTGTCTTTTTTAAGTTTTCTATCCATATCAATTGATTTTTAAATGTTTGAATTGAATGCACTAATCAGTACATAAATGAGGTAGCTCCCGAACAGCAGGCAGAAGAAAACCAGTCCATAAATCAATGACTTTCTGGAAACGCCAGCAGTTTTTCCATTCAGCCAGTCCGCTACTTTTCGCTGCCTGCAATTGAGATACACCGAAATATGATCGGTCAATGTCCCCTGTGTTTTCCGCTCCTTGTTTTTTCTGAAAAATTTCATCGCTTTAAGGTTTTAGAGGCACATCCTGATTGACTAGTATTTCCCAGTTCTGGATCAGAAAGCCGTGCGGGTTACGATCTGTCTGGGATTTGATATCCCTGATCCTACCCTGGGTCACCAGTTTTCTGGTCACCGTACTTGTCGAGCGGATCAGCTTTTGGGTCGCATAGCAGATAAACGTGTATGGATATTGATTGATATCAAGCCTTGTACTGTCTACCTCGATTTCCTGAGAGATATTTGCAGAAATGATATTGTTATAATAACCAGATTCCTGCAAATTATCGGACTGCTTTTTTGCGGACTCATCAGCAAGATAAAGTGCCTTTGACACCCCTCTTTTGATCGCCCTATCATCGGGACTTAACGTAAAAAAGAATTGATGAAAGGTCTTGACGTGATCCCTCAGCTCCACTTCCAGATTGGTCTTTTTATCCGAGGCAACAGCCTCCAACACCTTTCCATTGTACAGGATATGGATGCGGTTCTGTGCCCGATCTACCATATCATAACTCTTGTAGATGCAAAAGCAAATACAACCAACATTGGCTAAGATCAGAAAGATACTGAACCGCTTGATATGCCTAAAGGCGGTATCTATATTTTTGAATTGTGTGAACATAAGCATTGTGTTTAATTTTTCTTTCCCTTCAGCTTATCCTTGAAATAGTCGTTCCCAGCGGCTTCGGCCATCCCGCCCATCTGGCGGCTACCGTCACCGAAGGTATCGGCCACCATGCCCGCACCATATTTAGTCGCAGCAACTGCTCCACTTGCACCAGCGGACATCCCTGCCGCTACGCCCGCACCGGTACTCCTGCCCATGCCCACGGTCATCGAATTGACCTTGGAAAGGATGGAATTTCCGCCTCCTGCGTGTACCACATAATTGGCCACCGTTGGAACACAGCAGTAGCCCACAATACCAATCAGCATAAAGATCATGTAAGCGGTATCCTGGCTGGAAAACATGGTATCGCCATTCTGTGCCACTTCCAGAATATCCAGTTTGATCATGTTCTGCTGGATTTTTCCGAGAATGGCACCGAAGATATTGGCGATGGGCAGCCACAAAAAGATGTTAATGTACCTAGCCACCCAGACCGATAACGTGTGTTGCAATCCATCAAAGACAGCAAACCCTAATACCAATGGGCCAAGTATCGCAAGGACAATCAAAAAGAACGTCCGCAAGGTATTGATACAGAGTGCCGCCGCCTGATAGATGAGCTCTAGCAGCTCTGACATAAACTGCTTAAAACTATGGCGCATCTTAAAATCCTGCCTGTCCGCCCAGAACTTGATGTCATTGCCAACCGCTTCCAGCCAATTCTCATCATCCCCATTGGGGTCCTTCGGATGGGTATACTTATACCAGGCTTCCCGATTTCCGGAACCGTCATCGCCTACGTACATCTTCCATTTGGTCGATTTCTTCAGTTCGGCTTCCTTTCGCTTCAGCAGTTCTTTGATCACCAGATTACTTTCTTTTACCATTGCACCAGTAGCGGAAACGGTGGGCTGGAGCACCCCGTTGAACACCGAGAGCAGAGCGGGGAAAAGGACGATGGCTAGGCCAAGTGCAAGGGGGCGCAATAACGGATAAAAGTCGATGGGTTCGGCCGATGCAATCTGGCGCCATACACGGCTGGCGATATACCAGAGGGCACCAAATCCAGCAATGCCCCGAGCCACGGCGATGAGCCCCGAGCAAAGGGGTATCATTTCATCGTACACTTTTTCCAGCACCGAATGAAGTCCACCAATCTGCCCAGCCAATCCCTGCGCGCTTGATGCAAACGGGAACCCAACTATTCCAAGCAGCATCAAAAGGGTTATCTTAAATTTAATTGTTATCATAAAAAAGGTTTATTGGTAAAGGCCTCCGACCTGCTTGAGCTCCGACTTTTGTTTTTCCCTTGCCAGCGACAGCGAAGTTGCCTTATTGTTAAAATCACGCAGAAAAACCAGTTTGTCTTCCACATTCAAAAAGATGCGGTCTATGGCGGCTAACCGTTCGGAATCGCTCATGCGCAGCTTAGAGGAGGTAATCACCATCAATAATTCGTCAAGGTTGTCCACGCTCTGGTCAAATAGCTGCTTGTACACCCTTCCCAGATAACGGGTCTCTTCAACACTAAAAACATCCGCCGTACTAAACCTTTTAAAGGCGGACTTGTACTCGGAAACGATCGACTTCTGATAGCTGATGATATCTGCCACCCGCCTATATTTTTTCACCTCGGGACTGACCAGCATCAGCCCGTCCAGAAATACCTCATGCAAAGAAAAATTGCCTTGGGAAATATCCTTGATCGCATTATAGCCGCCCGAAATGACTTGATAGCCCTTTTTCATATCCGAAAGGATGTTTTTCATCTGGCTCAGTTTTTCCACGTTGAGCAATAACTGTTGCGCTTCCTGGGATTGCGCCATAGTCACAACATTCAATAAAGCGAGCAAGAAGATCGTAAGCAGCACCTTTTTGAGTTTAATCCTGAATTCCATCACTCCTCCTTAATTTTTCAATGGTCTGTTTTTCCAGTTCCCTTTGGCGGATCAGCGTAGTCACTTCACTGGCAAAATGCTGCACAAAAGCAGACTTACTGCTCATCGAAACATAAATTTTGTCCAGCCGTTCCAACCTTTCATCATCAGGCATTTCTACCTTTCCAGAGGTAATGACCAGCAGCAGTTCCTCTAGATCTTTCATACATTCCTCCCACAGGTTGTCCCTGACTTCCTGCACATACATTTGGTTGGACAAAGAAAGATTTGGGTTGGACTTTAAAGCCCAAAAGCCTTTTCCGATCCTGATCTGCATCTCGATGATCTGTGCCACCTTTACATTGTTCTTCACTGCGGGGCTCACCTTTTTCAGCCCACTGATAAAGGCTTCGTGCAAGCCGAATTCGCCATTTGAAAAATCCCGAATGGTTTCCAGTCCAGAACTTGCAATCTCATAGCCTTTTTTCAGGTAACTGGTATAGACCTCTAAAGCTGCAATCTGTTCCAACAGGTATCTCTTCTGGGTCTTCTTTTGGTTGAAAAACTCTCCAAAAGTCTGTGCGTAGCTGGTTGCGCCACAAAAAAACAATACCATACATACCACCAATACCAGCTTTAATCTATTCAATTCCATAAATCTCCTTCAGTTTAGCGGTTTCATCCAGTGAAGCCGAGCGCTGGATACTCAGGCCAATGTTTGAAAGGTTGAACTTTTTAAGTGTAGAATAATTCGCATCCATTTCATCGGCTGCCCTAGAGATCAGTTCCAGCCTTGCCGCATCGCTCATCTGGGTCTTAAAGGAATTGATCACCAGGAATATCTGGTCGAGGTTCTTGATACTCTCATCGAGTATGCCAGAATACACTTTACCAATGTAATCCAGTTCTTCCGGTTTAAAGTGCTTGTCCTTTTGGAAAAGCCCCCATGCCCATTTGTACTCGTTTACGATATCGACCTGTTTTTCCGTCAGATCCTTGATGCGCTTGTAATAGGCAATAGCCGATTTGATGCGCCACAATTCTTCGTAATATTTGCTGTACTGCTCTTTCTGTTTTTCCGTCCAGTCGGCAATCTCGGTAAGTTTCAGTTTAGAGAGCTGGTTTTCCAGCACCTTCTGCGCATTCTGCAGCCAGATCGTTTCGTTCTGCAAACGCTGGACTTTCAGGTCCACCGCCTTGATGACTTTTTTTACTCCCGCCTTGATCACCTCCAGTACCGCTATCTGTGCGTTTGCCCCTTTAGGCAGTCCCACAAACAGGGTCATGGTGCTCAGCGGCAGGATGACCATATACTTCTTCATATATTTTATCAGTTTCATGTTCATAATTTCTGTTAATTAGGTTTTTTGTATTCCCTGCTTCCGACAATCATTTTGTCCCCATAAAAGGTGATAGTTTTGCCCCTACGGGTCTCGGTCATAACTTCGGTCTTGGGATCATAAATGGCCTTCCATTCTTCGGTCTCGTATTCCCGTTTGCCCTTTTTGCCTTCTCTGATGAGGTTAAAGCCCGTTCTGCGGTGGATCAGAAACCTGTTTTTCTGCTCATGCTCGACAACCAGCGTATCATCGGCAACGCTATACTCACCTCCCGCATGGTTCACATAGGTTCCGGTCATATCAGAAGTCCCAATTCCATTCTTACAGGCAAAAAGGAAAGAGGAAGCAAAGAGCATTAAGAGCGAAAGAAAATTGAATTGATTTTTTGTTTTCATGACGTTTAAATTTTAAGGTTTAAGGTTTTTATTTTGAAGATCTGCCACCAGCATGGTGATGCCCTTTTCGATGCTGCCATACTTTTTCGCATATTCCTGCACCATCATTTTCTCGCTTTCCTCAGTGGTATAGCTATAGTATTCGGCAGGCGATACCTCGGTACGGTAGACCTTGCTCAGCTGGCCGCCAAGGGAAATGAATACTTCCCTGTACCTACGCTTAGGATCATTCGCCTTGTTCATCGAAAGTACCTGCGCCTTTTCCTTATCAGTAAGTCCCAAAAGTTCCTGTATCGCATCGAACTTGTTCTGGTACTTGCTCTGATCAAGCAAGATTTTGCAATCAGAGTTATTGATGATCGCCTGCTTGACAATGGGCGAAGAAATAATATCCTCTACTTCCTGGGTAACCACAATGGCCTCGCCAAAAAACTTCCTAACGGTTTTGAACAGGTACCGAATGTATTCCGCCATTCCATCCTTTGCAATCGCCTTCCAAGCCTCTTCAAGCAAAATAACTTTCCTAATCCCCTTCAGCTTTCGCATCTTGGAAATGAACATTTCCATTAAAATCAGCGTCACTACGGGAAACAAAATAGCGTGATCCTTCACCGCATCCAGCTCGAACACAATGAACCTTTCATGCAACAGATCAAGGTTTTCGGTTGCGTTGAGCAGGTAATCGAACTCCCCGCCCTTGTAGTAGGGATTGAGTACGTACAGGAAGTTGCCCACATCAAAATCCTTTTCCTTCACCTTGCCATCCTCCAGCACCTGCATGTACTCGGACATCAGAAATTCATAAAAGGAATTGAAACAAGGGAATATATCTGGATTGCGGCCAAGGTGGACATAATATAAAGTCAGCGCATTGGATAGCGCCACATATTCAGACCTTCGAAAATTCTCATCATCCTTTTTCCATAGCGCCAGAAGCAATGTTTTGATGCTCTCCTTTTTCTCGGTATCCAGTACATCGCCTTCAGTCAAATAGAATGGATTAAATTTGATCGGATCATTTTCTGAATAGGTGAAATAGTATCCTCCAACCAGATCGCATAGTCCCTTATAGCTGTGTCCCACATCCACTAGTACCACATGGGCACCCTGTTCATAATAGCTACGGATCATGTGGTTCGTAAAAAAGGACTTGCCCGAACCACTCGGTCCAAGGATGAACTTGTTGCGGTTGGTGGTCAGCCCCATTTTCATAGGCTCGTCCGATATATCCACATGTACTGGCCTTCCTGAAAGACGGTCGCCCATCCGAATACCAAAGGGTGAAAGAGATGATCTATAATTGCTTTCCAGATTGAAAAAGCAGGTCGCCTGCTCCACGAACGTATCAAAGGTATCGTTCATCGGAAAATCCGCTTCATTGCCAGGCATCCCCGCAAACCATACCTGCGCCTGTCCATCGGTCTCCCTTTTGGCCACCGCATCCATTTGCGCCATCGCAGAACCGACAAGGTTCTTGATGTCCCTAGCCTTTGCTGCATCCTCCGACCAGGCCATCACGTTAAAGTGCGCCTTTATCGGAAGGCGCTGCGATGCAATTGCCTCGTTCAGAAAATCATTACAGGCATCCCTTGAAATGGCATTCTCCCTAGAATATCCTGACAATGATTGCAGACGAAGCTTCTTCGCTTCCAGCCGCTTGATCGTCTTCTGGGCATCCTCGATAAACACAAACTGGTTTAAGATGTGGTTACAGTTCAAAAGACTGCCCAATGGACTTGAAAAACCGATGGAGAACTTGGTCCGATCTGTAGAATACTTATCATAGTTGATCCGGCTTCCACACAATGCAGGCATGTCCTCGGCATCTGAAAGCGTATACAGTTCCACCTGTTTGGACCCGATCCTGATCCCATCCTTCACCTGGATATCGGAGATCATTGGCATTTCATTTTCACCAAGTAAAAACATATACCTCTCGATGACACCAGCTTTGTTCGCTGTTCCCGCAAGCTCATCATCGGACAATCTGTGCAGTCCGACAAATCCGCTGTCTACCAGTATCCGTTCGAACTGCCCCGCACTATCCAAAAAATCACTGTACAGCAGTGGACTGATCGTCTGTTCGGGTACAATGGACTTACGCAAAACATTGCTGTAGGCCGATGAGGAAAGTTTCCTGCCCGAAGGCTTTTTGGTCAGAAAGATATAGCAACTATGGTCAAGACATTCCCGTTCGTTAAAAAAACGCTCACTGCTGCGAGACAGAAAAGCATCTCCCGACCTTTCAAAATCGGCTTTGTAAGTACTTTCCACAAACCAGTCCTGTTTATGCAGGATGCTAAACCCAGGCAATACCTTGATTGCCTTGACCCAAGCTTGGTGATAGGCCTCATAATCCCTGTCCGACAAGGTAAAGATTTCTGGAAGGGTCACTTTGTAGGCAATCGTGATATCTCCCTGCATCGACAAAATACAGTTATGCTCCACCTTGTAAATAGGCAACATATTCTTAGCTTCTACCATGATGTTGATGTTTTAGTTGCGTAAATAACCGCCTTGAACGAAATTTCAAGGCCTTGGGCAGACCACGTCGAGCCAAGAACTTCATCAGCCCATGCTCCCCGAACCTGTGGCTCAGCCTAAAGGTTACCACAAACAGCCCTGTACCCAGTAAAAGAATGAGGGGCAATAGGATAAAAAGGCTGACCCTAGAAATATACAGCACCGCAAAGGCAATCAAAAGCAGCACCAGTCCCACTGCCAGATAGGCGATATACTGTGCCTTGAGGCCCTTAAAAACAATCGGCTTGGAGACCCCTTTATTGATCTGATAAATGCTGGCCATGGCTATATCCCGAAAAATGATTTAAGAACGGTAGCTACTACGACCAGGAAAATACAGCTACCGAACCAAGCAGCTGCTACCTTGTTAGTATCAGGCTCCCCCGCATTCCACTTGTTAAAGACCTTGACAGCGCCGATGATGCCAACTACTGCACCGATGGCATACATCAAGTCACATCCCGTATCGAAATAGCTCTTGACCTTGTTAGTTGCCTCGGCGATCCCCGCATTCCCATCCTGGCTTTTGGCAACCAGACCAAACAGCATTAAAAAAGTAAAGAAGGACAGCAGGACAGCTATTTTAAATTTGAATTGAGTTTTCATATGATGTTTTATCGAATAAAAAAATGGTTAATGAGCGTAAATTTTAGTCCCAGAGGTTTTCCAGTTCCTCGGCAGAAAGATGGAATGGCGCATGTTCGGCAATGAACTCGTTGATGCGCCCGATGTTGGGACTAGAAGCGATCTTTGGAAAACTTTCCCTGACCGAGGCCATCATTTCCAGAAAATCCCTTTTGCCCAGATCATTCCTAGAGAGTTCTGCAAACAGCGACCTGATTTCAGCAAGTACATCCGGCACCAGTCCGACCTGCTCTTCCCTCGCATCTTCACCACCAGCAAAACCAAATCCGCCACTATCCACCATCATCATCCCTTCAGGAAGTTTGGATTTGCCCATCAGTTCCATCTCTTCTTCATCCGCCCCACGAACTGAAAGCTCCTCCACGCCCTTCTCCCAGCGATGGGGCAAAGCTTCCGTTCGCTTAAACTGGTTTACATTCCCTAGCTGCCCCCTTCCCAAAACCTTAAAAAGTTCCCTGCGGTAAAACAGCAGTACAATGGCCACATACCAGATGACCGTCAGCACCAAAGTGGCAACCAGAAAGGTCTGCCAAGTAATTTGTTGTATCATAAAATTTTCCTTTTACCCCGCCACACCATTGCAGCGGGATGACGGGACAAAATTTCAAATAAGCTGGATTTCGGGCTGAGGCAGTGTGGTATATACCAATGAAAAATTCTCATTTTAATCCAATAACTTTCAAAAAAGACAGGAAAAGCTTATTTCCGCTGATTTTTATCGGGATGATATTCGTCTTCTTTGTCCAGTTTCTGGATGACCATCTCGATCATCTCGTCCAGGTAACGTGTCCGGCTAATGGTAGTGCGACGCCTGATCTCGCTCAAGCGCTTGGAGGGAATACCAATACTGACCTGCAATTTTTCTTCCAGCCAACGGAAAATGGCACCGATACTTGCTGTACCCTTATTGACCTGTCCTGTGCGATGGATACCAAATGCCAGTTCGGCCAGATTGATACTGTCACCGGTCCAACGTAGTTCTTCCGCTTGCGAGATATTTCCAATATCAGCATGTGGATTTGCCAAAAGGTATCTTGCCTTTTCCACCAGCCAGTCCCTTAACTTTTCGAAGGCCATGAACTTGGCGAAAAGGTAGTCCCCTTCCGTGCCAAACGCGGGGTTCAGTTCTGGCACTTCTGGCAACAATAGGCTCCCCTTGTCCGCACCCCTTAAAAAATAGAGGCTATCGAGTTCAGTAGAATCCAAGCGATAGTATTCATAAAAGAAATGGTGCTGCTCAAAAAAACGGTCAACGTAGGCCATTTCCCGATCCAACCATTCCTTTTGTTCGATTACGCCAATTTGGGGCCTGCCACATTCCATCGTGTACAGCTCCAAAAAATAGATTTTCCAGTGATAGCCTTTCGGTTTGAGGTGCTTGAAAAAATAGATTTCATCATCTTGGGACGAAAAACCTTTCTCCTGAACCTGCTGCCGAAGCTTCTTCAGCGTTCTTTCTACCAATATGGTTGCCTTCCTCAACCGTTCGACACCTTCATATCTGGTATCCAGCAGTTCTTCCATTTCCTGTTCCAGCTCCCCGAGCCAACGTTTTGCCAATTGTTCAATCATGTCAATAAAATTTAGGTACAGCGTTCGGTGCCCGTTTACTGGCCAATATTTATCCTCACCCGAAACGCGAATCGTAAATTTCAATCCATACACAAAAACTAAATTCAGCTACGACCATCGTAGCGACAATACAAAGTTCCCATGAAAGTTGCCCGAAAACTGTGGTATAGCTCACAATCTGAAAATCAATTTCAGCAGCCCAACGCATGCGTATTAAGGAAAAAAGAGGAAAAAAATTGTCAGGTAGCTCACAATTTGAAATTTCTAGCTCACCACCGAAAAGACAACCCAACAAAAAACTCAAAAGAAAAAACCGAAGAAAAATGGGACAAATGTCGCAAAATGCAGCATTGCTAAACCAAAACTGGTCGACATCCGTTACCAAACTATCATTTTGTGATGCTAAATTTTAAACCTTTAATAATCAGCACATGGAAAATCAGGAAAACCTAAACATTGATCTTTTAGAAGTCTTGGGCAGTATCGCCCCCTTATCGGCAGCTTATCATGACCGATTGCGTTCACAATTAGTAACCCAGCACTATCCTGCCCGCCACCTTTTACTAAAGCCCGGTGAAATTTGTCGCCAAATCCACTTTATCAGCAGCGGACTGGTCAGGATCTACAACGTTGACACCATGGGAAAAGAAAAAACGATCATCTTCATGGGACCGGGCGAACTGGCCGTAGACGTGTCCAGTTTCTATGAACAAACACCCGCTACAGAATACTTGGAAACCCTCCAGCCCACCACCATCCAATCACTTAGTTGGCACCAGCTCAATTCCTTCTATGCAGATTTCAGGGAAGGCAACTACATCGGCAGGATCATTACCCAAAAATACCTGGTGCTGGCAGTAGATAGAAACACCGAGCTGATGAACTCTAGTATAGCTGATCGATATATTTCATTGCTATCGAGGTATCCCATCATCGAGCAGCAGGTCAGTCAAAATCTCATTGCCTCCTATTTGGGCGTTAGCAGGGAAACCTTATCCAAAATGAAGGCCGGCCAGCTGAAGATCCGAAACACCTAACACAGCAACTAAACATCCCGAAAGACGTCATTTCTTCTTCCTGAAATATTTGTCCATCCATTTTTTGAAACGAGGGGAAGTCCTTCTTGAAGTTTCCAATACAAAAGGGGCTTCCATCTTCAAGTGTATGATGACCTGCCGTTTTCCAGTCGGAAGATCAAAGTCAGCAATTGCTTTTCCGAAAACTAGCCAATGTCGCTGTCCCCTGAAGCAGATTTTTTTACCATATTTTTTCTGCGCTGAATCTAATGTTTCCAGCCAGGGCATTCTTTTTCCTTCAAGTGATAATGACCAATTACCTTCCGCATCACGATAGATCAATCCCGGAAGTTCATCCCCTTTCACCTTTTCGAACTTTTTTATAGGCTTGGGAATTGGTGGCAAATAACGCACCTTATAACGTACTATTGGTGCTCGTATAGCATAAAATAACATATAAGCCATGTTTACAATCAGTATAAACATCACAACAGGCCCGAAGATCTTACGGAAAAACGCAGTCTCCATTATCCAATGACCCTTATACCAAAAAAGACAGGTCGCCAATAGGAGTTCTACCCCAATTACCGCCAGTACGCCATACAATAACTGGCATAGGAGCCAGGACACGATTTCACCCTTATCACGGTACCGCTTGTTCATTTGAAAGCTAATCCCATAGATGCAGAGCATGAGGATCATTGCAATGATCGCACTATAGCTTATGGAAAAATAATAGTCGCGGCTTTTGAGCCAGGCAGTCTGGAATTTCCTTCCATGGGTGACAATAAAATGGCCTGCAAAAGGAGATAAAAAAAGAATGATGGCGAAGTTCCATCGGAATAAAGCGGTACGCGTATGCGCAAAAAATCTTTTCAGCATAGGGCAAAAACGTTAGGGCCAAACAGCTAAGAATTATTCCAAGGTAGCAAAAAAAAAGCAAATGTACCACTCATAAAAATTGACTGTACCGTTCATAAAATCCCTAGCCAAATCCCTTTCAATCTCGAAAAATGGCCCCTATATTGCCCAAAACAAATCTTATCCATCCACTAAAACAATAAAAACATGGAAAAGCAACCTTTTGATGAAACCGGTCTTCAGTCACTATTACTAGCCCTTTACGCGCTCCCTGACCAACAGCTAACCGAAGAATCCCTTGCATTAAAACATCACCCGAAGATGTGGATCAATGGACATTTTGAACTCGATCAAAACCAGCTGGATTTCTTGGACCAAATGCCCGCGGCTACAACTAACTTCCTAGCTGACCAAGGAAGTTTTGCCATCGCCAATCGTTTAGCGGTAACGCTTACCAAAACTTATCTACCAAAAACGGAAACCACAACGGGCGGCGATGATCAAGATAAATTCTTCGAGACCAAAAGCAATCTCGCTAGTGGCACCAATAATCTGGGACAGCACCAAGCCAGTGGTACACTAAGCATTGAAGTCACGTACAGTGAACAAGCCTAAAAAACAATGAAGTGAAATAAAAGCAACAAGATGGAGCGAACATCCCTCACATTATACCTCGAACGAATGTCAAATGCCGGCAGTAAGACTATAGAATCCTTCACCCGTGCTTTTAGACTTCATTCACTTAAGAAAAATGAGGAACTCAAATGTTATATCGAAGGGCAAAACTCCATCTGTTTCAATCTTGACGGGCTATTGTATGAATGGCAAAAAGAGGAATCCACGCTAAAGGGAGGGACGACTCCGCTAAAATTTTATCAACCGGGACAACTGTTTACACTTTCTCCCAAAAACCATCCCCAAACCACCATCCTTGCCATACAACAGAGCCATGTACTCATCTCAGATTTAAACAAAATCAAAGCAATCCTAACCCGAGACCCAGCAGTACTAGACCTCATCAATGACATCTATCAGCAATGTCAACGGCAAAATCATCAACGGATAGCAAACTTGACCGCTTCACCTGCAAAAGTTCGTTATGAAATGGCTAGCCAACAGCTAGGGGCATTGCTATACCATATCCCCAAAAATCTACTAGCCAACTATCTTAACATCAGTAGAAAACAGCTTCAACGCATCATCTACCAACAACTCCTGATCGATAAAAAATAGCTCGTTGAAAATACCAAAACGATGGAACCACAACAAACACATCTTCAATCCTTAACTTATTTATTGGGCATTTGGACCCCACTTTCCAGTAATTTCAAGGAGGATCTAAAACGTTATCTTCAGCTCCAACATGTCAAGCCAAAACAACAGCTCATTAGCATCGGAATCCACCTCAATAACGCATGGTACAGTATGGACTGTTGGGCTTGCGCCATTCATATCCTACCCAATGGACGGGAAGAAGTGACGGCTATCTACGCTCCCAATGAAATTTTTACCGACATCGGCAGCTTCCTTCAGGGACAGCTCTGTCAACATCAACTGGACATCATCCATGGTAGCATGCTATTAAAAATCGACCGCACTCATTTTAACCAGCTTCGAAGTCACCATGAAACCGCTACTCTTTTGGAACACTTCCTGGTTCTCCAACAGGAAAAAAACCAATGGCGTACCGACCTACTTGTACTACCAGACCAACAGAAGTTCGACCAATTTGCCAAGTACTACCCCATCCATCAACTGCCTGGCAAAATCTGCGCCTCCTATCTCCGCATGACTCCTTCACGGTACAGTGCCGCAAAAACCCAATTTAACCGCCAACCATAATAAATTCATAGTCCTATCATTTCTATCCGTAGGGATAATTTATTCAGAAAAAAGGTAATGAAATTAGCTACAGTAATCCAAACCATAAATCAATAACTAAAAAGGAGGGTCGTGACAAAGATCAATAAACTTAAATATGGGACATGCTCCCATCGTGGCGGATACCACTTACAGCATAAACCGAAGTAACCAGATTAGTAAAACCATGAACAACATCAGCATTTCGAACAAACAACCATTTCTCCAAAGGGACCTGACCAAGCAGCTCCTGATCTGGGGCATCAAAAGTCTTTGTATATTTCTCCTATTATATACCGCAAACGAAAAAATAGCAGACCACAAGAGATTCTACAAGGGCCTAACAAAAATCCAATTTTTAACGGACTATGCCCTTACCATCAGTTGGCTGGTACCGATCACAGAAATTGCCGTTGCCTTAGCGATCATCCTCCCATGGACCCAGAAACTAGGACTATACCTTTTCACCATCATGATGGGTATATTCACGTTCTACATCGCGTCGATGTTACTCTGGGCAGAAAAGAAGCCCTGCCATTGCGGGGGAGCTATAGAAATGCTTACATGGGAACAGCATCTGGTATTTAATATCAGTTTCATACTAATGGCCATCTTCGGTATCTACCTACACAAAAACGAAAATCAAAATTTAAACTTTAAAAATTAAAAGAATGAAAAATTTAAAAAATTTCGCATTCGGACTGCTAGTTGCAGTCTTTGCGTTGGGATTTAGTGCATTTACATCAGGTCAAAATACCCGTGTACCTCAATGGGTTTACGTGCAAACTGACGCAAACGAATACACCAAAATTCCTTTCAGCTCCTACGACCCTTTGAACTGCGAAGACATTTCAGCTAGTGAATGTTCGTTTACGCAGCCTGAGAATGATACTCAAGACCACGGCGAAGTGATCACACGTACAGATGCGATCAATTTAGACATGGTTCCATCTGAATTGGAAGGTTTGTACAATCCTTAATGTAACGATTTTAAGGTGGTCGTATTAGGCGACCACCTTAAAAACATAGAACATCTACCTTATGGCAGCTTCCAATTGGGATAGGAATGCTTCAGTATTACTACTCTGCTGGCCTAACTTTGCTGGCAGCGTTGGAATGGGTGGATTGGCATCAAACATCTTTCCTTTTCTAACAATAAACAGTTTTGGATATACTTTGATCTTATAGTATTCAATCAATGGATGTGCAGAACTTGAAGTCCCTTCACGCCCTGCATACAATTTTATAGACTCTTTATGGGTATAGTGCCCACTGCTGACACTTCTTAGCCACGAGCTTTTTTTTGCATCGATGGCTATGGAAATAAATTCAACCCTAGGGTCATTGTGATATTTTTCTACCACTGGCGACATTGCCTCGTTCAAAAGCTTACATCCCGTGCATCCTGTAAACCAAAAATCTATCACCAGTACCTTGTCATCGAAGTCCGAGAGCTTGACCATTTTACCTTTATCGTTTTCAAGATGGAATGGATAGAACGGAATATCTTTACGAGAAGTTCCATGTATTTCCCCAATCATCTTAAGATACCGACTATCCGTTATGAACGGAATATCCTCATTTAAAAACCGATATGCTAGGCGATTTTTGATGAAGTAGATAGTCAATAACTTTTCCCTGATCATTCCACTATAATTCTTTAAGATACTATCGTGTATAAAATCTGACCTCTCCACTGAACGATCCATTTTCCAATCATTCACCACGTTGCTTTCAACCGCTATCTTTTCATAGAGAAAATCACAATAAAGCGGAGATCCCAGTATCCATGTGTTTGGCATTTGATTTAACATTCCAATATCAAGGTTCAGAAACCTAGCACTTTTCACAAAGTTCTCATATCCCGCCCTACTGTGTTTTGCCACAATTGTACCTTCTCTTAACCAGAGGTAGTCTTTCATACCATAACAGTTCGCAGTTAACATGCCGGTAATTTCCTGTCCCATTTTTGGGGCATATTTCTGTACTATCGCTAAACGTACTTTTAAAAGTGAGTCTGCCTGCTCCCTGCCCTTCCTACTTGAAATTAGCTTTTTACTATAGATCTCACTTTGGCATTGCAGCTTAGCGGATCCCCTGCCTTGAAAGTTAAAATATCTCGACGACAACTGACAAGTAATCCGATCACCTGCATCCAGAATATAGACATTATCGATAAAAGACCAACTACTTTTCTTTTCTTCTACTGGTTCAAGTAAAAGATACATATAAAACCGCTTGGCCGGCGCTGTTATGATCTGTCTAAAGTGCCCAGTCAGTTGATCAATCCTTGGCATATACTTTTTGCCCGGAAAAGATGTACCGCTTGTAGGAAACTCAGATATCAGTATAGATACTTGAAGCTGCTTTCCCTTTGGAAGCTTGGTCATATCATCGGTAATCCTCCCTTCGATCACAACATCTTCTGTCCTGATATCTTCTGCCCTAAGCATGCCTAAATTCATTAAAGATAAGCACAACATCAATATAATTACTCTATAAATCATTCGTATTTAATTAAATTATCCTAAAAACTAGCGTTCGTTTTGTTTGATGCCACTGAACATAATCTCTTCATTTGGAATAGGAAATAAAAACAAAGGGCTGTTGGGAGCGAGAATATATTCCTGTCCCGAAAGTTCCCTCTTTAGGGTGATATTAGCTCCATCCCTGTTTAAGCGCTTAATGTCCTCCCAACGCAGACCACGCCAAACGAGCTCCTTCCTCCGTTCCAACAGTACCTTTGCCAAGGCTTCAGTACCCGAGCTAGCCGTCAGACTTTGATAGGGGACAGCGGGAACAGTCGCATTAGGGCTCCAACGTTTGACAAGTAGCCGATTTAGCCAATTCATGCTATCGACGAACTGGTTTCTCCTGGCCAGACATTCGGCCTTGATCAGGTAAACTTCATCAGTGGCCAGCCCCATGAATGGTTGGCTTCCCACCCCCTGATAACCCCGCTTGGGAACAAAGGAACCATCGCTCTGTCTTGCAAAATAAATCAGCGGCCTAAGATCATTTGGGGCATACAGTCTAAGAAGTTCTGTACTGATCTGGATATATCTACTCGAGGCCGAGTAGGCAGCTTTAGTAGAAGCATATCTGGAATAGATCAGCTCATTGTTAGTGGTAGAAAAAGGGGTCACGGTCGTCCTATCGAGCGTATTATAGTCGATCAATCGGTCATACAACATCAGCATGCTGTCCGCATGTAGTTCGGCACTACCATACTCGCCCTTCAAGAGGTAAACCCTCGAAAGCAAAGCATGCGCAGCAATCTTAGAAGGTCTGTTACGGTTTGCTACTGGCAGCGAAGTTGGTAAAAGCCCTGCAGCCGAATGGAGATCGGACAGCAGCTGACGGTAGTTCTCGGCCACCGTAGCCCTTGATATTACTTCATCGATAGAAGGGTCCAAACGTAAAGGAACTCCCAAATCAATTTCGGCAGTTCCAGCGGAAAATATGCGACTATAGCTGTTTACCAAGTCAAAATAAGCAAAACTACGTGCGAATAAAGCCCAACCTTTAACAAGATTATACTGGCTCTTATTACGTTCCGTAACCAATATGGGCCCCAAACCTTTTAACACACAATTGGCATAGAATATCGTCGCATATGGCATGCTCCAGTCTTCAGAAGTCTCTCCCTCATACAAGTCTTTCGACCATATAAAAGAATTCCTTTCAGTTGCCGTTCTGGTCGAAAGCCAAATATCCCTGGAGGCATATATATAGTCTTCTCCCGCCAGTACGCCTAATCCGGTAGTACCATTCATTAGAGGTTGGTTTTCCAGAAGGCTCTGAAATTCCTCCAATGTCGTCGGCTGTACGATATTCGTACTTGGTTTCTTCTCCAAAAAATCCTTATGACAGGCCAAGCCTGTTACTGAAACTAAGATTAGCCAGCTTAAATTCCTAAATATTTTCATCGTCTGTTCATTAAAAATTAGCCCTTACCCCTATAGCCAAGCTTCTTGGTGATGGAAACCCGGCACGTACATCGGGATCAATCCCCTGCTTGTTCGCCCTCCAGATCAGACCAAGGTGATTAGCGTAAGCATAGATGTTCATATTATCCCATATAGCCTTACGACCCTTTTTATCTGGAAAAGTGTAATTGATCTGTATGTCCTGTAGGCGTATATGATCTCCTCTTTCCACAAGTACGGCGGCATAACTATAAAAGTCAGACCTGTTGGGAACATTTGGATATACCATCGCAGGAACATATGTAATCAACTCATCGCCTGGGTTCTTCCAGCGTTGGGCATAGTCCCGCTGCAAAAATGTCCCAGAAAATAACGAGGCATAGTTTACCGATGAGCGTCTGAAAAAGTAGTTGAATTTATAGATGATATTAAAAGATAATTCCAACCTGCCATAGCCCAACGTATTTCTAAAACTGCCAAAAACAGTTGGTGTTGCCGAACCAAAAAACTGTAACTGGCTACGGTCATTTGAATTCAAGATCGCTGCATAATCGGTACTGGTCTGACCATTGAGATAGCCAAGTGGGTTTCCTGTGGCATTCAGTCCCGCCCATTTAAAGCCAAAAACAGCATTGATGGGATAATTGGGCAGCGGCGACAAACTGGCCGTATAGCCTGTCACAATGTTGGCATTACTTCCCGTGCTCATCTTATAATCTGTGATTCTATCCTCCGCAAAATTGAAGATTAGATGGTTCGTCCATCTGAATCCTCTTTCCAAAATCCTTGTATTGAGCTGTAAGTCCACACCGTTGGTACGTGTATTTGCTACATTACCAGTATATAGTGAGACACCGACTTGCGGTGCGATGGGACTGCTGGCGATTAAGTCGACGCCATTTTTAACGTAATACTCTACGCTTCCGGTAAACCTGTTATCGAGTATGGCGAAATATAGCCCTGTGTTTAAATTTTTCACCCTTTCCCATCTCAGATTATCATTCGGAGGATTGACCACGGCAAGATATTGGACACCATAACTGTTAAATAAAGATGGTGATGCCGTAAGATAGGCTGAAATGGAGTTGTTCACATTACCATTATAACCATAGGTGGCCTTTAACTGCAAAGAATTCATCCAGTCCAACTCGTAGAAACCTTCCTTATGGATATTCCAGGCCAATCCGGTAGACCACAAGGGCACGCCCTTCTGATTTGCCTTCACCCCAAAAAGATTGGATTCATCCTTCCGAAAGCTTGCCGATAATACATACTTTCCTTGGTACGTATAGGATGCATTACCATAGAGGGACACATACCTATTGATAATGGAACTTTGGTTGGTCGGAGCAGATATACGGGATGCAGACACAGGATTGTAGAAGTAAGGGTATAGATTGATCTGATCTACAATGGCACTTGTCCCGGTCTCAGATTGGTATCCATAAACCATATAACTGTTCTGATTGTTACCATCATTCCGGATTTCATACCCAGCAATACCAACCAGTTCATGATCCCTAGCCAATATCTTATTGTATTCCAATTGGGCTCGTCCGTAATGGGACTGCCTAGATATGAATGTTGGATTGTAGATTGAGCCTAAAGGGATCGGTCTTGAAACCAGTCCCGTTGATGCGTTTATACTGCTGAAGCTATTGATCAGGTTCCTCGTGTAGAAAGAACTTTCGTCATTGATACTTTCCGTTTTGGAGCTTGCATTATAGTATTGGTAGGATACCCCAAACGAAAGATCATTTGAGACTTTGTAGTTTACCCCGATATTAAGACGATAATCTACCAATCTTATCGTATTGGTAGAACCCTCATTCCTAAGTTCTTCCAAAGGCCTATACCCCCAATCCAATAGTCTCCCACCCCCAGCAGTTTCGCTATATGAACTGCGCAGGCCTCCGCGTCTTAAGGTTGGAAGCGGATTGCCGTTATCGTCGGCAATCCGTTCATAGGGCAGGAAAGGCACATATCCACTAGCAAACATGTTATTGTTAGTAGACTTAGAAAACATCAGGTCTGTATTGATCCTTAATTTACCTCTTAAAAGACTATAGTTATTGTTTGCTTTTAAGGTAATCCTATCTTGCGAGCGGGATACCAAAGTGGGCAAATCCTTATCGTATCCAACTGAGAAATAATAGGATTGTGAGTTTCCGCCGCCAGCCACATCTGCGGCATAATGCTGAACACTACTATTCCTAAAAAAATATTTCTCCCTCTGTACCCTGTTATCGATTCCCCTTAAAAAATCTATCTGGGCATTGCCCGTTGCCGTATAGCCTGGATCTACCTTGATCTTTTGGAGAATTTCAACTACTGGCGAGATTACCACAAAACCATTATTAATAGTTGCAGTATAGGCTCCCTTTTCAAAGAGGAATTTCTCCAGGTCAATAAATTCACTGGAAGATAATTGAGGCTCATAATACAGGTCCGGTTTTTCTCCAATGTTTACGTTGCCGTTGAAAGTGACTTTCGGATCAGCATTCCATCTGCCCTTTTTTGTAGTGATCACCACCACACCATTTCCGGCACGGACACCCCATATCGAGGCCGCGGCAGCATCCTTCAGTAAGGTCACACTTTCTATGACGTCAGGATTGATCGTATTGAGATCTCCTTCAAATGGAAAATTATCAATCACGATTAAAGGTGTCGTATTGGAAAAAATGGTACTTCTTCCTCTCACACTGATACCTGTCGAGTTTCCTACCGTACTATCAAATAATAAACCATTAGATACCCCATTCAATCGGCTCAATAAATCTGAAGACACAGATCGAGCAATCGTCTTTTCATCAATAAATGAGAAAGAACCCGTTGCCCTTTCTTTAGGTAAACTTTGATAACCAGTATTTACGACCTGAACCTCGTTCAAAGTGCTTTCGGTTGAATTCAGATCAATAGCGAGTAATTCGGATGATGGCGCAGTAAAATTTAATTCACGAACACCATAGCCAAGATATTGAACCAACAAATCATATTTACCTGCGGGCAATACCAACTCAAACTCCCCCTTATCATTTGTAACAACAGACATAGCAGTAGATTTCACTTTAACTAACACCCCTGCAAGTGGCTCTTTGGTCTGCGCATCAACGACCTTACCTTTTACCTTTTCCTGCAAAGATTTCTTAACTGGAATAGTAGCAGGTAAAGTAGCCGCTCTTCTTTTAACGACAACCGTTTTATCAAATACCTGATAAGTGAGCGGCTGCCCTTTTAGGCAAGCTTCCATTACTGCAATTAGGTCAGCATTTTTCACTTCTATGGAAATCTTGGGTAACTCTGCGAGATCTTTTTTTTCATACCAAAAGCCATAGCCAGTCTGTTTTTTGATTTCATTGAATGCTGTTTCTAAAGGAACAGATTTTAGGTTAAGGGTAACCTGCACCGCATGAGCAACAGCCGAACTGGAAAGAATGACGAAGAGTAGTATGATAGTAAGTATTGTTGGAGGCCTAAAGAAACGGCCTAGCTGTCTGAAAATAGACAACGACTGCTTATCCCCAGAAAGGAAACAGCAGTTATCAAAAAAAATCATAAGTTTGTAGTTTAGGGTTTAGATTAAAATTCTTGCGTGAATTGGGTGTCCTAGACACCAATCCCCCTAAAACCGCCGGAAGTGCTTCGAACACCTCCGGCTTTTTTATTTATGGGGAATTAATTAACTAGTACTAAATTTTAAAATTTACTTCATTGGCAGGTACATCTATATTTAAGGTTCAACAATTAGTTTTTTCGTCGGAGAGCCGTCAGTTTCTATCCGAAATTTAATATCGGAATAGGATAAAATCTTTAATAGCACAGATAAATTAGAGTGACGGGAAACACTGCCATTAAACACACGATCAGGAACTTCTCCCCTATATTCGACATCCAGATCATACCAGCGAGCAACTTCCTTCAATATGCTTTTAAGTGAAGCATCCCTGAATTCAAGCATTCCGTTTTTCCATGCCATCGTCACTTCCACATCCGCAGGTTTAATTTGGCTCACACCACTGCCCGTAACCAAAGTTTGCAAAGGCTTCAATACTTTTACATCACTTGTCTTAATCGATGAAACACTTACGCTACCCTCAAGCAAAGTCGTAGCCGCCATGCCATTATCCCCATATGCATTCACATTGAAATGCGTACCCAAAACCTTGATCAATTGTGTTGGAGTTGACACCAAGAAGGCCTTAATTTTATCTTTAGCTACTTCAAAATATGCCTCTCCAGTTACAGTAACACGACGTTCTTTCGCCCCAACAAAGGAAGACGGATAGCTAATGGACGAAGCCGCATTTAACCAAACCTTGGTTCCATCCTGTAACACTACTTTAAATTGTCCGCCCTTGGGGGTCGAAAGCGTCTGCGACATTTGTGGTATTAAATCGTTTTCAACTTGTGAGCCATCCAAATATTTCACTACTCCATCAGAAACAACTAGTCCACCCTTATCTGCATTCAGAGAAACCATTTTGCCTCCTACCGTCAAGATCGCTCGGTTTCCAATTGGAGCGATATCCTGAATTTCTTTAGTTTGAGCAAATAGATTTAGATTTTCTTCCAGTCTCCAATGGGCAATGGCTAAAATTGAAATAATTAATGCAGCAGCTGCACTTGACCAGATAAAGACTTTAAGTTTTCTAGCCCTATGAATTGGAAGCTTTGCATATACCTCTGCGGCAATCTCATCTATCCTTTCCTGCGAAAGTTCTATTTCATGCTCATTATACGCCAAAAGTGAATTTTCTACCAGAACTTTTTCTGCTTCGGTACATTTACCTGCATAATACTTTTGTATGAGCTGATTTGCTTCATCTATATTCATCTTATCTGATGTTTTATATAGTATATAAAAGCAACGCTTTAGAAACAGGAAGATTTATTTTAAAAAAATTTTAAGCTATGAAAACTAGAATGGCTCTACCAACTTTAGCCCTTATAATTTTAAGGGCGTTGGTAATTTGTTTGGAAACATTACCTTCAGATGTGCCTAACGTTTGAGCAATTTCCTTATGGGAAAGATGGTTTTTCCTAGAAAGAACAAAAATCTGCTGCATCTTTTTGGGCAGTGCCATAATTTGTTGCTCTATATAATCCTTCAGCTGCTTTTCTCGAATTAGATTATCCGATTGGTCAGTGGCCAGCTCCGAAGCGTGCGACGATATAAATTCAGCAAACTTATTTTCAACCTTTTGGTGTGCAAAGTGATTTAAAATTTTATGACGAATTGAAACATATAGAAACGACGCAAAGATAGTGTCCTCTAAAATATCTCTTCGTTTATGCCACAAGTCGGCGAAAAGCTCCTGCACAAAATCCTTCGCCAGTTCCTCATCCCGCAACTTCTTATAGGCAAACACAAACATCAACTGGAAATACCGATCATAGATTTCGGTATACGCCGCAGCATCCCCTTCCCTTAAAAAGGCAATCAATTCATTATCCGAAAGGTTCTGATAAACAGGCATGCTCATTATCTGATTATAATGAGCCTCAAAAAACGAAGGGAAACAGCAATTGTAAAACAATATGGCCGGTGCCGCAAAGTTTAATGACCAAGGGCTCTGACAAAGCCCACCTTCTCCGAAGAGAAGGCTCCACCATGTAAACATAAGCGAGCACCGGCCCTATTTATATAGGGTACGGCGGCTCTAACTTACACTCACATGGATAAATTGTCAGATTTATGGTGCGAGGCTCGTAAGCACTGTACTTTGTATTCCTAGAAGTACAGCAAATTTATTTAAATTCTACTAATTATCACTCAATTATTAGGCGCTATTATCAATTACCTGTATCACAACGTCTTATCAAATATACTAATTTCGGATACACTATCATAATTTAATAGTAAATACTTCACTAAAACCATAGTTAAACTACAGCTATCTACAAGCATGATTTATCAAATTTGTTGATGGCAATAATTATTGGCGAAATAATTCACGAATTAGTTAAGAAAAGCGGTTTGAAGGCGAAATTCGTAGCTGAATACATCAATGTTAGTGAATCTACTCTATTCGGAATTTATAAAAGGGAATCAGTTGATATAGATAAACTGATTCTATTTTCTAAACTCTTTAACAAAAATCTGTTTTTACATTACCTCAATGAAGAACCATTAAAAAGTATGTTCTCTAAAGAAAGTTTAGAATATCAGAATAAAATTATTGATTTAGAATCCGAGTTGGAGGTTAAGACAGCCAAATTAAATGACCTATCAGAAATTATTGAAGCACAAAAAAAGGTAATTGCATTACATGAGGAGAAAGTGAAACCCAGGAAATAAAGCAAAATCCTACCTCCCCATAAAGCTGATCCCAAAACCTAAAAAGCTTAGTAAGAGGATAACAATCATTGTTTCTTTCCAAGTATAAATCTCATGATTATATTTTTACATATCGTTCATCATTTAATTTATTTTTTTTTTAGCGGGGTACTTGAATTAAAAAATAAGTGCGTCAAATCTATTTAGAATATTAAATTCTAGATAAAACTGCTAATTTGCAGCCCCTCTAAAGCCGAAACCCAAAGAATTCAAGATACTCTTTTCTTCGGTTATTCCGCTTAAATCAGCCTGTTTGAGATTTAACATAAAAACCTCTTTCGAGATTGTTATCCAAACTAATTATACCTCCTAGTTTTTAACCTTGTAAAATCTAGCTCCGAAAAATAAGATAACGACATAACAGATTATTGGCAGATAATAAGCGTTTGCAACTCCAGCGCTATCTGCAACTTTCCCCATTAGAAAAGGAAAAAAAGCACCTCCGGCTACACCCATAGAAATAAATGAAGATGCCTGCTGTGTGCGTGTACCCAAGTTTTTGATTCCCAAGCTAAAAATTGTCGGGAACATGATGCTGAAGAAAAAATTGATCATTAGCAACGCAATAAATGACGGCCAGCCAAAGCCTTGCGCCACAATTATACACATCACGATGTTTCCTAAAGCAAACGCAGCAAGCAATTTATTAGGAGCAATAATGCGCATCAAAAATGTACCTGCAAACCTTCCTATAAGCATCATACCCATAAAAACGGTCATATAACTGGTAGCAGTTACATCGCTAAAGCCCATTTTTTCATGCCCGTAATTAATAAAGAATGCCCAGGTACCTGCCTGTGCGGCAACATTAAAAAACTGTGAAATAACTGCCCAAACAAAATGCTTATGATCGATGAGTTTTTTAGCGGGAGCAGTATCAACATTTACTGCTTCTTCATCGGCAATAGCATGAGGATCAGTAGTTGCAGGTACTTTTACCATTGCAAAAGAAATAGCAATTAACGCAATAACAACTCCGATAGCGATGTATAACGTCGTTACTGGACCAAGATCTTTATTACCAGCAATGTGATTGCGAAACAAAAAGTATGAGCCAATTTGCGGACCAAGCATTGCTCCTACAGCGTTAAAAGACTGGGCAAAATTGATACGCTGATCACTGGTACGCTGATCGCCAAGCGAAGCAATAAACGGATGAGCAACAGTTTCAAGTGTGGATAATCCGCAGCCAACAATAAACAAAGCGACTCCGAAAAAACCGAATGAAGCTGTGCTTGCCGCAGGAACAAATAAGAATGAACCAAGCGCAAATAAGGAAAGTCCCAGCAAAACTCCATTTTTATAGCCAAAACGCTTCATAAACAATCCTGCAGGGATTCCCATTACAAAATAGGCTCCAAAAATAGCAAATTGTACAAAGGCTGATTGAGATCTGGTAAGACTTAAAACATTCTGAAAATGTTTATTGAGTACATCTGCCATAGTAATGGCGATACCCCAGCACATAAATAAAGAAGTTACAAAGATTAAGGTGACCAGAAATTTTTGATCGGTAAATTTTGCTTTTTGAGACATGGGCAACAATTAGGATTTGATATTAAAATTATTAATTAGAATGGAGTTCTCGAGACTTCCCACATATCCCCTACGCCTAAACGAATATATAGAGGTTCAGGATATGTTATAGAAATATTTGTTACAGGTGTAGAGGTATCTACTATAATACTATTGGCAATATTTGCTGCTCTTACTGAATTATCATGAGGTACTAAAACCGTAACGAACTTAACTGTTTGACCAGGCACAAGGCTTTGCTTTGCATAGGTAGAGAATCGATCCATACCGCCTACATTATATAACGAAGAAGAATAAGTCCGACTTGATACTGAATTATAGTACACTAAAAGCGATTTTTTAATTACTCCTCCTGTTAGCGGATCAAAAAAAGATCTGGCAGGATCACCGGGCGAATCAAACCAGTTAGCACCTGAAGATCCTTTAGAATACATATGCCAAAGCTGAGCGGCGTACATATTCACTGCATTTAAATCTGGCGTTAATTCATCTTGTAATATTAAAATTCCTTCTTTTGTAAGTAGCTGCTTTCTTACAAGTTGGCTATTTACTTTACTACCTGTAAATCTGTAGTTTGATAAAGTCACACGACCATAACAGTCTTTTCCAAGCGTATCAATAAGCACTCCGGCTACAGTAGCTTCTTTATCAATATTTCCTGCGCTAAAGTCGGTATTTTCCATACGGACGATAAACCACAGATCTGTAGATTCATGAATCACACATGGAGCTTGAGCATTGTTATTTTGTGGTACGACCTTCTGTTTCCAATCAAACTTTAAAATAGGATAGTCACTTGCATTAAAATTAACAATGTTTGTGCCTGTAAATTTAAACCCATAAAAAAAACTCGTTTCTGCGGTTTTCACGTTGATATTTACCGCGTAATCTCCTTGTGTTCGATCTGTTGTTAAAGAATAAGGATTGCCTGTACGAGTCCATTTGGCGAGCGATTCACACATCTCTAAAGGAATTGTTTGAGTACCATCAGCAGACTCTAAACGAAAATTATCTACAATAACCTGTATATCTTTACCTGTATTTGCGGTGGAAAGTCTAAGAGTTAAATCAACTATGCGCCTGGCATCGGGGTTAGCAATTGAATCATAAGCAAGCATTTTTTTTGTTTCAATAACTTGTTCATACCATACATCAGTTTTAGCAATGCCGGAATTAGTTGTTGTGTTATCTATTGCCAGAGGAATTGGTGCAGCATCGGGAGAAACATATACAATATTTCCAAGCCGGGCGTCATACTGATGCCTTGTCATGTTATGAAATAAGGGAACATTTGCAGTTTCATAATGCTGAATTGCGCCAATTCGATTTGGATGTGAATGAGATCCTCTACCATACAATTCCACATTGATTGATGGAGAACCTGGAATTCTTGAATTGGCAAGAATCATTTTATCGGGTATATTTGTAGTACCACGCACTGTTCTTCGAGTAATTACAGAATTTGTTTGTGCAGATGTTGGAAGCATAGCGGTTACCTGCGATGTGATCGACTCCAGTTCGTTAAATTCTTCAGGTTCATTCTTGCTGCCGTTAGCAAACAATCTCCATGCGGCTTCAATTAGTGTAGGATCATTAAACATTACCGCAAAATATTCGAAGTTAAACAACCAAGGACTCCATTGTTCGAAGAAATAATCGTCTCCAACCTCTGGTAAAGATCCTGAAGGATTAACAATATCTCGATAGCGAATAACCCATTTTTTAACGTCTGCATTATTTAACAGGCTTTCCCGATTCGTTATTTTGGCCATCCTGATAATATCACGCATTCCAATAGAACAATAATGAATTGCATTTTCATCTACATCTTTATTTGGATACCATTGGTTCCATACATTATCAATATAAGTTGAAATATCAGCCGCCTGAGGATGCGCCGGAAAGAGCTTAATTCCATACGCCAAACCTGAAGCTCTGGCGTATACTTGATTATTATCTCCCATAGCATGGGTATTAAACATGGTGATATAATTTAGCATTAACGGCTCCCAGGCCGGAAGTACATTATTAGTGAGTTTTAACCCCTCATAAGCTGTACAAACCTGATAAAGGTTAAAAAAAATATTATACTTGGTCATGTTAGCGCTATTAGCAGCCCAGTCATTAAATATGTAAGTCATGTTATTCTTACATTGGGTTAAATAGGTAGCATCATTTGTAGCTACATATAAAGCATAAGCTCTTACAGAACCGTTTACAATATCGTCAGGCCTGGCCGCAGGATAATTAGTTATAGGCTTATATAAGTTTATTGAATATTGCAGATAGTTAGGCTGAACAGGCAATACTTGGCAAATAGCTTCATTTTTGCAGGTGACCAAAAGCATAAAAGCTAAAAAATACCACGTTTTTTTTATTTCTAAACACATAAAATATTCTCTAATGTTATGGTCATGATTGGTTTATATCTATTTTTTAATGAACTTACTTCTAAAAACAGGATCGCCAGCCGGACTAATAGCCTCGATCATGAACGTGCCGGGAGAGAGATTGGAAATATTTAAGGGTTCGTTATTATAAGTAAGCTGTTTAACAACTATACCAGAAATGGATACTATCCGGATTGTAATCTTACCGACAATACTTCCTAAATTGAGATTTAAACTGTTTTCTGCAGGATTAGGATAAACAAACGAGCTATTTTCTGTTAGTTTATAATCCAATACTAATGGATTAAATGTCGTGCTGTTCCCATCAAAATCTACTTGTTTCAATCTGTAATAGTTTAAACCTGATGCTGGAGCTTTATCAATAAATGTATAGCTTAAACTAAAGAAAGAACTGCCAGCTCCATTTACTGTTCCTATCGAAGTAAATAACTTACCATCAATAGATCGCTCAAGTTCAAAATATTTATTATTCGTTTCTGAAGCAGTTTTCCAATTTAATAATGCGCCATTGCTTGTTTTTTCAACATCAAAATTTGTTAAGCTGATTGGTAAAACAGCCATGGTTGTAACACTCTTAACTGCAGACCAACCACTATCGCCCCCGGTCGTTCCCGGGATATTGATTAATACGCGATAATAGTACGATGTGTTTGAAGATAGACCTGTTATAATCCTACTAAACACCGTGTTAGCAATATTCGCGATCAAGACATTTCCAGAAGAAAAATCTGCGGTAGTAGAGTACTGTAAAGTGTAGGTGTACGTCGAGGAAGAAACTCCACCTGACGGTGCAGCCCAACTTGCTGTGAAGCCATTGTTTTTAATCACAGTAGCAGCGTTTGATATTGGCGGAGCTTGAACAAAACTGCTGTTTTGATAGCTTAATATCTTATTTGCATCTGCGTTAGTAACTGGGGATATATAGCAAATAACTTCTGAGCTGACGCCTTCAAAGCTGCGGGAATACGTATTATTACCTATTCGAAACAATGTTAAAGGACTTGCATCCAATGATGTCCCCAATAGTCCAGTAACAGGCAATCCAACTTTAGATGAATTCGATATCTGCCCAGTACCACCAGCATCTGGCGTGATTTTAAACCTCGCGGTTATAAAACTTCCTGCAATAACTGAAAGCCTGCTGCTACCATAACCAACTGTAGATTGCATGCCGAGCTGAGTAGTATTATAATAATGCAGTTGTAATTTACCAGGCGTTGCTCCCGTCGGTCCGCTGGTTCCGAAAATATGATTACCAATTGTAGTATTACCATCTTGCCTCAACGCGACAAATACGTTTATGTCTGCGGCATTTAATAAACTAAATGGCAAGTTGAACCCATTACCTCCTATTGCGCCATTTAGCATCCTCACAGTTGGCCTTCCATTGGATAATGCTTCAACCACACCGGCGTTAACAATACGAGGTTGATAAGCAACTATAGTTTGTGTTGCATTATTACCATTGCCGCTTTGATCGTACCAAATCATTACATAAGCAGAATTATCAGTTACCCAAGTACCTAACAGTGTTTCTGTTGCAGGGCCTCCTCCTGCAACAGAAACAGGAGACATCAAAGAAATTATTCCCGCCCCATCAAAAAACACATCTACTAATTGGCCGTCGTTGCATCGTCTTATCTGCATTGCAGGACCGGTATATGCTAAACTTAACAGCCTTGTTGAATATGCGGCAGTTGGTTGCGATGAGAGACTATCTAATGTATTCTGCGCATGTACGTTGAATGAATAAAAACACATCAAGCAAAGCAGATATTTTTTGGAAACACTTTTTAATATGTTCATAAAACAGGTGTATGCGACTAAAAATTATTGCTTGATGAATTTGCTTAGAACTAATCGCTTTTGGGTAGAAGTGTCAGTAACCTCAACCAAATAAGCACCAGATTGCAAATCGTTTACATTTACCTCAACCTTACTACTCCTAAGATTAAATCTTTTTGAAATTTTACCAGAAAGGTCGATTATTTTAATAGAGAATTCCTTTTCGGAAGTAGTCGCCATATCTATATGCAAAATATCTGCAACCGGATTAGGGTATATGTTTACATCCCCTATAGAAAGACTATAATTCAAAGAAACAAAATTCGAAAAATCTGAATCGCCATTGATGTCTACCTGTCTTAAACGGTAATAATTCAATCCGGCTGCTGGATTGCGATCTACAAAATTATAAGCCAGCAGTTTAGACGAATTACCTGCTCCGTTGACCTTACTTATCGAAGCAAAGTTCTTACCGTTTACAGAATGTTCAATTTCGAAATAATCGTTTTCACTTTCTGAAACGGTCTTCCAGTTCAATAGTGCACCAGAACTTGTTTTCTTAACATTAAAATCCACCAAACTAATAGGCATGATTATTAATGTTTTTAAGGTACGAACAACAGACCAGCCACTTTCTCCGCCTCCAGGTCCTGAAACACTAATCAATACACGATACCAATAATCGGTATTAGGACTTAATCCGGTAATAGTTCTACTTGTTTGGCTGCTTAAGATATTCGCAATGGTAGTGGTTCCAGAAGAAAAATCAGACGTTGAAGAATACTGTAGGGTATAAGTATATGATGAAGGTGCGCTACCAGATGGTAACGTCCAATTTGCGGTAAATGCATTCGTAGTCACAGCTGTAGCAGCTCCTGATATTGGCGCCTTCTGCACAAAACTATTATTCTGGTTATTCATAATAATAGTTGCATCAGCATCGCTTAAAGAAGAACCGTAGTAAATAAATTCTGGGCTTACACCTTCAAAATTTCGAACAGTGGCAGAATTACCATACCTGAATAGGGTTAGTGCCGTTGCGTCTAGAGATGTAGTCAGGAGGCTTGTTACGGTTGCACCTGTTTTTGAAGAAGTTAAAATCTGACCGGTTCCTGAAGCAGCATCAGTTACTTTAAATCGTACACTTAAGAAATTTCCTGATGTAATAGGCAATCTGCTAGAGCCATAAGTGGCAGAAGATTGCATTCCTAATTGTGTAGCGTTATAGTAATGTATTTGAAGCTTACCAGCTGTAGCACCGGTTGGACCTGATGTTCCGAATAAATGATTCCCGTTTGCTGTATTACCATCTTGTCTTAAGGCGAAAAAAGCATTGATATTATTCAAGTTTAACAGGTTAAATGTAAAATTAAACCCGTTGCCTCCCGTTGCGCCATTCAGCATTTTTAGGGCAGGCATACCATTGGGCAGTGATTCGATTACTCCCGAATTAATAATTCGTGGCTGATAAGCTGTAGTTGTTTGAGTAGCGTTATTATTATTGCTTTGATCGTACCAAATTGTGACGTAAGCAGAATTACTACCAACCCAAGTACCTAACGAATTACTTGATTTGGGACCACCTCCGGCTCCTGAAACTTTGGAACTCAAAGAAACTATGCCTGTTCCATCAAAATATACATCAACCAATTGATTATCATTACTTCTTCTTACCCGCATTGCCGCTCCTAGATAACCGGATCTAAGATGTCTTACAGAATAAGATGCGGTCGGGGAAGATGCCAAACTATCCAATATCCCTTTAGGTAACAACGCTAATGTATCAACAACAGCTGAGTCTATGATTGTAGGCACTTGGCCAGGTTTGAATGTTATGAATTTAGCGGTAACAGAGTCTTGTGGAAGGAGAATTGTGAATGTACCATTACTCTCGCTTGTTTTAATTGCACTTATCAGCGTGTTTACTAAAGAGGTGTTACGAACAGGAATGACTAATGAAAGTACATTAACTGAATCATTAGCACTTATTGATTTACTGACAGAAAACGCCTTGCAAATGGCGTTTCTCGGAAGGTTAGGATCAGTTAGTATACTTGCTTGTGTGGCACTTCCCACTTGTGGGAAATAATAAAGTGTGTTGTGACCGTTTGGATTAGCAGTCTTATCCACTAAAGTAGGTAAGTGCTGCCCTTGCAAAACCCATCTCTTTGCAGTGTCTTGTGCTTGGATAGAAGGCCAAACTTGATAAATCACCCCGGCATTATGTCCTCCTGCATACGCAGAAGATGCTTTCATTCTATCAAGAACCACTAAAATCCCGTTATGCAACAGCATAACTTCACGTTTTGCTGAAACTCCGTTATATTGAAATTTACTATATTCTACACTTCCATAGGCAGTATTTTCATTTATATTAAATGCGGAATCTCTCTGCAGTACATAATCAAATGAAGGATTAAATCCCATTTTCGTATTATAATCAGCAGAAGGAGCAGCTTCACCGAAGGTTGCGTTTACTAGCGGATAGGTGTAGTTATTAGGACAAAGAAATGGACGATTGATTTGGTTTCCGTTTCCCGGACGATCCAGATATGTACATAAATGTGTCCCATCAAAAATTAGGTTATCTGCACCTATGCGCTGATCAACCGAAGCTTTACTTTGAGTGTAGCTCATATCCATCATAAAATACGGTGAACGTGGATGCCGCCCCGTCGAAAGGATCATTTTATCCTGAACCAATTTCGTGTTGGTGTCACCTCTTCCTAATAATAACCCGTTATATTGCGTTTTCGAGGTTAGACGGTCTGTTACAAAACTTAGAGGAGTATTTACTCCTGGAACAACATTACGAACCGAGGAATAATTTATACCCACAGGATAAACCTTGGTACGTTTGCTTGCCTGCCACGATGCAACGCCCCCACTTAAACGTAAGTCTTCATATTTTCTGGCAACATATAACAAGAAAGGGTCATTAAATAATTTATAGCCCATTTTCAATGTCCAAGAGAGTTCATCGCTAGCATCATTAGTCAGTTGCCTGTTACTGTTTAACGGTCCTCCCATACTTTTAGACCATTTAGCTGTTTCTCCATTACTCATAACGGTTTTTGCCATACGGGTAAGCATCCTCAGAAAATCATTTCTTATTTTTAGATCATTTAACCTGTTATGCAACAATGCCATTCGTAAAGCAGTCCAAATACCTGTCGAGGCATCATAATGCGGTGAATTGTCGCCATCATAGGAAGCTTGGGTTAAGCCCAACCAAAATGACTCAAAGGTTTGCTTAGTTTTAGGGTACTTAGTTGGTTCAGACTGATATAAATACAATATATTAGAACCAATATCACACATAAAAATCTCTTTATTATATCCTGTAGTTTGGTAAAAACCATCAAACTGACCTTTATTTTCAACGTATCTTGTAATAAATGATTCTGTTGAGTCTTTAACAGCTCCATTATAGGCCCCTAAGAGCTTCAAACTAATAGCAGAACTTAAAAAGCTATTTGCTGGATGAACTGTATTTAAATCAAATGGATACCCTGTACCACCAGCATTAATATCATTTTGAGATTCTACTTTAAATGTTGATAAACACAAAGCATGAGCATAAGCAAGCTTACTGATTAATATGGAATCAAGCTCACGATGATTATAATCAATAGCGAATTTAGTAAGCTCGAATAAATCAACCACATGATAATAACTTGTACTTCCAACCTTGTCCGCAGCCAGATTAATAGGTGATAAATAATTATTCACCCAGGTAGAGACAGTTCCGTTGGTAACAGCAGTATTATATCCTATAAAAAAGGCACTATCGGCATCTATTAAACGTGTTTCTCGAGCATAAACTTGCGACAATGTTTCTTCGTGTGGAACAAAATCCATCGGAAATATAGCCGAACTTGCCCCTTGCGCTTGGGCAGTCAACTGAGAAAAACTCATGCTAATTACAATTATCACAGCGCTGATCATAATTAGCAGACTATGAAATTTACAAGTAAACGTTTTCATAATAGGTTTATAATAAGTTAGTATTATGTTGGTATCACCAAGAAAAAAGCAACAGAGATACTATTAAAATATTTCGTTACGGTTCTTTTACATTTCATCTGAGACTCTCATCTCAGATGAAATTTTTAATCATTATAATTTAACGAACTTACTACGGGTAATGCTTTTATTGGTGGAACTGTTCAGAATATCAATAACATAAATTCCTGGAATGAGTTCAGCTACATTAAATTCTGGCAGTTTATTACTTGAACGAATGGCTTTTATAAACTTTCCTGACAAATCTGAGATCTTTATTAAATAATCAGATGAAGTGTTAGTTTTTAAATCAATATGAATAATATCTGTTACCGGATTTGGGTATATACTGATTTTCACAGCCGAAAAATTATAATCCAAATGAACCAGATCAGATAAGGTGAAGTCATCATTTTTGTCTACCTGTTTCAAACGGTAGTAGTTCGTACCCACAGAGGGATATTTATCGATGAATGAATAATTTCTAATAGTTGAAGAGTTACCTGCTCCACTTATTGAACCAATGAGTACAAAAGATTTGCCATCTAACGAACGTTCTAAATCGAAATGATCATTATTGTTTTCCGAAGCTGTTGACCATTTTAATTCGGCACCTTGGTCCGCCTTTTTAACTGTAAAACTTTTCAAACTAATTGGAAGAGGAGTAGCACTTGTTGTCAGCGTTTGGGTAGCTGACCAGCCGCCGTCACCTCCGCCAGTTCCTGTATTTACAAGAACTCTATACCAATATTGTGTCTCAGCACTTAGTCCAGAAATACTTCTGCTGGTAGATGACAAATTAGTAGTAAGCACATTCCCTGATGTAAAGTCTGAGGTGGTGGAATATTGAAATGTATAGGTTGAGTTTTCTTGAAGCCCTCCGGTTGGTGCAGTCCAGTTTGCGGTAAAACCAGTACTTGATATGTTTGTTGCCGCAGATGATACCGGAGCAACTGAAACATATTGACTATTAAGATTATCAAGAATTGTTGCAGCATCAGCTTCGCTTACTGAAGAGGCAAAGTAAATTAGCTCGGGACTTACTCCTTCAAAATTTCTTGCATAACTAGCATTACCAATACGATATATAGATGGCACTGTTGCGTCTAATGCCGTTGTTAAGGATGACAAAACCGGTAAACTTGATTTAGATGACGAGAATGCTTGTACCGTTCCATTATCAGCAGCGGTCAATTTAAATCTTGCACTCACAAAGCTACCACTGGTTATGGCCAGTCTATTTGTACTGTAGCTGGTAGCAGATTGAACACCCAAAGTTACTGCAGAATTGTAATGAATTTGAAGTTTTCCTGCTGAACCGCTAGTTGGGCCAGTTGTGCCAAAAAGATGATTTCCATTAGTAGTATTTCCGTCTTGCCTTGTTGCAATAAACAAATTCATAGAATTAACATTCGCTAAAGTAATTGGCAAATTAAATCCATTTCCTCCAAGCGCACCGCTTAACATTCTTAAGGTAGGCATTCCATTAGGTAGAGATTCAACAACGCCCGCATTTATTATTCGAGGTTGAAAAGTTGTTGTTGTTTGCGTTGCGTGATTAGCATTTCCGCTTTGATCATACCATGTTGTAATGAAAGCAGAAGCACTACCAACCCATGTGCTTAATAAAGTTTCTGTTGCTACACCGCCTCCAGCAACAGAAACAGTAGAATTTAAAGTTATGACACCATCTGCATTAAAATATACGTCTACCTGTTGATTATCATTATCGCGTCTTATACGAACAGCTGGACCTGTATATGAAGATTTAATCTGTCTTACAGAATATGCCAGGGTTGGTTGGGTAGATAAATTATCTAAAAGCTTTTGTGCTTTTAGGCTGGTAGGATTTAAAGCAATTACTAGCAAGAATACTAGTATCTTGACCAATGACAGTACTTGTTTTTTCATTTTCGTTTAATATTTACTGTTATAATACTAGTTTTGTTAGTTGGACTTATTTTGACCCAAAAAACGAATTCTGACCAGAAATTAATTTCGCTGCATCCACATCGTTTAATGCGTTAGTATAAATTATAAATTCAGGACTTAAACCTTCAAAATTCCGATTGTAAACAGCGTTTCCAAATCGATACAGTGTAGGATTAGAGCTATCAAAAGGTATGGTCAAGAGTCCGCTGACAGTCGCACTAGTTTTTTTGCCAGCGGTAATTTGCACTGTACCATCAGCTTCTGAGGTGATTTTAAAGCGCACCGAATATAGTTCTGAAGGGCTTACAGGTAATTTCAACATACTCGAAGACTGAACAGCAAAAATGTTAGGTGAAAAATACATGATCTGAAGCTTACCTGGTGTCTTACCTGTAGGTCCGTTTGTACCGAAAATATGATTTCCGATAGTTAGGTTACCATCTTGTTTTAATACAGTAATAATACTTAGATCAGAAACACCAGATAAATTAAATGGTAAATTAAAACCATTACCACCAGTAGCACCACCCAACATTTTTAATGACGGAGTTCCATTTGCTAAAGACTCAATAGCACCTTCGTTTATTACCCGTGGTTGAAATGCTATATTTTTTTGAGTAGCATGATTATCATTACCGCTCTGATCATACCATGTCGTAACGAAAGCAGAGTTTTTTCCTACCCAATTTTCAAGAATTAATTTTGTAGCAACTCCTCCACCCTCAACAGAAACAGGAGATTTTAAAGACAATTTTCCTGAAGCATCAAAATAAACATCAACCAGCTGATTATCTGAACTTCTCCTAACTTGCATAACCGGTCCACTGTAATCTTTTTTTAAGATTCTTGTTGAATATGCCGCTTTAGGTTTTTGAGAAATGTCATCTATTAAATTTTGAGCATTTGCTTCTCTAGCACTAAAATATATAAGTACACATAGATAAAAAAGTAGTTTTATTTTGTTCATGATTTTAAATTAGTTATTCAAATATAAAAAATTAATAAACCGGTTTAGCATAATAATTCAATTATTGAAAATATTGCATTGAAACCCTTAAATTATAGCAAACATTTTGATATAGATTTGATTTTTTTCAAAAAACAACCTCTTTATGTTCTCTTTTTGAAAAAAATCAAATCCTAAGACATTGAGTAACTTAGAGTTGAAATTATTCGACATCAGTTCTAAAAGGAGAAGCAAGTAACCCTTCTTTATTATAAAGGTTTATTATTGGAGTAGTGTTCCATCCCATACGTACAGCAACGGGAATTTTAACATTATCATTATAGACCACCACATTATTATCTTTTATGACTGCGTTGGCAGGATAGAACTTTTTATCAGGTCCTGCGATAAAGAAATCTTTAAGGTCTTTCCCATTCGTTGTTAAACCCTTACCAACATGCTTAAAAGATAAAACAATTTTATTTCTTTCAACTTTATGTGATTCGTAAATTGGGCCCTGAAATTCAATTTTTTCGTTGTATGCTAGCCCTCTGGCTGCAACAGCAAGACGTTCTCCAACAGGTTGCTTATTACGCGGATGAATATCAGTTGTATCTGTATGACAATCTGTGGTAACCACCAAAGCGGTATTAGGAACTACTTTGGTTGTAAGCAGTTGAGCCTCCCTTAACTCGGGCTTAAGATTTCTATGTGCAGGCAACTGTACAATAATAAATGGCAAATTTTGATTAGACCAGGTTGTACGCCAGTTCTTTATTAACGTTGGAAGTAGCTGACGGTACTGCATTCCTCTACTTGCATTTTGTTCACCCTGATACCAGGCAACTCCTTTGATTGCAAACGGTGCCAACGGTGCAATCATCGCATTATATAAACCTGTTGGACCTCCGCTAGATGCAGGATGGCGTGGAGGCATCGGTTTACGTGGAAGCTCCTTGCCCTCGCTTTTTGCCAATTCTGAGTCACTTCTCCATTTTTCTAATAACTTAGGTTCATCTAACTGAAACTTTTCTAAGCGAGATGGGAATTGGTTTAGATTACGTTCGTAATCTTTAAGGGTTTTCTCTAATTCAGGTGATTGCATTAAATAGTCCTTCGCGATCCATTGTTCTATCATTGTACCACCGTAGGAAGAATTGATGATTCCAATAGGAACATTTAATTTCTTATACAGGTCTTTGGCAAAAAAATATCCTACTGCAGAAAACTTCTTCACAGATTGTGAGTTGCAGATATCCCATCCGCCATTGATATCAATAGCTGTTTCTGGAATAGATGTGTAATTGGATAGAGGGATAGAAAATTGTCGTATTTCTGGATAATTCGCCGCTTCAATTAGAACATCTGCTAATTTTTGAGAGTTTCCTTCAGGGACTATACGCTCAACCTGATAGACCATATTTGACTGTCCACTACATAACCATACTTCACCAACCATTATATTAGATAATATAATCGTATTCTTTCCCTTTATTATCATTTCATAAGGTCCACCAGCTTTTAAAGGTTTTAGTTTCGCATTCCATTTACCATCCTTAGTTGTAGTAACACTTATTTTTTGACCAGCAAATTCTATAGTTATTTTTTCATCAATATCAGCGACACCCCAAACAGGAACTGCAACTCCTTGCTGAATAACTGCATTGTTAGAAAACAGACCATTAGGCTTCACATTAGCTCGCACCAATGATTGAAAAAGAAATAAAGTAATAATAATTAAAATTTTTCGCTTCATTTTATTAGATTTTAGATTAGTTAGTACTAGAATTTAACTCATTTAACATATAATTTGGGTATAGATAGTTATTTACCTTTTCTACCATGATATCATTATTTAAATTAAAAGATGATCGTAAGTCTATAGATTTAGAAGATGAACCTACTAAAACTTCATAGATACCCTTATCTGCAATCCATGCAGATTTTCCACTCCAAAACGAGGATAGTAGTTTAGGAGAGATATCTATTATTATAAGTTGGCTTTCATTTGGTTTCAATAAAACTGTTTTTTCAAATCCTTTTAATTCGTAAGTAGGTTTGTCTAATTGAGATTTTGGAGCCGAAATGTAAAGTTGTACTATTTCCTTTCCGGAAAATTTTCCAATATTTTTAACAGTAAAGCTCAGCCTTATTTTATCTTTGAATATTGTGTCACTTAATTTAAGATTCGAGTATTCAAATTGTGTATAAGACATTCCGAATCCAAATTCATATGCAGTAGGGATATTAAAAGTGTTGTAGTAACGATAGCCTACATAGACTCCTTCATTATAAAGCGCATTAACAGGATTCTCAATAGGGATACCAGGAAACATTTTAGGGTCGGAGGATGGAACGTCAGCATATTTGATTGGAAATGAAACCGCCAATTTACCAGAAGGCGTTTCCTTTCCGTTCAAAATATTTAAAACTGCATTACCCCCCTCCTGTCCGGTTTGCCAGGCAAGAACGATGGCATCCACAGAATTTCGCCAACTATCCATTTCTATAACTCCACTGATATTAAGGACAACTACCACCTTTTTTCCGGCCTTATGATAAATATCAGACACTTTATTTATAAGTTCTTTTTCGTTTCTGGTTAAATTAAAATCATTATCAACTTTTCTATCAAATCCTTCACCTGAACTGCGCCCAATCGTGATTACAGCAACTTCAGTATTTTTCTCTTGGTCTTTTATAATTTCAGAAGAGATACTCATCTCATCATGAAAATCGACAGATTGCTTGATTTTTTTATCTGTTGAATTATTTCTTACCGAATCAATAAATTGCATGTACTTCATTTCAAGCACTTTTGATAATTTATATCCGCCTGTTTTAAAAGCTTCGAGAATAGATACAGCATGTTTATAATTTACCTCACCGCTACCTGTGCCCCCAGTTATAAATGAATAAGATGTTTTTCCAAAAAGGGCCACATTTTTCACTTTTTTAAGTGGGAGAGTACTGTTTTTATTTTTCAGCAATACAATACTTTCCAATGCAGATTGGTAAGCTATTTTCGAGTGTTCTGATAGATTCGGTTTATTTGAATTCTCATACCTTTTAAATCGAGGTGTTGTTAGAATAAAATTTAAAATTCGTTCTACATTCATATCTATTGAGCTCAAATCTAATCTACGATCTTTAATCGCCTTTATCAACTCTTCGTACTGATAACGTCCAGGCATAAAAAGATCATTTCCTGCCATTACTTGAGCCGCGACATCAATCCCAGCCCGCCAATCTGTAACCACAAAACTATTGTAACCCCATTCATCTCTTAGAATATTTGTTAATAATTCTTTAGACTCTGAAGTATAAAAACCGTTGAGACGATTGTAAGATGACATTATTGATTTTGGTCGGGCCTCTTTAGTAACAATTTCAAACCCTCTTAAGTAAATTTCGCGTAAGGCTCTTTGCGATATAACAGCATTGATTGTTGGTTTATCCAGAAGACGATGCCATCCTGTCCCTACTTCAAGAGGGTCAAAACTATGCCTATTAGTTTCCTGATTATTTGCAGCGAAATGTTTGACGCAAGCACCAACTCCATCAAGCTGAATACCCTTAACTAAAGCAGATGCGAGTTTTCCAGATAACAATGGATCTTCGGAATAATATTCAAAATTTCTTCCGCATAGCGGATTTCTCTGTATATTCATTGCTGGCGCAAGAATAACGTCTACTCCATATTCCAAGGACTCCTTCCCCATAGCTTTTCCAACTTTTTCTACGAGATCAACATTCCAAGACGAAGCAATAGCAGTTTCTGTTGGAAAAGCAGTACAATAATAATATGAGGATTTAATCTTTTTTCTGGTTTTATCTAGTTCGCTGGTTCGCTTTTGTTCTGATGCCTGCATCTCCATTTCAGCCTTAGCTCCTACAATTTGATTTGGACTTATATGTAAACCTGCCGGTCCATCTGCAAAAATCACTGAAGGGATTCCTAACCTTGGGATGGCATATGTCCTTCCACCGATACCAGCAACAAAAAGAGACCAATTATCTTTTGGTGGCCTTTCCCAGTTATCTTTACCCAGTCCCATAAGAATGAGAACCTTTTCCTCTACAGTCATAGCGTTTATCACCTCCTTTACACTATTCTTTCCTAACTGAGGAAAAGAATCATTAGTTTGTGCTTTTGACTGGACTATAATAGATAAGAATCCAACTATACAGAATTTGATTTTTTTTAACATAGAATAATTTTATAAATTTTTAGTAGTTAGTGCATATGCACACCAAAGCATAGGAGCTTGACCATGGAGATCGCCAGTCAACTGCAAACGTTTACGATAATGCTCTTTCGTTGCACCGATATTCGTACCTTCACAAACACTTCTTATATCCCCGTTCTTTTCTAAAAATCCAGTTAATGCTATCCAACCTTTGCGAGCAACTTTACCATATTCTTTATTATCTAACCAACCCTTTTTCACACCTACAATCATCGCATAGGTGAACATTGCACTTCCAGATGTTTCTTCCCACATTGTAGGATCATCTACCAATTGTTTCCACATCCCATTTTCGTCCTGATAGCCTTTTAATGTTGCCATCATTTTCTTGTACGCTTTCATAATTACAGGTCTGTCAACATTGTTTTCAGGAAGAATACGTAGTAACTCGGTCATGCCTACAGCCATCCAACCATTTCCTCGAGCCCATACAAATGGAGCTTCTGGTGAATGGTAAAACAAGCCATTTGGACGTTGTATTGAGTCCAAATAAACCAGCATTTCATTAGCTGAACGATCTATATATTTCATATTTTTCGTTACACGATATGCTTGAGCTTGAATAGCGGTGATCATGAACATATCATCTAGCCAAATACGCGTTTGCCAAGAATATCCTTTATTCGCCCATTCTTTTTCAACTAAAGAGATATTCTCATTGGGTAATTCCCATTGAGTGTTTGCGTACATCATCCCCATATCTAAATAACGTTCATCCTTCGTTGCCATATACAGCTCCAACGGTAAGGTACCAAAGACGTTATTATCTACATGATTTGGTTTTGGTTGAAGATGAGATTCGGTTGAGAACAGTGGTTGAAAGCGGTCTTCAAAACGTTTAAATAATTTTTTATTTTTAGTGGCCTTGGCAAACCAAAAGCCACCGAGCCATGTACAAACGTCCGGATATGTAACTTGTGTGCGTGGTTCCTTAATACGAAGCGGACTACCGTATTGGGAATGAGGTTGCTCTAAAAAACGATCGGCCACAAGATTACCAATTACTAAAGGATCAGACTTCTTTGGAAAATTGTCTAAATCATAAGCATTATACTTTTCTTCAAATGAAGTATTTATATATCGTTTTTTATCAGAGTTATTTATAAATGGATTAAAAATGTAAATAACAAAACAAAGTGTAAGCGGCAATAACAATATTGGTTTCATTGGTCTAATTTTAGGTTAAGTTTTTAGGTTAAAAATCTTTATTTGTTTTACTCTATTCCGGATAAAATTTTTCAGGAATATCTACAGATTTCACATAAGGAGGAAGCCAAAAAGCTGATTGTCTTTTGAACCTTAAATCTGTTTTAGGATACCAATTGAGCCATGATGAGGGATCAGAGTTTCGTATTGGAGATAGCTCTCCTTCTCCTTTTCCGGTAACAGATGATACAGCATATTCATAAACAATAAGAGCCTTTCTATCGTTATGCAAATTATCAAGTTTGCCAGGGAGCAAATATGGCTTTTGAACACCTAAAATACTTTTGTCTTCGAAACTATTAGAGATTCCTTCGTAAATTTTCAAGAAGTTCTTAGATCCAATTTCCCTTCTATATAGGCGGTAACTCGTAATACCTAGAACTTTACCCCAAGAAATAGACACTCTATTTTCAGCTATTTTGAGACTTAGTCCCTCAGGATAATGTGGAAGTTCTTTAATAAAATAAACTGGATATTCCTGAGAAGGAACACTAGACTTACCTTTTGCAATACTTAGTACACGAACATGGATTTTCTCCTGCTTATACTCATTAAGCACAAAAGTACTTTGCGTAATTTTATTGCCTTTTTTCCAAGTCATCCCCCCATCCTCAGAAATCTCTGCCTGTCCGTTTATTACCCCATCTGAAAATTCAAGATATACTTTTACTCCTTTTTTCAAATACTCCGTGCGTACTATTTTAGGAGATTCTGGAACCGGATTGTCATCTGTAAATTCCCATCTATACTCCCCAGCTGGCAGAGATATTTCTACTTTTTTACCTAGTTTATTCTGGTGAGCTGACTTTCCATCTATATAAAAGTTCCTATTCCCAACAGTTCCAGAGATAATTAATTTAGTATCTACCTTAGCCTTAAATTTACCTGAAATTTGTCCAGATTTTTTTAAAATCGCCGATAATCCTGTATTGTCCTTATCTAATTGGAAAGTAAATTCTCCTGTCCCAATTAAATTCCCGGAAAACATGGACAAATGTATTTCACCGTCATTAAAACGACGAATTACACCAGATCTTCCAGTAAATTTCGCTTCGTCAGCATTAAATTCAATTAAATCGCCATCGCGAAAAACCAAATCTTTAGAAGTTTTAGTTCTTACAGGCACCACTCCTTTTATAAATTTCTCTTTTTTTAACGGAGTAGCTTCTACAATGAACGGATTATTTAATAAAGGAGCCTGATTTTCCCGAAAACCGTCAATAAATACCTCATCAGCTTTATGACTAACTAGAACGAGCGATGATCCGTTAGCATCTCTATGAAATGATTTGGCCATACGTGTCTCTGACTTTCCCCAATGATCTTCTCTGGCTTTTCCATTGAGAAATACAATTTTAGGGAAATTATGGTCTTTAGCCACTGCCCATGAAAAACGGTGAGCAGGACGCCATTTTGTTCCTACCTCATCGAAAACTAAAAAATAATCTGTGCCTACCAACATGATACTCCTTGACAAATATTCCGGCCATGAATAAGATTCCTTTCCTTTATTATCTGATCTAAGTTCAGCAAGTTGTGCAACCTCTAAATCGTAAAGTGGCTTTTCTAGAACATTTGCCCCAATAGAACGATAATCACCGTTCTTCATTACACCAAAATTGGATACACCATCCACATCATTTTGTATATGATCACCATTAGCTTCATTTTCATGACCTGTAAATATCTTCCCACGCGCATAAAAATAGATACTACCCGAGCCACCTTCTGCTTGATTTCCCCATCTGTAGTTAGGTCCAGCATCAACCTGATCTAGATGTATAGAAAGTTCTTCAGGAGTATCTACACCAGACCTCAATACAAATCCATGTCCTGTATATTTAACACTTTTTAAGTGAGGGTTAGTGCCATTATTATTTAAATTGAATCTCTCAGAAAATGTCCTTGCCCAGTCGGTATGTGTTTTATTTGACTCGAATTCCTCTCCAGGTTTGCCTGTCCAAAAAAGATTTTCAGCTAAGATTGGATCATAGTTCTTCATCCATACTGCAGTTTCCCATAGAGAAATAGGTGGTGGTAATGTTGTCCCGTAACCGTGTGCCCCATGAGCCGGATATTGTCTATTGAAACCTAAATCCTCTATTAATTTGTCTCCCTGCTTCCATTTATCAGGAAGTACTTTTCTTTTCGCCCAATCTTCCTCTTTAGTTTTTAAACGACTTTCTGGATTTGGGTTATAAATAGGAGCAGTTAGCATGTCAGACATCCATCGGCCTCTCTTTGCGAGATATGGATTTGCCCATCGATTTTTCCCATCTGTATAAACTCCTGCCATATTTGCGAACGATATCGGTCTAAAATATGCCCAGTTGTAACAAGCAAGACTCTCCGCCCATCTTCCACCTTTGGATTCTAATGCTTTAACATCTGGTCTGGTATAGAAAAGACCATTCAGTTCGATTGTTTTCTCATATTGGTCTAACCATTCCTTTGCCATTAGGTGTTCAGGAAACAAATATGCAGATTGAGAAGGGACGCAGAAACCGTCCGCTGACATATTCGGAGTACCAGCCATTGCAGTTCTTATTGCGTTAATATCTTCTTGAGTATTTACATAGGCAGCCACTAGAAATAGTGCTTCCACTGTTTTTCTTTGCGTTTCGGAAAGTTGCTTAAAATTATTAAGATATCCTTCAACGGCCCAGGCGTAGACATATCGATGGTCTATACTAACAACTCCGGGATAGACATTTGTCCCTAAAGGGTAATAAACAAACGAGGATTTTAATAAATTTTTGTAATAATTTTTAGGATCAATTTTAGCTACAACGCCAAAAGGATTATTTGGACGTTTTGCATTTTCGGGATATGATAATATCCAGTTTTTTACTTTATCAAGATGCAATGTTGAATATTGCTGATGAAGTAATTGTAAATACCTATACTGAATTTTTTCGGGAGACAATGGTTCCCCCTTCGATGAAATAGTACCTAATACATCATCAAATTCTTTAACCTTCTTTTCTCCTTCACTGGCCAGGAAAATGCTTATGGCAGTAGACCGAGTGCCGGTTACTAAAGGATATTTCCAACTAAGTACACCTTGATCATAGCTAAAGGTTACCGAAAGCTTAGTTGTATTTTGCCAAATGCCATATTCATTATCCTGCCATTTACTATGGTCGTAAACCATTAATCCCAGTTCATCACCTCCTAATCTGTCGTCCCAAAAGCTAATGAATGGAACTGCTTCCCGAACACCATTTCCACTATATGGAGATAATCTATAAATCATCTCTTTAGAGACATTTTCTATCCAATCAGAACCTACCCAGTGTGGGTCTTCTTTAGTACTACCTACGTAAATTGGTTTATCAATTGCCGGCCAAATTTTATCTATATCTCCACCTCTGTCCCATTGACATGCCCATCTTTTTTTGGGATCAAACTTTTCCCACTTCATGGAAAGTGATATATTGTCTACTTCGTCTAATCCTTCCATACTTTCTTCCATTTCAACAAATGGATAGCCTGAAATTACCTTAAGATTAGCCGTATAGAAACCATTTTTTTCAAACCAATACTTTACCTGATAAGTAATAAACAGTGGTCCCCGCTCCAATATGGCACTTTCAATTTTACTGATCTTTTTAGACAAACTAAGTAAGCGATTTTCTCCAATCCACCCATTACCTCTATCAATACTAATAATAGGTGCAGGAACTTCGTTTAGATTTTTAGCAGATGAGCTTGGAACCCGAATACGAATATTACCATTACTTATTTCGGTTATATCTATGTTCTTTTTAAGACTTATTGCCTGCTCTGAAACAAGCAAGTGACTATCCTTACTTTCGCTAAGTTCAAAAGAATAGCTTCCTCCGGAAGGCAAAGTTGCCAAAAAGTTAACATTAGCAGTAGTCTTTTGATTCTTATCCTTTGTTAACTCCGATAATTGAATAGGTACAATTTGTTTACTTTGTTTATTTGTTAAGATCAGCTTTTCAAGATTCACATCCCCTGCAAATGTTATTCGGTACTTTATCAGAGTAACAGGCCAATCATATGTAGCAACTTTTATTAAATCTTCTCTCTCAAATAAAAGCTTATCTCCATGATTAAAAACTGTTTGAGAAAAAACAGAGGATGTAAAGGTGATGAATAATAAAGTTGAAAAAATACCTAACCGTTTCATTTTTGGAAACCTATTTTAAATGTCATTTATTCTATTATATACTTAACTGTAACCAACCGGTGCTCAAACTCGCATTAGCTGGTTTATTATCATTTTTTTTATCTTCAGTCTCCTCATCATGTTCTTAAATTTGATTCTAGGTGATTCACACAAAGTCCTTTCTTTTACCATTCCATCATCATTGAAATATTTATTTAAATATTATCACATTACTTTTTAGTCTTAGGAATTAGATTGAAACTAAAAGAAACTGGTTCTGCGTAAAGTTTATATTTCTCTAAAGGTGGAGGCCCGCAACTTCTGTTTCCAATGGGATAATTTTTGTAATCAATATGCCAGGTTATATTTTCTTGATATTCAAGCTGGCTTTCGTCTACTGCCATAGTTAAATTGTCTTGTGTATAATGCATTACGCTTGAATCTATGTAAGGTAAACCCTCAGCTACAAGACCATTTCCTAATACATTTACCAAAGATGCCCAATTGCAGCGGAATTTGTTACCATTAGCCTGAGGATATGGATAATGCACAAACTGATCATCCACCGAACCTGAATATATACCTATTTTAGCTCCTGTGCTCCTATCGTTGTAAGCTTCTTGAGGACCAAATCCATACCATGAAAACGTCTCAAATTCTTTTTTTACAACTAGTTCATATCCTATACGAGGAAAAGAGACCCAATCGTTACCAACCGGTTTCAATTTTGTATCAACTCTTACTTTACCAGACGAAAAGATTGTATAGTAAGTCTCATAATCCACATAATTTGCATTACCTACGGATTTTGCTTGAAATGATGTTTTCACAAGTACAGATCCATCTTCTTGTTGATTAATATCAAATGATAACAAGGAATGGACTAATTTATCCAAACCTGCCCCAACCCACTGTTTAACCGTTTCACGTCTCATTTTGGGCAGATAGTCACCATCATTATTAGTAGGAGCCCTCCAAAGATTAAGACGAGGTCCACTTTGCAAAAACTCTTTTCCAAGCAAAGTCCAACTCGATATCAACCCTGTGTTATTGTTGAATTTGATGCTAAACTTGTCATTTCTTATTTCAACACCTTCCTGATTTTTATCTACAACTAATACACCATATAACTTGCTTTTATTAGAAAAATCAGCATTTACTTGTTCCTGCTTTACAATAAATTGCTCCCATGCTACCTCGAACCCAGCTTTTGCCCAAATTGTTTCATTCTTCAAAACTGCATTGATTTCCAAAATCACTTCTCCAGATAATTTACCTGAATTATAATTAATCGGAAAGGAAATAGAATCGCCAGGCATTATATTAATCTCTTTAAGAGGTGTTGTTTGGATAATTTGTCCGTTTGACTTTAATGTCCATTGGAAGTTAAAATCTGAAAGATGGATATAATTATAAAGGTTTTTAATTATCAGTTTCTTAGAAATAGAGTCATAAGCAAAAGCTATCGATTGGTAGATTTTTTTACACTCTTGCAGAGAAGGTCTTACAGAACCATCAGCCCCAATCAATCCATTTGTCGCAGTCAAGGATGTAAAATATTCCTTACCGGTAATACTGTCTTTTCTTACCATGCTCTGATCCATCCAATCCCAAATATATCCACCAATTAATCTTGGATATTTTCGAATAACATCCCAATATTCCTTGTGATTACCTAATGAATTGCCTTTTGCATGCGCATACTCACACATCAAAACAGGCCTATTCTCATCCTTTTGAGTAGCCAGATTAATTAGGCCTTCAATTGAAGGATACATTGTACTTATCATATCTACTGCAACTGGCTCTTTAGGATAAACAGCTGGTCTATTCGTTAACATAAAGTCAATACCATTACCATATTGTTTTGAACCACCATTATGTAGGTAGGCCTCAAAATGAACTGGTCGAGTTGGGTCGTAGTCTTTTACCCAAGCTGCTCTTGCGGCGTGATTAGAGCCAACACCAGATTCATTCCCTAGCGACCAGAAAATAACGCTTGGATGGTTCTTGTCTCTTTTTACCATACCGCTTACCCGCTCCTGCTGAGCATATAACCAAACATCATTATTTGATATTTCAGCATCAGCGCCACATGTTTCCACATTCGCTTCATCCATAACATATATCCCATACCTATCGCACAAATCATAAAACTCCGGACTATTAGGATAATGTGAAGTACGTACAGAATTTATACCATGTTGTTTCATTAACTTTAAATCCCGAACCATATCTTCATAAGGTACTGTTTTGCCCTTCCACGCATTATGCTCATGCCTATTTACTCCGTAGATATATTCTTTTTTACCATTTACAAGTAATTGACCATTCTTAAATTCAACTTTTCGGAAACCAACAGCGCAACTTCTTGACTCGATGACATTACCGGAAGAATCTGTCAAAGTAAGAACCATTTTATATAAGTTCGGAGTCTCAGCAGACCATAGATCAGGTTTATCAACACTTGTCTCCATATATTTAGCAAGCCAGTAATTTTGTTGATACTTTTCACTCGTAAACACCGTTACGGGCATTGTCATTTTTACTTTTGAAAATGGCTTTCCGTTGTAATCAAAAAGTTTAGCCGTGATATTCCATCCCGCAACATCTACCCGTTTACTTCTCGATATCACCGGTCTGATACGCAAAAGCGCATTTTCGTAATTTTTATCTAATTCAGTTAATACTGCAAAATCGCTTATATAAACATCAGGACGCATTTCTAAACTTACATCTCTACAAATCCCATGAAACCGCCAATGATCCTGATCCTCTAAGTAGGAGCCGTCGCTCCATCGCAAAACTTTTACAAATACACGGTTATTCCCAATTCTTAGGTAAGGAGATATATCAAACATCGCAGGTAGAGTCCCATCTTCACTATATCCAACTTTCTTGCCATTTATATATAAGTAAAATGCTCCGCGAACACCTGCAAAATTCATTATGATGTTTTTATTATTCCATACCTCAGGAATATCAAAATCACGTGCATAAATGCCGATATGATTGTTTTCTCTAGGAACAAAGGGAGGATTGACCGGCCTAAATTCATAACCTCCTCCTGTATATACTTGGGGGCCATAACCTAGTGCCTCCCAAGTGGAAGGGACAGGAATATTATCCCAGCTCTTATCATTTATGTTTTGCGACATTAAATCCACTGGCAGTTTATCCCAATCCTTTATAAATTTAAACTTCCATTTGCCATTTAAAGATCTATGCCTTGAGGATTGGGACCGAGTCAGTTTTAACGCCTCTATTTCGCTTGAAAAAGATATCGAAGTTGCAACATAGGGCTCCCTATTAATACTATTAATCAATGGGTTTTCATACTCTTTATGATTAAAATCAAGTTTCTTTGTATTATACACATCCAGCCCATCAAAAGGAATTTGAGCATTAGCATTGCAAATTAACAGCAATAGAAAACAGAAGTTTAAACTTACTTTTTTAATAATTTTCATGAGTACACCTTTTTTTTACCTGGAATAGACCACCTCGAATCACAATAAATTCGATCATAAAATTGAGACATTCATTTGGATTACCAAGATTGATTGACCCAACAAAAGATCTATGAGTTACTAGTAAATGTAACTACTTTTAATCCACGGCAAAATCATACAAGTTTTATATTTATATACAATAATAATCATTATAAACCGGTTTAGCAAATTAAAATTCATTATATCCAATTGCCAAATAAAACTTTACAATTGGGCCTTTTTCTACTGAACCTAGATTTGATGCGGTATATACTCCCAGTTAAATATTAAAATATTATTAGAATAAAAAAACGTAATTTGCTCATAGTATTTAAAATGTCCATATTCAATTACTACAATAAGCAAAACTAAAATTTATAACTTTTTAATGAAAAACAAGCTTTCTATTAATGATATCGCTAAAGCGCTTCAAGTGTCTAAAACGACTATTTCTTTTATTTTGAACGGTAAAGCGGAGGAAAAAAGGATAAGCAAGGATTTAACGGAGCGTGTTATAAAATTCATTAAGGAGAATGACTTTCGCCCAAATCAGTTAGCTAAAAGTCTGAGTACAGGTAAGACTTTTACAATTGGATTAATGGTTGAAAAGATTTCCGATTACTTCTTTGCCCAAATAGCATATCACGTTGAAGAATTAGCTAATAAAAGCGGCTACAAAATTATCTATTGCAGTACCGAAAACGATACTCAAAAAACTAAAGAACTGATTAAACTTTTTGCAGAACGTCATGTTGATGGATTTATCATAACACCTCCTGTAGGTATTGAAAAAGAGATAAAAGACCTAATGCAGAATGACATACCCGTTGTTTTGTTTGATAGATTTTTTACAGACTTTAATACAAGTTATGTAGTGATGGACAATTATGAAAGCACTTATAAAGCAATTAACTATTTAATAACAACGAAATGTGCAAATATAGCCTTCATAGAACTCGAATCCGACCAAAATCAAATGACTGAAAGAAAAAGAGGATATGTAAACGCCATGAATGAAAATAGACTAACCCCCAATATCTTAAGAATTCCCTTTTCTAATGATAAAAAACAAACAATCTTACAAATAACTTCTTTTTTAGCAGATAACATTCAACTAGATGCATTATTTTTTGCTACGAATTATTTAACAATGCATGGAATTAAAGCAATACATAATAGGGGTTTGAAGATTCCACATGACATTTCTATAGTTGCTTTTGATGATCATGATTTTTTTGATATATACACTCCAAGCATAACGGCAGTAGCTCAGCCTATACAGGAAATGGCTCAACAACTAATTAATATATTACTTAACGATATCTCATCTCGCAAACGGACTATACAACAAAAAGTCGTTCCCGCAAAACTAATATTAAGAGACTCTACAATAAGAAAGATATAGGCGGAGAATTTTTGAGCAAAAATTAAGATAGAGAGACAGCGGTTAGTTCAAGAGCGTAGGAGTAATTTTAGCATCAATGTGCTCGACAAATAATGTTAAGTACTCTTTAAATTTTAATTCGGACTTAAAATTCAAATCAGATACCTCCCAGCATCCCAAAGCATAGTACGTTAAAGGTTTATTTTCACTCAACTTTAACCTTGCATAATAGCTTGAAGCAAAATTACCCTCTTCTGGAGCTTGATCAAAACCTAGGTATGATGAAGTAGGAACCATAATAGCCAAACCGATAATAAACTCTTTATTATAACTTTGATGATCATGCGTATAAAGAATGACCCAGTTTTTAAATCGCAATAGCTCAACTGATTGATTTGTAGCTAATTTAGACAACCCAATTACCAGTTCTTCATCTCCCTGAAGGCCAGATAGTTTTACATTATTTTGATAAGCATATTTACCTGGCCAAATTACAGGAGTTTCTGAGATCTGATAAATACGTCCATCCTCTGTCTTCCAATTAGTGTATTTTAAAGAAAATGAAGACATTACCGGTCCATTTGTAAGTATATTAAAATTTGTGCTGTCTATATTGTGAACAG
>NZ_SSHJ01000007.1:66478-204200 GCF_005925345.1 Pedobacter ureilyticus
GGCTGAGATCTGATAAATACGTCCATCCTCTGTCTTCCAATTAGTGTATTTTAAAGAAAATGAAGACATTACCGGTCCATTTGTAAGTATATTAAAATTTGTGCTGTCTATATTGTGAACAGTATCTGTTATTAAAACGCCAAGCCTATTTAGTTTTTTATTGATAAGAAGCCCAACTCCACCTAAACCGACAGAATTACCAACAGGTAAAATATCCCGACCCCAATCTTTCAAAACGTGATAATTATCTTCAACTGCACCGCTGGATGTAAGTCCAACATTTTTAGGCGACATCCAAGATACCCGTTTACCAAAAAGATCTTTCGAGTTTCTTCCATCAAAATAATGTCTGAAACCAACCTTGTCATTTTCCCAAGTAGGCCCATCTGTCTGATAAGGCTCATAACCTAGTAGTGACGGCAACATATAAGGATAAAATGTATCTTTTTTAAGTGTAACAACTGGGCTAGTCGAAGAACTTCTCTTACCGAATCGGATGGTGGACCGTGCTACAAAAACTGGTTTATGAGTTTGCCATTCTACAAACACTTTAACCATACTTTTTGGCTTAATATTTAAAACAAAAAATAAATTATCCCATTTCCCGTCAGCATCGAAATCTTCTGTTTGCGATGGAATGGTTGTCCCATTTGCCAACTTCAATACTGGATAAAGTTTACCCGTAACTCCCAAAAAAAAAGATCTCTTTAAACTTATATCCTTATCTTTAAGATATACAGAAGAATTATTTTTCACCTGCAAAGAGGTAGTGCTATTTTTTAAAAACTTAGTTATTTTTTTTGAACTGGCCTTTTGAGTTAACAACACACCGCACAATATCATATAGAAAACTAATTCAATTACTCTGCCCATAAAATTTAAAACAAGTATTTACCAAACCAAAAAGCTTAATTTACGATAATTGTTACTTCTTTAACAACACTTTTGACATTCTTGTCATCAGTATTAGTGGCAACGAATGCTACTTTAAAAGTACCTGCAGTTTTAAACACATATGAATGTTGTTTTAAAGGAAGGTCAAGATAGCTTTTAATTACAATTCCGGCATCAGGTCTGGTCTTTTTCAAATCTATTGCAGAGGTGATTAACCAATCGTCATTTTCATCATTATTCACCGTAGTTCCGGGATCAAAAGTAATAGGATAAGCATTTCTGAGCACTACACCACTTGAATTTACCGAAGCTGTTAAAGATGACTGATTCCAATCACCGACATTCCAAGCATTAAAACCTGAATTACTATTTTTCACACTCAACTGAACCCAACCTGTATTAGCAAAAGTTGAGAATAAGGGAGTATTTGTACCATCAGACAAAACATTATTAAGCGTTATATTTTGAAGTGACCACTTACGCTGAGGTTGACTTGGATACTTTTTGCCTTGAGCACGAAAAGCAATATTAACCTTATCGGCAGTATTAAAATCAGATATATCAACAGCATCTGATGTAGTATAAGCAGTTGATAAAGAAGTTGGCCATTTTGTATTACGATTTGTAATATCTGTCCATGTAGCAGAAGCAATTGAAGTGGCATCATAGCCATTTAGGTTCGTAGAAATCAGTAAACTCAATGGCTCAGCATTAGCCAGCAGTCCATTTGTCATTGAAGATTGAAAAGAAAGCTTATTAATGCCGGAACTGGTTAATCGTTCTCTGTTATTATAACGGCTACCAACGGTTCCCGAATAAAAAACAATCACATCCGGGCTACCTGAAATATTAAATACAGCGGTATCTCCAACATGAAACATTGTTTTTTCTATATAAATATTAAATCCATCTGGAGAATCAGTAGTATCTTTTTTACAGGATACAATTACAGTTATAAAAAGAAGCATCGAAAATTTTAAAATATTCTTCATAGTGTTATAATTAAGATTACCAACCTGTATTTTGCGTAAGTGCCCTATTCCTACTTCTTTCCACCGCTGGAATTGGCAGTAATTTATATTTTATAGGATTAGATAAAAAATTGTTTGCAGCTAAATTGGCAGCTACCTGATAGGTAGTTGCAAGGCCTGTAGTATTGGCGGCAAGAAGGTCTTGCATTGCCTCTTCCATTTTACCCCAACGAATAAGATCGTTGCGCCGTTGCCCCTCAAAACAAAGTTCCCTAGACCGTTCATCCATGATATCCTGAATATCAAATGTAGATACATCAAGCACAGGTACCGGCGTTCTATAGTCATACCCAAATGCCCGCCTTCTCACCTGATTATAATATTCAACGGCCACAATAGAAGGTGCACCATTTACTTTTAAATCCGCTTCCGCCGCAATTAATAAAACATCAGCATACCGGATTATCGGAAAATTACAAGAAGTGTTATTTTGCAGACGAACCGGAGGAAGTTCTAGTTCATATTCTCTACGCCACTTACCAACAGTTCTTTCGCCAACAGTAGGATATCCCGAGCCGCCTTTTGTAACAGTAATAGCGGTTATCTTACCAGCACTTACAGTTGCTGTAGCCGTCGCAATATTTGCGGTAGCCGTTACGGCTTGTGTTTTTGTATTATTAGTTGCGTATGATGTAAAACTTACATTAGCTGTTGTGTAACCCGATCCAGGATTATCGATTTGTACAGATGTTATAGCTCCTGTGTTTGACACAATAGCGGTAGCCGCCGCACCTGTTCCAGTAGGACCAGTTATATTCACTTTTAGAGTATAATACTTATTTTTAGTTGCGTCTTTATAGCCATAAGGTGCAATTGCCCAGTCTCGTCTTTGATCGCCTGGAGCATATAGCTTATAAAGCTTTGGTGTACAACGATAAATACCGCCAGAAAATCCCACTAACGCTCCAGGTGTCGCTATTGTAGAGTAGACCCCCATGATTGCTCCTAAAGTTTGAGTTACAGGGTATGTTAAATTCGCATAGGCTCCTGTTGCCGCAGATTTAGATAAAAATGAAGCATCCCATATTCCCTCTGCAACATTGTTATCTCTTCTATTATTTTGCATGTTATTGACAAACAATTTACTATAGGCCGGCGTAATAGAATCTAAAACCAAAGGACTATTATTAAGAGAGTGAGCATTCGATTTAATTACTTTCTCTGCCCAAAATAATGCTTCTTTATATTTAGTTTCATCATTTATTGGATTACCTGCCATTGATAAACAGACTCTAGCAAGTATAGCTTGAACAGCAGATTTAGTCACTCTTGATGTGGTATTTTCTTGCGCCATAGTTGGAACCATCGCTTCCGCTTCTATCATTTCCTTTAGAATATATGCATATATATCTTTTGACGGTTTTCTTGGTAAATTAAAATCTATTCCCATGTCTGATGTAAGTGTAGTCTTCAAAGGTACATCACCAAAATGCGTTACTAGCAAGTAATAATAATAGGCTCGCAGAAATTTAGCCTGCCCTTTTAGGCTTGTTCGCTTTGCATCGTCCATTTTAGGCTGGTCTGCTACATTCATAATAATATTTACCCGTTCAATTCCGCTATACAAATGTCGCCAAAGCGTGTTTACGTTTACTTCATCATTAGCAATGTTATAGTGTTGGGTTAAAGCTGCAGTCGTAGCTGTGGTTCCAGAACGGAAACTTTCGTCCGTCCCCCCATTAATGTAGCCCCACAAACCTTGTCCGTAAGTAGCATCTTGACTTAAGATATTATAAGCAGCAGCTAATTGGTTTTGTAACTGAGCTTCAGTTGAAAAATCTGCTGTCTGAAACCAGGTTGGATCAAGGCTTACATCCCATTTATTGCATGAGGTAAAACACAGCGTTAGGCAAAATGCTACGGCCAAATATTTTGTTATTTTTTTCATGTCGTTATATTTTTTCAGTGATGATGAACTTATCTTAATGTATTAATTTTTTGATTACAAGAATATGATAAGATTCATTTGAAACCTTTTTGATTAAAATGTTGCATTAAGCCCTAATGTTACAGTAAGTGTGCGAGGATATGGTGTAAAATCATATCCACCAGCCAAAGCTGTATAACCACTACTAGGCTGAATATAAGTGTACCCATCCCCTCCTCCGGCAATAGCGCCAGAAGCCCCATTACTAGTACGATATGTTGAAACTTCGGGATCTTGTCCAGAATACTTAGTAAGTGTAAATATATTTTGTGCTGAAGCAACAAAACTTAAATTACTAATCCTTAATCTTTGGACTAAGCTTTTGGGAAGTGCATATCCTAAAGATACTGTTTTCAAGCGTATATAGGCTCCATCTTCAATATAACGTGATGACATGCGATAATTTGACGTCCCTGCATCTCCTCTTGTGTACCTAGCACGAGGTATATCATTGGTTGGGTTAGTTGGGGTCCACCTATTGGCTACTGTAGCAAATTGGTTATATGTTGTGGGAAATCCGCCAGCCTCGAATATTACTTTATTAGCGTTTAATATTTGAGAACCATAACTGTACTGCATAAAAACATTTAATGTAAAGTTTTTATAGGAGAAATTATTCGAAAAACCTCCGGTAAATTTAGGAAGAGGGCTGCCCAAAACTGTTTGATCATCATCATTAACAATACCATCATTGTTTAAATCCTGATACTTAGGATCGCCAGGCTGAACATTAGCTGCATAGGTAGCCTGTCCATTCTTCAGCGAATAGCTTCCGTCAGCAAGTTTATCAAAGTCACTATATTGATAAACTCCCCCCCATTTATAACCATAAAATTGAGAAATTGACCCTCCTGTTTTAGCTATCCAAGCTGTAGCTGTTCCCGTTTGTGCCCAAGGAGTTGTTTTCACGTCAAATCCATCATAAAATTCAAGGATAGTATTTTTGTTAAATGCAATGTTAAAATCTGTTGACCAGCTGAAATTTTTCTTCTTAATATTCAAAGAATTAAAGGTAAACTCAAACCCTCTGTTTCTCACAGAACCTGTATTTTGATACTGCGTATTGGCTCCATTACTATACCCAGCAAGGCTTGCAATTGATACACCAACTAAAAAATCAACTGTCTTTTTATCATAATAATCAGCCTCGACAGAAATTCTACTATTTAAAAAACTAAGATTTAAGCCTAAATCAAGTTCAGTGGTAGTTTCCCAGGTTAGCTGGTCGTTACCATAAAAAAATGGAGCTAAACCCATTGAATAATTATTATTAAAAGGGTAACCTGTAGCATAGTTAAGTGTCATTTGAGATAGATAACTAAAATCACCTACTTTATTATTACCTACGGAACCGTAACTTAGTCTAAGTTTTCCATCATTTAAAATCTTTTTAAGCCCTTTCATGAAAGGTTCCTCTGAAAATCGCCAAGCTACAGCTCCAGAAGGGAAAAAACCCCACTGTTTGCCAGGTGAAAATTTTGAAGACCCATCAGACCTTGCACTTACAGTGAATAAATATTTATCAAAGGCTGTATAATTTACCCTGCTCAAAAACGAGTACATCTGCCACTGCGAACCGTTTGTATTTGGTGAACTGGCTACTCCAGTATAAAAGCTTTCTATACCGAATGTTTCTTGCGCCTGAGGGATATTAGTTACCCTAAAGGCCCTAAGGGAATTTCTTGCATATTGGTAAGTAAAGCCAACTAAAGCATCTATTTTATGGTCTTTACCTATACGCGTACTGTAGTTAAGCAGATTTTCACTGAGATAACTTTGATTTAACGTATTTGACGTATTTCCATTGATACCAAATGTGTTAGGTATCGCTCCAGCAGTATTGGTATATAAATTCCCTTGTTGGGTTTTTGAATTATAAAAGTTTTCATTTTTAACTTCTGTCCCACTGTATCCACCAGAAATTCGCAGCTTGAATTTATTAAGGAACGAATATTCTAAAAATCCATTCAAAGTGGTAGTATTCCTAATAGAACTACGGTACTCGTTTTGCGCCTGTACTAGGGGATTTACCAAATTTCCTCCCAAAGTGGCATTCCCTGCGCCATTGATAAAATCATCTATTGCAGTACTATCAATCTCAGAATTTAGTAAATCTTGATTTCCCACTCCTGATACTGGCCGATACTGCCGCATTCCCTGAACAACTCCGCCTCCGTTTCCTGAAGTTGGCACAGTTCCGAAACTTTCCGTATTTGAGAAAGATGATTTAATCCCAACTTTAATATTTTTATTTACCTTTTGGTCCAAAGATACTCTTCCATCATACTTCTTTAAGCCAGTATTTATGATAATTCCCTTTTGATCAAATAAAGACCCGCTTACCGAATATCTGGTATCCGCAGTCCCTCCAGAGAGATTTAGAGAGTGTGTTTGCTGTAATCCAGTTCTCAATAATAAATCCTGCCAGTCATAGCCAGCTTCATTTCTATACGACTCCAAATCTCTTTTAATACTACCTGTTAAAGGATCGTAGCCTAAATAAATAATATTATTGGTTACTATTTTAGACACGCCCGTACTTCTTATAGAATCTAACTCTAACTGTAGCTTAACAAATTCATAAGGATTTAGCATTTCTACGCGATTAACATCTTTTTGAACGCCATAATTAAAACTATAGTTAATTCTGGCTGGCCCAACTTTACCTATTTTAGATGTAATTATAATTACGCCATTTGCACCCCTAGCACCATAAATTGCGATAGATGATGCGTCTTTCAAAACCTCTATTGACTCAATGTCATTCATATTAATAGAGTTCACATCCATATTTTCTACCGGAAAACCATCAACAACATATAAAGGTGAAGCATCCTGTGTAACAGAACTGCCTCTTATAGTAATTTGAGAAGCTGCGCCAGGTTGGCCATCACCTGAACTGACATTTACCCCGGCTATACGACCGGCTAAAGCTTGATCGAAAGATGCTACGGGCGCTTTTTGCATGTCTTCGATATTAGCTTTACCAACAGATCCAGTAAGGTCTCTCTTTGCAACAGTACCGTACCCTATCACAACTACGTCATTTAGTACAGAAACATTTTCTTTCATCGAAATTCCCTTCCCATCCACATTTAAAGCTAAAATTTCACGTTCTTGAAACCCAATAGATGAAAATATTAGTAAACTTTGCTTGGATGGGACCGTAATAGAAAAGATTCCCTCGGCGTTAGTTAATGTAGCTGTGTTAGTACCTTTAACTTTAACATTAACCGACGGCAATGGCTCTCCTTTAATGTCAGATACCTTACCCTTGATTTTAATGCTAGCTACTTGAGAATGCGCATCATAGGCGAAAAAGAGTATAGTGATTAAGCAAATGCCGGAAATAACAACTATTCTTGCAAGACCGCAAGTCAAGTTTAGTTTTAAATTACTCATACAAATTGGTTATAATATTTGGTTAATATATCCTTAAGCGGAAAAACTTAATAGCTATACAATAATAAAAAAACTAAACCGGTTTAGCAAAATTTTAATTTTTTTTTAAAAAAAGTAATTTAATATACTACAATGATTAGTAGAATAGAGGCAAATTATTTAGATTTTTATCTATGCTAGCCCCCATGATTGCTGCATCTTCACCGAGTAGACTCATTCTTAAAATAATATTGTTATTTTCTTTCGCAATTAATGACTCTAATCTTTCCCAAAACATATAATTAGCTTTAACAATATTACCACCGATAATTACAATTTCTGGGTTTTCATTTTTCGACACAACATTAATAAAATTACTAAGGTTTTGAGAAAACTCCTCGAAGATTATTTCGACCTCCTTTATATTTTCTGTTAAGGACAAGAGCTCCTTAACCCCCAAAATTTTTTTTGAAGTAAGCTCATAATATCGGTTTACAAACCATCTTGATGAAATATAATCTTCGGCTATACCATCATTAAATTTTGAACTTCCAAAATTAATATCCCTAGTAACACCATTTTTACTAACAGCGGATCCTAAGCCCGTACCTAATGTTAATCCTAATACAGATTTAAAACCCTTAGCTGAGCCATATAAAACTTCTCCATTTAAAAAAGCTTCAGCATCATTTCTGAAAGTTATTTGCTTTGAATCTACCTGTAATCTTTCTGCCAAAGCCTCTCTTATATTAATACCATAAAGAGATTCATACTTATTCATATTAATAATCCAGGATATTCCAGATTCATAATCGAAAGGGCCAGGCATAGCTATCGCTATATTTAGAAACCTCTTGTCTACATCATTGCATACTGTTCCAATTGCCGAGCTCCAATCATTAAGTATAGTATCAGAATCTGCATTAGAGTCAATATCTCTACACACTTTTGAAGATAATATAACTTGTCCCTCCACATTATCAATTAATGCTGCTGTTATATGAGACCCACCGATATCTACACCTAATATTAAAGGGTTTTTTCTAGTAATTGGCATTTTTTTAAAAATTTTATATGGCAAACAAAGTATGAATAAACTTAATATCAATATTCCAACTACATACGCTGAAGCCCAAAGCTAATAATAGTAAAGCGGTTTAGCAAGATATTTGTCACAGTTTTAAATAAGCGTTAAAAAGAATCAAATATTAACGCTGGCATTTGAATTCAGAAATCAAATAAAAATTTTAAAACCACTTGAGAAATCAAAACCTTAATTTTAAAGTCTAAAATATCTCATAAGCATCAGCGCATAATATAATGTTATTAATAAGGTTTCCGACAAATATTCTACAGCGTGAGGCGAAGGCCTGTGATCTGAAAACTTCATTCTATAGCATATTAAATAGACAATTTAACTTTGCTTAACCATATAAAATATATTTTCATAGTTTCCCAATTACTCGATTTCAATATCCAACACCTTATATATAATACTAAAAATAAAGTTTACCAGCCTGTAACAATTTTCTAGTGACCCTGATAAAATACTACCAAGTCTTAATGAACCACTCAGATGCTTTTTACCATTATATTAGAACGAGTACAAATATTCAAAGCCACGCTAAATAAAAACTACCAAATTATTTTATTAGGGCGTTTCAGTTTGTCGTAAAATTGTTTTGGATGGCACTTCGGCAATGGTTTCAGAAGTTGATACTTTGCTGCTGTTCCATGGTATCACTGTTATTGCCTTTGTTGTTGTTGTCCCCTTTTTCCTCTGTCGCATCGGCTTCCCTAATCTCCATTTTCTTCAATTCTACCTTCACTAGATGATCTATATCTGCCTTGATAGATGCATAGTTTTCCAGAATATCCGATTGACCAACCCTAATCTCTGGAATAGGCTGATAGCCCTTCCCCTCTTCTGCAATGGCCTCGTGGTCATTCTGGATTTCCGAATGGAACATCTTCAGGCTGATTTTCTCGTCGGGGTTATCGGCCACCACGCCCACAAACTCGCCAGCGGAAAGGGTCGCAATCTTGGATGCGGGAATGGCATAGTCCATCTGGGTGGATTTGGAAATGGAAACATCGCTATTGGAAATGCTTCTGCTTTCCTTGTCCTGTACGATCTTGCCAAATCCCTCGCTCAGTTTCTTTGCCGTATCGCCCGTCACCTGCCCCGAAATGATATTGCCCACAATCCCCGTAATCACATCCGCCTGTTCCGCGCCATAATCTTTTTTCAACTGCTCGGTAGACTGTACCGCAATGGTCGTAGAAACCTTGTTGCTACGGGCGGTAGCAATCAGGCTGTCCATGTTGTTAAAGAATATCGTTGGAAACTCATCGAAGATCAGGCTACTTTTCAACTGTCCCTTTCTATTAACAAGCTTAATCACCCTAGAAGTATATAGGGACAATACCGCACCATAGACCTGCAGTTTCTGCGGATTATTCCCCACGCAGATGATCTTGGGCTCCTCTGGATTGTTTAGGTCAAGGGTAAAATCATTACCGCTGAGCACATAATACAATTGCGGAGAGGACAATCTTGCAAGGCCGATCTTACCCGAAGCAATCTGTCCCTCTAGCTGTGGCATGGCCTTTCTTTGCAATGCCGAAATAAATGGATTAATCAGAGGAATGATCTCCTCCTCTTCCTTTAGAATAGCGAATAAAGGATCATAATCAAACTGGATCAGCTCGATCAAATGTGGCAGCGTACAGTATTTTCCCTCTTTATATTTTCTCAGGTACCAGATCACCGCCGTCACAAAATTGACCGCACTCTCTACAAAGAAGTCGCCCTGCTTTTTGATCCAGTCCCTGTTCAGTCCGAGCATAATTGTCCGTGATGCTTCTGCCGCATCAGTAATATCTTCCATCCCCTCGGGAGAAAGTGGGTTACACCTGTGCTTCGGATTTTCCAGATCGATGGTATAGAACTTTGGTTTGACCTTATAGTTTCTATGGTATCTCAATAGTTTGTTGTAGGCGATCTTGGAAAGGTCGTCGAACTTGAAATCATAGATGAACATGGAAAATCCTTTTTTGATATGCTGGTCAATGATGTGACGGATCACGAAATACGTCTTACCCGCACCTGGGGTTCCTGCAACTAGAATTCCCCGAAAGGGATTGATGACGTTGATCCAACTGTCCCTGACCTTGTTCCTCAATCTATATTTAGCTTGGAGGTTGATGGAATATTCATTCTCCAACAGCCGTTCCTCCTGCGGAAAGGTCTCGTTCTCCGAATTGAACACATCTTTATTCAGGCCGTTCTTGATCAACCTAGTTAGCATCGCCCCACCAGTAAGGATGAGCAGGTAACCTATTGCGGTGATAGCCATATATAATAAAGCTACAATCTGTGCTGGCGCATTAAGATACAAGCATAGGGCACTAATGAAATATAACAGCAGCCCTGTTAAAAGGTAGGCTACAATGGCATTCTTCTGTATCTTTTCATCCTTTCTGCCCTTGACCGCAACAAGTGAGACGATGAGCATGAGCAGTGCTGATAGCTTTGGTATCAGTATCCCTCGGAACAGGCCCGTTCTTGCAATATTGGCAATTAGCCTGTCGGTAATCTCCGCTGTCCATCCCCAAGCCTTAAAAGCTTGGTAACAGCATAAATAAAAATGGATGGCCAGTATGAATATACTGATCAGCCTTGTAAAATCGGTTATCTTTCTAAGTCCCTGAATATCCTCTCCTGTGTTCATATTGAAATATTTTAGTTTACATACTTAATCCCTGTTCGTTTTCCCTGTTCTTTCTGCGCTTCTTTCTTTTTTTCAGTCCAGTGCCCAGGGGCTCAGCATCCTGTTTTTCCAGTAGCAATCCAAGGTAATTGGTCTGTTCAGGTTGTGGGAGGTAGCTGTGCTGGCTTTCCTGTTTCGGCTCCTCAAGTTTTTCCTTTGGTGTAGAATTATTGGTTGATGCCCGTAAGTCAAGCCGTTCCTTCAGGCCTTTTGCATTGGCATTGGCATGATTGAACGTTTCACTGATCGGCCGCTGGAAATCAAATTGCTGATCAAATACCCTTTCGCCCGATTTCTTAAAGGCTACCCGGTCAAACTGCCCTAGTTTCTTGGAATGCTCGGCATTCTTGCCCCTAGATTTGTTCATCGGGCTCAACCTGATCTTGTTGGTGATGTCCTTTCGGCTCACGATCACCTGAACGTGCATCTGCTCGCCCGGTTTGACCGTTCCGCGCTTGACCTGCCCACTTTTTACCTCTTTATCCTTGTGGGAATAGTAGCGGTGGTTTTCCAGTTTGCCGAACCATAACAGGTCAGCATTTGACTGGATATTTTCCTTTTTGAAGTTTCTGGCGTATTCATCCATGATCTTCACTGCATATTCGCTTAGCTTTTCCTTTGCGCCATCTTCACCGTAAAGTTCTTTTAGGTGGACAATCTCCTTTTGACTTGGGCTGATATTGATTAGAAAGAACTTGGCATCATCCCTGCATAATTTGGCAATGTTATGATCGATCTTATTCTTAACCTCGTAGGACTGGACCTTCTTGCTTTCGCCATTGAACCACAGCATTGGTTCCTCAGATTTGAATAGCCTATTCTCCTTATCGAGGTAATGTACCAGCGTAGCACTGCTCCCCCTATTGTTTCCCATTTCGCTATCGGTGATATTGATGTACATGGCTTATAGGTTTTTGATCTTGTTGCGAAAGGTATCTGCCAATTCCTCTCTTTCCCTTGTCTTGAAAGTGCCAAGTTCCTCACGGCTTTTGATATAGTGGTTCAGGATCTGGAGGAATAACGCCTTTAGTTTTTCTTTGTCCTGCAAGGATTTAGTTATTAGGTTTTCGGTCGTATTCAGGTTTTTGATGATGGTCTTGTTGGCATTGATGACCTGCTCGTTAAAGTATTTGACGATTTCCTTTTGGTTGTTGATCATCCTGTCCATGCTTTCCTTCATGGGGATGAGCAACAGGTTTTCCTGAGCCTTGATGAAACTGGTATAGGCTTTATGGTTTTTCGCCAAGGTGTTTTTCATCAGCTCATCGTTGATATCCGTAGGATCTTTTCTGGTACGGTAGAAATATTCCACCATTTTAACGAAGAGCTTCCGCTTGGTCAGTCCAAGGGACATGGCCACTTTTGCGAACTTGATATCGAGTTGTGCGGGGTATTTTACCGTGTTTACATTTTCCTGTTCCATGTGTGGTTATTTGTTGCCGGAATTCAGAAGGGAATTCTGTTTTTGATGTTTGATGCCTTTGCTGAAGGCCAAAGAATTCCCGGAGAATTCTTGAAACCCTGTAGCAGTAGCGTGGGGACAGAAAGTAAGGCTCTGCCTAACTTCCGCTTGCTCCTTTTTTTCTAAGGAAAAAGGACATTGCGAGGAAGCCGAAGCAATGCGGATAAACAATAGAATTTTGGGTAATGGGGCTGTACTTTTCATTGCAAAAATTTAAGTGACAGCAAAGTTGAGAGGTCAAGACTAGAGGTAATGGGTCATATTGGGATATACCAATAAGATTTTTTAGCTTGGCAATCGAAATAGTTAAATTCTATTACTTTTTGAATTTAAAGCAGTGAAAGAAAAAAATATCTTCTTTAAAGATCATCCTGATGGGAAATATGTAATCATGACGCCTCCCAAATGGATATATGTTGAAAAAAATGAGACCGGAAAAGGAAATCTTCACCAGTTCCAGATTTCACCTGAATGTATATTTCAGATCAGTTGCCATCATATAAATGATTATATCTCCGCTGTGATCGAAAGCAACAAAATACTGCCTCATGATTTCGACTTGGCTAACATTAGTTTTGTCGAACAATATCAGCAAAAGGGGAACAAAGAGGTCTATAATTGGATGGCCCAAATTGATGGAATGTTCTATATGGCTTCATACTATTTTGATTCTCGTTCTAAGGATCACAAAGAGGTAGGCCTTGAACTCATGGAAGTACGCATGGCACTCCAAAATCTCAAAATAAATAGAGGCGAACGCAAAGAGGAAGCAAAATCCAAGGATAAAAAGAAGACAAGTCCTACTAAAGATTATACGGACATTGTAAATTGGCGAGAACACGTAGTGAAATTCTATAAGTCGATGACAACGCAAACCCGGCCTAAAACCGAAAGAATATCTCCTTTGAATGTGGATGCTTTAAAACTCTACACATTATTGTCATGCAAGATCTCGCGTAAACCAAATGGTTTCTTTGATGCGGTAAGACTTCATAAACCATTGGATAATCCAATTTGGTGGGATTTTATACTTGAATGCGAAATCGGTTTCATACAAGTGTGGAGAACCCCTTACGTAGTGGAGGCAAGCTACTCATTCGATGGCGACTTCAATCTAGAAAGCTTTTTTAACCAGAATATCAATAAATATAGCAGTGAAATTGATATGATGATAAAAAATTTTGACCGTCATACCGTTTACATTAATCACTACCAAAGTTATCGGCAGTGTGTAGAAACGCTTTGGAAGGACATATCTGAGATTGATCTTTCTCTGCCGGAAGCGTTTTCTGAACATGTAACGAATGATAGCGAAATGAATAATTATACCAAAAAAGTTGAAGTCTTTTTAGCTAATAGCATAAAATACCATGTATTAGCCAAATCGATGGTACTGAATGCTGCTTTTGCTGTGGAGTCCTTTCTTAATTTAATTATACGCATCGGGAGTACTCCAGAGTTGCGAATTTATCCAGACATTATTTCAAAATTCACAAAGCAAGACTTCCAATCAAGAATAAAGAGCTTAAGATTTTATACTAGGATTTTTTCAGACGATGTTGACATGGGAAGCGATATCTATAGAGAAACTAAACAGCTCATGACCTTGCGAAACAAGTACGTACATTATGAAGAAGATGCGACGCATAACAAGCTTGGGGAGATATATTATGACCATGATTATCCATTACAGCCAGTTGAAACAAATAGGCCTGCTATCGAAGCTGCAAAAAAAACCTATCACCATCCAGATATTGACACAGTACGTAATGCCTATGAGACATCTAAAAATTTTGTTTTGATGTTGCAATCTCTAATTCATGAAGAGTTGCAGGAAAACTTACTATTTTTAGTTGAACAAAATCCGATTGGTTATAACGAGGCAAGAGGAACATATTCGTCAGTGTATATGCCCGCATCACTTGACTTCTTTACAATGATGAAATCCGACAGCGATGACCGACCAGTTCTTTAAATAAAAAACTCGGCAGTCTAATTCAACTGCCGAGCTAAAAAAACTAGGGTTTTCTAGTCAGTATTCTTCGCTTCATCATCAGCTTGAGCTGCCAATTGTATAACATATCCAACTAAAAAAGCATCAACCAATGAAAGCGCATAGTCACGATCAATGGGCAACATTTCGGGCTTTAATAATTCTTCGTCGATATAACGTTCCGCATCCCATAATTTGCGGGTCTCTTTGGGATGGTCGGGTTCGATGCGATTAAAGATACGCTCGAATGACCAATTTGCTGCCTTAATAAATTCTTCACGATCTTCTTTTTCTAAAGGCAATGAAGATATTTTCGGACCAGTACTGCTTATTACTGGGCGAGCTTGTTGCTCATCTTCATCAGCTACAAATCTTTCTTCAGGGGATATCCTATAATCATCGTAGTAGACTTCCTGTTCCCTTTCCAAAAAGACCTCTTTAAAGATCTGCAACCTAAAATCGTCATCGATCGTGACCTTGTTTTCGTTTTCTACTCCAAAGATATATCCTTCCCAGTCGCGGACTTCCACTCTGTCCATATTATCGAACAGAAGTATCGCTAACTCAGTTCTGGCAGGAGATGCCTTCAAAAGTTCGATCCATTTGGTAAATCCGCATAATTTTGAAATGATGTGCTGTGCATTCCCGAGTTTGAAGTGTTCTTCATCGATTTTGAAATCATCGACCAGCATGTCGAACCAAAAATATTTTGGCTCATAGTTGTACACTTTGCGTCCCAGTTTTGGGTCAAAAGAAGAGGTTTGGGTTTTGAAATCTTTGTGAAGATTTTTTGCTTGGAGTTTTAGATACTCAATAGGTGTCATAATACATTCCTGTTTAGACCTACGTAATTATCCTATGTAATTGCATCCGTAATCTTGTTTGGATAATAAGCAGGCAGGTTTGCATTATTAAACATTTAATTGGCTGAATAGATCTTTGCACGGAAGAGCTAGCTTGCCAAAAGCATATACAATTATAAATATAATTTTTTTTATTATCAATAATCAATAGAATCTAAATAGAAAAAATCGATTAGGATTTTCTTGCAGAGAACTAAATAATTTAGTAAATTAATAACTTAAAATCTAGCTGGATTTGACATTTAAGGTGGTATAATTCTATTGAGATATACCATCATGGGGCAATGCGTTTAAAGCAATCTTTTAATTATTGTACCAAAATAAAGTATAATGAAAACAAGATTGGACGAAAAGAGAAATATCACACCGAAGCAGGCAGTAGAGATATTGAGAAAGAACGGTGTTGAAGTATCAGAGGAAAAAGCGATCAAGATACTTGATACAATGTATTTCCTAGCTGGACTGATTGTAGAACATAATTTTAAAAAATGTTGATAGCAGATTTATATATAAGGGTAAGTACAGATGAACAGGCTGATAAAGGCTACTCCCAAAGAAACCAGAATGAGGTATTGAGCAGATATTGCGAAATCAACAACATAACCATACGCAAGACCATATATGAGGATCACTCCGCGAAAACCTTTATTCGTCCACAATGGCAAAAATATCTCGCTGGCTTAAAGAATTCCAAAAAAGATAGACCAGACCTCGTTCTTTTTACAAAATGGGACAGGTTTAGCCGAAATGCTCCCGATGCCTACCAGATGATCGCAACATTAAAAAGCTTTGGAGTTGAACCACAGGCAATGGAACAGCCATTGGATATGTCCGTACCAGAAAACAAGATGATGCTAGCCATCTATCTTACAGCCCCTGAAATCGAAAATGACAGAAGGGCATTAAACGTATTCTATGGTATGAGAAGGGCAAAGAAGGAAGGACGCTGGATGGCAACCGCACCAATAGGATATGCGAATAAATCTAGTGAAAACGGCACTAAATATATAGCGCCCAAAGAGCCCGAAGCATCCATTTTGAAATTGGCCTTTACAGAGCTTGCAAAAGGCAAGTATTCCGTATCACAAATTTATCATCAGGCAAAGGAAGCTGGACTTGGGTGCTCACTGAACAGATTTTTTGAGGTTATTAGGAATCCTGTGTATTGCGGCATACTTATCATTCCCAAGTTCAAAGAAGAAGAAAAGTATTTTGTAAAAGCTACACATGAGCCTATTATTTCAGAAACCCTTTTCTATGAGGTGCAGGATATACTCGAAGGACGGACTAAATCAATTAAAGCAAAAGTTGTTGCCCCCGATAAATTACCATTAAGAGGATTTATTGACTGCTCAAGATGTACCCGAACCTTATGTGGAAGCGCGTCAAAGGGTCGGAATGCGCATTACCACTATTACCATTGCAGTTCAAAATGTGGATGCAGGCATAAAGCTGATGAAGTTAATACCTCTTTCATTAAGGAACTTACCAGTTATGTTGTCAATCCAGATTATGCTGAGCTTTTCAAGGAAGTGATTAAGGATAAATACTTCGAACTTGCTGGCGATACCGGACAGGACAGGAATAATTATATCAAACAGATTACAGGTGAAAATAATAGGATTACCAAAGCGCGGGAACTATTGCTGATAGGTGATATTGACGGCATAGATTTTAAGGCAATCAAATCTGAGTCCGAACAGAAAATTCTTGTCTTGGAAGCTAAGTTAGAAACATTGAGAAATGCTGTCTATATCGACTATAATTCGGTGGAAGTGTTATTGGACGACGCAATCGTGAGTTTAACCAAACTAAACACAATATTCTGTAAATCAAATGTTTCCGAACAAAGAAAGTTGATTGGTTCGATGTACCCCCAAAAATTCACTTTTGAAACTCTAAAAGCTCGAACCGCAAAATTGGGCGAAACCTATGAAGATATATACTTGATAAACAGATATTTAGAAGGTAAAAAAAACGGGGTAAAAGAAACTAAATTTCAATTACCCCGTATGGTGGGCCCAGCTGGGCTCGAACCAGCGACCAAGAGATTATGAGTCTCCTACTCTAACCAACTGAGCTATAGGCCCTTACGCATTTTTTTGCTACCTGCGTGAGGCAAATTTAGACAAATTTTTTAAGTCGTCAACATCCTTTTTTTTCTTTGAAAAACCCTCAAAGATTTTCTAAAATGTTTAACCTAAACAGCTCATCTTCATTTCTTTAGCCAGTAGATTATGAGTCTTTTACTTTGACCGCCCTAAAAAAGGCGAAAATCTTCGTTTCTAACTTACAGAGGCAATATAATGACTTTTTTTTGAAACACAAAATTTTGCTCCGTAACGTATCCGTAACGTTTTGTGTTTAATAATCTATACCATATTGAGAAATTCGGATAGTGAGTTTTTTTCATTTTCTTTAAGCGTCATTTGCTATAATGTCAGATATTGTAAAGGAAAATCTATTCAAATGCACAACATTACATTAATTAGTACGGTTCCATCATGCAGTCGGCAATTGTAATTCAAATGATCTATATGACATTTTATTAGCTATTAAGCAGGATGTAATATTCTTAGAAATCCCACCTTCACACTCCCCCAAGTATTACATAGAAAGAAGTAAAAGCACATTGGAGACGGAAGCAATTGGTATGTACAACGAAGAGATTAAAACAGAAAATGTTCACATAGATCTTGATGATATTCCTCCTAACACTTTTTTTAGAGAATACCAAAATGCAATTGAACAGGTTTTAAATTTAGTCGATATGAATAATCAAAGTCCCAAAGCTCTACTTGCCACCAAAAATCACTACACTTCTACCTATGGATTTAGGTTTTTAAACAGTGACTTTTACATCCAACAAAGTGACAATGTTAATATTGCAATTGAAAATGAATTGAAAAAACAGAGTATGATAGATCAGATAGAGCCTATCAGCAATGGAAAGAATATAATAATAGGCGTGGGAATGAAATGTTAAAAAACATTTATAACTATAGTAAGAAACATAATTTTGACAGGTCTGTATTTTTACTTGGTGCAAGCCATAGGAAATCAATCAAAGTGAAGATAGAATCATCTAGGATCTATCAATTACCAAAACTGAATTGGACAATATATGGAGAGTAGCTTATCATTGGTACATTCCATAATTTGAATATAATATTTTTTCAAATTATTGGTCTTCGGAAAGACCTGCCATTTTCAAAATACTTTCAGGAATATTGGTATTAACTAACCACAACCTGCTTATTAGCGTCCAGAATAACGATATTTAGTACAGGGAAACTTTCCCATTCATTTCCTTAAACCCATTTATAAAGGCAAACTTTCTATTTAAGTATTTGCTTAAATAATTAAATATATTTAACTTTGTTCATACATTTAATTTAAAACATGGAAGATTTAAATACTTGCATCCGGGAAAAGGCGAACCCTATGCAGATCAACGAATGCAGAAAAAAAGTCACTGCAAATGAGGAATCTTTCACACAGTTATCGGGTATATTGGCACTTGCTGGAAATGAGGTCAGGTTAAAGATTCTTTACCTACTGGATCAGGAGAGAGAGCTTTGCCCTTGTGATCTTAGTGATATTTTGGGCATGAGTATCCCGGCAGTTTCACAACACCTGCGAAAAATGAAAGATAGCAATATTATAGAATTCAGGAAAGAAGGACAAACGATCTTCTACTCGCTTAAAACGGAGAATTTGAAGGTATTGCAGCCTTTTTTCAACATCATTAATCGAATGAACTTAACCCCAAATACAGCATGAGTAAAGCAAAAAAAAATAATAGACTGTTAGGTTCTGGAATACTACTTTCCTTGACCTCATCCCTTTGCTGTCTTGTACCTATCCTGGCTTTATTTGGTACTGCGGGCAGTGCGATGTCAATGTTTAGTTGGATTGCTCCTTTAAGGCCCTATTTGCTGGCTGCGACGGCGATTGTATTGGTAGTTGCATTTTACCGGGCTTACAGGCCTACAAAAAAAGATGATTGTGGCTGTGCAGAAAAGAAAAGCGGTATGCAATCTAAAACGTTCCTATGGGTCATTACTGTTATTTCGATTGGCTTATCTACATTCCCTTACTACGCAGCATACTTTCAAAAGGATGAGCTGAAGCAAATGACAGGCAATGAACAGTATCTCAATCAAACTATATTTCAGATCAAAGGAATGAGCTGTGCTGCTTGTGAGGGGCATGTCAATCATGCTTTGCAACAACGGAAAGGTGTACAGCATGTCACTACCTCTTTTGAAAAAGGAGAATCTATTGTGAAGTTTGACAGTACTAAGGTATCCCTGCAACAACTCGCAGCAACAATAGAAAAGGAAACCGGTTATAAAGTAATAAACGTAAATACAAATGTCAAATAATACAGTGATCCTACAATCAATTATTACCTGTCCATTATGTCAGCACAGTAAGGAAGAAACCATGCCCACCGATGCATGTCAGTATTTCTATGAATGTGAAAATTGTAAAATAAGGTTAAAGCCATTACAGGGAGACTGCTGTGTGTTTTGTAGTTATGGGACTGTGAAATGTCCGCCGATCCAAGAAAACAAATCCTGTTGTTCTAACAACTAAATTATTTGAGGCTTGAAATGCACCGTTTTCACGAAATTATAATTATTGTATATTTGCCGTTATGAAATGGTTCGTGTGGCTTTTTTCATTTTACGTATTGTTCTTGTCCTGCATTCCGTGTACTGCTGAGGACGATTGCTGCATTGATGAAATCAGTACTACTCAAAGCTCTAAAAATGAAAGCCAGAATGAACAGCATAAGCCCAGTTGCCGTTGTTCCCCATTCTTTGCTTGCAGCACTTGTCATGGTGTAATTCCTAATTCAGTTGATTTACTGTTTTCAAAGCTTACCTTACCTGTCAGCAAGTTGCAATTCTTTTATTCAGAACGGGATCTCCTCGATTTTCCTCTCGCCATCTGGCAACCTCCCAGGTTAAGTTAAGCAAATTTCGGCCTTAAGACAGGCCAGTGATATGTTTAATCTCATCTAATTTATTACAATGAAAAAATTGACTGTGCTGCTTGCAGCACTGCTTTATACTGCTATTGCTTATTCTCAGAATAACACATTTAAGGCTATCATTAAAGATGCCAAAACAAACTCCCCCTTGATCGGTGCCTCTGCGCAGGTGCTGAGAACTTCAATCGGATCAGCTGCCGATTCAACAGGATCGGTAATTCTTGGTAATGTGCCTTCTGGCAAACAGATTATTGAATTCCGTTTCCTGGGCTATGCTACGCGCAGGGATACCCTGGTGTTTCCGCTGGCGCAGGCTTCTCCACTACAGGTTAGCCTGAATCCAGAAGAAGAAGGTGATGACCTGGACGAAGTGGTGGTTTCTGCTACCCGAAGCAGCCGTACCATAGCCAATATCCCTACACGGGTGGAGGTAATAGCTGGTGAGGAACTGGACGAAAAAGGCAACATGAAGCCCGGAGATATCCGGATGTTGCTTGCTGAAAGTACCGGTATCCAGACGCAGCAAACCTCTGCAACAAGTGGAAACTCTGCTATCCGCATCCAGGGCTTGGATGGTAAATATACCCAGGTGATCCGGGACGGCTTCCCTCTGTACTCCGGTTTTTCCGGAGGATTGGGCTTGTTACAGGTTGCGCCACTTGACTTGCAGCAGGTGGAAGTGATCAAAGGATCTTCCTCAACCTTATACGGTGGTGGCGCCATAGCGGGCCTAGTGAACCTGGTTTCAAAAAAGCCTACTGAGGAGCGCCAGCTCAACTTTCTGCTAAACGGAACATCTGCATTAGGGCTGGACGCAAGCGGCTTTTATGCACAGAAATTTGAAAAGATAGGCACAACGGTCTACGCGGCTTATAATCACGGTACGGCTTACGATCCGGCAGACATTGGACTGACCGCCATCCCGAAGTTTGACCGTTTCACCCTTAATCCGAAGCTGTTCATTTATTTCAACGAAAATACCACACTCATCGCAGGTGTAAACGCAACAACTGAAAAGCGGATCGGTGGTGACCTGGAATACATCAAAGGGAATGGCAGTGCAGATCATTCCTATTTTGAGGAAAACAAAACAGGCCGTTACAGTACCCAGCTCGAACTGGACCACCGGATAAATGACAAGGCAAAGCTGGTGATTAAAAACAGTGTCAGCTACTATGACCGGACCATAGGTCTGCCCAACTATAAGTTCTCCGGTGATCAGGTGTCTACCTATACTGAAGCCAACTACTCCCGCAAGGGAGAAAAAGTAGATTGGGTGATTGGCGCCAACTTCCTGACCGACAAATTCAATGAAAATCTGGCTACCGGTATTGCCGTGCGTGATTACAATTATACTACCGTTGGTGGATTTGTTCAGAATACCTTGAATGCTACCGAAAAGGTAACCATTGAATCTGGCATTAGGGGTGATTATCATAATGAGTTCGGTTTCTTCTTCCTGCCAAAGATTTCTGCTTTATGGAAGATCAATGAACATTTTTCTACCCGTTTAGGTGGTGGCCTGGGCTATAAAGCACCTACTGTATTTACAGAAGATGCGGAACGCATACAATTTCGCGGGGTGTTACCACTGAATGTGAAAGGTACGAAAGCAGAGCGGTCATACGGGGCAAATTATGACATCAACTTCCGCACGACACTCTTTGATGATGAGGTGGGTTTTAGCATCAACCACATGTTTTTCTATACCAGGATCAACAACCCGGTATTACTGACCCCGGCAACTGGCGGGAACTATCAGTATATCCAGCCCAATGGTAACTTCGATACTAAAGGCATGGAAACCAATGTGAAGCTTACCTACGGGGATTTCAAGCTGTTTGTAGGTTATACTTATGCTGATGTGAACCAGTACAGCGGTGGTACAACAACTACTTACCCGCTAGTATCTAAACACCGGCTCAATAATGTTTTGATGTATGAGATAGAGGAAAAATGGAAAGTGGGTGCTGAGGCTTATTACTTCAGCCGCCAACAGCTAAATGATGGCAGTACCGGTAAAAGCTACTGGACAGCGGGGTTGATGGCTGAACGGATCTGGGAGCGGTTTTCCATTTTCGTAAACTTCGAGAATTTTATGAATACCCGTCAAACCAAATTTGGCCCGATTTATTCAGGGCCTATCACCAATCCGGTATTCCAGGATATTTATGCACCTGTAGATGGTTTTGTTGTGAATGCAGGGCTGAAACTAAAATTCTAATGATGAAAAATTCAACCTTTCAAATCAAGCGTATGGATTGTTCGGCTGAGGAACAAATGGTACGCATGAAACTGAGCGATATAGCAGGCATTGAGCGGCTGGACTTCGATCTTGCGAACCGTAAGCTGGAGGTGTATCATTCAGGGAGTATTGAGCAAATCGCATCAGCAATACACGAATTGAATCTGAATGATACCTATATTGGTTCGGAAGATGCCGCAAGTGTAATACCTGCTGACAGCAATGACAGCCACCAGCGGAAATTGCTGTGGTATGTGCTATTGATCAATGCATTCTTTTTCGTACTGGAAATGACCACAGGGTTTATTTCACATTCAATGGGTCTGGTGGCAGACAGCCTGGATATGCTGGCTGATGCGCTGGTTTATGGCCTCAGCCTGTTTGCCGTTGGTGGCAGCATCATACGCAAAAAGAAGGTTGCCAAAGTGAGTGGTTACTTTCAGTTCGCGCTTGCAATAATGGGTTTTATGGAGGTGATACGCCGTTTCTTTGGCTATGGTGAAACACCGGAGTTCCGCACCATGATCATTATCTCCCTGCTGGCACTGATTGGTAACGCAGCTTCGCTGGTGATCTTACGGCGCACCAAAAGTGATGAAGCGCACATCAAAGCCAGCCAGATCTTTACCTCAAATGATGTAGTGATCAACATAGGCGTGATGATCGCTGGCGTTCTGGTGTACTTCACAACTTCAAGGCTGCCCGACCTTATTGTGGGAACCATTGTTTTTGCCATCGTAGTGCGCGGTGCAATGTCGATTATGAAACTTGCGAAATAAAACATCCAATTAAAAGCACAAAAGCAAGCGTAACTGCTTGCTTTTGTGCTTTTAATAATTGCTAATGAAAAAACCGATTATTCATGAAATGAAAAATTATCAGTAATCAGGATCGGGCAGTTTTCTTCTGGGCTGGCAGGATTACAGCAGTCATTACATTTCTTAACCCATTGATCAACTGATTTCGCAAAGCGACCATATCCATAATCTTTGTATCCAGCAGTTGCACTTTTTTATTCATCATTTCGTTCACATTCCCACATGTGGCTTCCTTCACTTCGATCATTCCCAGCACTTCTGCCGACTCATTCAAAGTGAACCAAAGTTCTTCAGCCGCTTGATGGTCAGAAGTCTTTCCAGCACTTCATCAGAATACTCTTTGTAATTGTTTTCCCTGCGCTGTTTACGGCCTACCGCAATCAGCCCCTGTTTTTCGTAGAAGCGGACGGTATCCCTTGAGAGCCCTGTTTTTGCTACTAATTCACCTATTAACATAAGTTTTTTGTATTTTCTCTTGACAGTGGACTATACTCCACGGTTTATATTTGTAAATATAAAAAAATAGCTTTTATGATATGGCAATATTAAAATCAGTATACATCTTCCTGCTGGCAGGGATTTGTGAAATTGGCGGTGGCTATCTGGTATGGCTCTGGCTCAAAGAAGATAAACCTTATTGGTACGGCATTACAGGTGCACTGATCCTGGCTTTGTATGGAGTTGTGGCCACCTGGCAAACCGCAAACTTTGCCAGAACTTATGCCACCTATGGTGGCTTCTTTATCGTGCTTTCCTTACTCTGGGCATGGAAGATCGATGGCTTTAAACCTGACCGGTATGACATCATTGGTGCATTAGTCACCCTAATAGGCGTCTGCATCATCTTTTATGTGCCACGTCCAATCCAGCAATAAGACACAATATGAAATACATCCTAATCATTCCCTTGCTGGTGCTTTCCTTTACTGGATGCTGCCAGAACAAGCAAACAAAAAAGACAGCTATGAAAAACACAACAACAGCAGTCACTTGCACAGATGGATGTGGCGACAGTTGCGGTAGCGAAAAAACCCTGAGTTGTAAACTGACCAGCCCGGAAATGCAGCAACGTAAAGCAACCGTGATTGCCAGTCTTAAAAAGCAGATCATCGAAAAGAAAGAACTTAGCAACGGCTACTCCTATAAATTTAAAGGTACAGACAGTATCGTTGATGAACTGGCTGATTTTGTAAAGACCGAAAGGCTATGCTGCGATTTTTTTGACTTTGAATTAAAGGTTGCAGGGAACGCTTCATCAGCCTGGTTAACCATTACCGGGCCTAACGGTGTTAAGGATTTTATAAAGACTGAACTGGAATTTTAGCCAGTTCAGTCGGCTTATCTGGCCTGCCGGAGCATATCTGCGAACTCATTTGGCAGCGGACTATCTTCTATCGCCTTTACAGCCTTCTCTATATCGTAGTCAAAGCGAATAAATTCAACACCTAAAAGATCACCGTTACCTGTTGCATGAGGTTCTACCGTTAAAAAAACGTAACAGCCTTTGGGATTGCCATCTTTAGGTTTGCCTACTGAACCGGTATTAATGATGTGTTTCTTCTTACCCTGACCATCAACGACCACCCTATGATAAGGTTTATGCGAATGGCCAATGCAAAGTACATCAGCATTCGCCTCCCGCATCAATTCCAATACGTAGGTTTCATCAGTATCGATGAGTACATACTCATCAATGCTCCTGGTACTTCCATGTGCAAGGACTATATTCAGTGGCTTCCCATCCAAGAGATATTCTAGGCGAATATGCGCAGGCAGTGTTGAAAGGTACCTTCTTCCAGACCCGTTAATTATATGGTAGGCATATTTCTTACCTGGTTCTCTGAGGTTGTCGTCTAAAGTTTTAAGCCCAATAACCTTAGCATCATGGTTTCCGGCAATCGTGGGGATCTTACGCCGCTGCATTTCAGCAATGATTTCGTTCGGCCAAACGTTGTATCCCACCAGGTCCCCTAAACAGTAAACCGCATCAACCGGGCGACTGTCAAGGTCTGCGAGCATTTCCCGGAAAGCGGGCAGGTTGGCATGTATATCGGAGAATAAAGCAATTTTCATAGATTATCCATTTCGTAACATATCAGCATATTCATTTGGAAGTGGGCTGTCCTCAACAGCCTTTGCAGCCTTTTCTATGTCATACTCAAAGCGGATAAATTCCACTTTGATGCTATCTTTATTGGTGACTGTGCTGTCAGGATTGATAGTGAGGACTACATAGCCACCACGTGGGTCTTTATCCTTCGGTTTGCCTACTGATCCAATGTTGATCGCATGACGGAAATGATCGTTCCCGTCCGTTCCGGAGTTTAAAATACGGTGATAAGGCTGATGGGTATGTCCGAAACACATGATATCAGCATCGGCCTGCTCCATGATCCTGATCATGCTTTTCTCATCACGGTCTTCAAACAGGTATTCATTTACTTTACGGGGGCTTCCATGCACAAATAAAATATTGCGCTTGTCGTGGTTCAACTGATACTCCAGGCGGATGTGTGCTGGCAAAGTTCTCAGATAGGCACGCTGCTCGTCTTTAACGACCTTATTGGTGTAAGCGATGGACACTTTTCCCATCTCTTTTTCCTCGTCTGTCTTGTAGGCACAGCCGCAATCGTCACTGCTGCGGCCAATCCCCCAATCATAATTCCCGGCAATGGTTGGTATTCCACGTTTGCGGATTTCATCGATAACCTCATTGGGCCAGATATTGTAGCCTACCAGATCACCAAGGCAGTAGATGGCATCTGTATTGCGAGTTTCCACGTCATTAAAAAAGGCTTCCAGTGCCGGAAGATTGGCGTGGATATCAGAAAAAAGGGCAATTCTCATATTAATTTTGTACTATGGGTGTTGGATAATATTTGTTTCTGAGCCAGAAGGCCAGGTTAACCAGCGCAATCAGTGCAGGTACTTCTACCAGGGGGCCGATCACACCAACAAAAGCCTGCCCTGAATTGATGCCAAAGACACCTATGGCGACAGCAATAGCCAGTTCAAAATTGTTTCCTGCTGCCGTGAAAGCGATGGAGGCACTTTGCGAATAATCAGCGCCCATTTTCTTACCGGCAAAAAAGCTGACCAGAAACATGATCGCAAAATAGATCACCAGCGGAATTGCAATCCGCACCACGTCCATCGGGATCTGCACAATCAGTTCACCTTTCAGACTGAACATCACTACGATGGTAAATAGCAAGGCGATCAAAGTGATTGGTGAGATAAATGGAATGAACTTTTTTTGATACCAATCTTCGCCTTTGGCTTTGATCAGCACATAACGACTGATCACACCCGCTGCAAACGGTAAGCCTAAGTAAATACCTACACTTTTAGCGATTTCAGCAATAGTAATGTTCACCTCCAATCCTTTAATACCAAATAACGGTGGCAGGACAGTGATAAACAGATAAGCATATACACTGTACAACAACACCTGGAAAATGCTGTTCATGGCGATTAGCCCGGCAGCATACTCCCGATTTCCTTCGGCCAGCTCATTCCATACCACCACCATTGCAATGCATCGGGCAAGGCCGATCAGGATAAGCCCGATCATGTATTCCGGATAGCCATGTAAAAACGTAATGGCAAGGGCGAACATGAGTATAGGGCCAATTACCCAATTAAGAAATAAGGATGTTCCCAAAACCTTCGTATTCTTGAACACTTCCCCCATTTTCTCATATTTCACTTTTGCCAGTGGCGGGTACATCATCAGGATAAGACCGATTGCCAGCGGAACATTCGTTGTTCCGCTAGAGAAGGAATTGATAAACCCAGAAGATGAAGGCAGGAAGTATCCAATGGCTACGCCAATGGCCATAGCAAGGAATATCCAAAGGGTTAGGTACCTGTCAAGGAAACTGAGCTTCTTTCGCTCATGTGCAGGGGCACAATTGTTTGCAGACATATCTATTTGATTTGTGAAAAGACGTAAAACATTTCAGTTGCAATCTGCAAACTTCTTTCCTGATATTTTTCTGCTTGCAGCGGGGTATTGTCAAATGCTTTTGGGTCATCAAACGTTATTGGAATGCGCTTTTCAGCCCCGGGGATGAACGGACAGCCCCCGTCGGCTTGCGAGCAAGTCATTACTGCAGCGAATGCCCCTGAAGGGTTAAATTCATTATCATAGGTCTTTGAAAAGCCCATGACAGGATGTTCATTATTGCTAAATTTTATGGCATATATGGGGTTATTTCCTTCGGCAATAACCTGAATTTTAAATCCCGTTTGTCTTAACGTTTCGGCAACTACAGGAAACAAAGCAGTGGCTTCTGTTCCCCCTGAATAACAAAATACATTCTTAATGCCGTAATAAGCTGCTGCGGTCTGCGCCCAAACTTGCGAAAGATGACTTCTGCGTGAATTGTGTGTACAGATCAAGTTTAGTCGTATCTCTTTTTGTGCACTTTGTTTATCTTGAATATAATCAATTAAAGGCTGTAATATCACCTTGCGATCTGAGGTGATGCTATCAAACTTGAAAGTGCTAACCACACTCTCAAGTTCCTGGAAAAGTTTTGTGTTTATTGTTATGTTCATCGGTCTTAAAATTAGCAACACCCACCACCTGGAGTACAGGTAGAACCCGAAGCCAGATTTACAATTTCAATTTTTTGTTTTTCAGCTGGAACACCACATTTGTCCATAGCGAGGCAAGCTGTTTTCTTAGCCAGTAAAAGAAAGTTCTCTCTGTCATACCCCAGATCATACTTACCAATAGTGTCTGATTGATATTCCACTTCAATTTCCAAATCTTCCATCCCCAAAACCTTCTCTGAAAGCGAGATGATATGAAGTAATTTCCCTGCCTTTAAGCGGTGTTCATAATCATCAGCATCCCACAACTGGAAATTAGCTACTTTTTCATGACGCACTGTTCCCCCACAGTCAATAAAGTTTTTTGTAATGATTCCAACCTCGGTTACATGGAAATGTTCCGGCACCGAATCCCCATTTTCCAATTTAAAATTTAATCCTTCAGCCGTAGCAAGGATTTCTTTTATTTCTGATAGCTTCATAATTTATATATTAATAGTATTATTGCAATTTAACGATTGATATAAGCAAAAAAGTCAACAACAAGTTGTTTCACCTTTGTATTCGGCAAGGAAAGCACCCAATCGCTTCTCTAACAACTTCCACGTTTTTGGATTGATACAGTAGCAGATACTAACTCCCTCTATTGTTCCTTGTATTATCCCAGCATTCTTTAATTCTTTTAAATGCTGCGAAATTGTTGCCTGTGCCAGACCTAGTTCCCCAACAAGATCACCACAAATGCAGGTATTGGAGATTAATATCCTTTGCAGGATAGCAATCCTTGCAGGATGAGCCATTGCCTTTAACAAAGTTGCAAGCTGGTTTTGCTCGTCTGTAAATATTTCTGTTTTTGTAAGCCCCATGATACTGTATCGCAATACTACGATAATATTATCTTTAATCCAAATTTTAACGAAAACTTTTACTTAGTGATAAGTTTCTACATAATTTAGGGTATTCTGTAATGACTAAGATACCCCCAAATTATTCCTATTTAGCCTCAGGACTAGATCAATTAACAATTATCTCTTGTATCAATAATTTCTCGCAAGCTATCTGGCTTAGTGTTACAGACGTTCTTTCATCATAGCTAATCTCTCTGGTTCCATCAAAAGCTTCTATAGAATTAACAGTAAGGATAGTTCCCAGTTTTAAATTTTTGCTATTTAAAAACTTCAAGAAATTATCAGACGAGTGAATAACACCAGAAAGTTTAATGGTTTCACCAATCTTACATTCACTCAACTTTTTTTGATCAGGAAATTCCATTTCTCCATCGCTGTCCGGTATAGGTGTGTACATTTCGGCAAAAGTGGTTCTTCCCCACTTTTGGTGGTAAAACCTAATCTCCGATAATACGTAACGAAATATTTTGTTTGTCGAGTGATTCAAGAGCTATTGAAATGCTCTATTTGATTGCAATTTTATTCTACCACCAAAAGTGGGGAAGAACCCAAAAGTGTCCCCCTTGTTTCGGGGCAAAGTGGCCGCCAGAACGGTTGCCAAATGTGGTAGATAATGTTCCTTTCCCCTGAACAAATATACCTAAACCAGATTGACACTTCCTGGTTAATGATTCAAAACCACCAAAACCTACTCCATCCACCATCTGAGTCCAATTTTGGACCACAGAAGCCCATTTCAATAGCGCTAGCTATTCAACAAATGGCAACGACTTAAAATAAGACGATTTAAGCAAGCCAAGGTACGCTCCGGCTCACCGCCCTTCACTCAAGCTCATAATGAATCCTGAGGGCTTTATTCTCGCTTTAAATAGAAAATCGATTGTGGTATATAATAGATAAAAAGTCGCTTGAAAGCATTAAAACGGCCACTTTGCTCCGAAATGGGTCGTCACTTTGAAGCGAAATCCCCTGTCAGTGTCCAGTCCTGAATTTACTTGTCGTTCATCTGAAGTAAACGTAGCATTATTAAATTCAAGAAAACTACATAATTGCTGAAAAAACTTATATAATTTCATACTAAAAAGTCAGTATTACATTAAAGCCGGGCATCATACCCGGCTTTTCATTACTTACAAGATTTGCATCCACCTGATGTTTTGCACTGCTTTGCGCAATAATCCATACAAGCTGCTTTTGAGCAACTTATGGAACACCTAGTACAGTGGTTCATTTTAGAATTACAGCAAGGCGTGTTTGCAAATGAAAATGCAGAAATATTGAATATCATCATCATTGTGATGAAAAGAAACTTTTTCATGATCTTAATTTTTAAATGTTTAATAATAAATTGATTTGTCAATTGGGGATTGAATATTATTAAACTTGTGGCGGATGCCAAAAATTTGCGGAGTAATCCGATAAGTTTCTGTTAATATATATATAGACGAATGCCCTTTTTAATAAGGGAATAGATACTTTAAGTGGAAGTGGAGTAATTGCTGTTAAACCTAAATTACTTTGGCATATATTTGCATCACACTGCCTATGAGCACAATGTGGTTTTTCATGTGGGCAAGACATATCTTTTCCAACATTCAAGCAGCAATCTTTTTTACTTTCTGCTTGCAGTAGATAATTGTTTTCTGCTAAAACAAAAAGCAACCAACTTACCATAAAAACAACCATTACTTTCATTACAATAAATAACGAATTTTTATTAAAAAAAGTTTATCAGATGTATTTAATATTACCTCCAAACTAATAGCAGAAAGCAACTTAAAACCTATGCTATTTCAGAGATTCCAACTTTGCTTTCATAACTCTTATTTCTTCCTGTTGACTGGAAATAATCTCTTGTTGTAACTTTTTTATTTCCGGGTCCTGGGATCTTGATTTCTCACTCATTAAAATTGCAGCAGCATGATGGGGGATCATCCCCTTTAAAAATTGTTTATCCGACACTGCGGTTTGAGATTGAATTAATAAGAAGAATGCAATTAAGCCAACTGAGCATATCGAAATCAAACTTAGGTTGAGTTTTTTATTACTGTACATTTTTCCCATTAATATAAGTTCAATGATAATCATAGGCATAGTCATAAGTCCAGCCATATAAAATTGATTAATATTTGGATATACATTTGCCAAGCTATTTGCCATTGAATACATTAGAACGTACATCGCTATAAAAGATAATACCGCCATAATGAGCAGTTTTTTGTAATGGTCACCATGGCTTTGCGACATTTCCATTTGTTTATGATCTTTATGTTCCATAATTCATTAAATTAATGTTTTCAATTAAAAATTAGTCAATATTTGCACCTCTAAGCCGCAATGAGTTCAGAATGACAGATACAGAGCTGAAACTCATTGCCAACGCTGCTATCATTGGTGATAATAATATTCCAAAAACTGGGTATAAAAGCCCCGCAGCTACAGGTATTCCCAGTACATTATATCCCAGGGCAAAGAAAAGGTTACCTTTAATATTACCCATAACTTTATGACTCAGCAATCTCGCTTTTGCAATCCCATTCAAATCACCTTTAACCAAAGTAATGGCTGCACTTTCAATAGCAACATCAGTTCCGGTCCCCATAGCGATGCCAATATCTGCCTGAGACAATGCAGGGGCATCATTTATACCGTCACCAGCCATTGCGATCTTTTTACCTTCAGCCTGTAGTTTTTTGATTTCATTTAGTTTGTCTTCTGGGAGCATTCCTGCTTTAAAGCCATCTAAATTCAAGGTGCCACTAACCGCCCTTGCTGTATCTTCATTATCGCCGGTGAACATGATTACTTTTAAACCTTCTTCCTGAAGTTTCTTGATAGCAGCCGCACTCGAAGGCTTGATTTTGTCAGAAATAACCACAAAACCAATGACTTTATCGCCAACAGCCAAATAAGAAACTGTTTTTCCTTGCTTTTGAGCAGTTTTAACCAGTTCTTCCATTTCAGGATTTATTTTTGCTTTAACGTGTTCCATTAATTTCTGGTTACCTAAAGCAAGTTTTTCCTCCTTAAATGTCCCCGTTACACCTTTACCCGTTACCGCTTCAAAATCGGAAATCGGCTGAAAATTTACTTTGTTTTCTTCACCATAACGAAGAGTGGCTTGGGCTAAAGGATGCTCACTGCTACTATTCAATGCCACAATTTTTTCAAGGACTTCCTTTTCAGTGAAATCCGGATTTGCACTAACAATCTTTTCAACCGATGGTTTACCTTCTGTAACTGTTCCTGTTTTATCAATAATCACCACATCAATGCCATTCATCTTTTCTAACGATTCTGCATTTTTAATCAATACACCTGATTGGGCTCCTTTTCCAACACCCACCATTACCGACATTGGCGTAGCTAAACCAAGCGCACATGGACAGGCAATGATCAATACCGCAATCGCATTTACAAATGCATAAACATAAGATGGTTCAGGCCCATAAATTGCCCAAACAATAAAGGTACCAATGGCAATCATTACCACTACAGGCACAAAATATCCTGAAATCTTATCTGCCATCTTTTGAATAGGTGCTTTAGATCGGCTCGCGGAGTTTACCATTTCAATGATTTGGGAAAGCAGTGTTTCCGAACCTACCCTTTCCGCAAGCATGACAAAGGTTTTATTACCATTAATGGTTCCAGAACTAACTTTGTCACCAGGTTTCTTCTCAACTGGAACAGGTTCACCCGAGATCATAGACTCGTCAATTATTACCTCACCAACTTTAATGCTACCATCAACAGGTATCTTTTCACCCGGTTTTACCCGCAACATATCGCCCTTTTGAATGTCATCTATGGAAACTGTCGTTTCTTTATCTCCAACAATTTTTGTTGCCGTGTTCGGGGCCAGCTTTAGCAATTCTTTGATTGCACTATTTGTTTTTCCATGTGCCCTGGCCTCTAAAAGCTGGCCAAGCAATACCAATGTCAGGATAACAGTAGCCGCTTCAAAATAAACATAGACCGTACCGTGGTGAGTTTTAAATTGATCTGGAAAAACATCAGGAAAAAGCAGGGCGACAAGACTAAATAGCCACGCGACCCCGGCGCCAATCCCAATTAAGGTAAACATATTGAGTTTCCATGTAATTATAGATTGCCATGCCCGTTGAAAGAACATCCACGTAGCATAAAACACCACCGGAATAGAAAAAGCGAACTGGACCCAGTTCCAATATTTTAAGTCCATTAACTTAAAAATCGGATTGCCGGGTATCATTTCCGACATTGCGATTAGAAAGATAGGTGCAGTAAAAACTGTTGCAATCTTAAATTTGCGCAAAAGCGTTTCATAAGTTTTGTCTTCCTCTTCCAAATCAACGCCTAATGGTACCAAATCCATCCCGCAAATTGGGCATGAACCTGGCTGGTCCCTGATAATTTCCGGGTGCATAGGACAGCTAAATTGGCTACTTTGCTTTAGTACTGGCTGTTTCAGTAAGTCCATTCCGCAAACCGGACAATGCCCCGGCTTATCATAAGTTTTATTTCCTTCACAATGCATTGGACAGTAATACACCCCAGCAGTTTGATCCTTAATATTTACAGAAGCTAAGCCATGATTTCCATGACCTGTCCCATGATTACGATGATCAGATTGTTTGTGCGTAGGTTTAACCTGTGCATGTGGTTCATGCGCATTCATTTCAATATGGTAGTTTCCCGCAGTAGACAGTGCCTCCTGTAACTTCTCTGTCGGGAAATGTTTATCCATGGAAATTTTTGCTTCAGAGGTTTCCAGGCTAACCTTTGCTGAAATGCCATCAATCCCATTTAATGCATTTTCAACCTTGGTTCGGCAGCCCTGACAGGTCATTCCGGTTATTTTATAAGTGTGCGTCATGATGTGATGATTAGAAATTAATAATTCAATGTTAGTCCGGCACCATAGCCCATATCGCTATCGTAATGGGTTGATAAACCAAAATATTTAGTAACAATGTATCTAAATCCGGCCATATATTCCTTGTCTGTATTGACCATAAACTGAAAGCGCAATCTTTTGGAAATAGGCACGTCCTCTCTCATCAATTGAAATCTAACATTTCCTTTATGATCAATTGAAGCATCTGCCACAATTAACATGGGTAAAGTATACTGCACCCCCAAATGAAACACTTGCCTGAAATTTTTGGTGTTCCGCTGTCCGAAAAGATTATCTCCCGGTGCCAGAGATTGTCCGAAAATATTCTTGTCCAAAGGGTCAATTGTTCTTTTCCTAAAGTCCCAGCCTACGTATGGCAAAAGCCATTGGTTACGCCCAATATATCTTCCAAAATGACTTTCACTTTCATACCCCATCTCTTTATCAAAGCCTATTCTCCATTCTGTTGTAAAACGATAGCGGGTATTGGCCAGCATGATCTCTCCATCACTACCATTGGTTTCAATTCCAACTCTTGCCATTGGGTGAAATTCCCTGTCATCACTGAACAATTTGCGTTGCGCTAACTTGGGATTTGGAATTTCGGGATTTGGCGGCGAGTTTTCATAACTGAATACCCGGCCCATGCCGCTCATCATGTGGTAAAGGATATGACAATGGAAAAACCAATCACCTCCAGGCTCCGAAGCAGCAAATTCGAGCGTATCACGCTCCATCGGCATAATGTCAATAATGTTCTTCATTGGTGCATATTCACCCTGTCCGTTAACAACTCTGAAATCATGTCCATGCAGGTGCATCGGGTGACGCATCATACTGTTGTTAAACAAAATGATCCTAACATTTTCACCTTTTTTGATCAGGATTTTATCACTTTCAGAAACCGTTTTGTTGCCTAAAGTCCATACATAACGGTTCATATTCCCGGTAAGATCAAATTTCAATTCTTTCCAAGGGCCTTTAGGCAAAGTAGTTTTTTTAGGATCACGGAGCATATTATAGTTCAATGTAACTATATCGGGGCTATCGGCTGCCATATTCATTCCTGCCATGCTTTTATCATTTGGCATCTGCATTCCGGGCATTTCTGTTTTTTTCGTTTTTGCTTTTGGGTTTTCTTCACCTGTTATTTCCGGATACATGACCGTATTCATGTCCATGACCTGGTTCTGCATTTTCATACCTTCCATTTCTACCATGTTGCCGTTCATATCCATCATGTCATTCATCATTTTCATCCCGGCAAAATATTTCAGTTTTGGTAGTTTCTGGGCAGGCACTTTTTCTCCACTACCTAGCCATAAAGAAGCCGATTTGGTACGATCTTCCGGTGTTACCAAAAATTCATAGCTTTTATTCTCAGGAATGGTTACAACCACATCATAAGTTTCAGATACAGCAATGATCAACCTGTCCACCTCAACAGGCTCTACATCATTTCCATCGGTAGCCACCACTGTGATTTTGCCTCCTGAGTAGGTTAACCAGAAATAATCCGAGGCCCCGCCATTGGCGATACGAAGCCTGACCTTGTCGCCTGCTTTAAACTGGGGCTGAATATTCTGGTTCTTGCCGTTAATGAGAAATGTATCATAATAAACATCGCTCACATCCATCGCATTCATTCGCTTCCACTCATTGTTGATCTTAGTTTTAAAATGTCCTGTTCTGATTGCCTCCGCATAACTCTGGGTTGTTCCTTTTTTAATGGCAAACCAGTCATTGGCATTTTTCAGGCTCCGATGGACCTCTTCAGGTTTCATATCTGTCCACTCACTTATGACCACAGGAATGGTCGGAATATCCCATTCTTTCCTTTTGTTCATGATGAATGCACCATACATACCAATTTGTTCCTGTAATTCACTATGGCTATGATACCAGTGTGTACCATGTTGAACGATAGGAAATTTATAGACATAAGTAGAATGGGGCTTGATGGGCATCTGGGTCAGGAAAGGGACACCATCCATTTTATTGGGTAAAAAGAGACCGTGCCAGTGCAGGGATGTTTCCTCGTTCAGTTTGTTATGTACATATATTAGAGCCGTGTCACCTTGGGTAAACGTTAACGTAGGCATGGGTATCTGCCCGTTAACTGCAATTGCCCTTTTTGTTTTCTTTCCATAGGTTACAGTCGTATCGGCAATGTAAAGGTCATAGCGAACGGTACGGGGTGGTAAATAACTTGAAACAGTCTTAATTGGGCCTAAATTTAACTTTGCCTTTTTGATGTTTTCCATTGTGGCACTATTATCCCCCATATCCATACCAACCATACTTTCCATGCCGTCATCCTTTTTGGAAGCATCTTTCTTGGGCATTTCCATTTGGTCATGCTTAGGCGTAATCGCCTTAGCTTTTTCCGGCACCAGTTTCATTCCGCATTTAGGGCAATTACCGGGCTTGGAAGCATGAATTTCCGGATGCATGGGACACGTATAAGATACTGCCTTTGATGGCTCTTTATCGGTTTGTTTTTGCATTGGCATTTTCATATCGCCCATATCAGAAACCTTTGTAGGCTCTTGCTTTTTATCTGCTTTAGGAGCTTTTGCTTTAGAAGATTTATCTTTCTTAACGACTAACTTCATCCCGCATTTTGGACAATTTCCTGCCTTGCCCGAGTGAATTTCAGGGTGCATGGGGCAGGTGTAGATAGTCTCTTCCTGCTTATCGATTTCTTTTTTTGGCATCTTCATTTCCTTCATATCCTGAGCAGAAGCTATTGAATAAAGGATGAATAAAAAGGCCGTTAATATATTTTTCATTTCTTTGGTGATTAAGGGTTAGTTATATTTTTTTGTTAAACTATCCTTTGAATTTTGAACCCAGTTAATAATTTGTGATTTCTCTACTTCGCTCAAGATGGCATTCCTTTGGATCAGTGTATAAGAAGACAAGGGCATCGTACCATCTTTTAAACTATTTTCTATGGATCGCAATTTACTCTGCTGTCTTCTTGGAGTATAAGTACCAAATTCGTTAAAATTCAGTTCTTCTTTACCGGAAATTATATGGTAATTCATAAACCAATGCATTGGCTGTATGTTAGTATACCAGGGATACTCCGTATTGTTGCTATGGCAATCATAACAGGCTTTTTTTAAAATCCCCTGAACGTCTTCTGGCATGGCAACGATTTTGGAAATATCATTTGGCATAGCCTGCCCGCTTTTGTTGCGGGCAGGGTGTATAAACTGAATAACCACAACTATAACCAATATGCCAAGAAGTATCTTTTTTATGCCTTTCATGGCCTATTACTTTAATTCTTCTTTAACGGTACCACAAGTTGGCATTGCTTTCCCCAAATAGGGATTTTTGATATCCTTTGTTTCGCTCAGCCAGATTGCACCTTTATCATTGTTGTACATTGGGCAATGATCAACATACAAAGGTTGCTTAGTTCCAAGTAATTTAACAAGATCGTACATATCCTTGCTCAACATATCGAAATGTTCACGTTGATGTGCAATATTTCCAACATTTGCTCCAATATGCTCGGCATGTTCTTTAGCATCGTCGTATATGTCCGTATATGCTTTATCCTGTTCTGGTGTTAGGGATTTTTTATCGAAACTTGCAAATGCAGTTACCATTTCATTCCCTGCTGCTGCTGCGTCTTTATCATTATCAATTGTAAACGCATTTTTTAGCTTTAGGTAGGAGCGTAATATTGCGGCAGTAGAAGTACCTTTTTCTAAATTTTCGGATACAACGGCCTTAGTTGAGGTGGCCTCTGATGTAGCGGCAGTTTGAGTTTTATTACCATTATTAGAACAGGCCGCCAGAAATAATAAAGAAAAAGCCAGACTATATATTAATGTTTTCATTGTATTGTTGATTAAATGTTTTTGAATGATTGATTACCTGCGTAAGGACAAAGCGTATTTGCATAGTCATGTTGCAGAATTATTTAATGATGTCTGATAGTTAACTGTACAGCCAAACACGCTCATAAAGGTGAAACTGTACAATCAACAAACAGAATTACTTTAATGTTTCCTTAACTGCGCCGCAGGTTAACATCTGCTTACCGAAATAGGGATTTTTAATGGCCGCGTTATCAGAAAGCCAATAGCTTTTTTTCATTGGGCAATAGTCATAATAGACTGGCTCTTTGGTAAGCTTCACCGCTTTGGCTAGTTTAAAAAGGTTGGTAGAGAAATTGGCAAAGTGTTCCCTCTGATGCGTGATTTCCTTTGTCTCTGAAATATGTTTAGCATCAAATTCAAGTTTATCCTGAAGCCCCATAAAGGCTGTCATTTCTTCCTTTGGCATTGATTTCATATCAACACTGCTCAATATTTTAGAGAATTGGCTGGCTTTAGCAGCAGCAGTAGTAGCATCAGAATTTACCAATGCGTTTTTGATGTCGTAGTATGAATCTAATAAAGATTGTGTTTGGCTGTTTTGCGCAAAAACAGGTTTGATCCATGCGGTTGCGAGTAAGGCAACTACTAAAAATATTTTTTTCATGATTATAATAATTTAATGTTATACTAATTTTAGAACATAGCAGTAGCTATGCAAAATGTACTTGTTTGCTTATAGCATTAACAAAATGCTGGGCTAACACATTAAATCTTATATCTGAAAACTTTGAATGGCAATACGCAGATCTGGAATTGGTGGGTGATAATGCTGCCAAGCCAGATATTCATTTGAAACGTTTGCCGAAATTATACGTAAATAGCCAACATTATAAGCTGTATATGGCAAAATGAAGAAAGATTGCGAAAGCAGGCTATAATCAAATCCCGGCTGGTTAAGCTTATCGGCTTTCGTTAGCTTTACTACTTCATCCTTGCAACAATTATCTTTTGAGCTTTTGGAAGACTGTTGATCGCTGCTGCTTTTATCATGATTATGGCTTGCATGATCATGTGGCTTACTGTTGTTATGGGTATGTTTATGAGAATAAGCCGTTTTATCGTGGTGATGCGCTCTGTTAAGGCGCATGTCGGTTCCTACTGCACAAGCTAAACTTACCATCATATTCGAAAGGAATACAAGTGTTAAAAGGCTCGCTTTAAGCTGTATGGCAGACCAAATCTTCATTTATATAAATGTAAACATTTTTTTGTTTACTAAGTGTAAATATGCTCAAACTTCTATTCATTAGATTACATAATTCCGTGAAAAAATTACATAATTTTTGATCATCAGATCGGTAAGAATTACGAGAAAGGTCAAAACCGGATTGCCATGTGCACAAAAACTCCTAAATTTTTCAGCTGATCGAGAGCTAATAGGAAGTTCCCGAGGTATCTTTTAAAAGTCAAAAAGTTATTTTTTTTGCATTTATTAAAATTAAATCGTAATATTACGATGTAAAAACGATATGATGGGAGTTACAAAAACAGAAATCTATAAAGACGAACAAAACAAATTGGCATCGCTACTTAAAGTTTTAGGACATCCTGCCAGAATTGCAATCCTGCAATATATTATCAACCAAAAAGCCTGTATCTGCAATGACCTGGTAGAAGAATTAGGATTAGCACAGGCAACTATTTCGTAAATTGACTATAGAAAGCTGCCGATAAGTTCCTTTCCCTTTGCTTGCCTCGATTTTCTTTTATTCTTCAACATGGCTCCTAAAGTTCCTATCGCTCCTGTACCGGCAAGGGCATTGTATTTCATTTGCTAACTGTTCGGCATGATTAGTTCAGGAAAGCTAATCGCATAACCTAGATATTTTTACGGTCAGAAAACTGCCCGGAAAGCCAAGCCATAACTGCCATGGTTGTAGGTGGGGAAAGCCATCGCATTGGACTTCTGTTTTTTTGTGAACAGTTTCCTGACCTTGGGATAAAGCAAGTAAGCTGCTTCGGTAGACAATATACCTACGCCTGCACCTGCAACTACATCACTCAGCCAGTGCTTGTTATTGTACATTCTAAAATACCCTACCACTGCCGCCGAGGTATATCCCGTTATGCCGTAAGCAATTGACCTGTCGCCATATTCCCTTCTCAGGAACTCGGCAGATGCAAATGCTTCGGCAGCATGGCCCGAAGGAAATGAGTTCGATGATCCATCCGGGCGCGTCACAGAGGTGATGTTCTTTACCCCCTGGCAAAAAACGTTCAGAAACAGGTTTGACAAAATGTAGACACCACCCTGATCAACGATATTGTTTTTGCCCTTAACCCCTGAGGCACTCAGCGCAAAAACGGCAGCCCCTGGTGCAAACTGCAGGTAATCATCGAAGGTCGCCTTGCTATGGGGATGCTCCTGGGAGAACTCGTATTTTGCCTTTCTGTCCACATCACTTAATGCATGGCTGCCCAGGCTCACAAATCCATAGGCTACGGCCGCTGAAGGAAGGATAACAATAAAAAGATTATGCATTCTCTTGTCTTGTTTTGAAGTCCTGACCTCCGTGGTATCAATCTCCTGGGTCACTATGGTCTGTCGTTGCGCAAAGGCCGTACCGTAGCAGAGCATTGCTGATACGGCAAGACAAAAAGTCCTCATACTCATCCTAAAACTGGTCATCATGATTGTCATCTTTATGCTTTTTCTGTACTTTCTTCTTCCATTTGAGGTACCATTGCTGATGGTGCAGTACCAATAGGAAATAGATCCCTGCGGCGGCAAGTACCGCGATGGCAACCATCTTAAGGCCAACGGCCACGCCGATGCCGGCCGTGCACCATATCGTGGCGGCGGTCGTCAGCCCCTGCGAACTGTTGGTCTTATCGTTCTTATAGATAATTCCTGCCCCGAGGAAACCTATGCCCACCAGGATATTGGCTATGATTCTTGAGGCCGCCGCCGTATCCCCCAAATGTTCGCCTATAGCTGTGAATAGCGTTGCACCAAGGCAAACTGCGGCATAGGTTCTTATTCCGGCACTGTTGCCGTGCTTTTCACGGTCAAGGCCTATCCATGCACCCAGCAAAAAAGCGATCAGCAGTCTTAGTGCGACGCTTATTTCATTATCCAGATCCATTGAGTTGATCAGTCCCATAATTTTAACCCTCCATTTCCAGGGACCATTCCTTAGCCTGCCTGATGGCCTCCTCTACAATTGATAGTTCTTTTACATTGCCCTCACTTTTAAGTCGATTGGCGATCTCTATAGCCTTCTCCCTTGTTTTGGGTTCCAGTTCCTCCATTTCAAGCGGATATTGTTCCAATGTCCATTTCATGTCTTTTAGTTTTGATTGTGAATTGATATTATTTACCTTCAATGCGTGATCTTAATATATCTATGTTGCGCTTTTTGCCAGCCTCCAGCCTTTCCCTGCAATAAGTGGTAAAGAAACGGTGCCATGTCAAAAAGTCCAATGTTGCCTCGTCCCATCCCGGTTCCACGACTAAACCACGGAGCTGAAGTTCCTCTTTGAGCATTGGGTCCGTTGTGAGAAATTCTTCAGTACCCAAGTTATATGTATCAGCGTCACAGATGATCTCATGCAGCAGATTTTCAGGCGAGTGGGGAATCCGGGTGGCCATAATGCATCCACTAATGTCCTTTATTTTTTCATTCACGAGTTCCTGGGGTCCCAAAAAATCCTCCATGATCGCTACACTCATTTGCTCATGCCCTACAGGACCGCAAAACAGCTGGCCAGTATCATGGAACCATGCTGCGGCCAGAACAACAAAACGCTCAGTTGCACCCACGCTGTAGAAAGATGCTATTTCCAACGCCCTAGTGGCGACCAGCCTAGTATGGGCAAGATTATGGTAGAGCAGTGTGCTGCTGGCATGTTCTGCGAAAAGGTTGGCAACATATCCTGCAACCAGCTGACCCAAAAGGTCCAATCTGTTTTCAACGGTGCTCATTGCTGCCAGTGCTTTACAAAAAAATGCCTGATCCTGCCAATTATGGCCAAAATGAGCAGTAAACAGCCGATGACTATTAGGAATATTTTGAGTATTTTTTTCCAAAGGGGCTTTGGAGGTAACATTTCCTTGTTCGACGTCGGAAATGCCTTTGGATTATATTTTTTGTTCCGCTTGGCCCTTATCTTTTGCTTTTTCATGATAAGAATTTTTCAATTTTGTTATTTGGATAGCAGCCCAGAGGTCACATTAATAGCAAAAGCCAGAATGAACGTATTAAATGCAAAGGAAAACAAGCCATGCATCCAAGCCAGGCGCCTGATCTTCCTTGAGGTGATCTGCACATCCGATACCTGAAAGGTCGTTCCTATCACAAAAGCGAAATATGCAAAGTCAAGATAGTCGGGCTCCTCTTCATTTGGGAATTCCAACCCTTCAGGTTTTACATGTTTCATTCCGTCAGGATGCTCCATATCGCAATAGTACAAGTGCGCATAGCGCAAGGTAAAAACAGTATGCAGGAGCCACCATGAACCAACAACACAGGCCAGCGGGATCAAAACCTTTCCTGCAAACTCTTCTTCAGATTTCGAGGAAGGATTTCTTAGCAGCAATAGAATCGCAAAAAGGCTGGCGAATGCAACCGCTATAACAAAGAAAAAAATAACTGTCCTACTAGAATCCTGTGCATGCGCTTCCTGTTTTACTTCTCCGGGGTGAGAACTTAAAATGGTTGTCCAGCTCAGCACCAGGGTACTTAAAACATACACCAGCCAGACCAGCATATAATGAATGGGATCGGTAAATTTTCCTTTTGTTGCAATAAAAAACACCACAGCAATTCCTACCGATACATATAATTTATGATGTGCATCGACTTGATTGATGTAATCAGCTATTTTTCTCAGACGGCCTGCTTTTGCCATAATAAACCTTCATATCTTAATGATTATATAATTAATCCCCTTTGGCCATCGTTACACGCACCGTAACGATCGCCAGTCATTAGGACTAGGGAATATCATCATCCGTTAACTATTTTTCTTTTTTTTTGGCTTGTCAGCCTGTTTTTGGTTATTCTTATAAGCAAGCAAACGCAGCGCATTACCTACGACCACCAACGTAGAACCTTCGTGAGCCATAACCGCCGGGCCGATAGACGTAATGCCCAAGATCGTCAGCGGGATCAAAGCAGCAACCACACCGAGGCTTATCCATAGATTTTGCTTGATAATTCCTTTTGCTTTGCGGCTCAATCCTATAGCGAACGGCAGGCTTTCCAGTTTATCGCCCATCAATGCAATATCCGCAGTTTCCAGGGCAACATCAGATCCGGCAGCTCCCATTGCAATACCGACCGTGCTTTTTGCCATAGCCGGGGCATCATTCACACCATCACCGACCATAGCGACCATTTTTTCTGATTTATCCAGTTTTTGCACAGCCTTAACCTTGTCTTCTGGCATTAGGTTTCCCATAGCGTCTGTTATACCGATCTGTTTGGCCACTGCCTCACCCACCTGTTGGTTATCACCGGTTAGCATTATCATTTTTTTAATGCCCAGATCAGCTAGTTCCTGTAGCACTTTTTTAGCTTCTGCACGTGGCACATCCATCAGAGACAAAATCCCGATGAAATCCTTATCCTGTTTCACAAGCATAGAGGTATGCCCTCCCTTTTCCAGGTCTTCAACCTGTTTGATAATTTCAGCTGGTACATTATCTTTCTCAAACAATGCCGCATTGCCGATCAGAATTTTCTTTCCCTCGACTTCTGCTTCCACACCCCGGCCTGTAATTCCCTTAACTTTGGTTGCACTTGGGAGTGATTGCTTTTTGAGCATCTCCATGCCACCTTTTACAATAGCTTCGGCCAAAGGATGGTCGCTCAGCTTTTCTACCGAAATGACAATCCTTAACAAAGCTTCTTCAGTAGTTCCCTGCAAGGGAATCACATTGGTCAGTTTCGGTTTTCCCTCGGTTAAAGTGCCGGTTTTATCAAAAGCAATTGCGTTTAGCGATCCCAAATCTTCTAATGGCCTGCCACCCTTTATTAGAACCCCTCCACGTGCTGCACGTGCCACACCACTCAATACCGCGCTTGGTGTAGAAATAGCCAGTGCACAAGGGCTTGCAGCTACTAAAACCGCCATTGCCCTATAAAAACTTTTGCTGAATGGCTCATCGATAATCAGAAAGGCAAAACATAGAGCCGTTACCAGTACCAGCACTACTGGGACAAAATATTTTTCGAATTTATCTGTGAACAACTGAGTAGGGGATTTCTGCTTCTCTGCCTCGTTTACCATCTTAACAAGTCTGGATATCGTAGAATCTTTGGCCTCTTTGATCACCTTAACTTCCAGCGCAGCTGCTCCGTTGATCGTCCCCGCAAAAACCCGGTATTGAGGTTTAATGCTTTTCTCTTTACTGTAGTCTTTATCCAGATCAGGAACTGGCGATTTATCAACAGGAACGCTTTCCCCAGTTATCGGTGCCTGATTTACACTTCCCTCACCTTTTACCACCACCCCATCTGCCGGAATTTTGCTATTGGGTTTAATTATAATGATATCCCCCAATAACAGTTCTTCTATTCGGATTTCCTGTTGCCCGCCATCCCTAAGTACTAAGGCAGTCGGAGGCGCAAGACTGGTCAATGCCTCAATGGATTTCCGTGCCTTACTCATTGCATAATGTTCCAAGGCGTGTCCCAGGCTGAAAAGAAACAATAATAAGGCTCCTTCCATCCACGATCCCAAAATAGCCGCGCCAATAGCCGCGACCAACATTAGAAAATCAATTTCAAAACCGCCTTTCATAACAGTCTGGACTGCCTCTTTCGCGGTATAAAATCCACCGAAAAAATAAGCAGTGATGTATAGAGATAAACTGACCCATTCAGGAACTGCTGCTATTTTAGAAAGCCCAAATCCACTTCCAAGAGCCGCTCCGCAAATCAAAGAAAATATGAGTTCCGTATTTTTACCAAAAATCCCCCCATGTTCGTGTGCGTCACCTTCTTCATGGTCAGCATGCTGATCTTTAGTTACTGTTTTGTCGGGCACATGTTTGTCACGTTGTGCCGCTGACCCTGTGTTTTTAGATTTCTGGTTTTTGTTATTTATTTTCATGACTTCTATAGATTTGATGATGCGTATGTGGAATTATTCTTTTAATCCTCCCTTGCTGTATAAATAGTAGGCCGTCTGGTAATATGATATGGCCTCGTCAACAAGGGTTTTCGAAACCTTGATTTCTTTTTGTTCGTTAGTTGACCGGTCATAAAAAACAGATTCAACCTTCTTTTTTGGACTCAATATAACCAGGCTGTCATTTTTCATATAGCCTAATTTTTGGTATGTGGCCACCCAAGCCCGCTGTACATAATTGCTGTCCAGTATATTCTTTCCATAAATATTACTTTGGTAAGACCAGTTCAAAAAAGAAAACAACGTTGGATATAAATCAATCTGGGAACACACTTGATTCAGTTTGGAGGGAACAGTACGAGGAAGATTGTACACCATCGCCGGAATGTGATATTTGGCCACATCGATTTCATTTTTACCTGCGCTACTGGCGCAATGGTCTGCAACAAATATAAACACCGTGTTATTGAACCAGGGCTTTGTTTTTGCAAGCTTAAGAAATTCCCCAATGGCATAATCCGTATACTTCACTGCACCTTCGCGGCTTGACCCTGAAGGGATGTCAACCTTACCTTCCGGATAAGTAAAAGGACGATGATTAGAAGTAGTCATCACAAAATCGTAAAATGGTTGATTTTTTGAAAATTTGCCATCAGCATCTTTGATCACGGTGTTGTATAAGTCCTGGTCGCAAATCCCCCAGGCATTCTCAAAATTCACATCTTTGTCCTGGATAGTTCTCCGACTTGCCGTGTAGTTATCGCCGACCGTTAACTTTCTTCCCCGGTCTACGATATCAAATCCATTGCTTCCAAAGTATTGGTTCATATTGTCAAAATAACCGTCCCCACCGTAGAAAAAAGTGGTTTTATATCCTTTGCTCCTAAAAATGCTTCCGATAGTGCTCAGCTGCTTATTGTTCTTTCTTCTTACGATGCTGTTACCGGGCGTGGGAGGTACAGCCAATGAAAGGGCTTCCATGCCCCTTACTGTCCTGGTTCCGGTTGCATACATATTGGTAAAAAGAATACTTCGATCAGCAAGAGAATCCAGCACAGGGGTCAATTGCGTATTATTTCCAAACTGTCCCATAAAATCAGCGCTAAAGCTTTCCAAGACAACCATAATCACATTCGGTAAAAGCTGTTCACCGCCGGATGCCTTAATATTTCTTTTGATGGATTCAGGTAAGACCGTAAATTCAGCTCCGGGTTCCTGGATCAGTTTCCTTGCGATGCGAAAAGCATCTCTGTCATTGAGCAGCGCATAAAACTGCGAATAATTGAGTTCGTTATTTTTAAATGCAGAAAAAAAGGAATAGATACCCGCTTTTGACAGTTCATTCTGGTATCTGTTTCTTCCGCGTTCAGCCCAGCTATTATCAATGAACAAAATATAAACAGTCACCAATAATCCGAAAACAACTGTATGGATCAATCGGTACTTAAACCTGGAATTGGAATTAAAGCTGTCCTGAAATTTTTTGTTGATGATGAATAGCCAGAGTACAAACAAACTTATGACAGCTACTGCGCTGATCAGATAGGGTAAGGGGTAGGATTCATTAATATTATTGACGACTTCGTAAGTATAAACCAGATAATCAACCGCAATAAAATTAAACCGGCTCTCAAACTCTCTCCAAAATGTAAATTCTGCAAAAAAAGAGAAGCTCGCAAAAAGGATCATCAAAAAAACCATAGCGAAACTAAACACTTTATTAAACCCCGATCTGTTAAACCTCTGCGGAAGTACCAATAGGTAAATGGAGTAGAGAATGGAAAAATACAACACAACACCAAAGTCGAACACTAAGCCCTTAAACAATATAATTGCTGAGCTTGCTAATGTCAGCAGCGTTTCTCCAAAAGAAATGTAAATAAAAGTAATGCGTAGTAAAGCCGATGCGATGATAAAGAACAATGCAAATGCGTATAATACGGCATACCTCGTTTTAAAAGGGTTAACATTCATAAGCCACTTTATTGATTTTCTGGATATAGAGACAATGTCCGCAAATGCGGAACATAATCTCTAACTTCTTATTTAAGTGTGCGCGTACTGCTAATGGCCCTCGTGCTCCTCACTGTTTTTCAATTTTGACAGCAGGTCATAAGCTCCAGTCAGCACCACTTTGCCTTTAAGGTCCATTCCTTTAGGCAACTCAACCTGGACGTAACCGCCATCGCTGTTGCCAACAATGACTTCTAATATTTCAAAATGATAAGCTTCGCCCTCTGCTTCCTTTTCATGCTCAGATTCCTTTTCGTCATGTTTATGCCCGTCTTCCTTTTTTTCTTCCGCATGCCCTTTTTCTTTACCGGCAGCTTTAGCTATAAAAATGTATTTCTTATTTTGGAAATCAACGACAGCGCTCGATGGCAGTGCCAAAGCCTGACTTGTACCGGTTTCGATGAAAGCTTTCAGATAAGTGCCCGGAATAAAACTTTTACTTCCTTTAGCTATAGCATGTACCGTAACGGTTTTATCAGTTCCAATTTCCTTTCCGACCAGCTGAACGACTGCATTTTGCATGGTTGAATCTGCATCGTTGGCCAGGGTAAACCTTACACCTTGTCCTGGTTTTACCTTTTGTGCATCCTTTTCAAACACCTTAAGTTCTACGTGCAGGTTGGAATTATCGACGATTTCAAACATCACATCATTAGGATTGACGAACTTTCCGGTGTTTACATTTACTTTAGTCACATAACCGCTTATTGGTGCCAGGATATTTATTTCGCTTCTGATGCTGGTAGCTGATAGGGTACCAGTATTTATGTTGATCAATCGTAAACGCTGTTTTAATGCATTTTCCCTGGCCTGAATAATCTGATATTGTGACTTTGCCTGTTGCAGGGTCTTTTGCGAGTTTACATTCTGGCTAGCAAGTGTCTTTTGGCGATTGTATTCTGCGTCTGCCAGTTCAAGTTGACTTCTGCTTTCCAGATAGTCTTGCTGAAGCTGTACGTATTCCTGATTTTGCAATACCGCGATGACCTGACCCTTTTTAACGCTGCTACCTGGTAAAAGCGGTGTTGACCGGATGATGCCACCCATTTGAGTGGTTACACTCACCAGATTTTGCGGTGGAACATCAATAAAACCATTAACCTTTAGAAGACCGCTCAGCGATTTCATCTCTGGGGAACCTAAAGTCACTCCTATAGCCTTATATTGGGAAGCAGTAATTTCTACGGAATTTTCGTTTTCTTCGTGCCCTTCTTCGTTGGCAGCTGCTTCTGTTTCAGCTGCCTTTTCCTTTTTATTCCCACTACAGGAAATTACAAAAATCGCGAAAAGCAGTACTGAGGTAATGCGAATGATATTTTGAACTGTTGTTTTCATTTTATTATTGATTATAGCCCCATAAGGTATTGAAGCGTGTAAACTGATTGATTATATTGATTGATCGCCTGTAAGTAATTGAAACGGATTTCGGAATAGGTGCGTAAAGCCTGCAAATATTCGACATATCCAATTTCACCATTTTGAAAAGCGATTTGCGATTGCTTTAAGATGAGATTTACGTTAGGCAATGCACTTTTTTTATAATAATCAATGCTTCTGGAATTTTTCTGCAAATCCTGATAAGCCTGTTTATACTGGCCTTGCAGATTGGTCTCGAATAGATTAAACTGGGTTTCAGCAACCTCCTTTTCTATTCTTGCCGCTTTAACCCTGGAGGCAAACGGTTTAAAAAATATCGGCAAAGCTATCCCTGCCTGTACACCCTGAAATCTCTTGCTTCCACTAAAATACTGATCAGCACCATTAACGTTCTGGGTTCCAATGATGGATTGGTTAAAGTAGCCGACCGTAAAATCAGGGCCTGAACGAGATTTTTCCAATCCAAGCGCTTTATCTGCAATAACAATCTGCTGTCTTTGCAATGCCAGCAAGGGGTTAGCCAATATCGCACTGTCAAGGGTAACGTTATTATATTCATCCTGTTTGAACTGATCTTTAGTCACTTCAATGGATTCCTGTGAATTGAGCAACCTTTGAAGTTCTGCGGTAAATGCCAGAATATCTGAGCTGTTCTTACTCATTTGATTTAGTACCTCGTTATACTGGGTTTCTGCGGTAGTACTTTCCAATAAATTGGTTTCTCCGGCCTTGTAGCGTAATGTAGCCGCCTTAAGGAAATTGCTGTAGACCGAATCCTGACTTTTATACAATTCCTGCAAAGCCACGTAGTAGGCAAGTTGGCTATAAGCGCTTTTAACCTGATAACTAAGTTCATTTCGGGTTACTGACAAATTCAGTTCTGCTCCTTTGATTCTTGCATCATACAGACCTCGTTGGTTCCTAAATACACCGGGATTTGGGATGCTCTGAGAAACACTGAAATTGTTGTCTTTCTTAATGCTATTGAACTGTCCGTATTGCACATCAAAATTGGTCTTACCCAGGTCAAAGGAACTTCCTCTTAAAGCTTGTTGCTGATTAACTTGTAAACTCGAGGCTTTCATCGACTGGTTATTATTTACAGCTATTTGGATGGCCTGTTCCATTGTGAGCGGACGACCAGGGGTTTGGGCTTTTGCGCCGGGCGCAAATAACAACAGCCCGGCAATGATAACTGCTACCGTAGCAGTAGGAAGAGGCTTTGTTTTACCTTTCCATTTTTCAAAATAGGTATACAGCACAGGCAATACAATTAAGGTAAGAATAGTTGAAGTGATCAAGCCACCGATAACCACCGTAGCTAGTGGCTTTTGAACTTCTGCACCAGCGGCAGTAGAAATTGCCATTGGCAAAAATCCAAGAGACGCCACAGTTGCCGTCATCAATACAGGTCGCAACCGGAGTTCAGTACCTTTTAGCACAATGTCATTCAGGGTATATTTACCCAATTTTTTAAGTCGGTTAAATTCTGTGATCAGTACGATCCCGTTTAGTACAGCAACCCCAAAAAGTGCGATAAAACCGACACCCGCGGAAATACTAAATGGCATTCCCCTTAAGAGTAAGGCAAATATCCCTCCAATGGCCGCCATTGGAATAGCAGAAAAAATCAGCAGAGATTGCTTGACCGAACCAAAAGAAAAGTAAAGTAATAACAGGATTAGAAGTAGTGCTACAGGCACGGCTACCGACAATCGCTTAGTAGCTTCTCTCAGGTTCTCAAACTGCCCCCCGTAAGTAATGTAATAGCCTGCAGGCAATTTGATCTGCTGCTCGATTTTTGTTTGGATTTCCTCCACCACACTGGCGATATCACGGCCACGGACGTTCAAGCCAACGATAATTCTACGTTTAGTGTCCTCGCGTTGTATCTGGTTAGGGCCTATCTTGAAATCAATGTCAGCCAGCTGATCCAAGGGGACCTGATTGCCGTTTGGTGCAGTAATATATACGTTTTTTACATCATCGATTCCCTGACGGTTTTCCTGTGATAAACGAACTACCATATCATAACGCTGTTCGCCTTCATAAACCAGACCAGCAGACTGACCTGCAAAAGCAGCATTTAGAGCTTGATTGACAGTTTCAACACTCAAGCCATATTGGGCAATCCTGTCCCGGTTGATCCGGACTACAATCTGGGGCAAACCTTCTGCCTGTTCCAGATAGATATCTTTTGCGCCCTCAACAGAGGATACGATACCTCCGATTTTCTTCGAGAACTCGGTCAATGCCGTAAGATCATCTCCAAAAATCTTGATCCCAATATCTTGTCTGACACCAGAGATCAGCTCATTGGAGCGCAACTGGATGGGCTGGGAAAAACCAAAGCTTACTCCAGGTACTTCTTTCAACGCATCGCTCATCATTTCGGTGAGTTCTTCGCGGGTCTTTGCACTTGTCCATTCTTTCTTATCTTTCAAAATGATGGTCAAATCGCAGGCCTCCATTGGCATAGGATCTGTAGGAATTTCCGCGGCACCAATTTTACCAACCACCTCTTTCACCTCCGGAAACTTCTTGACAAGAATCGTTGAAGCCTGGTTTACTTTATCAATGGTCTGGGAAAGTGAACTTCCTGTCAACAGCCTGGTTTCCACCGCAAAATCGCCTTCTTCCAGATTTGGGATAAACTCTCCGCCCATACGGCTGAATACGAATAAACTGATCCCCAAAAGAACAATAGAGGTGATCGTTACAGCTTTTCTCCATTTCAGCGCACCTTTGATCATCGGGTGGTAATACTTGTGAAAGAAATCCATCATCCGGTCGGAGAAGTTTCTTTTATGTGTAGGATTTTTGCTTAAAAATAATGCCGAAACCATTGGAACATAAGTCATGGAAAGTAAAAATGCCCCTAAAATTGCAAAGGAAACCGTTTGTGCCATTGGACCGAACATTTTACCTTCGATGCCTACCAGAGCCAGGATCGGCAAATACACGATCAAAATAATGATCTCTCCGAAAGCGGCTGCCGACCTGATTTTGACCGCAGATTCATATACCTCTTCATCCATTTCTTCCTGGGTCATCTTTCCTGGTTTACGCAGTCCAAGATGGTGCATTGTGGCTTCCACAATGATAACAGCACCGTCCACAATCAAACCAAAATCAATCGCCCCAAGACTCATCAGGTTTCCGGATACCCCGAAAAGATTCATCATGGCGATTGCGAAGAGCATCGCTAGAGGAATTACTGAAGCCACGACCAATCCTGCCCGCAAGTTTCCAAGAAACAGTACCAGTACGAAAATAACGATCAAAGCACCTTCAATTAGGTTTTTGGCTACTGTACTGATAGCCCTGTCGACCAAAGCACTCCGGTCAAGAAAAGGCTCTATAGTCACACCTTCCGGCAAGGTCTTGCTGATCCGGTCAATTTTGACTTTTACCTGCTGTACCACATTGTTGGCATTTGCGCCTTTGAGCATCATGACAATTCCACCCACAGCTTCACCCTGGGCATCTGGGGTAGCCCTGGTTAAGGCACCGTAACGGATAGAATTGCCGATTTGTACCGTGGCAATGTCGCGGATCAGGACTGGTATACCACTTGGATTGCTTTTAACAACGATCTTATTGATATCATCCAGACTACCCACAAAACCTTCACTCCGTATGAAATAAGCATTTGGTTTTTTATCGATGTAAGCGCCTCCGGTGTTCTGGTTGTTTTGTTCCAGAGAGGTAAACACATCATTAATACTCAAACTAAAACTCCGCAGTTTATCTGGGTCCAGTGCAATTTCATATTGTTTCAAAAGACCGCCAAAACTGTTCACCTCGGCAATTCCAGGGGTACCCAAAAGTTGTCTTCGCACGATCCAATCCTGAATACTGCGCAGTTCCCGTGCAGTATATTTTTTTTCAAAACCAGGTTTTGCATGGATCACATATTGGTAAATCTCACCAAGCCCGGTAGAAATGGGTGAAATTTCAGGGTTACCTAAACCCTGGGGGATATTGTTTTTGGCTTCAGATAACTTTTCATTGACCTGTTGTCGTGCCCAATAAATGTCCACATCATCATGAAACACAATCGTCACTACAGACAAGCCAAACCTGGAAATAGAACGGACTTGTTCAATTTCTGGAATGGTAGACATAGTCTGCTCAACGGGATAGGATATCAAACGTTCGACTTCCTGGCTGGCCAGCGAAGGACTGAGGGTAATAACTTGCACCTGATTATTAGTAATGTCAGGTACCGCATCTATAGGAAGTTGCCTCAGGGAATAAACACCCCATGCGATTAGTGCAAGGGTGAAAAGCCCAATAACAAGCTTGTTTTGTATAGAAAACTGAATGATTTTTTTCAGCATCGTATTAAAATTAGGTGTAAAATAAATTTGAAAAATGCAACAGCCATCATTCCTTAGGAATGACAACAAGGCATGACTCTAAAATTAAATTAACCTAATTGTGGTGGTTGCCAGATCTCTAAAGGAGTAGAAACTACCTTATCAGGACGGGCATTTGGATAGGCCACTTGTAAAAAAATGACAACATTGGTAGGAAACATTGTCCGATAAAGAAAGGTAGGGACATTGCAACAAGTGCAGACACAAAACGGAGAACAAGCGTCTCCTTTAGTGTTTTTATGATTTTCAGAAGAAGAATGATTGAAAGTTGTAATATCTGAACGGGTTTTATTGTGTCTTATAGCAGCATCTGCACAGGGAGCAAAGCTCAATGCGATAACTATCGTACAAATAAATAAGCTCCAAAATCTCACTTTCTTACTTTTGAATTTGTCAAAAGTAGGAAAAATATTAATTCCAAACAATTAATTTTAATCGAGTTATTTACTGGCTTCATTTTAAACTGCCTTTGCTTAAAACAATTTGCGAACCTCGCTGTTTAATATGGAAACTGTTCAAAGGTCTGGCATGAAAAATATTACAGCTTTTTTTCTTATTGCTTTTTCTCTCCTGACACTCACTCAGAGCCAGACCAATATTCCAGAAGATTTCAATTTTAAAACATTGTCCTCCCAGGGATCGAAAAGTGATAGTTCATCACTTAATAATTTCTCAGAATCCGACAGATGTATGGAATGTGAACTGCTTCGAATTGATAATTTGGTAGCTCAAGAAATTCTTTACAGTGAATTTAGCGCACACAAGATATTTCCTTTACTAAATTCCACAATGCCTATTTTAGATGACCATTCTATTATAGCAAGAAAATCTGTTCAAATTTTTCCAATAGATGAGATAAATGGCTATTCGATGCCGTTATTCATCCTACAACAAGCCTTTCTGATTTAGAATTAAACAGAACTTAGTCATCATAATGGTTATTTCTTATAAGAAGTACCTAGATGCTGCCATTTGTTCTCAAAATACTGCGGAATGCTCCGCGGCAATAATCAAATATTTATTCACTTTAATTTAATGTTATGAACACAGAAGATTCAAAAAAAGAGCAACACAAACACCAGGAACATCATGACCACCAGGAGCACCACCCCCATAAAGAACATCACGAAGGGCCAGAGCATGCCAATGAGATGGAGCACCATAAAGAAAAAGAGCACCATCCTGAAACAGAACATCATGATGAGACAGAACATCATGATAAGAACATGAAAAAAAGCTAATTAAAAAAGCGAATGGGGACTGGAAGCTGTGTCGGATAAAATGACACAGCTTTTTTACTAGGCGTTCTATCCAAATATCTAAATTTTTTAAATTAAAAAATCTAGCAAGTCTATATTGCAAATAACTGTGAGCAATTTTTCTGTACAGCATTTTCCAGATTTTTTTATTGTTTCCAATATCACTGTATGAATAAATCAACCAATTTTTGGACAAGAGCCAAAAAATTCTTTAAAGTACTAGGACCAGGACTTATTACCGGGGCAAGTGATGATGATCCTTCTGGAATTGCTACCTATTCGCAGGCTGGCGCCCAATTTGGCCTTTCTACCCTGTGGACAGCTCTAATAACCTTTCCACTGATGGCTGCCATCCAAGGAATGTGTGCCAGAATTGGATTAGTGACATCACAGGGTCTTACCAGTACGCTAAAACAGCACTATCCAAGACTTGTACTTTACCTAATGATCGTATTTTCCTTTCCAGCAATCATACTGAATATCGGGGCAGATATTGCTGGTATGGGAGCTGTAGCTAATTTGGTCTTCCCGAAAATTCATGCGGTCTATTTTACGGTTGCCTTCACAGCCCTGCTGATTTTATTCATTGTTTATCTGCCGTACAAAAAGATCGTGGCGATACTTAAATATTTGACTTTGGCTGTTCTGCTGTACATTTTAGTCCCATTTTTCACAAAGCCAGATTGGGGATTGGTACTTAAAAGGACATTTGTTCCTACACTTAGGCTTGATAAGGACTTTATCGGTATTCTCGTTGCCATATTGGGGACGACTATATCCCCTTATCTTTTTTTCTGGCAGGCCACCATGGAGGCAGAGGATATCCAGGCAGTTAGTCGGCAGGTTATGGTTAATAAAAGAATTCTTTTGTGCGAAACCGAATCCAAGGAAGCTGCCAAGGAAGAGGCCCGAAAGCGATGGCAAAGGCTAATCAGCGTGTTTCTCAAAAAAGTTACCGCTGATGTGAACATTGGTATGCTGCTCTCTAATATGGTGATGTTCTTTATCATTTTGGCTACCGGCACAGCTCTTTTTGCGAACGGAGGTCAGAAAATTGAGACTGTGGAGCAGGCAGCCAAAGCACTTGAGCCGGTAGCGGGGAGCGCATCCTACTGGCTTTTCAGTATTGGCGTGATTGGAACAGGCTTCCTTGCAATCCCTGTTCTTTGCGGTTCCCTTTCTTATATTTTCTCTGAAACATTTGGCTGGCAGGGTAGCTTGGATAAACAATTTCATCAAGCAAAACCATTTTACGGCGTAATCATCGTTTCTCTCATTATTGGGCTATTAATCAATTATATAGGGATCAGTCCGATTCAAGCACTTCTTTATACAGCTATACTATACGGGGTAACGTCCCCTATAATTATCGCCGTTATCTTGCACATCGGGAACAACAAGAAGATCATGGGAGATCATACCAACGGCACTGTTTCCAATATTTTAGGAGCACTAACATTCTTCTTAATGACTGCATCTGCCATTTTTCTGATCTATTTACAGTTTGAATCCTAAGGAATACCTATTCTTTTTAAGATATTTAGACGTAAATGCATAAAATATGATCAACAGAGAAAAATTAGAAGAACAACAGATTTGGATTTATGTGGTTACATTATTTATTGCTGCAGTAGTGGGATTACTGTGGGAAAAAGTGGATTTATTCGCCTCATTTATTGAGCCGGTCATTGGTATACTTCTCTATAGTATGTTTTGTCAAATCCCATTTTTCAATCTTAAAAAAGTATTTCGGAACAAGGCTTTTTTCAAAGCACTATTAGTTGGAAATTTCATTATTATTCCAATAATCGTATGGATACTTTCCACAATCTTTTTAGCTGATTCTGTCGTTATGCTTGGTTTCTTTCTGGTCTTACTTACCCCCTGTATAGACTATGTAATTGTTTTTACACACTTGGGAAAGGGAGATTCACAAGCTATGTTAGGGGCTACACCAATACTTTTTATTTTGCAGATGTTGCTTTTGCCACTTTATTTATGGTGGTTTATTAGCAAGAATTCACTTTCCATTATAGAAGTATCACCTTTTATACAGACGTTCGTTTATTTGATAGTTGTGCCGTTTATTCTGGCATTGATAACGCAAGTGCGTTCAAGACGAACATCACCGGGAAGATCATTACTTGATTTTTTAGGTTGGCTTCCGGTACCATTTATGGCACTGACATTATTTGTTGTTATCACTTCGCAAATGACAGTACTAGTGGCCAATCCATCTCCAATATTAACGGTTTTGCCTTTATATTTGATTTTTCACTTAATCGCTCCATTTGCTGGAAAATTGGCTTCAACCATTTTCCATTTAAAATCCATAACCTCTATCACTGTCTCATTTTCAACCAGTACCAGAAATTCACTTGTTGTATTACCTTTGGCTCTAGCTCTTCCTGCACCAAACAACCATATCGTTGCCGCTGTAATTGTTACCCAAACACTTGTAGAACTTGTAGCAGAATTAATTTATATCAAAGCTATTCCATTTTGGATTCAGAAAAGAATATCAGGAAACATAGAATAACAAACTTAAATGTGTTTGGTGCATTAAATAAAAGAGGCTGACCATTTTATCAATGATACAGCCTCTTCAGTTAATTTGTTTATTTGTTATCTGGTTCTGTTCCTAGAACTATTATTCTCATTTCTTACTTCCGCTGGAGCATTTGTCTTTTGTATATCTGCAACAGCAGGCCTAACATATTGCTCATTGGAAAGTCCTGCCATTTTAAATATGCTTTCCGGAATATTGGTGTTAAGTATCTTGACCCCATCTTTAAGCTCGCCGATTATGCTGTTGGTTATGGAATTTGATATAATTTCAGGACCACGCGGGTGTTTTAATACACTTGGCAACGGAACACTAAAGGTCTGTACTATCCATGAAAAATCGTTGGGTTTCCCGAAAACAATACCTTTTTCCATGTCTTTAAGTACTTTCTTTTCGACTTTTTCGAGTTCTTTTTTTTGTAAATGAGCTTCTAAAAGGTCATCGATATAGTTTTCCAAATTCATTTTAATTGAAAAGCCTTCTGAATATTCGTCCTTAGGATAATGCTTATCAGGCAAAGACTTACAATAGTCTTCTGCCTGTTTAATTAGGCCCCGCACTTCCTTACTCTCTGCAAGGTATGAGGTCGAACCGCCTTGTCCATCATTTTTAACGTATGCAGCCTTTTTGCCATCGATATATAAATTGGCAGTAAAGGCATTTGTTTCTTCACTTAATGATGGGGAATGTTTGATGTTTTTTAGTTCAATATTCATAATTCTTAGGATTAATTGAGTTATTGATAGGAAAAATCGAGAGCTAAGATTTTGTACATAGCAAAGCACCCTGGTCCGTAGGTACCAGGGTGCTAGTTTGTAATCTTAGATTGTTATCGGTTATTTATAAAAAAGTCATAGAATGAGTTAAAATCACCTTTTGGCTTATGCGTACGAATACCGCTTCGTATGCCTACAGTTTTTTCAAAACGGTTTAGTGAAAATGCTTCAACTGGTATTACGAACTTATTTATGTGATGGTTAATATGTATGAGCTCACCATCGGCAATAAAAGTCGCATCTGTTCCCTTTAGCCAAAGTGCTACCTTACAATCTGTTACCCGGCCAGTAATTCCAGCATCAAAAAGGGTATGAACCTTCGCATTAGAAAATTGATGCTTCAATAAACTGATCTGGGAATTAGAGGCTATTAGTCCCAAAGCGGCGAATGCAACATTATCTGAAATCTTTAGCCAGGATGGGAAACGCTGGCAAAAGCAAAGAATATCCGCAGCGGAATGGCTAAGAAACAAATGCCTTATTTGAACTGGGAACCCATCATAGGCTAACCAAACTCCTGTTGAAGACGGAACCAGAAGCAAGTCTGCCGACCAGCATTCCCTTTGAACATTTTCCTTACCTTCCTGAAATGAAAACAGAAAATCCCCATTCCTGATAGTTAAATGCTTTTGGAAAAAGCTAAGAACGGAGTTTGAAAGTAATGTTGCTGGAGAATACATTTAGCGCGATCCGCTACGGCCATATCCTCGGCTATGTTGAGAGTTTATAGAATGGTCTATTTGATCTGCTACCGTTAACTCTTGTTCACTTTTAGGTTTTCCAACCATCATATCCGCAAGTGCCTGGTTGTAGCCTTTGGTATAACCTTCTTTTTGGAGATCTCCACTAGAAGCAAGGTGGCGTAGGCCCCGCATTACCAAATAGGAAAGTCCACCGTCCAAAAGTACCGAAAAGATCAGCCTTTTGGCATCAGACTTAACGCCTTTGCTGTCGGCAGCACTGTGACGGAGACGTGTGCCATCCTCTAGTTCAATAACCTCCCCATCTTGAAAAGCCCTTTTCTGGTTTTCGTTGAGCATTTCTCCGTTCACTTTAATAGGCACTTCCACCTGATAAGGATAATAGGAAATAAACTCCTTGGTCTGCTCATCATACTCGATTATAATTTTGCGTTCAATACCTTCATCAATGGTTTTGCTAATGGCTTCCAGTTTACCTGTCAATAATTGTTTAGTTTCTTTCTCGTTTAGCAGCGGGTGTGGCTGTACCTCATTGTAAATGGGGTGTATTTTTAAGGCTACCTTGCCGTCCTCTTCGCGTAATAGAGACAGCTTCGCATCAAGCTGGCGCATTTTAAACCCGTCCATTTCGAGATTGTAGAAGCTGCGCAGTTCAGTTCTCCTGCCAGCCAACAGTGCAACAACATCGCCATCCTGCAATGCCAATACGCCATCTTTGTAGAGGCCCAGTTTTTCCAGTTCCCCGATTGGGAGTTCTTTCTCCTTGATTGGTGTTTCCATAATAAAATTGTTAGTAGTTCTTGATTATCACCGTCTCGATACATGAGAGGCTATTGTTTCAGTTTGTTGGTAGAAAGGCAAGGCTGTTTGCTTGGAAAGATCCATTTCCTTTTTAGGATTTTGTTTAGCCTGTAAAAGCGAGCTGTAAAGGTTATCATTCCGGGAAAGAATAAAATTGTTTCCTGTCTCCAAATCTTCCATCCGTAGCCGGCCTTGCTTCAAATGTCCCTGAACCTTGAAAACCGTATTATTATACTCGATCTTATCGCCAATGGTAAGGTATTCTGAAACAGGACGATCTTTGGCTGATATGGTTGTCTGTTCAGGCTGTATATCCGTGCTTAGTTCTCTTTTCTGCTCCAATCCTGTTAGGAAGTTGAATATTTTTTCGGCATCGGCTGCCGCAGCGTGTATTTCAAACGGCGTATCCTGTAACAGTTTGATCCAACTGCCTACATAAGCAGCATGTTGCTCGGGATCATGGCCGATATTCAATTCCTGTCCAATCAATAGTGAAGCAATTTCTGCACGCAATTCTTCCCTTGCATAATCCTCTGTACCAAACGCATTCATAATGCTGCGATCAAGTCTGTCTTTATGGCCTGTCCAATGGCCCAGCTCATGTAGCGCAGTCGCGTAATACTTATCAGGTGCATCAAATTGCTCTTTTAAGGGCAGCGTAATTTTATCCTCCAAAATATCGTAATAGGCATCGTCACCAGCCTTATTAAGAATTTCAGCAGCTGATGCGGCAATAAGTTTTTCTGCCCTTTCTATCGGATCCCAACCCAATTCTGCTAATGTTTTTTTTTTGAGTTCGGGAATGCCGTCAATTTGGCTAGCATTGAATACCCAGGCTGTTGTAACGATAGGTCTATCAAGCTTTACAAAAATTTTGACGGGCTTCCCTTCCTCATTCAGTACAGGCTTACCACTTTCGTCCCTTTTAGCTATAAGTTCTGTAGCTTTAATAAATTGGATAAGGGAAGCCTTTTCACCCTTTTTAACCTTCCAGTCATTGGCCGCAGCCTGTTTAAAAGTCATCCATCTGGGATCTTCATAATCCTTTAGTAACAGGGAAAAAATGTTGATACCTTTATAGCGGTTGCCTGTAACAGCATTATATGGCAGTTCAAAAGTTGGTAAGTTGTCGGTACCCCAAGGTTTTTGCAAGGGTGAAGTGCCTGCCTTAAGCTGTTCAATGAGTTTTTCAGCTACCTGTACATGCAGGGCCTTTATTTTATCATTCGCCATCGTCTTCCTCCTCCTGCAGGTCCTCGTCTTCTGGCAAAATGTCGGCATAATCTACGCCGTAAATGGCCGCCTCTGCGGGGGTAAGGCCAATAGCCTGTCCAGCGGCAAGCGTATTTAGCTTGTCTTCTAGTGATCTTGAATTTGGTTCCATAATTATTGTTTAGTGATTGACGGCATCTGTTCAGGCAGAGCCATCTGCCATAAAAAAAGCAGCGGGTTAATAGGGTTATTTCTGAACTTGACGCTGAAATGCAGGTGCTCACCAGTAACCCTTCCGGTAGTCCCTGTAATTGCAATTGGTTGTTTAGCATCAACGGTATCACCTCTACAAACCAGGATATATGAAAGATGCCCGTAAATACTTTGGAAATCTCCATGCCCAATCCGCACGTATTTGCCCAGAATTGGATTATAGCCCGTTTCGGTTACTATTCCGGCCAAAACACTTAGAACAGGGTCGCATCTGGCGGCCAGATCAATCCCTTTGTGAAAATCATGTTGTTTAGTTACCGGATGGATGCGGTAACCATAGCCAGAAGTAATCTTTAAATTTTCTAGGGGTAAACTCCAACGATACGTGTTAGTATCCTGGGCATTTATTATTATAGGATTAGTTATAAAAAACAGGGTAAATATCCACCATACCAGCAGTTTGCGTATCATCTGCCCCTTGATGATTGAAGTTCGATATTGTCAGAAAGCCCACGTGAAATGAAATCTTCTAAGGTAACCAGCGAGTTGCCTCCGACATTTTCAAAGGCAATGGCCCAGCGAAGCGCTTCTTCAATGGCTCCCGGCTGCCCAATATTTTGCAACCTGTAAATATCTAACAGTATCCTTACATCTTTTGGGTCAAGTTCGACCAATTTTTCCCGTATGGTTGCCAAGATCAATTCTTTTGGTTGCAGGGAAAGCAGGGCATTAGTACTGTAAATCCCAATATTATTGTAGGGAAGTTGGACATGCACTTCATCTTTTTGCAGATTGATTTGAGTAATTAGACCGACTTGGCCTTGCATACGCATCGGGTCATCGGTTAATAAGGGATGTACCATTACCGATTTATTGATTAGTTCTTCCATTGTACTAATTATTTAGCGTCCACAGGTGTGAACCTGTTCCTGTTCAAGCTGGTAGTTATTGGTTATGCCAAGCCGTTCTTGCAGGCTGATTTGACTGAACTGTCTTGTAGTTTCGTTTGTTAATGACATTTCAAGTGCAGCCCGATGCTCCTGTAGATTTGACGATTGCATTTTCATGCTTATTTCTAAAAGCGTTTTAAAATCAGGAGTAGACAATTCAGAAACCTTTGAAATTGTATCTCTATAAATTTCATTGGATTTCCTCATGATCAATAATGCGTCACTACTGTAAAGGGCTTGTTGCCCTTTTTCAAAACTGATGTAAACGTCGTCTCTTTCTAGGTCCGCGTAGGTAATCATTCCAATTTGGCCCTGCCTTCCTACTGGATCATCCAATTGTGGGTGCACCTGTGCATAGGTGCCCAGAATTTCGTTAGTCATGAAATTTAAGTTTAAGGGTGAAGATTATTTATTAAATGATTGCTTCATCATTCCTTTAGGCTGTGGCAATGGAACAGATGGCTGAACAGGTCTAAACTGCTTAACCAATTCCTGAACCTCCTTATTTATCCTGTAAAAATTCTCTCGCAGGATTTCGTCTTTCTTTCCTTTGAAGTCATAATAAACTGGCAGTTCCCGATAGCTTTCTTCTTCTTTTTTTATCGACTGTACATCTAAGTTTACCCGGCAGTGTATGGCAGAGGACTTATACTGGCCTGTGTATTTTTCTACTGCGTCCGACGCCAAAAGTCCAACCATTTCACCAGCTTTTAGTGAAGCAATTTTTCCGGCAGGTATTAAGGGCTCAAGTTTTTCGCTTAGCGAAACTGACGTTTTATTTCTGTCAATGCTTAAGCTTTCGCTCTGCTGTTTTACTTTCCCGAACAGTCTTTCGAGCCAATCAAGGGTTTCCTTATTTTGTACAGAACCAGAGAGCACATTACCTACAACAGAGCTAATTGTAGCAGCAGTTTCTTTACCGTATTGCTGTTGGAATTGCTGTAGAGACTGAATGCCCAAAACAGAGGCCACGAAATTACTTCTGGCCTGGCTCAAAACCTGCTCAATACGGAAAATATACAAGCTGGGGGCCTCGTCTATGACCAATCCAACGGGTATGTTGCCCTTGGTGTTCACCAGTTTTGTTATCCTGTTAAGCACTACCGAATAACAGGCAGAGTTGATGCTCTGCGTTAAGGGGTCATTAGCGAGCACTAGGATCGATGGATTTTTCCTATCGCTTATTTTCAGTTCAAAATCATCACCTGAAAACACCCAGTACGTTTCTTTGGTAGCAAGGCGGCTGATAAAAATTTTCAAGGTGCCGATCTGTCCCTCTAATTGGTCGAATGCTTTTGCATTGTAGGCACTTCTGAAAGGAGAGAGAAGCGAAACCAATTCAGGTTCTGAAAACAGCGTATTAAATATTTCTTCATAAGACAGATTTAGAAAAGAAAGCACATGGGGCAAACTGGCATACCGTCCATGTTCAAACGTTCCGAAAAAATAGATGCAGGCCGACAGAAAATTTATGGCCGATTGGGTAAAGAACTGGTCGCTGCCACTGGATTTGTCGCCTTTTTTCATAGCCTCTACCAATCCTTCTGCTGTTTCAGAGGCATCGGCCAATGTTTGCAGGTACATACTTTTCCAAGGATTTATTCTTCTGCTTTTTTCAGGTTCGTTCAGGTTGATAACATGAAACTTATAATCAAGGCACTTACCGTTCTGTTTCGCCAGTAGGTAATGATGATATGCAACTTTCGCCAGGTCAGGATACTTTATATCATATATGCACAAAGTGAAAGATTTAGCTATAAACTGCTTTATTACTGGTATGATTACCGAAAAGGTCTTACCCCCACCAGGTACTGAAATTAAAAGCAGCCCCCTGAACAAATTTGAAAGCGTAATAAACCCTTTTCGGACCTTTTTCCTATAATAGAAAAGCATTGGAATATTAACCGAGTATGGCGTATCAATTGGCTCGGTTGGTTGCATAAACGCTTCACCCTCAATGTTCCACTTGTCCTTGCCCAACTTGGAACTAATCATCTTTGATACATTATCCATTGCTACATGGATCAAAAGGGTGCCTGCAACGGCAGTAGTGATATAAGCAATGTCAAACCAGCCTGCACCAAACCATACTTCGGCCTGTTGCCTGCCCTGGAACCAGATGCCTGAAAAGAAAATTAACAGACCTAACGCAAGGGGATAAACAATCTGTGATTTAGGATTAAGGTCTTTCTTTTTTCTGCTGAGGGTACCTACTGAAACCAGGCAGATCAACGTTAGCGTAAAAAGTTTGCTGTAAACGAGCTGGTGATAAAAAGGTATCCTTGCAAGCCTTACAGAAAAAAAGCGCAGGCCGCTGTTTTCCGTGTGGTTTTGATCCAATAATTTGTCAGCATAGAAAAAAAGGAAAATCTCAATCAGGACGGACAAATAGATGCCAAATTGCAGGAACCTGTGCAGGCTCTGCTGTTCTTTGGTTTCTTCCATAAAAATTGATTTTGATTAAGGCCCCGGAAAATTTTAGGGCAAAAAAAACCGCTAAGGATTTTAGCGGTTTGTATAAGATTTTATTTTGGAACTCAAAAGGAATCAGCCTTTAAAATATCGCTGTATTTCAATTGAAGCGTTAGAAGTCTTCCGGAAATCTGTTTTTCGGTAAGCTCTATATTCAGAACTTTATTGCCTGGAAAGGTCAATTTTTTGAGTACATAGATATTCCTGTACTGCTTTTTAAAAGAGGTAGAATTATAAAGCTGCCATACTGGTTTGACCTCAACCGATTGTACGTTTGTCGCTTTGGCGATTTTTTTATCTTCAATCTTGAAGCGCTGTTCATCGATCTGGTAAGAAAGATTGGTAGAATTATAATAGGTTATATCTAGAAAAACATATTCCCCGGCGGTAAAAACATTATTAAGCTGCGCCTGTATACCGAAATCCTTGTTTTTTCTTATTGGCCTGTTCTTTGGTGAATTTAGAAGCCTTATTGCGGAAGCATACATTTCTTTTGACGTTAAAGTCATTCCGGGAACATTGAGGGGCCGCATTTGCTCGGGCAATACATTAATCTGGGAAAGAAAAGGGAATGTCTGATTATTAATAAAGTGCAGGTTATATTGCGCTATGAAACTTTCGCCCACAATGGTTATTATACCGAGATAGCCATTTGTTAAGTGTTTGTTGCTAACTGTATCGGCTATATATTTTATACGCAATAAATTTTTCAGTGGCAGATCACCAGCAATTGCATGCGATGAAATATCAACATATTGGATGGGTTCGGGCGAAATAAAATGCAGGGGGCTTCCACTACTGATTAAAATGTCTGGAAGATCGGTACGGTTAACTCCGCTATTTAGCTGCGCAAAAAGCAAATGGCAAGTACATAGAATTGCCATTAGGAAAGAAATTAGCTTCTTCATATTGAATAGGATTAATATTTGTTCTGCTTGTTTTTTAGTTCTTCTGGGTCAATGAGATAGACTTGTGTATTGTATTTCAGCTTGGCCTTATTGCTCCGTATCAGCTTTCCTACGGCTGTAGTGGTAGACTGGAACATCTTTTGGAGCAGGCTCATGACCAGTTGGTTATTGTTCTCTGCTTGTTGCTGAATGGTCATGCCCTGGCTTGCATCACTGCCCAAGACTTTTGAAAACTCCCTGAATGCTGATGCCGGAACGTAAAGTCCAGGCAATCCGTCATTATCGTAAAGGTCTAATCTGATGGGGAGAATATTGTTGTTCTGAAAAATTGAAGTAACAGTAAGATTAACCCTTTGCCCAGTGAAACCAGTGACATGAGCATAGAGGTATGTTCCTTTTTTTACGATGAATTTCCCAGCGGTGACGTCATCCAATAGTCTGATGCGCAGGCGTGAACCAGCATAGCCGGTGATATTCTGGTCTACAATTGCACGAATAAAGCTTTCCTCGCTATCCGGAATAATGGTATTAAAATATTCAGTAGAACCTGTGCTTTTGGAGACACTTAGTTTTTTTTGGTTTTTCTGCTCGCGTTCAGCGATTGCAATTGCTTTATTCCTTGCCTGTTCAGCTTTATAATCGGGGTCGTTCGCTTTTCCCAAACTATCGATCAAGGTCATCTGTTCCCTAAAAATCTTCATTGGGTCGGTTTGCCCCGTATTGGCATTTGATACCTGACTATTGCTGCTTTCTTTGGGCTGGTATTTTAATTTTGCAAGTGCTGTGGCCAGATCTCGGTCTGCGTCATAGGCCCTTGAAATGTTTCGCCTTTGACCAGCATCGGGAAAAGTTGAGCGGGGTTTAGGCGGTTGGTTGGCAGTAGTTCCAAATTTCCTTTTCATTTCCTTGTCTATGGAATCCAGCATACGTTTTTCCATCTGGTTATAAAGGTCAGGAACCTGTTGTTTAATTGCCTGTTCTTCGCCGATACCGCCTACTGCGGTATAGCCGTCTGCATCTTTGTACTGTTTACGATATGCATCCAGCTTATCTTCAATTCCTTTGTTCTTTACGCCATCTGATACGTCGGCTAAATTTTCCTGTAGTGCGTTCCCTTTCTCCACTACTGGCACTTCCTTGCCAAAACTGCTTTTCCATACATAAAAGAACAGGCACAAAAATGGCAGAAGTATCAACGGAAGCATGTAACGCGGTTGCTTAAAATTGATTTTCATAATTATCGGTTTATTTGACATTGAGTTGTCGATGAATTTTTTCCAGTTGACCAATAGCATTTTTTACGATCAGGCTATCGGCGCTCGTTAACGTATCTTTTTGAAGTACAATATTGATCTCGTTTTGCAGATCAAGAACTTTTTTTAACGCTTGGCCTGCACCAAGTATCTGACCGAGGCTCTGTGTTATTGGAGCGGCAGTACCAGTGAGCAATTGCGCTGGTTCGTCCTTTTTGACCCTCATAACCGTAAATGCCAATATGCCCGAAATCAGCATACTGCCAAGCATGATTAAGAATATCTGTTTGGGGTACTTTTCGCATATATGCCTGGTCCGGCTTCCAAAGCGGGCAAAATAAATGGCGAACTCCTTTGAAATTTCATTCCAAAGTACCTTATCGGGTTTAAAATGAGTTTTTCTGTACATTTTCAAGATCTTTATTTTCTAGTGTTTTCCAGCGGGTAATGAGCACCGCATGGGGATTATTGTCGGACCGTGTTTCAAGGTCTTTCATATAGCCTTCGGTTACCAGCGAACGTATAATCGTGGAACTTCTGCGGTCAATTTTTTGCCTGCCATAATAGCGAAAGTACTTTCTGGCCTCGTCGATGACGATGGAATCGGTCTGAATGGTCAATACTGCACTGGAAGAAAGTATTGAATTAAAAAATCCCTTTTCTTTCAGGTTATTGTATTGGAGCGCTCCACTTTCATCAACCAGGTACATTGCCCTTTTCATCTGATATTCGATATATTTATCATCAGGAGTTAGAGAAAAGAAAAGACTGTGGAACAGGTTGATGTGCGAACGATATTCCGCGGCCCTGTTTAACTGTATACTGGTCTGCCTGGCGAGCAGCGGAACACTGTTTGCATCAAGGACATATACGGTTTTACGCGCATCTGAAACCTGCTTATAGGCAAAAAACGAAACCATCAAGACAATAAGAGCGGTCAATATAAAACTGCCAGCAGAGAGGAATGTAGCCAGGCGAACCTTGGCCTCAATATTTTTGATAATCATTATTTCATCATTTTGGTAAGCATTCTTGAAAGATTTGATGCGCCACGTCCCATTGTTGATGTGGCAGAACTGATGCCGGATGTAGACACGATCCAGGTGCTGATGCTTGGTACGGTAAGCATGGTCAGGCCACCGATCAGAAAGGTTACGATTACCATCCCAAACGACAGAAGACCATTGCCAGCAAACCAGCCAAGCTTTTCAAGGCTTTCACCTGAACTGCCGACCAGTTCCTTGTAACGGCTGATTTCGGCCTCCATCGCATAGTGCTGGAATAATGAAGCAACATAAAGAACCAAAAAACCAATGCCTGTATACAGGTTTACAGAAATAAACCGGGCTACCCAAGTACTAAAACTGTCCCTGAAAGCAGGAAGAATACTGATCGCTACCGAAAATGGGCCCAGGATAATCAGAATAGTTGAAAAGATGATTTGAATAATAAAGATGATGTAAACGCAAATGCGCAAAATCCAAAGCGCAAGAGTTTCAAGAATAGATGTAGCCAGGAGTTGAAGACCGACCTGCATACGGTTTCGGAGTTCGACAATTGGGTTCCAGACTTCGGCAAAACCTTCCTTAACAGTAGATTTTACACTTTCCCAGGCATTTTCGTACCAGGTATCTGCTTCCTGCTTCGCCGTTTCGGTCTGTGCCTGAACGGTAAGCAACTGATCAGCGACCTGAACCATGAGCTGCGCCCTTTCCATGCGCAGGTTATTAACCTGCGTTTGGCTGCCCTCAAACATAAGCTCGGTCTTGTTTGCAATCAAATCGGTAGGATATGCAACCACCCTGGTAAATGTAGACCACCAGAGAATGACCATCACCAATCCAAATGGTCTCAATAATGGCATAATTTCCATTTTCTTATCACCCGACATCATTTCATAGGATTTAATCGCAAAAAAAATGAGCATGAATATGGCGGCCAATGCCTGTGCATCTGCAATAAAGGCATCATAATGTGTCCAGATCGTGTTTTTCATAGTCTTCAAAAAGTGCATCATGCCTTCTTCATACACGCCGTTGCCCTGCAAAAAATTGAAAGTTTTTTTAAAGCTGTCCGGTACATCACCGGAACCTGATTGCACAAAAAAACCGGCAGTGCCGGTCATTAAATTTGATATGTTCATTTTGCTTGCTTAAAGTTTGAATTTGGCTAAAATGTCGTTGGCAATTTGTTGATCTGTTCGATAACCCTGATTTTGTACAATGGGTTTTTCCCTGGTTTTCATTTTACCCGCCGTCTCGCTAAGTGAAAGGAACTTTCGGGAATATTGCCTCTTGGCCTCCCAGGAAGCCAGTAATTTTCGGTATTCCAAAAAAAGGCGATGGTAGGCGATTATCCTTGATCCCCGATCTAAGGTGGAGCCTTGTGCGGTTTCAAGTCTTTCGCGGATTGCGGCAGCTTCCGTACGGAACCACTCATATACACCTGTGCGTACCAGATAATCCTTTTCTTTTTGTGTTATACCATTTAATAGGGCATTATCGCTCTGGTTTAATAAAGGTTCAAATTCATGTCTATAGTATAATTGCCAAAGGGGATCTATTTCTGAAAAAACAGCTGAATAGTTTGAAGCTTCTGTTAGAGCGGTATTCCTTAAGGTATCGGAATGTAGCTTATAGGCAGTGGCTGTATTCTGCATTGCTGCTGCAAATGCAAGGCGTTGGGTTTGTGGGCCTATTGGACCTAAAGGACGCAAATCCCTTTTTGGGTAATCAGGATGCCATGCCCAGGTAAGCCAATATTCAGGGTTTAGCCCTAAAAACCCGCTGGTCGGTGTAAATTTTTTCTTGTCCCATTGCTTAAATACCATGCGTTCCTGTTGATTGGTGATATGTTTATCTTTGATTGCTTTCTGTGCATAAGTTTGTAATATCAGGCAGGAAAGCAGTATTATTAAAAGGTGATTTTTCATTGTTTATCTTTTAAATATTTAACATTATTTATGATCTCGCCGGAAATACGCATATCCTGATTTAAAAAATCCCGATATGGGTTTGCCATTTTGAGTATTCCGTTCATCTTGGCCCAATACATAGATTTGCCCATGCTGTAGCATAATGCCCTGATGACCTTTAGCTCTAAGATGATTTTACGCAACAGGGCATCGCGTTTTTCAAAGTCCATAAGTACATTGTTGCCTTCTTTTAAAACGAATGCCGAAACTTCGGTTACCAGATTAATCCCTCTTGTTTTCATTTGTCGCGCTACGTCTTCGGCAAAAAGAAGCAGATAAGGTTCCGATCCTGCGATGGAAATCATGCTATTGCTTTCACGAATGATCTCATTGCTTATTTCTGCTATCTGATATACTGCTATTCCGCTTTTAAGTGCCTGATTGACCTGGGTAAGCGAATTATGAATAAGGGTCTGCACCATAACCACCGATCCGATATTGATATTAATATCATCCAGGCTGTTGCGTATATTATTTAGGTACCCGTTATGCGTATTTTCTGCGGCCAGGCGGACCGCGCCATTCTCATTTACAATATTGAAATGGTTTCTATCGAAAACAATCCTTTGGCCGAACGACTTTGCTGTTGCACCAAAAATTAATAGGGAAACAAATATTATATATGGCTTCATGGTTTACCGTTCTTTAAAATGTCCACATTTCTGATAATATCATCGATCAGCTGCTTATCCCTATTTACAAAGTCCTTAAAGGGATCGAGCGAACGTTTGTAATTTGCCTGTTGCATACAGATAGCCAAACCTTTGCTGGCCCCTTCTATAAGCCGGAGTTCAGTAAGGGCATGGGAAAACAGTATTTTCCTGTCACTTGCTTTCATCTGGTTGATTTCTCCGATGCTTAAAGCAAGTCCCGCAATATAATTGGCAAGCATTTTTGCCCTGTGCACCAGATCAATTTCGGTTTGCAGGGCGATAGCTATAAGAAGAGGGTTATCAGCTGCCAAATTATAGATGATGCTTTGTTGCCTGATGATCTCTGAAACCAAAGGACTTGCATCTAAACCAATCTGCGCCACATCTATTGCTAAACCGATGGTATGGAAACGGCTTTGCAATTCCCTGTATTTGGTTTTCAGCTTGCCCATCTGCGTTTTGTTAACCTCTTCATTGGCAGATGTAACAGCCTGCTTGTTCTTTGCCTCATCCTGCCTGCTGTGTTCGCTTTTGCTTTCGGAAACCAACTGGTGCAGAAGTTCGACGTTAAGTTGCGAATAAGCATTAACTGAAATGCTATAAAAAATGATGGCTATAAATATTATCTTTTTCATTGCTTTAGATATTTAGCGTTCCTTATGATGTCGTCGGCAATCTGCTTGTCAATATTGATAAAGCCTGCGTAGGGATTAAGGGAGTTTAGGATGCCACGCTGCTTTGCCCAGAACATGGTTCTTTGCATTCCATAGGCTACGCCCCGCAAGATCATGAGCTCTGTTCTTATCCGGTTCAGGAGCTTTGCCCGTTCCCCGGAATCCATAAGATTATTTAAGCCTCCCTGCAAAACAAAAGAGCTGACCTCTACTGCAAGTGCCGTTCCGCGGCGCTTAAACTCTCTTGCGCCATTTTCGGCAAACAATAGCAGCGCTGGATTGCTTTGCGCCAAAACAACCGCTTTGTTGACATCCGTAACAATATCTACACTGATTTCCGATATATCCTGAATGGCTAATAAAGACCTTACCGCAGCGGAAACCTCGCTTAGGCCCCTGTAGATCTGCTGCTGTAGGTCGTTTACAATGACCAATTGCCCGGTAACTGCGAGCTGGCCGCGCTGGATCAGGGTTAGGTTATCATTTGTTCTATTGAGCTGTCCATTGATGACCCCTGAATGGGCAGCCATTGCACCAGCGGTTGCGGGATCAACATATATTTGGGCAAATACCGGGCACCCGAAAAGGAACAGCCCGGCTATTGATAGGATTGTTTTCATATAAGATCGGGTTTAAAATATTCGACAAAAGGTGTGACCGGGGAATCAGTACTATTTACCTTATGAACAAACGCTTCTAGGGCAAGGCCGCTTTTTTCAAAATCTGAAACAAATTTCTCTAATCCGTCCTGATAGTTACCGTTAGCCTTAACATATACTTCAATTGCATTCTTTTCGGGCTTTTCAGTGGTATAGGTAAGATATTGGTAAATAGAATTTTCTACGCCATAAACTTCTCCCGTAGCGCCCCGGCGAATGTAAACTTCTTTAAAACGGGCCCTGCCTTCTTTATTGTCGAGATTGTTAATGGTAAATATCTTCTTTTGCTCGGTTTCGGTAATGGATAAAAGCTTGGCTATCTCTTTGTAGTTTTCTTTAAACTTGCTTTGGTCAAGCAGGAAAATAGTATCGGAATTACTAATGATGCTATCCTTAACCACCGCATTGCCTATGATGTCTCCAAGCTCCTGGGTAACAACAATTGCTTCGCCCCAAAATTTTCTGACCGTTTTGTAGAGATAAAGAATATAGCCTGCCATTAAAGGGGATGCGATTGCCTTCCAAGCCTCTTCAATTATCAGGGCTTTACGCTGCGAAGAACGGTGCCGCATCTTCTGGATAAAAACGTCCATAATCGAAAGCGTGACTATTGGAAACAAAATCTTGTTCTCCTTCAAATTGTCAATTTCATAGACAATGAACCGCTCGGAAAACAGCGATTTATCCGTTGCCTCGTTGAGAATTGTGTCAAATTCTCCGCCCAGGTAAAACTTTTTGAGAACGTAACGGAACTCGTCAAGCTCAAAAGGTATTTTTTCATCCCTTTTGATCTCTGGTATCCTTTCAAGCGCAAACTCATAGAATGAGTTAAAGTTTAATTGCGATACCCTGTTTTTTTCGTTGGCATCAGGGTTAAAGTATTGACTGTAGTATCCGGAAATTACGTTTGAGATCACATCGCGCTCTACAGTGCTCACCGTTCCTTCGGCACCCTTCCAAAGCAGGCTGATCAACGTACATAAAAAATCCTTCTTCTCGATGTTGTACTCACTTTCGGCAATCGCAAAAGGGTTCATTGTGATTGGCTTATTCTCCGACCAGGTAATGTACTTACCATGATAGTATGAGCATAAACCGGAATATGAATGCCCGGTATCTACAATGACCACATCCATATTATAAAGCATATACTGTTCTACCAGCGCATTGATGAGATAGGACTTTCCAGCGCCTGATGGCCCCAAACAGAACCGATTGCGCGCACTCATGCGCCCTGATCGAACGGGCAAATCCGATAGGTCTATTGCCACAGGCACCCCTTGACGGTCAGTAAATCGGATCAGAAAATCAGACGGTTCGTCCTTAACCAGGGCTTCTTTAAAAAACAGGCATAACGCGGCATCTGCCGTTGTCAAAAACCAATCATACTTCTGTAGTTCAACACCGTTCCCAGGAAGTGCACAACGGAAAAGTTCAAACTGATTATAGGCATTTCTTGATGGAATGATACCTTGCTGGAAAAGCGCCGCCTCAATAAAGTTGGTTGCTCTTTCGACATGCTCTTGGCTGGCACATACGATCAAAGAGTAGTGCGCATTTACCAATAGCTGATTTTCCCTTGCGACATCCACCAAAAGCATATCGATGTCTTCCACGCACATCAGGTTGGCAGGATCTGGCACACCGGAATGGCGTTTTCGTTTCAGTTCCAACTTATTGAGCGTCATTTGTTGTGACGGTATTTCCAAAAGTTGATTATAGATGATGACCTTATACCCTGGAACCTGATGCAAAAACGAGAGATTGTCTACCGGAAAATCCCTCATGCCTTTGTTATCCTGCTTTTCAGTGTATGTGCCGACTTTTTCGGGAAGTTCCACCGCGTCGGTATTTACAATGCTTAGGCACCTGATAACCGCATCGCCAAGGTTAAGCTGGCTGTCGTTGCAACGCATATTGTTCAGGGCTATTGTTGGAGAGGCAAACTCCATACTAAGCACCTTGCTTACATAACGGTTAATCTCCACCTCGGTAAGGTATTGGGGCCTAAATCCGGCACCAGCCAACAGGTCAGAAAGCTTTCCTATATTCTGGAAAAAATCGGCCAATACCTTTTTATCAAAGGTGTAAAACGCACCCTTCTTGACCTGTCGGGTAATGATAAGATAGGTCTTAATATCGGTGTATTCCCTTCCTTCAAAATGGGCATGGTATTTTTGCTGAAGAAATTCATCAGCAGGTATAGGCTTATATTTTTTACGGATAAAGACATCCTGTTTTTGTATGATATGGCCTTCACCCAAAATCTTGATGATATTAAGCAGCACACTTTGATATGCAGTATAGGCTTCGGGATCGGCGCTATATTGCAGAACAGGGTTATCTATATGTAGGATAACCGAAAAATCGCCTTTCTCACCATATAGAAGCTGCATACCATTATAGGCATCAATGCCGGCGTAGGGCATTTTAAATGCTGTTTTTCTTTCTCGTTGCATAAGTGATTTTTAATTGAACTGGGTGGACAATCACCCCCTTGTAGCGTTTTTTACTGTGTAGGCCGTCTTTTTGGCGGAAAAAGGTATAGCCAAGCCCGGAGCAGATCAACAAAATGGTAAGGAAGCCACCCAGGTACATGCTGGTAAGCGCCCCGATAAGGCCACCGATAACAAGGCCGCCAACCAGTGAACCTATGCCCCAGTAAATAAATTTCCCTTTAAAGCCACGATAAATAAGGGGCTTCTGGAGCCCCTTATAAATGGAATATCTAGGCACCATTATACACCGAAGAAGGCTTTAATGACCACAGATACAAGAACCAGAAAGAGGCATGAACCGCCCCAGCTCATAAGTTCCTTGTTGATGTCCTGGTCGCCTGCATTCCATTTGATGTACACGCGTACTCCACCGATTAGGCCGACCACTGCACCGATGGCCAGGATCAGGGTTGAAACCGGATCAACATAACTGGTCAGCGAAGAGGTTGCGGCATTGATACCCGTAGAGCCGCCACCTTGGGCAAAAGAAGATTGGGCCAGCAGTGAAAGCATGGCAATTGCGAACAGTCTTTGATTTTTTACTGTCATAGATTAAGAAATTAAAAAGTGAAAAAATTGAAATGCTGATTAGTGTATCCCGAATAGCGCTTTGAGAACTGCCCCCAGAATGGAAAGGAATAGGCATGAAAAGAACCAGCCCATGACCTGGGCATCTATGTGATGTTTGCCTGACTGCCAGTTAGCGTAAACACGTAGACCGCCGAGCATACCGCTGATAGCTCCCAGTACAAGCACCATATCTGATAAGCTGAAATACCAGCGGTTGACCTCGCCACTGGCGCTGTAAAATTCGCCTATCCCTGGTGGCGTTTGGCAAATTCCCATTAAGGGCAGGCCAAAAAAAAAGACAACCGAAGTTGTCTTTTTTAAAAATGTTCCGAACTGCATTGCTACCTTAGTAAGGAATGGTTTTGGTAAATTCGATCAGATCTGATTGCGCCAGGGAAAAAAGCTGTTTTAGACTTACTCCGCCCGTAGCATGGATTAGGCCAGAAGAGATAGTCTGTCTATTGTTGGAGCTGGCGGCCTTTGATTTCTTTTCTTCCTTTTGCACATCATTTTCAACAACAGTTTCGGGCTGATGCTCTTCGAAAAAGGTAAGTTCCTCCTGACCGGAGTTTTCAGCATACATTGGCTTGGGCCTTAGCAGGTCAAGTAATATATTTATCAGGTAATAAATAAAATAAGCGACCAAAAGGTAAAGGATAAATTGGTTCCAGTTCATAATTCGATTGTTTTAATGTTTTGTTTGATGTATTGGATTAGTTCGGGGTGCTGGTTTAGAAAATATTGCAGGCTATAAGCGATTAGTTTATTCATGTCAATGGATTTGGCAATTTTTAGCTGCTTCAATAAGAAGACAGTTCTGTCATCAAGTCGTATCAAGAGTTTTTCTTTTCCGGTCAGATCATAGCTTAGCATGCTTTCAAACAGCTTTTCCACAGATGGATCAATTGGAATTGCATTTTTTGATGATGGTTTTTCTCTCTTCGCTGAAAGGCCTTTTGATTTACTGGCAGACTTGGAGTTTCCATCTTTTTTTATGGTTTCCCTTAATTCGTCTGCAAGGGTTTTAATCTGGTTCATGTTTTCTCCTCCCAATCGATATATTGGTTATAAATGTGGTCGAGAACCGGAAGCACAACTGGCATAAGGATTAGGGGAGTTTGGAAGGTACTTATTCGCTGAAAATCTACGCGATCAGCGAGTGCTGGAGCAATAACACCAAACCGCTGAATGACCTTTTCTATCTCCGAACGTGTTTCATATTTTACGGTATTCTTAATGCGGTTGGGAATAAAGATAAATGGGGCCCGTTCGTTGATCTTACGCAAGACCATTGCAAAAAGGATCGTAGAATCTACTGAAAATTCATCGTATGCAAATGGACAGATTACGACATCTGCGGCTGCAAAAACTGGCAAAAGGCCGTCATCATCCATTTTGCCGGGCAGATCTATTATTATAATTTCACCAGCCCGGTTGGTAAGGGAACTATGCAGGGATGGGAAGATTTTAAGTTCAGCAGGCACGACATCATAAAGTGGTTCATTTTCCAAAATTTTTGCCTTTTCAGCTTTTGAGGAAATGGATTGTTGATAGTCCATATCCAACACTGTTACCTTTCTTTTTTTGACCTGTGTAAGGTAGTTCGCAAAAAGTAGCGTGAGCGTACTTTTCCCTGCACCCCCTTTTTGATTTCCTATTAAAATGACCATAATCGTTCTGATAAGTGGGTTATACAATATTTGTAAGTATTATCTTGTATTTGTTCTTGCCTTGCGCTTACGTTGACGGTTCCTGCCAAGTATGGCCTCATCATCAATATCTTCCGCAAGATCGAGGCTGATTTCTGGCAGAAAAAATGTTGCTTCATATCCACCAGTAAATGCAGGCGTTGTATCTATTTGCTGTTCAGACTGCGCAGGTAAACCTTCAATATCTCTATCGACTTCCACCGATTGTACCTTTTCGATTTTGGGTTCCTCAAGATTATTGGTAAGAAATTTTGTTGGATCGATCAATTTTTCCAATGGCATAAGTTCACCGCCTTTGTAGACAGATTTATGGTTTCTGGAATGGTCTATTACTGTATAGCCATAAGGCGGCATACCTGGCTGACCATGAAAAAGTATCTGTACCCCTAGTTTTGTTGACAATTCCTCGGCAAGATCAGAAGTGTAGCCTGTCGGTTTGGCACTCATTCCCTTAGGTACAGGTTTTGAAACCGAAACAACGGCGGGATTGTGAATTTTGCTGTACTTTTCTATTATCGCTCGAAGCTGCGCCAATCTGTCAATATCCTTTTTATAGGTTTTCCTTCGTGCATCAACCAAAGCCAGTTCCACTGTTCCCTGATGCAGGCCATACTTAGAGATTTTGTATTTATCACCATCTAGCTGCAAACTATATCCTTGGCATTCCAAAAGCATCATAAATTGGGGCCTTGTAGAAAAATTATAGCTTAGGGCCCTTTCTATGTCTTTATCAACTTGCTTCTTTTCGGTAAGGTCTATCAATTGATTGAGCACCTGATAGGCCCTTATCTTTTCGTAGCTGTCATTGATCTTTTTACCGTTTTCATCGATACGTGTAGAAACAATGTGAATATGATTGTTGGATGTATCTTTATGGAATACCAGCATATAGGGCTGCTTTTCATAGCCCATGCCCCTAAGCCAATTTGTTGCAAGCTCGGTAAGCTGTTCTTTGGTATGTGATCTACCCTTACAGGATAAAACGGCATGAAACTGGGGGTACTTGATCCTGGCACTTGTTGCAGAACGTGCCTCAAGGTAATTAACGTAATCTCTTGGTTTCAAATGTTCCAAAGCCTGTAATGCCCCGAAGTTTTCTACCTTCATCAGTTCGCCTTTATCACTCTCTATTTTATCTGTATTGTAACTTATACCGTTAAATTTAGCAGATGGACGTAGTATTTTTACGATCATAGTTAACCTTTCATTAGCCGTAAAATCTGCCGGAAGAGTTTTTCAAGCTCCTGCTGAACTTTAAGGTATTCCGTAAAAAGGCTATTAAATTCAGTCGTCACCTCATGCCCAAGCATTCCTCGTTTGTGAAGCACATTGGCATGTCTTGCCAACTGATTGATATTGTTACCGGACCGTCCCAGTTCAGCGCCGATAAGATCAAGCTGCTTCATGAGGTCTTTGGCGTTCACAAGCATCTTGGTGGAATTTTTAAGCACCCTGATACGCACAATGTCCGCGCGACTAATGCCGAGTGATTTTTCCAGTTCGAGAAACTGATGAAGTTCCGGTTCGCTCAACCTCAATTCAAATCGGCGTATTTTTCGTGGGAAAAGTTCATCCTTTGCCATGTTTCTTTTAGCTTTAAATTGAGCTGTCTGCTTTTTCGATGGCCCGAAAAATTTCTAGGGCCACTTGCGGAACAATTGCATTGCCGTATGCTTTTACGCTTTCGGCTCGCCATGCAGAAAAGGTAATTCCGTCCAATTCGAGGGGAAGCCCATCATTTCCGCCACAAAACGGGGGTTCAGTTGGCCATGTTTCCCAGCCGGGAACTTCGTTTTGCCAATTTGTTCTGCCGTTGGGAGCACCCGGAACAGGCGGCGCAATATCAATACTGGCATATTTTCCGCCATTAGAGGATATGTTGGAGATTGTGCCTTTAGGGTATAATAGATCAGGAAGTCCGTCAAGGAAACCTGGCCTCCATTGCCGTTCTCGCTTTTCCGATCTGCCAGCTCCCTGCCTTGTTCTACCTGTTTTATTGTCATTCCCAAATTGCTTATTTCCGTAGCTGTCGGTGTGGGCAACAAACCAGACCCGGTCCCTTTGGTGTGGTGCGTTAATGGCAGCAGCCGGAATACACAAAACGATTGGCGTGCCGTCCTTAAGCTGCGGTAGTACATATCCTGCACCGTTAATTTCTGAAATGATGCTGGCGATAACTCTTCGTTGGAGCCTGATAATCGTACTGTCCGCCTGCTGGCCGTTGTCCTTACAAAAAAGCTCAATCGCTTTGATTTCCATTTCAGATAAACTGTCTGGTTCGAGAATGCTGAACAGTCCAGCAACATTTTCAAGAACAATCCACTTAGGTCGTGCTTCTGTAATAACTCTGCAAGCCTCTGGGAAGAGATAGCGGTCATCCGTTTTGCCCTTTCTTCTTCCTGCCTGGCTGAATGGCTGGCAGGGAAAACCTCCGCTGATGATGTCAACGCTTCCTCTAAACTTAGTTGCATTGAATTTAAAAATGTCGTCATAATGGTAAATGTTAGGCCAGTAATATTGTAGAATGGTTTTGCAAAAGGGGTTTTTCTCGCTTGAAAAAACATTTTGCCAACCTGCCCAAGTAGCAGCGATGTCAAAACCGCCAATACCGCTAAACAAACTCCCATGCCTAAACATTGAACGCCCTTATTAAAAAATGTTTAGCATTGTGACACTGACGAGGGATAAATGGGCATGGCAATTTCATGCCCACCCTTGATCTAAGAGGATGGTTAAATATCATACACTGAATTTTTAGGGTTGAAAATTTGAGGGAAATTTTTATGGCGGTTGTTTTGCCGCTTTGCAGGAAAAAAGGGAGTTGCGACCTTTTTTCTTCCTTAGCTCAGCCTTTCCCCATCTGGGTTAGGCAGGCTAAGGCAAGTTCGTTTTTGTCGTCAGCCCAGGCCGAAGGCGGGCTGTACGGACAAAAACACAACTTGCCCAAAACAAAACAAAAAGAGGCCGTTTTACCGTTTTTACGGAAAGTGCACTTTTTAGTATATCTAAGGCTGATATTTCGTTAGCCAGATGTGGGAATAGGTTTTAAACTAAGACCGAATATCTGTTTAGATACCTGTTTATATTATTAGATAGCTATTAATAAAATAAACATATATCCACATTAAGGGATAAACAGGTATGGGAATAAAGGGATAGCAGTAAATCCATATTGGCAGATATAGGCATAGTTGCTTTGCTGTATTGTCATCTACCCATATATACGGATAAATAGGCAAGCAAAGCAGTGCTTTAAGAAATGTGTAAATATCCATATAGTTATATACTTAGATTGTTAAATAAAGGGTTAGATGGCCATACTTTAGGCTGAATATTTATATCTGCCTATACAAATAGTCTGATAGATAGAGTAGGCTAACGTTTCGGGCCTGTTCCAAAATTGCTTGTTTCCTGATCTGCGGATACCTGGGCATAGTCAGGCGGCTTCACGTCCTTTTTTATTTTTTCGTTATAATCTTTATGCCCTTGATATTCGTAAGAGCGGTCAACGGCATGGGGTATCTCTTTCAATAATTGAGCGGTACACCTTCTTCCCGGTCCATCATTGTCAAAATAAACATCAACTGCTGGAACATCACTAACACGTTCAATGATTTTATCCAAAAAAACTATCGTGTTTAAAATGATGACCGTAGGCATAACATGAGGCTGTTTTTCTTTTAACCAACTCAAAAAATCAAATCTTCCTTCAAACAGTACGACATGATCCGGATTTCCATCAATTACAGAAATCCCTTTGGCACCAACACTGCTCTTGAAACCCTTTGCATTAGAAAATTCCCAATTCCCATGTTCATTTTGCCAGCCAATGGCGTAAAATGTCCGCTGATCTCCCGTTTCGCTTTTATGTCGGTAATAAACCTCACTTAAATAACCTTTTGCTACATCCAGGATGCCCCTTGATTTAAGATATTGGGTAAGTACATAGTTTGAGCCTATTGGCCTGGTATTTACCAATTCAAATTTGTAGCCTTCTTCTTCCTTTTCATGCGCGTACTTTACAGGTGGTATATATTCGGGGATCAATGAGGTATCCAGGTTACTGACTTCTTTAATTTTGTGCAGGACTTCAACAAAGGTTAATTGGGGCCAATATGCCAAACCTAACTGCACAATACCGCCACCTTTAATGTTTGTTTGTCCGGGGCCACCGCGATCAATCCACTTACCGCCAGCATCCCAAACCGTAAAAGAGGGGGTATCTTTTTTGGTTTCCCGAAGCATACTGTGATAAAAGTGTTCCCTGCCAATCTTCCTTACGGGCTGATGGCCCAAACGGGACAAAAAATCGACAATGGAAATATTTTCCAATGTGGACATATCTAAAAACCCTGTCATGGCGAAACAATAATTTTAGGTGGATTTATACCCTCAATGGAAGATAAGATCTCTGCATTCAAATGTTGTTTTCCAAAGAAAACTGCGACTTCATGAAATTTGGATGCCCGCTTTTTTGCGGCTTCTAAAAATTCAGGGGAATTTAAAATCAATATGCTGGGGCCAGGAAGTTTATTGGCAAATTTCCAGCTTAGATAGTCAAGGTAATCTTGAAACAAGATCAGGCTGCTTTCGTTGCCAGGAATAAATGTCATTCCCTTATGCCCCAAACAGCCTGAAAAATTCTTGCCCCTAACTTCCCAGCCGCCGTTTTCATTCTGCCATCCAGCTGCAAAAAAATCCTTGCGCCTGCGTTTTTCATCTACCACATAATAATAGACTTCCTTTAAATGGCCTATTGAAATTTCCCATAATCCTTGCGATTGCAGAAAAGCCGTAATTTCTATATTACAACCAATAGGTTTTATTTCATCAATATTATAGAAAGGGATTTTCACGGCAAGTCTTTTTCTCCTGCCGTTTGTTGTTGGAATTTCAGTGGGTTGTTTTGATATTTGAAAAATTTGGCTGATTTTTTCTGTCACTTGGTCTGAATTAAGATCGGGCCAATAGGCAACGCCAAAATCTATTACATTGCCACTTTTCTTTGTCAAACGGTCGTACCAGATATTTAACTGGTCATTTACTACCAACGTCGACTTGGTTTCGGCGCTTTTCAATACGTTAAAATAGTGATGCTCATTGCCATTGATTTTGGCTGGTTTGTGCCCCAAGTGATTTAGCAATACACATAGAGGTACCTGTTCCCTTGTGGAACCCGCATTTAAAAATGTAGTTTTCATGGTCTTATTTAAGTTTAATGGGAAATGGTTCAGATATATAGCATTGCATCCAGCGACTTTCGAATTGCTTCTACTTCGATACGATCAATGCGCCATGCAGCAGATTGGTTGCCGTCTTTACGTGGGGTGATTAAACCTTGATCGATCCACCTTTCAATATTCTTTCGGCCATAGCGTCTAAAAGCCTCGGACTTGTTCAAATAGGGCTTTATCTTTCCGGTCCTGGAAAGCGCTAGCTTGGCACCCATTTCGGCAGCATCCCGCAAGAGTATTCCTAGTTGGTGATCGGTTAATAAAATATTCATAAAGATTTAGCTTAAGAGAAATGGGATGGGGAATAGAATTTCCCCTGGAGAACCGGCAACGGGTAACGAACCCGCTATAATCCGCTTTGCCGGTTTATCAATTCGGGACTACTAGCGTCGTATCCTACGATACGGGCCACTTGGGAACTATACACGATAGTTCCCTCGGCCTGCCAATGCGCTTTCAGCTATTGGTGCTTGATCCATTCCAGTTACAGGCAATGTTAGCCTGTAAAGTAGAATAGATACCTAACCTCACTTTCGCAAAATTTCCCGGCTCTTAGGCGGGTTAATGCTTCATCCCTATACGTCAAAGACCTTTGGGAAATGAAGTAGCTTGCCTATCTGCCACAGGCAAATAGGTAATCCGGTTGCTTTTAGCAGCAATTGCCTCTAACTTAGCCCGGTCAAGGGATTTTCTGGAACCTCTTTCATTGCTTTGGATTGGACTTATCAGACCTTCACTGATCCAACGGTCCACATTGCCACGGCCAAAAAGCCTGTAGGCTTCTGCCTTGCTAAGCTGCTCCTGTAGCTGCCCACTCTCTAACAAGGCATTATTAACCCCTTGTTCAGTGGCATTTTTCAACAGATAAAACAGGTCTTTCAGCTTCATAAGAGTTCCTTAAAATGTTGGTTTAACTATCATTTCCGGAACAAAGCAAAAAATTAGAGGGGGGCTAAAACAGTGACAGGGGATGACCAAAAGATGGTCACCCCCTGTCTAACTCTTATATCAAAAAGAGTAAAATATCAATTTTTATAATTGGAAAGGTTGTAATTTTCGTTTAGCCAATTGAGCATTCCAATAAGATGGCCTTTTAGTTTTTGTGCGGTTGAAAATTCAACGTCTGTAGATTTTTTTCGTAAACTTTCTGCCGATATAAAAGATGTCTGCGGTGTAGAAAAATGTGTTGCAAAGAAATTGAATAATTCGCCAATGTTTTCTTTCGGCAATAAGCCTTTTTCAATTAGGACACGAATAAACAAGCTAAGCTGCGGCACAGATAAAAATACCTTTAGTCTGCCTTTTGTTTTTGGACCTTTATCATCTTCGATAATAATCCTGCGTAAATCAATGACCTCTTTTAGGCTTTGTTTCTTTTGGGAAAGAAAAGTTTTGAATTGGCCTTCAATGGATGATAAGGATGAAAACATCTTTAATTTACTTTCGGGAAGGCCGTAAAACCGATCCTGTTCAGATATTATTACTTGGAGCTGGTCGTGAAGATCTGGCACAGCTTTAAGCCTGTTGTTTAGATCGCTCGTATAGTAATAAAAAAAGTCCCTGGGATTAAAGCCATGCAAAAACAAAATCTTTATCAGTTCTAAAGTATCGAAAACATCGGTGCACTCGATTTCCTTTATAAGGTTTATGATATAATCAATCTCATACCTTGTAATTTCTTTTTTGTTTATAAAAAGATACAGATCTCTTATAAGCAGATCATATAATTTTTTATCAATTTGAGACTGATTTAGAATTATGGAAAAATTACCAAAAGCTCCCTTAATCTGCATCTTTAATATCCCCATACCATACTTTGTAATTGGGATTTCATGGTAAATTTCAGGTACGACTTGTTGAACCTTGTCGATAACTTTTTCAAGTGCATCCAAAAAATGTAGATAGACCTGCCTAAGGTTAGAGGAACTTATTTTTCTTTTCCAGCTTGGAGATAACCGAAACAGGTAACTATAAATTGTATTACTAAGACTGACGAATTGTCTAGCCTGCACTAGGATACGCTTTCGTGAAAAGTTCGCTTCGATGAAAAAAAGCTTGAGGTCTTTATTTAGTTGGTTTAAAAAGCCATTTTCCAGTTTTACAAGGTCATCACTAGTAATTGTGTCATTAACTAATGCTTTTGGATGAATAATTTCATCGGTCCAGTTAAATATTTTAAAAGACTTATTCATGATAGGGATTTTTAAGATGTTTAAATACTGGCAAAATGAAAGGCCTTGTTTTGCATCTCAAAAATGTAAACTCTCTATTTACAATAAAATAGGGCAAAACAACCAAAAAATGTAAATAGTGGTTTTGCCCCATCATTAGTGTTTAGAATTTTAGTTTTAAATTTGATGGGTAGATGGTTAGATAATATTTGTACATCTGTTAGCAATAGTAGCATATCTTATTGACAGGGTTAACATAGGGGACAGAAAAGAAAAGCGGAGCATATTCCTCCGAATACCTCCGCTAAAATTAACGCTCTCACGAGCTAATATAGTGAAACTGGTGTTAGTACCAAATTACCTGTACCTATATATTTGGATAACTGATCGTGAAGTCCAGTTTTTCAGCTTTTTCAAATCCATCTTGTTCAGAAAAACTGCTTATACTCCTTTTATCCAAGTCTAAAAGCTTGCCCCTGTCTCCATCAGCCGAATTTTTAGCCTGGTCTTTGAATAGTGCAATTGGCAATCGGTTTTCAAGAAAGTACTTGGTTTCTACTTGCGCATCATCAATCCATCTTTGATCAATTCCATCCAGGTATACAATTTGGGTTTCGGTCAACTCAAAGTGGTTCTTGATCCAAAGTCGAAAATCGGCACCAGCAGCATCAGCTTCAATTTGCAATTCAGCTTGTGGCAAAGCATACAATTCATTAATCAGGTCTTGCGCCCCAGCGGTTGTTAAAGGGAATTTAGTCATGTTATTATATATTTAGTTAACGTAAAAATGCGCTTAGGGATTGAGAAGCATCAATCTGGCCCAAAACTATTCACAATGGGAAGCAATAAAAACTTTTGGGAATAGCGTAAATGGTGAATGGTAGTTTTAGATTGGCGAATGGTAGATAAGGATTAGTTTTTTGAAAAAAGCTGATAAAAAAAAGTTGCTTATTTTTGTGTATCATACACCTATTGACCAAATATGAATACAAAAATTATCGCAATCGACAACCAAAAAAAAGTAAAATATCTTCATTGGGGCATAATTTTGCTCATCGCCCTGATCATCTCCCATGTAATAGTAGTTGAAAGCCAAATGAAACCAGTACTGGTTTTGGTGCATCAGTATAATTATAAGGTAGCAATGGCTTTTAGTTGGCCTTTCACATTTTTGCTAATGCTGTGGATACATTTCTGCACCAAGAAACTTGATGTTTATGTACCCTGGACCTCCAAATGGGGTTGGCGTTTAGGTCTGCAATTCATCTTAGGGGTTTTGTTGGTACTGACATTGGATTACGCCGTGGTTAAGTCTTACTTTATAGCATTTGGTCAAGACTTTAAAAAAAGCGGATACATGGAAATAGAATTTCCAATTGTAAGATGGATGGTATTGTTCATGAATGTATTATATATAGCATGGTTTTTCATTATTAATTTTCGGAACAGTACCAGAATGAACGATGGCTTAAAAGATTATATAGCAAACCTGAATGACCAAAAGGAAAAGGCCCGTTTCTATGCACAAAAAATAGAGGCAAAACTCGGAAAGAAAATTATACAGGTTGAGCTTAACGAAGTCGCTTGTTTTGAACGTGAAGAAAATATAGGCTATGTTTATCTTTTGGATGGGCGTAAATTTAATGTGGATTTAAAGCTTAGTGAATTGGCAACGCTCTTAGACAGCTTTCCCTTCTACCAGATTAACCGCTCGGTGATGATTTCATTTTCTGCAATAGAGGGCTATGAGAAAGTTAAGAACAAACAGGCAAAAATTATCTTAAAAGATTTTCTCGAACTGGACGTATCGTTATTGGTAAGCCGAGACAGATTTGAGGGATTTAAAAAACGATTTGATCTTTTCAAGCTTTCCTAAATATTTAGTTGTCCTGCTACGGATCACCACCTTAAAACTACCAATCAGCATTTTTAGCAACAAAATAATTTAGATTTTATAAGAAAATAGCCAATTTTCCATTTAATCATCATGGTTACACCATGTCATGTGAAAATTCATTTTTTCGCGTGATCCCTATTTTGTTATGTTTATGTCAGGTGCATTAAAGGAAAAAGAAAGAATTGTCCAAATTCTGCTTGAAGCTTTTGAACGCAACAAAAGCGTTAATTATATATGTTGCAATGATGGTCTTCGTTACCAGCGGATCAGGTTACTTATGGAATATGCTTACGATGTTTGTAAAAAATACGGCAAGGTATATTTATCAGATAATAAGAATGCCTGTGCACTAATTTTGCTCCCAGCAAAAAAAACATTTTCGTTTCAGTCCATCATTTGGGATATTAAGTTGGTACTTAAGGTTATTGGACTTAATCATGTGCGTAAAGTATTAAGACGCGAACAGGAAATAAAAAAGCATCATCCTAAGTATCCTTTTTTTTATCTCTGGTTTATTGGTGTACTTCCGTCCCAACAGGGATCAGGAAACGGAACCTCATTGTTACAACAGGTGCTTAACGATGCAAGGGACATGGGACTCCAAGTATATCTAGAAACCTCTACTTTGGAAAACCTTCCCTGGTATAAAGGTTTCAATTTCAAAATTTATGGTGAACTGGATTTTGGCTATAGGTTTTTCTTACTTAAAAAATCATAGCCTAATGAATAGAAGATGTCTAAATAAATTGAGATATGGTAGTTTTCAATTCAGAATTACATGTGCTTACTTTCGTTTTTTGCCTCCTAGAGTTTGGAATGTGCTTTTACCAACTGATTTATTGGCTGTCACATCCTAAGGACAAACGTAGGTTATGGTATCTAATCCTGTTATTGCTGCTGCTTAACTATAACATAACAGGTGGATTGTTTCCCGATCCGCAATTTAAACTTTCCATTCAAGTACAAAATATTATTGCCTATGGAAGTGGTTTTTTAATGGCCTCTTATTTTCCATTCTATTTTTATAAGGCCTTTAACTTGGAAACTATACGATTTCATGCTTTTTACGGGGTACTGTTATTCCTGCTTATACCATATATTATTTATTTCGTTATTATTTATCCCTTGAAAGGGAATTTAGCTTATGCCACAAGTTATGGACTAATAGTTCCTGCCCTTTATTCTATTGTAGTGGTTTATGATCTGTTGCGTGCCATTAGGATTAAAATAAAAAAGCGAAAATCTTCGCCGTACCCTTATAAATGGCTCGAAATGTTTTGGGTGTATGCCGCTGTTAGTCCCTGGGTTTTCATGTCTGCCTTTGCCTATTTTAACATAACGCAATGGATAGAAGTTTTGGTTACCAACCTGGGCTTTGTGATTATTACCTTATTATTTATTGCAAAGTCGATCAAAGATAGCAGAATGGAAGATGCCAAGAAACTTGCTATGGAAAATGAGAAAGCGGAGCTGTTTGAACATTATTGCGAGGATTTCAATTTAAGCAAAAGGGAAAGGGAAATTGCCTTGCTCTTATGCAAGGGACTTACTTATAGAGAAATTGCAGATACGCTTTTTATTTCGGAGAGTACAGTCAACAACCATGTACAGCATATTTTTTTTAAGACGGAAGTGAATAGAAAAATGGAACTACAGCAGAAACTAGGTTTTATTTATGTGGTTAATACCTATGGAAAGTGATAGATATAAGGTTCATATAGATAGACTTTTGGATATTCTATACGGCTGGGTACCTTTTTCTGTAACCTTTAGGGTTGCATTGGCCGATTTGTTAAAAGGTCAAAATGAAACTCCAAAATCATTGCTATTAACTCCACCTGAATATGCAATAAGAGCCTGGTTCAGCATAAACTGTTATGTTGTAGCCTATGCCTATAATGAAAGTGGTGATCTGAATGTTGTAAGGATCTATATGCCTGATGATATATTTACTGATCTAAATAGTTTTTTCCAAAACAAACCCGCAAAATTAAGACTTATGATTATTCAGGGCGAAGATCTGCTCTTTATAAAAAAGGAAGGATTTAACACCTTAAAATCCTTTCCGGAAACATTTGACCTGGTACAATATGTAATGCTGATGGAACAGGAAATAGAAGCCTGGCGTGTATGGATAATGACGCTAAAAGATGAACAAAAAATAGAGCAGTTTAGCCTACGCTATCCCATGAACCAATTGCCCAACCATATCTGTGCTTCATTTTTGCAAATGACCCCTTCTCGATATTCTGCGGCGAAAGCAAATTTTAATCGCAACAACTGAGATTTCTAGGATTAAGAGACTTTATATACAAAAAATATTTACTTTTAAAAAGTCCGACGGGATATTTTTTCCATTTTTTTTCATCAGAGATTTACATTGTTAACGCAAAATGCTGTAACAAGACTAACCAAAATAGAAAATTAGATACGGTAGCAATGGAAAATCAAATAACCTTGCAAAAGCGGTTTATTAATAAAAAGTTAGTGGTAGACCTAATCTGCTATGCTTTTTTCATATTGTTTCTATATGCCTCCACTAGCAAGCTGATTGATTATGAAAAATCGGAATTGCAAATGTCTAAATCTCCCATTATAACGGATTTTGCATTTATTTTAGTTTGGCTGGTTCCATTAACAGAAATCGCAATTGCAATTATGCTGATGATTTCACGAACCAGGAGATTTGCCTTATATGCCTCATTAGGTCTTATGTCGCTATTTACAGCATACATTATAGCCATTTTATACTTCACCGATAACATTCCATGCAGCTGCGGTGGAGTTTTAGAGAAGATGAGTTGGGACCAGCACCTGATATTCAATATCGTTTTTATGTGTCTTGGCATAACTGCAATACTATTACAAACAAAAATCTATGAGAAAAAGATGGATTAAATGTCCTCAATAAGATATTCCTATTGGCCAATTTGGATCAGGAGAAACCGAAAACCTGAAATAGAGTAGGTACTTAAATAAAACTATAATACAATGAAAAAATTATTTTTTTCTGCTCTGGTTGCAGTAGTTGCTGTTGGCGGAGCTTTTGCCTCAAGTAGTATGAGAACTGAAGGAGATTTGTACTCTGAGAATTCACCATCTCCTGATATTGCTTGTCATGGTGATGAAGCTGCTTGTTCAAGCGTGTATGGCAATATCCAAGTTTCTACAACCGCGCCGGGCACGCCTGGTCGCGTTTTATTTGACCTTCAAGGTTCAGGCTATACAGCGGATCTTCCATAGGAACAAATGGCCAACGATTAAAATAATCGTTGGCCATTTTAACAATTGACTTAAGTAAGAAAGAATGAAGCGGAGTATTCTATACCTTATCATTATCGCAGTGGTTACAATTACCATTTTTTTTAAATTCGCTTTTGATGAAGAGAAAAAGGGGTTCAACCGAATATTAATTTCTAAAAAGCTTCATATTGAAGAGAGGGTTCAACTACCCAACTCTAAATTTTATTTTGTTGGCTCTTCTGGTTCATGGATCTTTTTAAAAACATTATATGATGTCAAGCACATATATTATATAGACATCAATTCTAGTCATTTAAAATCTATTGATTTAAAATTAAAGACTGGCTTTCAGAATTATCACCCTAAACTGAATGTTTCTGTCCAAGATTCTTTGATTTTCATATTAAACTATGGAAACAAAAATCTGATTGTTAATAATATAGTTAACCACAAACAGTTCATTACTGATATGCCTACCAATGTCTTTGATCAGCCTGCTATTTTATTTTCCAATTCAATAATAAGTAGAGAAACAGTTAACACCGATAAGCTTACTCAAAGGGCAATTTCAAAGTTTGATTATATAAAAAAAGTACCGAAGGCAAAATATATCCTTGACAAGCAAGTCGATGGATACTTCTGTAATGATGGCATGTTGAAATGGGATGCAAAAAATGAACGGTTATTTTATATGTATTTTTATCGTGGATATTTATTGTGTTTGGACACCAACCTTAACTTGACCTATAAATTAAAAACCATTGATACAATTACAAGATCGAATATCACTTTAACTAAAAAAAAGCAGGTAGTTAATGGTGATACTATTATAACACAAACCCAAAAAAGACCACCGATTTATGTAAATAAAAGATTTTTTACTGATAAAGAACATGTATATATTATATCGGCGGTAAAGGCAGATAATGAAAAACAATCTGACTTTAGAAAAAATCAGATTGTTGATGTATATGAAATAAAGAAAGGAAGTTACAAATACAGTTTTTATATTCCCGACTATAGAAGTGAAAAATTAAGGCAAATTACAGAATATCGAAATGAGATATACGCAATATATGGAAGTTATTTTGTTAAAATTTCCTCATTGAAATAATAAAGTACTATTCAATTTCTAGGGCTTGATTAATAAGATTTAGAATGTTCATTGGGCCATTCATAGTAAAATTTGTTCCCTGATAAATATTCCCATTTTTGTCAATCAGCAACATAAATGGTAATCCTGCAATACTATAATACTTTCCAAAGTCCGACTGCAAGGCATTATTTAACCGAACGTTTAAATATTCTGAAGAAGTATATTTTCCACTTTTTATACCTTCCATCCACATATCTTTTTTATTAAAAGCTCCAATAGAAAGATAAATGAAATTCTTATTATTTTTTAATGAAGGATAAATCTTCTCATGAAAATCTTTGTGAAATATTGCGCACCATGAGCATCCTGTTACCCACATATCTAGTAGAATTACCTTTCCTCTTAGTGATTTGGTTGAAACTAAACGACCATCTGTGTCAATTGCGGTAAAATCATATAATTGCGAACCTCGGGTTTTCTTAATTACACTTGAAACCCTTGTTTTTAGTGATGGGATCGTTAGGTACTTCTCACTATCCCTTAATAAAAAGGCCCAGGTTTCTTGATTGAATAAAGTATAGCTATTTATTCCATAAGAATTTATAAATATATTGGCCAACATTTGTTCTCTCACCAAACCAGAATACTTGTTTTTTAAAATTTGATAGAAATCATTGAGCGTAACACTATCCGATTTAGTATTAAAGCTCAAATTATATCCCTCTCTTGTGGTCAATGTTCCTAAATATATTGGACAAAACTTCATATCCGAATTAACTTCGTAATCGAGTTCATTCATGTACTTAAGGTATTCCCTCCTTAAAATATTTCTTGCGGTTTGGTTATTTTTGTATTGAACTGCATACCTATACCTTATTTGGGAGCTCCATTCAAACAAAATATCGCCATATTCATACCGTACTAAATTTTGATCTCTTTTATTTAATCCCGATGCGCCAATAATTTTATTTTTTTTCATCAGTATTTCGACTGCCAATTCATTAAACTTCGATAAATTTTCTTCTAAGGTAGAAGCATCATTTAGTGAAACAGTCGAGTTCCTCAATTCTAATCTAAGGGTTTCTAACGTTTCGGCCATATTATATTTTGCTGATCCAAAACCCGAATAACCAAAAGTTATTGAACCGTTGGCCTCTTCAATTATCGAAATCGAAACGCTATCAGTATTTTCAAAAAAGCACATTTTACCTCGACTAATTTTTCCATTTCGATGAATACTTAATCTCATTTTCGAGGGTTCTTGATAGCTAGGAAGTTGAAAAGAGAAATTGCCGTTTTTGTCAGGTATCTTTCTAATGACATTCCATTTTGAGTTATCCAATGAAAATGGTGTAAGATAACCAATAGCTATGGTATCGAAACTACCTTTTTCCTTATCGAATTTAATATGCCCATAAAATATTGGCTTATTTTTATCTTTTGCATTACTAACTAGTGCTATTGCCATGAGAGCAAGAGTTAGAATTTGTCTCTTGAAATTCATATATATAAAATAAAAGTTCTTTGTAATCGTAAATTAGATCACTAACAAAAAGTGAAAGGAATATGATTCTAGTATCCCGGATTTTGTGTTATGTTATTATTGTTCATTATTTCTGCAACTGGTATTGGGAATAGCAGATAAATAGGGTTCCACTTGGGCTTAACTTGAGATAGTATTGCTGTTGCTTTACCTGATCGTTTCAAATCAAACCATCGATGCCCCCATTCACAAAATAATTCAACTTTCCTTTCCTGTTGTATTGCATCAAGTAGATTTTCTTTGCCAATCTGTGGGATTTTTTGTTCGATTGGAATTAAACCTGCTCTGGACCTTACTATATTGAGGTCGTTTATGGCTTCCGTAAATTTACCTTGCTGACACTTGGCTTCTGATCGTATTAGGAATTGTTCAGCAAGACGAAATACCATTGAATATTCTGTGACGGTTGAAGACGATTTGACTTTATACTTGTAGGGAAAATAATATGTAGTGCCACCAACGGCTATGCTCCTTATCCAAGCGGTCTTTCTTTTGTCATTAGGTTCAAAGCCATTTTCAGCCAGTTGTGGACTTAGTGATACATTGGTGGGAGCTGTAGTTAATACTAAAAGGCTACCTGCAGGAGTATTTTTGCCCGCATCGGGCATCAATTGCCAAATAGCTTCTTGACTGGAACTCAAAAATACTTGTTCTAAATCAACAAGTTTATAAAGACTGTTTTTGGATATGACTAAGGACGAATATTTTTCTGCATTCTGCCAATCTCCCATGTATAAATAAACTCTGGAAAGTAATGCTTGTACAGCATGTCTATTTGGTCTTACCCGTTCTGCCGTAACGTACGATTCGCCTAATAAAGTTTCCGCTAATGTTAAATCTTTGAGTATCTGGTCATACACTTCAGGAATTGTTGATCGTTTGAGTTTACTTGTTATTCTATAATCAGTGCTTAATTGTAGTGGAATTTCGCCATAAAGATTGACTAGGTAATAGTAGCAGAAGGCACGAATAAACAGTGCTTCGCCCATCAATTGATTTTTAACTGGTGGAGTTATGCCATTTTCTTTGTTTAATCCATCTAAAATAACATTAGCGTCATAAATTCTGGTGTATGAATAAAGTCCAGAATGATTTTCGGGAGTAATTTGATTATTGTATTGGGCCAGTTGTTGCCCATATCCGATAAATTCATCTGCTGTAAGTCCACAAATTGTTTGCAGGCTTGTTAAGTCCCCTGAATATACAGAAGCAGTTGACATTTGTTGATAAATTCCTAATAGCGCCGAAGTTGCGAGATCGTTGTTTTTGAACACATCTGTGACTACAATGCTATTCTTAGGAGCATCAATTTCAACAAATTTCTTACATGAACTAAATAAATAGATGAAGGGTAAAATAACCAACCAAAACCAAATTGGCCAATTTTTATGTTTACTGGCGGAAACAAATCCTATGTTGAATAAAGTTTTCATGATAATTGTTTATAAGGTGATTTTTAAACCAACAGAAACTGTCCTCAATGGGGGTAGTCGATTGGAGAACTGGTTTTCAGGATCTAAACCAAGGTAATTTGTGAACGTTAACAGATTTTGGCCTTGAAGATTTAGTTCAAGTGCCTTAATCTTTTTTAATGGCAACCATTTGTTTGAAAAAACATATCGAATGCTAATATTCTTTAACCTTAGAAAAGAAGCATCGCCGATTGACTGACTGCCCAATCCACTACCCAAAACGAAATTAGAAGTACTATTTGTAGAGAATTTGGGAATAGAAGTATCATCACCAGATTTTTGCCATCGCTCTAAAACAAATCGTGGTTGATTTCCATACAAACTGTTAAAATATCCTGGTGGGTTATCTGCAACGGTTGAGAGTGAACTTTTACCTTTTTGCTTAACAAAAGACAATAAAAAATCTACACTTATTTGTTTAAATGTTACGGTATTAGAAATTCCCCCATAATACTTTTGACCTAGATATTCCACTAAATAAGCATCTGAAGAGTTTCTGACACCATTTTTGTCTATATCTTCATAGACATATAGACCAGACAGCGGATCGACCCAACTGTTCGGATATTTCTTTAAACTGTTTATTGGTTTACCAATAATAAAGGAAGTTGAGTAGGCAGAAGAAGTTAGATTTGGAAAATCTATTAGGCTATTGTTTGGCCTGGTAAAGTTTAAGTTTGCCGTCCACTGCCAATTCTTTTTATCTAGGATTTTAAAGGTCCCTTCAAATTCCCAACCAGTATTCTGTACTATTGCTGGTAAGTTCCCTGTCAATCCTCCACGTCCTACACTTATAGGTAGGTTTAACGAAACCAATTGATTAGACGACCTGTTTCTAAAATATGCAATCTGTAAGTTTATTCTATCTTTTAGTAAGCCTAGCTCTATTGCTCCTTCTGTTTTTCGATTTGTTTCCCATGCGTAATCTGCATTAGCTAGTATGCTCGTCAACAATGTAGGAACTCCTTGGTAAGAAGGGTTGTTTGTCAGTAACTGCATATATTTATAATCGCCAATTTGATCATTGCCAGTTACCCCATAGCTCGCTCTGACTTTGCCAAAGCTTATAAACGGCAGGTTTCTTTTTATAAAATTTTCCTCCGAAAATATCCACGCTCCTCCAACTGCGCCAAAATTTGCAAACTGCTTTCCAGGCCCGAATCTACTGCTACCGTCTCTCCTCCATGTCAGATTTATTAGATATTTATTCTGCCAATTGTAATTTACCCTTCCAAAAAATGCAGCATATTTATATTGTATGTAACTTGATTCTGAAATGCTAAATACTGAGGCGGCAGAGATTTCTTTCATTAGTTCATCACTATTAAAGTTTGATGCTCTGATATTTCGATATTCTGATGTACTTTTTTGAAATGTCATTCCTGCAAGAAGATCTAATTTTCCCTTTGAAAGCGTCGTATTATAATTTAATTGAGGTTCGATTATCCAAGAATTGACATAGTTGTTACCAAAAAGAGTTGCTCTGGATGCCGTCGTAGGATTAGTTGAGGGGGACTTCGCACTATTAGGACGAACATCTATTTCTTCGCTTTTAATCTGATTATAGCCAAGCGATGACCTAAATGACAATCCTTTAAAAATATCAAAGCTGATATTCGCATTTCCTAACAAGTTGTCCCTCGAAGAATCTTTTGTGTTAAGGAGCTGGGCCATTGGGTTAGATGATGTTGGTATCGGAATACCGTTATAATTCCAATTTAGGTTTCCATATTCATCATAAGAATCAGGAATATTCGGTGCTAGAAAAATATATTGTGTAAAATCAGTCGTTATATTACTAGCCGTTATTGAATACATTGTAGTTAAGGCAATTTTTAAACGGCTGTTTAGCAAATCAAAATTTAAGTTATAATTTGCTCCACCTCTTCTAAATCCATTTTTCCCTGGAAATACGCTTCCCTCATTTAGATAGTTGCCACTAAGTATAAAATTTAAGCTTTTATTGCCACCTGATATATTTAATGAAGCATTAGTAGCAATGGCTGTTCCTCCAATTAGTTTTTCCTGCCAATCTGTATATTTTGATTTATCCCAAACACCATTTACATCATAATCGGTTGATGCTGGCAAAAGGCCATCATTTTTGAAAGCTTCCATTCTCATGTTTATATATTCACCGGTGTTCATCATATCTAAGCGATGACCGACCTGACTAAAACTCTGAGAAAGGTTTGCTGATACCTGGGTTTCTCCTGCTCTGGCCTTTTTTGTTGTGATTAAAACTACACCATTTGCACCACGTGAACCGTAAATAGCCGTAGCATCCGCATCCTTTAATATTTCTATACTTTGGATGTCACTTGGATTTAACATACTCAATGGGTTAACTCCTGTTGGGGTTTCCGATTGGCCTCCAACTATAGTATTTAAATTTAAAGTACTTAATCTTGTAGAAGGAAAATTTACTCCATCTATAATGTAAAGTGGATCGTTTCCACTCCGCAAGCTGTTTTGTCCTCTTATCTTAACTATAAATCCTGCATCCGAAAACCCAGTAAGTTGGGTGATTTCTACGCCCGCTACTCTATTTTGAAGTGCCTGTAATGGATTTAAAACTGGTTGTTTTTCAATAGTTTCGGAAGTAATTCTAGATATTGAGCCAGTTCTTTCTCGATCTTTAACGGTATAATACCCCGCATTTATCTCTATGCTTTTAAGCGTACTTGCTTCTTGTATCAAGGTAACAATTAAAAAAACGTCCCTAGTAACTGGCTTTTCAATTGAACTGTAGCCTAAATAGCTGAATTGCAATACTAAATTGTCATAATCAGAAACTACAATTGAAAACTCGCCAACACTATTTGTTTGTGTTGTTTTATTAGTGTTTTTTAATCTGACCGTTACGCCAGACATTGGTGATCCCTGCTCGTCTATTACTTTTCCTTTGGCCGGAAAGTCCAGAGCTTTGCTGTTTTCTTGAATATTATTGGGTTTATTCTTGCGTTTTATAACGACTGTTTTGTCAAAAATTTCAAAAGAATATGGCAAGCCTTTTAAGCACTGTTCAAGTACCTGCTGAATGCTCGCATTTTTGATTGACACTGAAATTTTGCTGGTCTTATCAATTTCCTCTTTATCGTACCAAAAGCTAAATCCAGTCTGTTTCTTTATTTCATTAAAAACAGTTTCTAGCGAAGCATCTTTTAATGTGAGATTTACGCTTTGTGCATTAACTGTTGCAGTAACCTTGAAACAGGTTAACAATAACAGCATTAATGCAACACTGACGCTCTTAGGGAGTTTGAGTTTTGCAATTGGCTTACATCCAGCCACTAGTAGCCACTTCCACCTAAAAAGGGGAGAGTGATGTTTAAAAAAAATCATACTTTTGTAAGGTTTGGGTTAGTTGAACAAATTATCTTCACGGATACTGCTTTTTGCAGTTTGGTTAATTCCCCAAATTATACCGGATGTGTTCGAAGCACATCCGGCTTTTTTATATGGGGATTATTAACTAGCACTAAATTTTCCTTTATTTCATTGGCACTTCATTTTTAAGGTTTAACAATCAGTTTGTAGGTTAAATTATCTTGTCTTTCGATGGTAAAGTTGATACCACTGTAAGCTAAAATCTTTAAAAGCACAGATAGGTTTGAACTTCGTGATATTCCACCGTTAAATTTTCTATCTGATATAGTGCCCCTATATTCCACATCTAAATTGTACCAGCGAGAAGCCTGTTTTAATATGGCTTTTATATCAGCATTTTTAAATTCCAATCTGCCATTTTTCCAAGCTAAGGCGGTTTCAAGATCAGCATCTTGAACTTTGATCCCCTGATGACTAACTATTGATTGTCGATTGGGGCTAAGCATTATTTGTTTTGCTTTTTGGCTGGTTACTCTTACAGAACCTTCCAACAAAGTAGTAACAGTGTTGCCATCATCTTTATAATCATTGATATTGAAATGAGTTCCCAAAACCTCAACGGTCTGTAAAGAGCTTTTAACAACAAATGGTTTAGTCTTATTAGGAGCCACCTCGAAGTATGCTTCCCCAATAAGTTCTACGATACGTTGCTTAGTATTTTCAAAAGAAATGGGATATTTCAATGATGATGAGGCATTTAACCAAACTTTTGTACTGTCCTGCAATATAATCTGATATTGGCCACCCCTTGGAGTGGAAAAGGTTTGTACACCAGATTTCTGTTCAATATTACTTACAGTTGTGCCATCTGAATAGATTAACCCACTAGCCGTTACAATTACAATTTTCTTCGAGCCGTTTAAATTGATTGTTTTTCCATTATTTAATGTAATACTCGCCTGGTTGCTCCCAGGGGAAATATCCGTTATAATTTGTTTGTTTGGTTCTAAACTTAACCTGTCGAAAATTTCCCACGTACCTACAGTAAGCAGAGTAACGGCGGCGATTGCGCCAATTCCTTTCCAAAGATTTATTTTGAGAACTTGCTTTTTGGATTTAGGCAATTCCTTATAGATTTCTTTGCCTATTTCTGCAATCATTTCATCAGAAATATCAATTTCATGTTCATTAAAATCTAAAAATGAACTTTCTACAAGAGACTTTTCCGCCTCGGTACACTCACCTGCAATATATCTATTGAGCAGTTGTTTAGCTTCTTCCGTATTCATGATACTGATGGGTTGATTGGAAGCTAGTACAGGAAAGCGTTTGTAAACTTGAAGATTTTTTTTACTTTTTATTTGGCACTACTAAAATAGGAGTAGAATGTTCAGCTTTGCCTTTAGTATTTTGAGGGCATTACTGATCTGGTGGGAAACATTGCTTTCAGTAGTATCGAGTTTATTCGCAATTTCTTTGTTTGTGAAATGTTCCTTTCGGCTTAACATGAAAATCTCCTTCATTTTTTTTGGAAGATTTTGGACTTGCTTTTCAATATATTCTGCTAGCTGTCTTTCCCTTATCTTATTATCGGCATGATCTGTTTTGGGCGCTAATGCTAGACCTTTAAGGACTTCTATATATTTTGCTTCAACCTTTTCATGGGCAAAAAAATTAAGCATGCTAGTTTTAAGCGATATATATAAAAATTGAGATAGATTGCCGTTCTCTAAAATAGCTTCTCTTTTAAGCCAGAGTTTGGTAAACAGATCTTGCACAAAATCCTTTGCCAAATCTTTATCCCTTAACTTTTTAAATGAAAAGGAAAACATCAAATAATAATACCGTTTGTAAATCTGGGTATAGGCCAAATGATCTCCATCTCTTAGCAGAGTTACTAATTGACTATCGGTAAAGGTTTGATAACCAGACATTGCTCATTATTATTTCTAATAACGAACCAAAGACCTGCGGATTAATAACAATAGGGCTGATAACCCGCCATGTCTATGCACTGTAGGCTCTGGTAAGCCAGCCTCTCCCAAAGGAGAGGTTCTCATACATAAAACATAAGCGAGTACCAGCCCTATAGTTTTTATAGGGTTTAGGCACTCTACTTACGCTCACATGAGAATTTACCAGATTTACAGTGTGAGGCTCGTAAGCCGTATCTATCTTTTAGAATACGACAAATTTATAAAATTAATCAAATAACACGCTCTCTTTTGATAGGTATAAATTCTTATTTTGTTATGAATTAATACCGATACAAAACGTTTTCATTCCATTATAACATTATTGTAGATCAAATATACTTAAATTATTACTAAAATAGCAATTTTTAATACTGATATAGTAATTATTATTTTTACATCAGTATTATTTCATGGATATGGGCCAATTGTTACGGATTTTTATACAAATTCTATGGCCACTAAAATAAATTCCGAGCGACTTAAAAGTACTCTTGTCTCACTTAAAGCAAGATTTGAAACAGGTACAATTACCAGTATGGATGATCTTACTGATATGTATATTACTGGATTAATTACAATATTAGGAATGGGATACGATAGTTTTATAAATAAATGTACATCTCCTGAAAAATTTGTAGTTGAAGATTTAGTAAAAATGTCTCAAGTGTTTGATGTTGATATTAATTTGATAATGAAAGTTGTTTTATCTCAAGCTACCAAAAACGTAAAACCAAAAGATGTTTCTCGGTTTTTAACAAGTAAATAGAGGCTTTATTTTGGTTTTTTTATTTTCGTATATTTGTCTTTAGTCATCATTTTAAGTAATCATTCAAACAAAGGGGGTAAATATGTATTCAGAAGCAAGAAAACTACATCTTATAGAAGACGTACTTAAAATTAAAAGTGAAGCTGTATTGACAGAAGTAGAAAACATTGTAAAAAAAAGGCTGTTCGTCCAAAACAAGCTGAAAAAGCATCAGCAAAGGATTTTTTAGGGCTTATTTCAGAAAAGGATATTAAATTGATGGAAAATGCCATTGAACAAGGCTGTGAACAAGTGAACCCTGATGACTGGAAATAAAATTGCATTAGATACCAATATCATTTCTGCACTCTTAAAGGGTGAAAGAATTATCGCCGAAAAAATAGGTGCAGCGGAAGAGGTATATATTTCAATAAATGTTTTGGGAGAACTTTATTACGGCGCAGAATATTCCACCAATGTAGAGGCTAATCCTTAAAATACCCTTCTGGTGTTTAATTAGCAGTAGATGTTTCCCATCTATCATTAATCGCCCAGCTGATAAAATTGTGAGAATGGATTATTTTCTAGCCATTCGGTATATAAAAAGTATCCACACTCCAAATCCTACAATAAATGCAGGGAGCGGATTTTTCATAGTTGTACCAGCCAACAGTGCGCCAGTACCTATTATACAAGTCAGGAAAAATAAAATTAAGTTTTTCATGATTATCAAATTTAATATTTTTTATCTAATTAAAACCTGCATAGTTTACCAGATAAACTATGCAGGTAAATAATATTAAGCGGCATTTCTTACCGATGTACTTCTCTTTTGTATTTTAAGCATCTTGGCATCTAACCTTCTTAATAGCGTCACAACCTTAATTTGTACTTCGTCAACTATGCGCCAATCTTTCTCAATATAAATGTCAGTCGTAGAATGTTCACTATCAACGTGGTTTAATGCCTGTGCTACATCATCTTTGCTCATTCTACAAGAGTTTCGGGCAATGGTAGCAAAACTATGTCTGGCCCAGTATAGGGTAAATTCATTGAAGCCTGTAATCTTTCTTAAATCTTTCATCCCCATTGCCAAAGCTTTGTTTAAGCCATTAGAATTGGTGTAACGTACAGAAAGTTTTTCTATATACTTTTCTAATAATGGCCTTGCTTCATCTATAATCTTGATGCTAATAAAAGCATCATCTTTTCTTTGCCCTTCTGTTTTGGAACGGTTATAATCTATTCTACCATTCCTAATGTTCCTCTTGGTCAAATTATAAAAATCAACCGCATTCATGCCACATAAATAGAAAGAGAGCATATATAGTTCCTTTGCCATTTCTGCCCGACTACCTTTTTTAGTTGCGCAATCCCTTATGGTTCTAATCTGCTCCAAAGTATTATTTCTCTTCTTGGTAAGAGGCGCAGAACCTATTTTATATTTTTTAAAAGGATAATGTTTGATCCGATAAATTCCAAGGTCCTCATTATTATACATATTGCGCGCAGCATTAAACAGTGTTCGCAAATCACGCATGTGATTAAAAAGCCCACTGTCTGACAACCCTTTACTTGTTGTTTCTTTTACAAGATTTTTCTGCCCACTTGGACGTATCATTTTACGTTCGCTTCTCAAATAGCGCTCATAGGAGAGAAGCATATTTGAATTGATTTCTGTTATGGATACAGCATCCCTTTTAAAATAGTCAATGAGGCTATTACGGACAACACGATGGTTATGTGCTGTACCTTTTTTTCCATCTTTTTCGCTTTGTAGAATATGTACAGAGCAAAATTTAATAAAATCTACATCGGCATCTTTGTCGCGTAGGTAATCTTTAAGACTTTCGGCATTAAAGAAGTTCAGTTTCTCACCGAGTTCACTGATTATCTTTCGATAGCCTTTTAATTGTTCGTCGATCAGGTCATTGATAAAATTATCCTTGATCTTCATCTTAGCAGTCAGTTGTTTTTTGACTACATAATGTACAGTGTCAATGTACTTTCTCTGGTTGTTGTGATGGACGCAGATTTTAACATTGTAGGTCCCATCTGCTTTCTTGTGGTGTTCGAACACCTTGGCGCTAACGGTTGCCATAATTCTTTAGGTTAGCACGCAAAACCGTCGTAACGTATTTGTAACGGTTTTACGTGAAGTTCAACAAAAAATTATGTAAAACCTGCCCTTAAAGTGGTTTTATGGGCATAGTTGCTGACGGTAATCAGCATCAGAAAAACAAAAAAAACCGTCTCCAAATTTCTTTGTAAGACGGTTTTATAGTGGGCCCAGCTGGGCTCGAACCAGCGACCAAGAGATTATGAGTCTCCTACTCTAACCAACTGAGCTATAGGCCCTTACGCAATTTTCTTGCTACCTGCGTGAGGCAAATTTAAACAAATTTTTCAAGTCAGCAACATCTTTTTTGTTCTTCGAAAACTTTCGAGTTTCTCAAAAGAAAGCAAACTTAAAAAGCTAATTTTCAATTCTTTAGCCCTTAGATTATGAGTCTTCTACTCTAACCAACTGAGCTATAGGCCCCGAAATCCGTATTAGGATTTGCGAGTGCAATGTTACATATTTGCAGCGAATTTTGGAACACAAAAATGGAAAAAATTAAAAATATTATTTTCGATTACGGCAATGTAATATTCGCTATCGACTTTTTAAAAACGCAAAATGCTCTTGCACAATTAGGTATCCCTAACGTTACCGAATTCTTCGCCCATAAAGGGCATAATCAATTATTTGATGATTTTGAAACAGGTAGCCTCTCCCCTGCCCAATTTAGGGATGGAATTAGAAAAGCAGCCGATAAATTAGAACTTACAGACCAACAGATAGACGATGCATGGAACAGTCTTTTACTTGGTGTATCTGGCAATAACCATGATGTGCTACTAGAGGTCAAACAAAAATATCGCACCTTTCTGTTGAGTAACAACAATAAAATCCACTACGATTGGATCATTGCCTACCTACAAAAAGACTACGGATTTAACAATTACGACGACTTTTTCGAAAGGGCTTATTTCTCTCAAGATACTAACATGCGCAAACCTAATGTAGAAATTTTCGAGATGGTGCTGAGAGAAAATAACCTCAATCCAGAAGAAACACTTTTTATAGACGACAGTCCACAGCATATTGCAGGTGCAAAAAAAGCAGGTTTAAATACTCTACTTATGGATGTGCACCCCGAAAAGTTACACAGCTTCTTACAATATCATAAATTATTATAACTATTTTAGGGTAAAACAGTAAGCATGAATACTAAAAAATACAAATCTCTACGAGAGTTTTACCCTTTCTATTTGAGCGAACACCAAAATACTACCAGCCGTATCCTTCATTTTACGGGTACGGCATTAGTAGTGATTTGCTTAATTGGTGGAATACTATTTCACGATCTACGTTTTATCATTGCTGTACCCTTTTTGGGATATGGCTTTGCTTGGGTTGGCCACTTTTTTTTCGAGAAAAATAAGCCAGCTACCTTTCAATATCCTGCCTACAGCTTAGCTAGTGATTTCCTATTGTTTTGGGATCTGCTCAATGGCAAGCAATCTTTCAAAGCAAAATAGCTTTTGCCTATCTCCGTATAGATAAAAGCACTTTGATAACATCAATCTTCTATTGTATCTTTAAAAAAAGGTGTTCGAAGATGCAAATATTATATACATTTCATTTGCAACAACAACCATATATTGTAGCCTTAATTCAGTTAACTAAAATTGATTAAACATGGAAAATAACCCTCAAGACATTAGCAAATGTCCATTTCACAATGGCAGCATGAAAAGTAATACCGCTGGAAGTGGTACTAGAAATCGAGATTGGTGGCCAAAACAGCTCAAACTAAACATCCTGCGCCAGCATTCTTCCTTATCAAACCCAATGGGCAATGATTTTGATTATGCGGCAGCTTTTAACAGTCTAGATTATGAAGGCTTAAAGAAGGATTTACATACTTTGATGACCGATTCGCAAGATTGGTGGCCAGCAGATTTTGGGCACTATGGAGGGTTATTTATACGTATGGCTTGGCATAGTGCAGGTACCTACCGCGTTGGCGATGGCCGTGGCGGCGCCGGACAAGGACAACAACGTTTTGCACCTTTGAACAGCTGGCCTGATAATGTGAGTTTAGATAAAGCCCGCAGATTGTTATGGCCTATCAAACAAAAGTATGGCAACAAAATATCTTGGGCAGATTTGATGATCTTGACAGGTAACGTGGCCTTAGAATCGATGGGTTTTAAAACTTTTGGTTTTGCCGGTGGCAGAGCCGATGTTTGGGAAGCCAGTGAAGATGTATATTGGGGTTCTGAAACTACTTGGTTAGGTAACGATGAGCGCTATGCTAAAGGTCAGGAGGGTGTTGCTGCACATGGTGTGGTTTCCTCAGATGAAGACGCCGATGGTCAAAAGCATTCTCGAGACCTCGAAAAACCACTAGCTGCTGCACACATGGGTTTAATTTATGTGAACCCAGAAGGCCCAGACGGCAACCCCGATCCGATTGCAGCGGCAAAAGACATTCGCGATACCTTTGCTCGTATGGCCATGGATGACGAAGAAACCGTGGCGCTAATTGCTGGCGGACATACTTTTGGTAAAACACACGGTGCAGCTTCTTCTGACCATGTGGGTAAAGAGCCAGAAGCTGCTGGATTAGAGTCGCAGGGTTTCGGTTGGAGCAATAGCTACAACAGTGGTAAAGGTCCTGATACCATTACCAGCGGTTTAGATGTAACTTGGACAACTACTCCTACAAAATGGAGCAACAACTTCTTCGAAAATCTTTTTGCTTTTGAATGGGAGCTGACTAAAAGTCCAGGTGGAGCACACCAATGGGTAGCCAAAACCGATCAAGAGATTATTCCCGATGCTTTTGATTCTTCTAAAAAACATAAGCCAACCATGTTAACTACCGATCTTTCACTAAGGTTTGACCCAGCTTATGAAAAAATATCAAGACGTTTCTTAGAAAACCCTGATGCTTTTGCAGACGCATTTGCTAGAGCTTGGTTTAAATTAACCCATCGTGATATGGGACCAAAAGCTCGTTACCTTGGACCAGAGGTACCAGCAGAAGAGTTAATTTGGCAAGATCCTGTGCCAGAAGTAAACCATCCGTTAGTTGATAAAAATGACATCGAAGCTTTAAAAGGAAAAATATTAGAAACAGGTTTATCTGTAGGACAATTAGTTGCTACAGCTTGGGCTTCAGCGTCTACTTTCCGCGGTGGTGATAAACGTGGTGGTGCCAACGGAGCTCGAATCCGTTTAACTCCTCAGAGATATTGGCAAGCAAATAATCCTGCGCAGTTAGACAAAGTATTGAATGCTTTAGAAGGCGTACAAAAACAATTTAATGATAGCCAAAGCAATGGCAAAAAGGTTTCCATGGCCGACTTAATTGTCTTAGCAGGTGCTGCCGCGATAGAAAAAGCTGCTAAAGATGCTGGCTTAAATACTCAAGTTTCATTTACAGCGGGTCGTACGGATGCTTCGCAAGACCAAACAGAAGTGGCCTCTTTTGCCTACATGGAACCCATTGCGGATGGTTTCCGCAATTATAAAAAAGGGCGTACGGCAGCTTCTACTGAAGAATTGTTGGTTGATAAAGCGCAATTATTAACGTTAACAGCCCCTGAAATGACAGCCTTAGTGGGTGGTTTGCGGGCTTTGAATGCGAATTTCGATGGCTCGCCCTTAGGTATTTTAACTTCTACGCCCGAACGATTAACTAATGATTTTTTTGTAAACCTGCTAGATATGAATACTGCTTGGAAAGCAGCCAGTCAGGATAAAGAAACTTATGAAGGCTTCGATCGTAAAACTGGCGCAACTAAATGGACTGCAACTCGTGCCGATTTAGTTTTCGGTTCGAATGCAGAACTACGAGCCATTGCAGAAGTTTATGCCGCAACAGACGCTAAAGAAAAATTTGCCCACGATTTTGTTGCTGCATGGAACAAAGTGATGAACTTGGACCGATTTGATTTGAAATAGGCTATCCACGTTAAAGTATTTATTTTAGGCTGCGTAAATCGCAGCCTTTTTATTTGGAAAGCATTTATAAAAAGTCCTCCAATTGTAACAAAGTTCTTCTCATTTGCTTTTCTCAATTAACAAAAGCATATTTGTTTTAATGTGCAAAAAATCGACATATCAATTATCCATAGGCTTCTTTAAAAAGAAGAACGAGGCTATTGCGTCTTTTGCATTTTACAGCACACCTGTTTTGGGTATCACTTTAAATCCTATAGCGCTTAATCAAAGCAAGGATTACCTAAAATAAACCCCGATATCTACATTTTTTTCTAAATGATTTCGGGGGATAACCATTCCTGAGTATTATTTTTTATGTCTCGTTTCCGAGGCTATCAATTCACTTTATTTTATTAATAATGGAAACTAAATCAATTTTATTGTCTAAAAGCGATTACAAATTTTTAAACGAGCACTTGGAAAAGGCCATCATGAGCAATTACAACAAATCTCGCTTAAAGGAAGAAGTTAAAAATGCCCAAGTTTTTGAAGACAGCGAACTTCCAGAAAATGTGGTATCACTATACACCGAAACAAAGATTGAAAGCACTGGTGATGGTCAAATGTTTACCTTCAAATTAGTACACCCTAAAGATGCAGATATAAAGCAGCAAAAAGTATCTATCTTTGCACCCATTAGCATTGCCCTTTGGGGTTACCAAACTGGCGATTTAATTAACTGGGAAATGCCCGATGGAATTAAAGAGTTTAAAATTATTTCTGTTAGAAAATTAACAGAACACGAATTGTAGCATTCACGGAGCATTATTGCGTATATGTTTTATCAAGCTCAGCCTAACCCTTACATATTATCCCTTAAACAAATGATCCCCCTGAGCTGAGCTTAGGGGGATCATCTATCTGAAATAGAATAATCAAGTATTTAGACGTACTTATTATTTTTATGCCAATACGATATTAATTAAGGAATATCGTATTTAAACACTTTTATCTTTGCATCAGTTACTGTGGCAATATATGGAATACCTTCTTCCGATATACGCATAGTAATTTTGTCAGGCACACCTGTTTGGAGTGTCGTAGCAGGATTCCAGTTCTGAGTATCATTATTAAATGTTTGAACTTTTAAACCATTAGCGTCACCGTGGGCAAAGTAGAGTGTTCCATTTGGATGTAAAGCCAAAGCAATATTGTCCCTTTGCGAGTTAGAGGTAGCGGTATGGCTAATTGCATCCCCAATTTGTCTCCAAGAAGTACCATTGTACCTCATCACGTAAGACATCTTATTTGTTGTAGCTTGAGATTGAAATACCAAATATACCTCTCCGCTTTCAGAGGCATCCACATCCATAACAGCAGCACCTACAACAGAAGCATCAGGAGATACCATTGCGGTTCCAACTACTTCCCAATTTAATGAGGTCTCATTTAATCTATAAATAGTAGGCTTTCTGGTAGTAGAAATTCCATCCATTACGGCATAATAAAGTTTATTATCTCTGCCTTTTCTTATTCTAGTGTACAATGTTGCGGGCGATGCATCTATAGACCTTAATGACCAGCTATTATTAATAAATAGTGCTGATTGTGTAGATCTATTGGCAACACCTCCTTCTGCTCTGGCAGCAGCATAACCAATTACCGGCATACCAGATTGAGTAGTTGCAATGTGAAGATAATTTACACGTTGCGCAGTAGATTGTGGCCTAATTAAAAATGACCATTTGTCATTGCTATACTTCTGTACAGAAGCGTATTGTACAGAATCGCCCAAAGTATTGTAATCTTTATAACTAGCATAAAGCACACCACTGTCATCTATAGCAATACCAACAGCATCAACTCTTCCAAAAGATATTCCTTGCGAATCGCCAATGGTACCCCACGAACTACCGTTGTAAGATGCCACAACAGCCTTTCTCGTACCGTCTCCATCGGCGGCAGTTCTACTAAATATAATTACTGGATTGTTAGACACAGGATTAATTGCTAAACTAATTTCCCCTACAGTATACGCAGCAATATTATCCGAAAGAATATCGATCCATTCTGGAGCGGTTAAACGACCAACAGAAACTACAAACTCTTCTGGAACAGTTGTTTCTATATCGGTAACTTGATAAGTAACATCTGTGGTGAAATTGTTAATAGATTGACTACTGGTTTGGATTACCCCCCCAACTTTCACTACCGCACCATCGGTTGTTACAAACCGTGCGACAAGTTTAGACACGTCGGCGTCTACAGGTAAGTTAACCTGAATTTTAAGACCATTAAATGTTCCAATATAATTTTTGAATAATAGATCTTCGTTATCTTCTGCATAAAAGCCAAATGATACTATCGCTGCATTACGTAGCGCATAAACGTTAGCCATTGACATATCCGTAGGGGTTGCCACTCGGTACTCTACGGTATCACTTAAATCAACAGGAGTAATTCCACTTTGCTGAACATTGTTTCCGATGTATACAATAGACTGATCAGCTACGGTAAACGATGCAATAGCTTGTTTAAGATTAACTGAATTAGGTACACGGATATAAACGCTATTACCTTCTATTACACCTTTTACTTGTTTTGCAAGATCAGGATTAGAAGAAGTTTCTAATGTATAACTACTAAACATTGCCTTCCCCTCATAACCTACTTCATACTTTTTACAAGCTGAAAAGCTAAGGCACATGATAGAAAGAAAAAATAAATAAATTGCTTGCTTCATAATTTCTAGTTTTTTTGATTTTCTAATTTGTCTTTAGGAGTAAGTATTGCAGTAACCTTTGTTCCTTCAAGTAGTAATTTTCTAATAGCTTGGCTGATATCTTTACTTTTTATTTTGTTGACCATTTCTTGATATTTTGTAAATAATGACCAATCTTTAAAGCGGTAATAAATATGATTTCTAAGCTCGGCACTCCAAAACGTTTCTTTGTCTTTTTGTTTATCATAAGTAACTATCAATTGCTTTTTAATATTATCGAGTTCTTTTTCGATATAAGCTGGATTATTTACGATCAGACCTAATTCTTTATTTAACTCTTCTACAAGAAAGTCCTTCTTTTCTGGAGCACAACTAAAACCAATTCGAGCACGTAAAAGTGTTGACGGAATAGAGGTTGAACTCACATTCACAGCAACACCGTAAACACCAGAGTTTTTCTCTCTAAGGTTTTCTCTAAGTTTTACCTTCAGTACTTCTTGAATAACCTCATATTTTATTATTTCTGGATAATCATTTACAATGTCTTTATTTTGAAAAATGATATTTACGGTAGCTCTATCGGTCTCTCCCGCTTTCATTAAAATTGTTGCATTCTCGCCAACGGGTAAAGGTTTAGGCTCCGCACTTTCAACAAGATTATTCGAAGGTAGACCACCTAGGTAAGTAGTTACGTATCTTTCAATAGAGTCTAGTTCAAAATCACCAATAACTACAAATTCAAATCCTTTAGCCGAATGAAATCTTTTGTTATAAGTTGCTACAATTTTATTTAAAATAAGGTCATTTAAAATTCTATCTTGGTCAATTTCTTCATTCTCTTCACCAGATAGCTTTTGAGCAATTAACCTGTTGTACTCGCTAGTAATTGAATTTTCCTTCTTCTTGACGTTTTCTAATGCTTTTCTTTTTTGCAATTCAAAAGCATCGTTATCTACACGAGGTTGTGTCCATTTCAGGTAAAGCAATTCAAACATTGTTTTCACATCTTTTAAATTAGCGCTAGCCGCTAAACCTTCTCTATATTTAGACAGCACCATCATTGCGGTTGCGCTATTTCCTACCAAATATTTAGACAATGCTCTTCTCGAGAAATTACCTGCACCACTTGCGGCAATAATGCTTTGGGCAAAAGAAGCATTAACCAGATCGATAGAATCTAACACACTGTAGCCACCCTGTCTAAATCCAGTTAGTTGAATATGATTTTTACGTCCTTTGCTTTGTTTTAAATAAACAGTAGTTTGGTTCGCTAATTGCCACTTATGCAAATCAATTTCGGCAATATATTCCTTCTTTATTACTTTTGAAGGCATAGGACGAGAAGTCAGTAGTTGGCTAGGCACTATTTCATTGTCAGACCAACGTTCTAAATTCAGTTTCGAAATACTATCTTGCCATAACTGAAGTTGCTTTTGGTTAGGCAGCTTATTTTTTAATCTATCAGGCCCTGTTAACATTACCACTGTATTACCAGGGGTGTTTATTCTCTCAATAAATGACATGATGGTAAGCGAATCAATACTACTTTGTATTTGGTTTTGTAAAAGGCTTTTCTGTTCGGGACTTATCATTGTGTTACCACTAAAAAAATCATCTTTCAGAGCCTCTATAATAGTTATTGCATTTGTTTTATTATTTTGATTTGCTCTATTTATCTGCGCCAAAAAGCCTTTACGATAGTCTGTTATCTCCTCCAGTGTAAAACCATATTTCAATATTCTTTGTTGCTCAGTAATGTAGTTTTTAATCCCAGATTCAATATCATTCTCAAACAAAGAAGCACCACCAACAGCCACTTCTAAATTGGGCATTAAATCAATATCAGACATTGATCCAGATTTAAAAAGACTGTTAAGTTGGGCTAATCTTTCAAATCTCTTTTTCGATAAGCCATTGAAAAAACTCCTTACAAGTTGCGCTTTAAATTTATCTACCGAATTAATTTCTGAAATTGCAGTTAACTTAGTGATATATGAGTAATCTATATCATTTTCTTCCTTATCTGTTGCTATACTATATAAAGTATCTTTGTGCTTGGGCAAGTTATAAACTATTCTATCAGCCGCTTTTTTCGAGCTTTTAGCCTTACCAAACTGTTGTTTGATATATTTTTCGACATCATTTACATTTTGATTTGAAACAATTGCTATCGCCAATAAATTCGGCCGGTACCACTCCTTATAAAAACTTTTGATTTCTGAATGTTTGAAATGCCTAAGCACGTCGAGTGTACCTATTGGCTTGCGCTCGGCATAACGCGACTGATGAAATATTAAAGGAAGGTACTGTTCAGATAACCTGGCCGAAGCTCCCTGTTTTGTTCTCCACTCTTCAATCACTACTCCTCGCTCCTTTTCAATCTCCAAGCTATCAAATGAAAGTTCAAAAGCCCAATCGGCAACAATATCAATGGTCTTTTCTAATTGTTTTAAATTAGAAGTATTTACTGTGATTTTATATACTGTTTGATCGTAACTCGTATAAGCATTGAGGTCGGCACCAAATTTCACACCTAAAGACTCTAGATAAGTAATGACCTCGTTTTTCGGCTAGTTCTTGCTTCCGTTAAAAGCCATGTGTTCTACAAAGTGGGCCAATCCACGTTGCGAATCTTGTTCTTGAAGCGAACCAGCTTTTACAAAAAGCTGAATGGAGCTTTGATGATCACCTGGATCACTTGGATAAATATAATAGCTGAAACCATTCTTAAGCACGCCCTTAGTCAGCTTTTCGTCTTGCACCAAGCGCTGGCCCGAAACAGAAATGCTCAGCATAATGAGTAATACAATAAACAGATAGTTTTGTAGTTTCTTCATTCCTAAAATTTAACCACGGTAAGTTTTGATTGTAAACCGTCTGGACCAGGTAAGCCAATAGTGTAGTTTTTATTGTTTTTAACCAATTTGATCATCAAAGAATTATCTTTAGTAGCATCAACAGGATGAGAGATCCAACGGATGGCAATAGGCACTTCTACAATTCCTGGTAGAAATTCCAATTGACGTTTAGCGCTTACGATTTCAAAATCTACACCTTCTTTAAGGCCTGCACCAACCATAAATTCATAGTCAAGTGTCATTGTTTCAAATTGGCGTTTTCCACTAAAGTAAACTTTGTACTCTACTGTTTCATTTCTATCGCTAGCTACTCTTACTGTGCTAGTATTATTTACATGAATGTAGAAAAAAGGATTATCATAAGGAGTAGCGGCATCTTTGTTACATGATGCAGTTAACAAAACCACAAATAGTAAATACCACGATTTAATAAATTTCATATTATAGAGGATTTTGTTCAATTAAAGGATTAGCTACGATCTCCATTGCTGGAATTGGTAGCACAAATTTATTGTTAGGATAGGTCAACGTACAAGTATTTGAATTGCATTCAGTCCTATTTAGGTTCTCTTTGTAACGCATGATATCGAAAATGCGTTGATTCTCAAAACCAAGCTCTTTACGTCTTTCCAATTTAATTTGTTGTAAAAGCACACCCGGATCTGCACTAGATAAGGTAATATCTGCCGGTGCAACATTATAAGCTCTCGCACGTACAACCTTAATTTGGTTTGCAGCTAATTCATATTGTTGCTTGTGGTAGTAAGCTTCGGCTAGATTAAGGTAGATTTCAGCTGATCTGAACATTTTGAAATTTACAGGCCAATTTGCACGTACTACATCATCTGCTTTACCATATTTAATTGTATAATATGTATTTGGAGCACGCGTACTTGCTATAAATTGTTGAGATCTCACATCGCTATTATCAAATAAAGCCCTATACGTAGCATGCGGATATACATAAAAAGTTTCGGGATTAGACAGAATATCTGTTAAATAGGTTGTAGCAGTTGCATTCAAATTAAGTTGCCATATTACCTCAGAACTAATACTAGTTGGTGTATTAGAGCCCATAAACATATTCAAATAGCCTGCCGAAGAAACTAATGGATATTTATTTTTCAGTGCTTGATTTTCCAACAGACCAATTACGCCATCCCAATCTTGCATATACAAGTACACTCTTGATAATAATGTAGTAGCTGCATCTGCCGAAACATAGATTTTGCTTTTTGAATTACTATAAGTTGAAAGTACTACTTGCGCTTCTTTAAGGTCGGTTATAATTCTAGCGTATGTCTCTTTCATAGTAGATCTTGGAGTAGTTACTCCAGGAAGTGGTGTTTTGGTAAAAATTGGCACACCAAGATGACTAGCATCAGTAGTATATGCATACGTTTGGCCATATACATTCGCTAAATCAAAAAAGCACATTGCTCTAAGCACTAATGCTTCGCCATACACGGTATTGATGTTTCCTTTATAAGCAGGAAAAGCCTCTAAAAGACTAGCTCTAGATTCGATTACATTATTTACATTATTTAATGTCTCATAAATATTTTCCCAAATTACCCTTACTGCACCTAGGCTCAAAGCAGGATCACTTTCATAATTATACTCTGCTAAAACGCCTGCCCCCAACGTTTGATTAAGTAAAACGTTATCTCCACGTAATTCTCCATACAAACCATATTGAGAAAGATGGTATTTAGCAAATAGACTATAGCTTCCTACTAAAGCAGAGTTATAACCCTCTACATTGGTAAATAGCTTTTCTCCTGTAAGCGAACCAACAGGCTCTATCTCTAAAAAAGATTTACAGCTACTTATGATAAGTAAGGCAAAAACGAGTGCCATACGAACCAATTTTATATGTAATATATTATTCATTTCTATAATTATTAAAATGTAAGATTTACGCCAGCAGAATAAGAAGTTTGTGCTGGTGCTCCTCTAAATGAATTGGCATAGGTATTTAGTTTAATAGTTTCGTACTCACCATTACCTAAATTATTTCTTTTACTTGTTCTATAAGGTGTCCACATTACTATATTATCAGCCATGATATAAACTGCAGCATTTTTTAAGAATATTTTCCTTGCAAAATTATCAGGCAATTTATATTCTATACTTACGTTTTTTAATTGAATATTAGACCTATCTAACAAATACCTAGTAGAAGTTCTATTAGAGCTTGTTGAAATTGCAGATAATCTAGGATTAACTGATAAATCTCCTGGATATCTCCAATGATCTAACATATCAGTTGATAGGTTAGTGCTTAAAATATTTAACCCATCGTGCTCAGCTGCGTTTAATAATGAAGATAACTCTAACCCACCTTTAGAGTAAAGCACTAAAAAAGATAAGTTAAAGCCTTTGTAAGATAATAAGTTGGTTACACCACCATAAAAATCAGGATTTGGTCTACCAATAACCACCCTATTGTTAACATCAAACAACTTGGTAATATTACCATTCAAATCATACCACATTGGGTCACCTGTACTTGGGTCAACGCCAGCCCAACGAACTAGATATATAGATCTTGAATCTTCTCCAACTCGCATAATTGAGGTTAAATTTGATTGACCTATATCGGTAGCTAACGATAATACTTTATTTCTATTAAAAGAGATATTAAAATTTGTTGTCCAGCTAAAATTCCCTCTATCAATATTTTTTGAAACTACTGTTGCCTCTAAACCTGTGTTTTGTAGTTTTCCAATGTTTCGGTAAATAGAGCGTTGTCCCGTGGTTAATGAAACATTTGCATCACTAATCAAATCCTTCGTTATATCTCTATAATATTCTAATCCTACGTTTATTCTATTGAATAGTGCTAAGTCTATACCTGTATTTAATTTGTAAGTTGTTTCCCATTTTAAACCACTGTTTCTACCTCTAGACATTGTGGCACCTATCACATCTCCGTAGGCGTTTGTTTCACTAAAAGAATATATCCCTTTAGCATAGTTACCATTAAATCGTCCGTTTCCGGTAGTACCATAAGACACTTTTAGTTTTAAGAAATTGATTTCTTCTGGAACGTTATTTTTCCAAAAATCTTCATTAGAAACGGTCCATGCACCGCCCAAAGCGTAGAAACCCGCCCATTTTACATCTTGTCCAAAATCAGAGTCTCCATCTCTTCTAAAGCTAAAACTTATGTTATATTTATCTTTCCAAAGGTAAGATAGTCGTCCAAAATTAGATAGGGATGATGTTTCAGTTGTATTTCCCGTACTCCTTGTATTTGTAGCGATAGCCATTGACAGCTCCCTAACGTAATCATTCGGAAAATTAAAAGCACTGGCACGAATGAACGAACTATTACTTTTATTGGCCTCAAAACCCAATAAAGCACTAAGTGTTCCATTATAAAGTTGCTTAGTATAATTTAAACTAGCATTTGAGGTCCAATTATACATTCTAGCTTGATTTTTATTTAAATATCCGTTGTCAGATTTTCCTGTTAAATTTTGCATTGAGGAGTATCTCAATTCATTGATAGAAGAAAAATCTACACCAGAACGAGTAGTAAAATCTAAGCCAGGCATAATTCGATACGTAGCCTGTATTTGTGAAAATGCTTGTAAAGTAGATTGATCATTATCATTTTGATAAGCCTCTGCTAAAGAAGGAAAAATACGGTTACCTTGATAATCATATAATGCATAGCTACCATCTGGATTATATGGCGATATCACAGGTAATTCGTCATAATAATTACTCCCTACACTCCACATATCGTTTACATTGTAAGATCCTCCAAAAACGAAATTGAAAGACAGCCTCTTACTTACATCTGTATTGATTTGAGAGCGTAAACTATAACGTTGAGTACTATTAGCAATGCTAGTTAGTTTTTGGTCATAAAAACTACCAGAAACATAGTAGTTTGTACTTTCATTTGAACCAGATAGAGATAAATTATGCGTATTAATTTGCCCCTGATCATAATAGGTGTCTAACCAATTTGTAGATACATTACCATAATCTGCAATTTTATCGCTCAACCCCATTTCATTCACAATTCTTCTGTATTGATCACCGTTAAGGACGTTAAATGTATTAAATGGAGCTATTCTATCAATAGTTGTACGATAGTTATATTTAACAATTGGTGTTCCTTTTCCCTTTTTTGTACGAACTAAAATTACACCGTTAGAGCCACTTGAGCCATAAATAGCCGTTGCGCTCGCATCTTTCAAAACCGTTATAGATTCAATATCTTCTGGGTTAATATAAGTTAGTGGACTAATACTTGTTTCAGGACCTGCAATAGAATTGGTAGTTCCACCAGTATTAATAGGTATGCCATCCAATACCCATAATGGCTCGTTAGACATTACCCCATAAGGAGCAGAAGCCTCACCGCGTATGCGAGTGCTCATTCTTGGCCTTGGCGAGCCATTATTTTGATCTTGTGTATTAAATTCTAAGCCAGGCACTAAACCTTCCAATAAAGCATCAATACGAAGCGCTGGTCGCTTTTCAAGGTCTTTCGCCGTAATTGTAACCGCGCTACCTATTTGGTTTTCTTTGGTTTCTTTAATACCATAAGCAGATACCACAACTTCGTTTAATGTACCTGGTAGTTCTTGCAAAACAACGTCTATTCTAGTTGCAGCAGTTACATTAATTTCCTTCTTTTCATATCCAAGATAAGAAATTACTAAAGTTGTTGGCCCATTAATTTTTAACGAGAACAAACCTTTAAAATCGGTAGTAGTTCCTTTATTAGTTCCTTTGATAAGAACAGATACACCATTTACAAAAAATGGAACATTACTATCGTTATTTTTTAGTTTCACTATACCAGTAATAATCACTTCTTGTTGAGATACATTACTAGTTTTTGAATACAGCGTTACTGTTTTATCAACAATTTTGTAATTCACATTGATCTTGGAAGATAAAAGTTTAACCGTTTCTTCAAATGTTAAATTATCAAAATTGACACTTAAACTCTTATTGCTATTAAGTAGTTCATTATCATAGATAAAGTAATAATTAGCTTGCTTTTCCAACGATTCGATAATCGTCTTCAATGATTTGTTTTGAGCATTTAAATCAATCTTTTGGAGGCTATTCGCATTCGCCCAACTGGGGAAATAAAAGCCTACTAACACAAGAAAGAATGTTAATAGTTTGGATAGCAGTTTGTTCATGGTTATTTATTGTTGTTATAATTATTTTACTACGACTACGTTTTTCTCTAGCACAATTTGTTCGTTAGATACTAGACTAAGCATATTCAGTACTTCGTAAATACTTGCATTGGCCCCTATTTTTCCTGAGATATGCTTATTAGATGCCGGCACATTTGAAGTGGTTACGTTATACCATTTAGATATTTTATCTAATATCTCGGCCAGTGTTTCATCTTCAAATGCAAAAACTTGCTCTTTCCACAACAGGTTATTTTCCTTAAAAGCTTCTGGTAGTATTTTTCCTTTATCAAGAGTAATTGACTCGCCCGCAATCAAGACAGCTTCGTTATCTTCTTGACTTATCGTAGAAACTTTTCCTTCTACCAGTGTTAAAGTTTCTTTTTGATTAGGATATGATTTTAAATTGAACTTTGTGCCTAAAACTCTGACAGTTTGTTGGGTAGTCTCAACAAAGAAAGGCCTTGAACTATCTTTTGCAACTTCAAAAAAAGCCTCGCCAACAAGTCTTACTCTCCGTTCATTTGCATCAAAATTCAATTTTTCGAGCGAAGAAGCAGCATTGAGCCAAACTTTACTACCATCTTCAAGGGTTACATTAAATATTTCAGCATTAGCGGAATGAACAGCAGTTATTTTATTGTCAGCATAATTTATTTTTCCTTCAATTTCTAAGGATGATTTTAAGCTATTATTAGTGGTTGTTAGTACATTTAGTTTAGGACCGCCATAAATTACATTATCATCTTGCTGTGTTTTAAAATAAAAAATACTAACGCCTGCAATTATGAGCACCGCCGCTGCAGATATTATTCTTTTTGAATACAAATACAGGTTGTTCTTTCGATATTTACTGTCTATTTTTTTGCGGATGTTGTTTTTAACAACTTCCATTGAGTTTTCGACAACAAGTACATCCTTATCATCTGAATGATACCAGTTATTAATTATTTCAAAGTCTTCTCGCTTTGAATGACCAGTAAAAAGTTTGTGTATAGCCTGCTTTATTGAGTTCGTTAACTTCATATTTCTAGGGTTATATACTTACAGTACAACAACTCTAGAAATACGCACGCTTTGAGATTAAAAAAAATAAAAAATAATGGATAGGTAGTCTCTTAACACTTTCAAAGCTTTAGAAAGTTGGTTTTCTACCGTCCTTTTAGAAATATTCATCTTTTCTGCAATCTCATCATTTGATAAATAATCCTGACGTGAAGATTTAAATATAATCCGACATTGTTTTGGCAACTCTTCTACTTTATTAAAAAGATGTTCCTTCAAATTTTTCTCTTCAATAGCATCTTCCACAGCACGCTCCACCATTTCCGAATCATCAGGATATTCGTCTAGATATTGCATGCGATTGTACTTATAAATAGCACGTAAAATTGCATACTTTACGGCCTTAGTTAAATAAGCTTCAAGATTTTCAATAGATGCAGGATTTTTATGATTGAGAAGACTTAAAAATACGTCTTGAACACAATCTTCTGCCATAGACTGATCGCGACATTTATGAAAAGCTATGGCAAACAAATTATTCCAATACTTATCGTACAATTTGGAAAATTTTGTTTTGTCATTTTTGAGTTCAGACAAGTAATTCTTATCATCGTTTGAAACATCTATGTTCAAGTGCTTTTCATTTTAAACAAATATACTGATTTTATAAATCATAAAAATCTTGCATTTTATTAAATTAATCATAACAATTCATCTATTTTTATTCGAAATTTTCATTTCCACATCAAATTATCGCATATTTTTCAGTTTTCAATTACAAATTACCCCGAAAAATTATAACCAGTTAAAAATCCAAACCATTATCTTCGCCTCCACTTTTAGTAAATTTCATGAAAAATAGAATAGCAATAACCACCCTACTCATTTCCTTTTTTATACTTATTCAAATACCTCAAATCGGGTATGCGATTGATAACATAATTACCATAAAAGGTAAAGTTTTTTATGATGCCAATAATAATGGCGTTCATGATTCTAAAGAAAAAGGTTTAAAAAACATTCTAATTTCAAATGGAAAAGATATTGTTAAAACAGATAAGAATGGTTTATATGCTATAAAAGCAACTATTGGTGAATCCATTTTTCCAATTTTTCCATCCGAATATATTTGGAGTAAGTCAAAATCGAAGGTAATCAATGCGAATTATCTTTATTTAGATCCAAATCATACAATTCTAAAAGACACAATTTCATGGTACGTACCAGCTTTTAAAAACGAAACACCTAAATTATTTAGTGTTGGAGCTATTGGCGATATCCAAGTAGATAATGCAGAAGAACTGAATTATGCCGCAAAAAGTATTTTTTCTGAATTAAATAATAGAAATGATATTAGTTTTAACTTGATGCTTGGCGATATAGTCAATGACAAGGTTGAGTTGCTACCCATCATGCATGAGATGATGAATCAGTTACCATCATCTTCCTGGACATTGGTAGGTAATCACGATCGAAATGTGGATAATCCACTATTTATGAATGATGCTTTTAACCGAGTAAATGGAAGTGACAATTACGCTTTCAACTACGGAAAAACACATTTCATCGTATTAAACAATATTTTCGCTACAGATAAAAAAAGTTACGAAGGAAGATTAACGGACAAACAGTTAGAATTTTTGAAAAACGATTTGTCTTATGTTTCAAAAGAAAAAACAATTGTCATTAGTCAGCACATCCCTATGGTTGCTACTAAAAACAAAAAGGAAATATTACATTTACTTAAGGATTATAAGAGTGTTTTAATACTATCAGGACATACACACACGGTTAACAGATATTTTTTTAATCATCCAAACATTCAAGAGCTAGGGGTTGGCGCAACTTGTGGAAATTGGTGGAGAGGCGAGAAAAATACAGAAGGAATACCAAGTGCTTTAATGCAATGCGGCGCTCCAAGAGGGTATTTTGTAATAGATTTTGATGATGACAAGTATAACTTTCGCTTTAAAGGAGTTGGTTTAGATGAAACAAAGCAAATGGCACTTACTACAGATAGCAATAGAATAGTAGTAAATGTGTTTGGTGGCGGAGATAGTACAACTGTTTGTATCAAAATTGATAACGGTGAATGGGTAAAAATGAACCATAAAAAAGAAATTGACCCAACAGTTTTAAGTATTGTAGAACTTAACCAGTCTAAAGTGTATCCTACTAAAGGTAATACAGCTAATCCGCTTCGTAAAAGATATTCTTCTCATATATGGGAAATAGCAAGGCAAAAAACATCGTCTCCAAAAACATCAGTGGTTTTAGTTAAAGCGCAAGATAGATTTGGTTTAAATGTTGAAGAGAAATTTCTATTGTACGAGCACCTTAATTAAAGAAAAGATCTCAGATGGAATTAAATAGTTTAAAATTATTTCGATGAAGAAACCTACCAAAAATAAGCATTAATAATATCGATAACCTTTATAAGGTTGGTATATTTACCCAAGTTATAATTTAAAATAATCTTTAAGCAATGACAACAGAGAAACTAAAAAAATGGGTTAAAAAACTAGGTTTCTGGGGATTTTTATTCTTTTTAGTTAAAGGTTTGGTTTGGTTAGCTCTTGGCTATTTTATTGTAAAATAGCAACTACAAAGCTAAAGCAGGTAGCAAAACCTACCTCAAAGTCTTATTCCTTTCGTTTTGATCCTTCACCTATTCATTTTCATAGAAATCATCCCCTACAATTAATCAATAAACAACCTATAAGAATAACTACAAATCATTATATTTAGGCCGTTTTTGTGCTAAAGATGAAAATTAAGTTTGCTTTTTTGCTTTGGATATGCTGTCTGGTTTCTTTGACTGGAAAAACCCAAACTTCTCCCAAAGTAGCATTTAGCTTATTTGAAGACACCACTGGCAACCTAAATTTACAGCAGGTAGTGCTCCAATACCACCAAAAAAAATTCAAAACCCTTTCCCTCCCATCTTTTAATCCTGGCTATACAGAGTCGGTTTTTTGGCTAGCTATTGATCCACAATTTTTACCCATCCATTCCAGCTGGCTATTAACCATAGATAACCCACATATCAATAGAATAACATGGTATCAACTCGATAAAACACAGAAATCAAGATTACTGTACCAAACTGGCGATTTTTATCCCTTTAAACAGCGTCCATATCCCGAATTTACCAATTTTGCTTTCCCTATTAAGCAAAATAATGGGTTTTACCTATTGAAGATAGATAAAAGGAAAGAAAGCCTCCAAGTACCTATCAATGTAATAAAATATGATGAACTGGCTCAGAGATATATCAAAGGAAACCTGATCAATGGTCTTCTGTCTGGTACTATCCTCATGATGATTTTTTTCAGCTTAACGTTATGGATCAGTACTGGTAAAAAAATATACGTTTTTTACGCTTTGTATATTGGTGCACTTTTATTGTGGATCTGGAGCAATAAAGGCCTAGGTTTCGAATATTTTTGGTCTAATAGCAGCTTTTTTCCAAGCAGGGCAAGACCAGTTACTTTGCTGCTATACATCATTTTTAGTATCCAATTTATGCAGCTTTTTATTGGGCAAACCAAAAAGAACATCTTGTTTTACCCCAACAAAGTATTACAAGCTATAGGCATCATATTTTTGCTATTTATACTATTTCCAACTCCGTACGAAACCTCTTTAATAACGGCAAGATACGTACAAAATATACTGATAGTGGTTGCTAGCACACAAATGCTGTTGTTATTGGCTAGCGTTGTAGAAAAGATATACATAGGTGTTAAAGAAGCTAAATTTTACTTGGCTGCTTTTTTAGTATTGGCATTTTGTGGGGTAGCAGAACAAATGTATATGTACGGCTCAATAATGTTAAATTACTACGTAGCCCAATTTGCGCTGTTAAGCGGTTTGGTAATAGAAGCCGCTATCCTTATCTATGGTTTGGCACAAAAATTTAACGGATATAGAAAAGAACGTGAAATTTTACTATTAGAAAAAAGTGAACAGCAAAAAACACTTACCGACACCATTGTAGACGTACAAGAAAAAGAAAGGAAAATATTTGCCGACCGATTGCATGACGAGATTGGCGCTATGCTGTCGGTCGTTGCCCTACATCTTAACAGCTTAAAGCAAAACAACATCGCAATTACCGAAAAAAGTGAAAACAAACTGACACAAGCAGATCAGATGTTAACGCTGGTAGCAGATACGGTACGTACCATGAGCCATCAAATAAGCCCAGTTGCCATAGAAAAGATAGGGTTTGTAAAAGCGCTAGAAAGCCTGATAGCTAGCATTAACAAAACTGATAAGATATATGTAGAGTTGGTTTGCATGGGCTTTGAGCAAAGCGAAAACTATCCCACAAATTACCTAAACAATATCTATCGTATTATACAAGAATTGCTGCAAAACATAATTAAACATGCAGAAGCTACCAATGCAATTATCCAGCTGATAGAACACGAGGACACGATAGTAGTTATGGCCGAAGATAACGGACTTGGACTAACATCCGAACGACTGAAAAACCCTGAAGGTTCGGAAATGAACAGTGTATTTTCTAAAGTGAATTACTTGAACGGAACAATTGAGATTGAAACACCTGGCAATGGCACACTAATTAACATTGAGTTGCCTAACCAAAACATGACCACGAAGAAATGAACATCATAAAGATTTACATAGCCGATGACCACCAGCTACTAATAGACGGCCTTATCTCTGCTTTAAGCGACTACCCTTACTTAGAAATTGTTGGTACTGCTAACAACGGAAAAAAGGTTTTAAATGACATTTATTTGAGTAAACCAGATGTACTTTTACTTGATTTAAACATGCCACAAGCAGACGGCCTACAGGTAATCGAAAAAGTAAAAGCAACAGCAAATAATGTTAAAATTTTAGTGCTTTCTAACTATAATGCCAACCATATTATTAAAGAAGTGCAGCAAAAAGGTGCGGATGGATACTTATTAAAAAATGGTTCTATCAATGATTTGGTGACTGCCATACATCAAGTTGCCAACGGAAAATCTGTATTCGAAAACGTAATCCCAGCTACTCAAAAAAAAGAAGCAGGTTATTTTATGGATGATTTTATGAAAGAATACCTACTTACCAAACGGGAACATGATATTTTACTGCTTATGGCCAAAGGAAAATCTAGCAATGAAATTGGCGATACGCTTTTTATAAGTGCCGCAACTGTAAGTACACATCGTAGAAACATCCTCAAAAAATTGGGTTTAAAAAGAACTTCTGAAATAATGAACCTGGCCGCTTCGAAAGGCTGGCTGAGAGAATAAGGATGAAGAACAAAGATGAAAGACTATTCCTTGTTCCTTCTTCCTTTATCAAAAAAACTAAATCCCTCTCCTAGCCTTTTCTTTAGCAATTAAAGATAATTCGCGACCAGTTTGTCCAGCTACCGAAGTATTCTCTTGCGCTCTTCTAAATAGATAGGGCATTACGGCTTTAATTGGACCATAAGGCACATACTTGGCTACATTATAACCTGCGTTAGATAAATTAAAACTTAAATTATCGCTCATTCCTAACAATTGAGCAAAATAAACATGAGGATGATTGTGTTCTACTCCTTTATTATCAATTAATTCGGTTAACAACCTACTACTCTCTTCATTGTGTGTACCACAAACAAAACCAATCCTATCGATACGGTCTACGCAGAAACGCAATGCAAGATTATAATCTTTGTCTGTTGCCATTTTATCTGGCTGTATGGGTGATGGATACCCCTGCTCTTCGGCACGTTTGCGTTCCTTCTCCATGTAAGCGCCACGAACTAACTTAGCTCCTAAAATAAAATCTGCTTCTTTGGCAATTAAGTAATCCGCTTCTAAGCCAGCTAATTTATCGTGACGGTAAATTTGGTAAGTATTAAATACAATGAGCTGCTCTTTATTAAATTTCATCATCATTTCAATAGCTAACAAATCAATCGTATCTTGGATCCAAGTTTCCTCAGCATCAATCATTACCGGTACTTTTCTTTCAAATGCAGCACGGCAGATTTTTTCACAACGCTGTTTTACTCGCTCAAATTCGGCCTTTTCTGTTTCAGTTAGTTCTTGCTTAGCATCTAGCTTTTCCAACAAGGCAAATCGGCCAATACCCGTTACTTTAAAAACCGTAATCGGAATTCTAGGGTCGCCATCTGCACGTTCAACAGTTCTAATAATTTCTTCGCAAGTAAAATCAAAAACAGGCTCCTCATCCTCGCCTTCTACAGAATAATCTAAAATTGTGCCTACTTTCCCTTGGTGCAGTTGCGCTATAGTGTGCTCACATTCTGCAATAGTTTCGCCACCACAAAACTGTTTAAAGATAGTCGCTCTAATGGCTCCCTTAATTGGCAAACCAATGTTTAGCATAAAATTGGTAATTGGCGGGCCAACTTTGGTTAAAAAATTGCTTCCTATCATTTTAAAAAGCCAGTAAGCTTGTTTTAACTCGGCATTAGATTTATGCCTAAAGGCCACCTCAGTATTGTTGAAGTCTATTTTTTGCTTGGGAAAAGCATCCATTTTTATAAATAATTTTAGTCAGAACGCTGCAAAAATATAAATAACTAGACATCTTAACACGAAAGACTTTTAAATAATCGTAAATTTGTTTCGTCATGATACAATTTAAACTAGAAGGGGAATTTATCCCATTAATCGCCTTGTTAAAAGCTACCTCGTTGGTTCAAAGCGGTGGCGAAGCACAAACCATTGTAGAAGAAGGGCTTGTTAAAGTGAACGGCGTTACCGAAGACCGTAAGCGATTAAAAGTACGTATTGGCGACAAAGTGGAATTTTTGAGCAAAACGATAGAAGTAATTTAATGGAACCGTTAAAAAATAATGATCATTTTATCCATTTCGAAAGTGGATTAGCTCCATTAAACGATATTTTAGCCGAGAAAAAATACAGCAAAGTATTTGTATTTGCCGACTCTAATACCGCAGAAATTTGTTTGCCCGTTTTTAGGGAGTTTTTACCTGAACTCGAAAACTTCGATATTATTGAAACCGACCCAGGAGAAGAAAACAAGAACATTGATTTTTGTATTGGCATTTGGAAAACTTTGTTGGATTTTGAAGCCGACCGTAAATGTTTAATGATTAATTTAGGTGGTGGCGTAATTACCGACATGGGTGGTTTTATCGCATCTACTTACAAGCGAGGAATTGATTTTATTAATATTCCTACTACGCTACTTTCTCAAGTTGATGCTTCTGTAGGTGGTAAAACTGGCATCGACATCGATAATGTGAAAAATATGGTAGGCACATTTAGCTTACCACAAGCGGTATTTATCGAAAATGCTTTCTTGCAAACTTTGCCTCAACGCGAATTATTGTCAGGCTTTGCCGAAATGATAAAACATGGCTTAATTGCAGATGCTACTTACTACCAACAACTTAAAGACAGCGATTATACCAACATCAGCGCAGCAGCTATTTATCACTCTGTGAAAATTAAAAACGAAGTGGTATTGGCAGATCCGTTAGAAAAAGGACTACGAAAGATTTTGAACTTTGGACATACCATTGGACATGCTGTAGAAGGTTATGCTTTAGTAAATGATAAAAAACCGCTTACTCATGGCGAAGCGATCGCTATCGGGATGATTTGTGAAGCACATTTATCAGCTAAATATTGTAACTTATCGCAAGACGAGTTAACAGAAGTAGCGAGTTATATATTATCTCTATATCCAAAATACCACATTAAACCAAAAAGTTTTGAAGACTTAATGGTATTAATGCAAAGCGATAAAAAAAACGAGGATGGTTTCATCATGTTCTCTTTATTAGACCAAATTGGTAAATGCGTTTTTAATTGCAAGGTAACTAAAGAAGATATTTTTAACAGTTTAATGTATTACAATAGTTTGTAACAAATGACGTTTACCGGAAGTGATATTTCTGTAGGCACACTTTTTAGTTTTGTGATTGTGCTTGCCATAGTTGAAATGTATTTTAGCTATGCGCACAACAAGCAACTTTACACTAAAAAAGATACTTGGAACAATATTTATTTAATGACCTGTGCCGTGCTGGTAAACTTAACCATGAAGTTTGCCACATTTTATCTCCTAGATTATTGCTATCAATTTAGATTTTTTGAGATACATAACACATGGTTATACTGGATTTTATTGGTGCTTGCTCAAGATCTACTTTATTGGTTTTTACATACTACTGGGCATTACGTTCGTTTTTTTTGGGCAATGCACGTTACCCACCATTCGTCAGAACATTTTAACTTAACTACCGGGTTTCGCTCCACAGTTTTTGAACCACTGTATCGGGTGTTTTTCTATTTACCCTTAGCTTTCATGGGCTTTCACGCCATGGATATCTTATTTGCTTATCTAATCACGCAAATCTACGGCAATTTGGTACATACTAGAACAGTTGGAAAGCTGCACCCGATCTTCGAATATATCTTTGTTACACCTTCTCACCACAGGGTTCATCATGCATGTAACATACGCTATTTAGACAAAAACATGGGCATGGTACTTATTATCTGGGATAGGATATTTGGCACCTTTCAAGAAGAACTACCCGAAGACGAAATAAAATACGGGCTTACTACACAAGTTGAAGATACTGGTGCTTTTAACCTCATTTTTCACGAATTTATTGCGCTAAAAAAAGATATCCAGAAGACAAACAATTTTTGGAATAAAATAAAATATATCGTTAATCCTCCTGGATGGAGCCATGATGGTAGTACGCAAATTGCCAAAACAATGAGAAAAGAACTAATGGAAACAGAAAAGAAAAACCATGCTATTGGAAATAGTGTGAAAGTTTTTTCTAGTTCTTATCAATCCAAAATCTAAAATTACCAAAATTCTATACCGTTTCGTTATTTGGTTCAAAAATGGCAAAATAAAATTATTTTCATTTAACTATTGACAAATTAAATTTGTTGGTGTACATTTGACACCAGAAGACAAAAAATGAATTTTAACACTACATATTGGTTTGGTTACTTTTACTACTTTAGTAAGAGCCAGGACTAATATGCTTAAAGTATAACAAGATATTTTAAAACATACGAAAAGGTCCTGGCTAAAAGTCAGGACCTTTTTTTGTTTAGCACAATTATGAAGACAAAAACAAGGGTAGCGATACAAGGCATTAAAGCATCATTTCACGAAGAAGCAGCTTTCAAATTTTTCGGCAGAGATATCGACACGATTGAATGCAACTCTTTTAAACAGACCTGTGATGTTTTAGATGACGACAAAGCGGATTATGTAGTAATGGCAATTGAAAACTCTATTGCAGGTAGTCTATTGCCAAATTACACCCTAATTCGCGAATTTAACTTCGCTGTTGTAGGTGAAGTATACCTGCCAATTCAGCTACACCTACTGGCTTTACCTGGAGTTAAATTTGAAGACATTAAAATCGCCACCTCTCACCCTATTGCTATCAGACAGTGTGTAGATTTTTTTGAAGAGTTTCCTCAAATTCAAGTAATAGAAGGCAATGATACCGCTGCCTGTGCCAAAAAAATTAAAGATGGGCAACTGAAAGATACTGTGGCTATTGCCAATGCTTTGGCCGCCGAAACTTATGGCTTAAACATCATAGAAAGAAGAATAGAATCTAATAAGAAGAATTTCACCCGTTTCTTAATCCTACAAAAAAGGAAAATGGTTACCGAAAAAGGAATAAATAAAGCATCTATCTGCTTTCAGGTGGGACACCATGTTGGCGCATTAAGTCAAGTATTACAAATTTTTGCCGAGCTGAACGTTAACTTAACAAAAATCCAATCTATGCCTGTTTTGGGGCGCCGAAACGAATACTATTTCTATGTAGATATTGAATGGAAGAACATGGAAAATTACGATACCGCGATTAGAAGAGCACTTAAATATACCGTAAACTTCAATATCATGGGCGAGTATATTAAGAACGACAAAGTATAGACTAACTGTGGATTTGGTTAACTACTATCAAAACGATTAACCGATTTCAACAATTAACCGATTAAACAAATAAGTAATAACAACAATACAAATTATCCTAAAAAATGAAATTAAATTTAAACATTGAGCCTTTAGAAAACTGGTTAACGGTAAGCAACCAACCTCTATTAATCTCTGGGCCTTGTAGCGCCGAAACAGAAGACCAATTACTAACTACGGCACATTTATTAGCAGCAACTGGCAAAGTAAGCGTTTTAAGAGCTGGTATTTGGAAACCGCGTACTCGCCCGGGAGAATTTGAAGGTATTGGCAGCATTGGTTTAGAGTGGTTAAAACGTGCAAAAGCAGAAACTGGTTTACCTACAGCGGTTGAGGTAGCTAATGCAAAACACGTTGAAGAAGCTTTAGCAGCTGGCGTAGATATCCTTTGGATTGGCGCTCGCTCTACTGTAAACCCTTTCACGGTACAAGAAATTGCAGATGCTTTAAAAGGACATGATATTCCTGTATTAATCAAAAACCCGGTAAACCCTGATTTACAGTTGTGGATTGGCGCTATTGAGCGTATCAACAAAGCTGGTATTACTAAAATTGGTGCTATTCACCGCGGCTTCTCTTCGTTCGAAAAATCTTCTTTCCGTAATGAACCAATGTGGGAATTGGCTATCCAATTGAAAACACTTTGTCCTGGTTTACCAATCATTAACGATCCAAGTCACATTTGTGGTAACCGTGAGTTGATTCCTTACATCTCTCAAAAAGCGTTAGATTTAGATATGCAAGGCTTGATGATCGAATCACATTTAGATCCATCGGTAGCCTGGACAGACGCCAAACAACAATTAACTCCTGCTGCTGTGAGCGAGCTAATGGATCGTTTAACGGTGCGTGAGCCAGAGTCAGCAAACGAAGCTTTTGTAGACAAATTAGCTGAATTACGTAAGCAAATTGATAAAATCGATGATTTGTTATTGCAAAAATTAGGCGAGCGTATGTCTATCGTAGAGAAAATTGGCGAGTTTAAACGCGATAACCAGGTAACCGTATTACAAGTTAATCGTTGGGACGAAATCCTTAAAAAAGGAACTGCTTTCGCTAAAGCTTTGAAATTAGATGAGCACTTTACTGAAAAATTCTTAGAATTGGTACACGGCGAATCTATCCGTAAACAAACCGAAATTTTAAATGCTGGCAAAGTTACCCAAGAAGGAATTGCAGCTGAACAACATACAGAAGTGAAAGCTTAATTCAAGCTTATATTTTTAGGATATTAATTTTGGCCAACCGTCATTTCGAACGGAACAAAGTGCAGTGAGAAATCTCTAACCGAAGCACTTTTCCTGGAGATTTCTCCTCGTTCCTCGTCGAAATGACGGCAAACCAAAACAACTTTAATCCTATATCGACCTAATACCAACCAAAACATGCATAAAAATGCGATTGTTTCTTTTAAAGAAACACAAAATATACAAGCCGAAATACAATTAACAGGCTCAAAAAGCGAATGCAATAGAGCTTTGATTATCAAATCGTTGAGCAAAAATTTGGTAAAAGTAGAAAACTTATCCAACGCTGCCGACACCGTTACACTAAATGCTATATTATCAGATTTAGATACTTACGAAAGCGATAGCAATACGGACAAAACGGTAGACGTTGGTCCTGCTGGTACTGCAATGCGTTTTTTATCCGCCTATCTTTCTGCCAAAAATGGAAATTTTCTGTTAACAGGAACCGAACGCATGAAACAACGCCCAATCGGGATTTTAGCAGATGCGTTAAAAAGAATTGGTGCCAATATCAGCTATGCAGAAAAAGAAGGTTTTCCGCCATTAAACATTAGTGGCCCGTTAAATCAAGTGAGCTCGCAGATCAAAATCAAAGGCGATATTAGCAGTCAATATATTTCGGCCTTGCTCATGTTAGCCCCAACCCTACCACAAGGCTTAACTTTAGAGATTATTGGCGAATTAACTTCTAAACCTTATGTAGAAATGACATTGGCAATGCTGGCCGAATGCGGCATTTCGCATGAATGGGATGGAAATTTAATCACCATTGAACATCAAGAATTTAAACCATCTACCTTAATTGTAGAACCAGATTGGAGCGCTGCTTCCTATTGGTACAGCATTGTAGCTTTAGCAAAAGAAGCACAAATTAGTCTTCCGCATTTGCGTGAGAAAAGTTTACAAGGCGATAGCCAAATCCAGCAAATTATGGAGATTTTTGGTTTAAGTACTACTAAAACAGATAACGGAATTGCTTTTAAAAAAGATCAAGCGATAAAAAAAATTAATAAGGTTTTAGATTTAAAAACTTGTCCAGATTTGGCTCAAACCATTGTGGTAGTTTCGGCTGCTCTAGGTTTAAACATGGCTTTTACGGGTTTAGAAACCTTAAAAATAAAAGAAACCGACCGTGTAGCTGCACTGCAAAACGAATTGGCGAAAATAGGTGTAAAACTAAACGAAGACAATCTAGTTTATACTTTAGATTGCTCTGAACTACACTTCCCTAAAAAGGTAAGCATTGCTACTTACGAAGACCACCGTATGGCTATGGCTTTTGCTCCTTTAGCTTTACTAATCGAAGAGTTAGAAATTGAAGACTATAACGTAGTTGAAAAATCTTATCCTTATTTTTGGGAAGACTTGAAGAAAGTTGGATTTGAAATTAGTATTTCGTAGTGCGATTTGCGTATCGCGACTATACCAACAAATAAATAATGTATAATACGATTTTCGTATTACGATTAATCAATTAATAAAAACAAACTGTATTGCGCAAGAGCTTCTCAATACTCAATACTCAATACTCAATACTATAAAAAATGGCAGGTAACACATTCGGACAACTTTTTCGCATCAGCACTTTTGGCGAGTCTCACGGCATCGCTATTGGTGTAATTTTAGACGGCTGTCCCGCAGGATTACCCATTGATTTAGATTTTATCCAATCAGAATTAGATAAACGTAAACCTGGTCAATCTAAGATTACCACACAACGCAAGGAAAGCGATACGGTACAAATCTTATCAGGAACTTTTGAAGGAAAAAGTACCGGTACACCTATCGCAATGCTAATTCCGAACGAAGACCAACGTAGTAAGGATTACGGACACAATGTAGATGTTTACCGTCCCAGCCATGCAGATTATGTATACGATGCCAAATACGGTATCCGCGATCATCGTGGTGGTGGTCGTTCTTCTGCAAGGGAAACAGCGGCTAGAGTGGCCGCAGGAGCAGTTGCAAAGTTATTATTGAAACATCACGGCATTGATATTTTTGCCCATGTAACGGCAGTGGGTAAAATAAATGCCCCAAACCTGGAGAGTGGTAATATTGCGGAACTTTTAGCCCTACGAGAAGCTAATATTGTACGTTGTGCAGATCCTGCTACGGCAAACGAAATGATAGAGTTTATTGACGGTGTTCGTAAAGACGGAGATACCGTTGGTGGTAAAGTTTCTTGTGTAATTAAAGGTTGTCCTGCTGGTTTGGGAGAGCCCGTTTTTGACAAGCTACACGCAGATCTAGGTAAAGCAATGCTCAGCATTAATGCCGTACACGGCTTTGAATATGGATCAGGTTTTGAAGGCACAGAACTTAGAGGCTCTGAGCATAACGATAGCCCCATCCCAAACCCTTCCGCAAAGGGACAGAGCTTTTTAACCATTACCAACCACGCTGGCGGTATTTTAGGTGGCATTTCTAACGGGATGGATATTACTTTTAAAGTTGGGTTTAAACCCGTAGCTACCATTATGCACAATCAGCAAACTATCAATGCCGCAGGCGAAGCTTCGGAAATTAAAGGTAAAGGTCGTCATGATCCATGCGTGGTACCCAGAGCGGTGGTTATTGTAGAAGCCATGGCTGCCTTAGTGTTAGCAGATCACTTATTAAGAAACAAATCAAGCAAATTATAATGAAGCAGTATGGGCGAAAAATTGTTCGCCCTATAAATCTTTAACTACTAATCTAAGTTTGTGATTAATAAATAATACCTAAAAGCTGATGCTGACCTGTAGTGAAGCGGAAAGCTACGTGGCGAAATAAATCCGATAACTATCGGATCAGCATGACGGAGTATACATTATATTAAATATAACTTAGGTACTGCATTACTTGCCATTTGAAGTAGTGATAATATTACTTTAAAAAATCAAATTACTGCTTGTGTAGTATTAAAAATGTATTTTACGGGCAATAAAGTGCTAATCTAAAAGGTAGTCGCTAAAATTTATGCAATATTGATAGCATTATTAGCAACAGCTAAACTAAGCTTGCTATTTCATTCTCTTAACCAGTCTATTGTGCTTAACAATATCTTGGTAAACGTAGTTAGAAAAATCTACCAGAAATTTTAATAACATCATATTTTTTAAGTACTTCATGATGAGAGGCTAAAAGTTTTTAAATATTCTTTTCTCAAAGATAAGTCATTAAAGCACATTCTGGCTATGCAATACACGAGAACCCCATTTTAATAAACCAAAATACTTATTCAGTATATAAAGTGTAAAACATTCTCTTATTTAAAGCGAATTTGGGCTAGCTACTACACATCAATTTAGCAAACAACTTTTATGTGGTTTAAGCTAAGATCATACTACTAACCAACATAGCTTTGGGTTATCATGATTATAAAGATATGGTGTCCCAGATTTACCACCAGTCAATCACTCAAAAAAAAAAATGAGCCCGATAGAATCAAGCTCATTATAACAATAATTAAATTCCAGTATAATTTTTAGTAGAGTTTTGGAAAACGATCTGGATTGGTTTCGTTCATCATGTTATACGCTGCTTCCACCATATCATCTACAGAAGGCTTTGAAAAATAATCGCCATCAGAACCATAAGGTGGACGATGCGCCTTTGCCGTTAAAGTTTGGGGCTTGCTATCTAACAAATAATAACCTTTTTGTACTTCTAAAATTTGCTGTAAAATAAAAGCACTCGCTCCTCCTGGCACATCTTCATCTACAACCAAAAGTTTGCTGGTTTTCTGTAGGGACTGGGCACAAAGTTGGTCCAAATCAAAAGGTAGCAAAGTTTGTACATCTATTACTTCTATAGTAATACCAAAATTTTCTAATTCTTCTGCGGCCTCTTCTACCAAGCGTAAGGTAGACCCGTAGCTAACAACCGTAATATCTTTACCTTCTTTAATAATTTCGGCTTTTCCTAATGGCACGGTAAATTCGCCTACGTTGCTAGGAAGTTTTTCTTTAAGGCGATAGCCATTTAAGCATTCGATCACCAAAGCTGGCTCATCAGCCCTAAATAAAGTATTGTACATTCCAGCTGCTTGGGTCATGTTACGAGGCACACAAATATGCATTCCACGCAGCGAACCTAGGATCATGCCCATTGGCGAACCCGAGTGCCAAATCCCTTCTAACCTATGGCCACGACTTCTGATAATTAGCGGCGCCTTTTGCCCACCCTTGGTACGGTAAGAAAGTGTCGCCAGATCATCGCTAAGAACGGTGATGGCATACAGTAGGTAATCTAAATATTGAATTTCCGCTATTGGCCTTAAACCCCTCATAGCCAAACCAATACCCTGCCCTACTATGGTAGCCTCTCTAATCCCTGTATCATTTATCCTAATTTCACCATATTTAGCTTGCAAACCGGCAAAACCTTGATTTACATCCCCAATGGCGCCTAAATCTTCGCCAAATGCTACCAGCCTTGCATCACGCTCAAAGTTGGCATCGAAACAAGCATTCAAAATTTCTCGTCCATCCAGCATTTTAGTTTGCTCATTATATACTGGAGCTACCTGCGTGGCATTAAACGGACTTTCAACTCCATCAGTAAATAGTTTTGAGTTATATAACTCACTATAAGCCTCAGTCTTACTTTCGTACCATTTAATCAATACGTCTCTATCTGCCGAGGGCGAGTTTACACTCTGTCTAATTGCTTTTCTAGCTGCAGAAACCACCTCTTTACGCAATGCGTCGTGAGTTGAGGCTAGCTGAGCGGCAATTTTACCTAAGCCGGCATTGCTATTTGCCATATTACTGATCATACGAACTACGTCTGCCTGCTCTTGTTTAATTACATCTAAGAATTCATTCCAAGCTTCTTTTTGTACTTCACGTACATATTTCTTCGCCGTTTCTTCTAGTTCATCCAGCTCTTCTTTAGTTGCAATAGCAGATTCTATCATCCACTCTCGCATCTTCACGATACAATCGTGTTCTTTTTCCCACGTTAAGCGCTCTTTACTTTTATAACGTTCGTGAGAGCCCGAAGTAGAATGCCCTTGCGGCTGGGTAACTTCAGTTACATGAATTAAAACAGGTACATGTTCGTTTCTACAGATCTCTATGGCTTTCAAATAAGTTTCGCATAAAGCGGGATAATCCCAGCCTCTAACCTTAAAAATTTCGTAGCCATTAGTTCCCTCTTCACGTTGAAAACCCTTTAAAATTTCGGAGATACTTTCTTTAGTAGTCTGATATTTTGCAGGTACAGAGATACCAAAACCATCGTCCCAAACAGAAATAGCCATCGGTATTTGCAATACGCCAGCAGCATTAAAAGCCTCAAAAAAGACACCCTCAGAAGTAGAAGCATTGCCAATGGTACCAAAAGCAACTTCGTTTCCGTTAACGGAGAAATTCTTTAGATAATCTAGCTCTCTGTTTTGCTTGTATAATTTAGAGGCATAGGCTAAACCTACCAAGCGAGCCATTTGTCCGCCCGTAGTAGAAATATCTGCCGAACTGTTTTTTACTTCCGTCAAATCTCGCCAGGTACCATCGTCATTTAATGATCTGGTAGCAAAATGGCAATTCATCTGCCGGCCTGCAGAAGCTGGATCAGCATCTACATCTGGATTTGCGTACAATTGTGCAAAAAATTCCTTAATGGTAGATATGCCTGTAGCAAAGGCAAAAGTTTGATCTCTATAGTAGCCAGCACGCCAATCGCCTTTCTTAAAAACCTTGGCCATAGCCAATTGTGGCACTTCTTTTCCGTCGCCAAAAATACCAAACTTGGCTTTACCTGTAAGTACCTCCTTACGTCCTAATAAGCTCGCCTGCCTACTTTCTACGGCAATTCTGTAATCATCTATTACTATGGCTTTAAAAGCATCAAAACTAAGTTCGGATGCATCAATTTCATTGGTAATAACTTTCCCGACTGATCTCATAAGTTACAAGTTGGTTAAGTGGCAAAGATACAATTCTTTCTAAACTTGACTTAGCAATGCGGGCAAATAATATTTGGAATACTTTTTGTTTTAAATTATTAAACACTAGATTTGTTATAAACTAAATTAAAATAAACACACATGAAAAAGCTACTCTTTTTATTTGTTGCCCTAGTTGGATTAGGCCTTACAGCAAGTGCTCAAACCAAACCCGCAGAATTTAAGTTTGAGACTGAAACTCACGACTTTGGAAAGATTAAATTAGATCAAGCCGTTAGTTATACCTTCAATTTTGTTAATGAAGGTGATGCTCCTTTAATTATCTCTAAAGTGGAGCCCACTTGCGGCTGTACCGTTGGAGAATACACTCAAACTCCAGTTAAAAAAGGAGAGAAAGGTTTCATAAAAGTTACAGTAAAGAAATCAGGTTCACCACTTCCTTTTAATATGGCAGTAACGGTAACGTCAAACGCTAGAACCACTACTAAGGTACTTTATCTTAAAGGAGAAACGGTAGCAAACGCTACCAAATAAGGATAATTTAATGTTTTGACGGCCAACAAGCCCTTATTAGCCCAGTAAAAACAAAAAAATTAAATAAATGAAAACCTCGTTATTGCAACGGGGTTTTTCTATTTTTGTACCATGCCAAAAATATCAGAAAAAGGGGTTCAAATGCCCGCTTCGCCAATCAGAAAACTAACTCCATTTGCCGATAAAGCTAAAGCTGATGGCAAAAAAGTTTACCACTTAAATATCGGTCAGCCAGATATTGAAACCCCAGAAGGAATGCTAAACGCCATTAAAAACATTGATTTTAATGTTTGGGCCTACACCCCATCTGAGGGCACTTTGGCTTACAGAAAAAAACTAACCGATTACTACAATAAACTTGGTTATAACATTACGCCAGAAAACATCTTGGTCACCGTTGGTGGCTCAGAGGCTATTACTATTGCCATGCAAACTTGCGTTAATGAGGGTGATGAAATCATCATTCCAGAACCGTTTTACGCAAATTACAATGGCTTTGCTTGCATGAGCAATGTAGTGGTTAAGCCTATTTTATCTTACATAGAAAATGGTTTTGCCCTACCTCCTATAGCCGAGTTCGAGAAATTAATTACCGAAAAAACCAAAGCAATTATTATTTGTAACCCAAATAACCCAACGGGATATTTATATAGTAAAGAAGAATTAGAGGCTTTAAAAGCACTTTGTTTAAAATACGATCTATTCTTATTTTCTGATGAAGCCTATCGCGAATTTTGTTATGATGGACGTGAGTTTATCTCACCTATGCATTTAGCTGGTTTAGACGAAAATGTAGTAATTATGGATACGGTATCTAAACGTTATAGTGCTTGTGGCGCACGTTTAGGTTGTTTAATCACTAAAAACAAGCAAGTTATAGCTTCTGGATTAAAATTTGCACAAGCTCGATTAAGTCCGGGTATGGTAGAACAGATTGCTGGTGCAGCTGCTGTTGACACGCCAGATAGTTATTTCGAGGCCGTTAACAAGGAATATACTTTACGTAGAGATACTTTGGTAAACAGATTAAACAATATTGATGGCGTGTTTTGCCCAAATCCGGGTGGCGCTTTTTATGTGGTAGCTAAATTCCCTATTGATGATGCAGACAAATTCTGTCAGTGGATTTTAGAAAGTTTTGAACACGACAATGCTACCGTAATGATGGCACCAGCTACAGGTTTTTACTCATCCGCAGGCTCTGGCAAAAACGAAGTACGCATGGCTTATGTACTGAATGTTGATGACTTAAATGCAGCGATGGATTGTTTAGCGCTAGCTTTACAACAATATCCGGGAAGAACAAGCTAAGATTCTTACCACTAACAAGAAGAAGCTGTCTCGAAAGAATGAACGAGACAGCTTTTTTTTTAATAGCAATTACTATATCTTAGCTTATCATGAAAAAATTTAAATTAACACTTTCGATAATCGTTATAGCATTATTTATTTGCTGTAAGAAAAATACAGAACACATTAATGTAGATGATACAAGTACGCCAGCAAAAAACAATGGAGGAGGTTCGCAATCACAACCATCAAACGCAACCTATTATGCTAAAGGAAAGATAGATGGCGTGAGTTTTATTTGGGAAGTTACCAACAATCATGATTCATATTCTTTTGGTTCCAGTGCTAGTAGCTCTTTTGAAAACGGAATAGCAATTGGAGGCGTAAGCGGCTCAATTTCCAAAATCATTACTAATCAAATGATACAACCTGTATTAGATGTAGAATTTAAAACAATGAGGGTAAGCTATTTAGAAGATAAATTCACTTATTTAAAATCTTTTATCACCGAAGGTAATTGGACATTCGACACTACAGACAGCTATTTGGTTGGCAGCAAAAATTTAAGAATAAAATACGTGAATAAAGATGGAAAAGTTTACTTCTCATCTAAAGGAATACAGACAGGTAGCACTGCCTCCGTTATAAGTACCAAGGTAGTTCCAGAGCAGCTTGGGATCCCGCCGTCTTTAGATGTTAAAGTAAGTATTTCTTGTAAATTATATCCAGAAGATGGAACAGGCAATGCGGTAATGCTTACCGATGCTGAACTTTCCCTCAATATTTTTAACATGATATGATTGGGCTTATTTCTCGTACTTTCAATTATTGGCATTTTATTTGTACCTTTGTAGCTCAGTTTAGGTTAGTGTCGAGTTTACTGATACCTTACCACTAGCAACTAACCACTTTAAATTGGGGCTGTTCCTGGATTTGACAGGGTGGCGCTGAATATGTAAGCATGCAGTGCGTTGTACGGAGAGCACTTTAAAGAGAACGTTCAAAACAATAATTGGCGAAAATAACTACGCCTTAGCTGCCTAATTTAGAATTACGCAAGCTTTTGTCTCGCTAACTGCCGCATAGTTAGGTTAGCATCAGAGGCATCGATATAACCATGCTAGCTTTTGTGGAGGTATGACACAAGGGTGAAATCAAATACCTAAGGATGTTGTCAAGGTCGGTTTCCAGCCCGACGCATCTCTAAAACCAATTGGAAAATAAGCACGTAGAAAGCATAATTTATCACACAACTGGACAAGGGTTCGACTCCCTTCAGCTCCACAGAAAGCCCCGAAAAACCTCGGGGCTTTTGTTTTAAACCGATTGAGTATAGACGAAGAGCTAACTCGTCATTCGTGCTATTTTGAGTTATAATTACATGAAAACTGCGTTAGAAGGGACAAACAGGCATGGGTTCAAGTCTATTTTCCTGCTAGAATATTCTTCAAACACATACAATGATGGTATTTGCAGGTGTTAATTTATCAGGCTGAATTATCCAAAATCTTCAATAACAATCAAAATCTATTAAGATAAATCGTGCGTCTTTTCTATCTAAAAAAAAGACGCACGATTTACACCACAACTAACTGTAAATTAAAGATGTAAGTCTTATTTACATCTTGTAAAAGAGCTTTAGCATTTCCAACTTTGTTTAACTTATTAATTGATGCGTTATGTTGGAAAAAAGTTATGGGTTGTTATTCTTTCTAAAGCAACCAAAAAATCAAAATGAAGACCACAGGTTTATATACCTGAGAATCACTGTTAACGGAAAAGCCAAAGAATTATCAACAAAGAGAAAATGGAACCAAATGAAGTGGAATCAATCGGCAGGAAGGGCTACAGGCAAAAATGAGGAAACCAAAGCTCTCAATAGCTATCTTGATACTTTAACCTTTAAGATTAACGATGCAAAGCGTGCCCTGCTCGAAGATTCAAAACCTATAACAGCTCAGCTGTTAGCAGACTACTTAACAGGGGCTGAACAAAAAAGCCGAACGATTATTACGGCATTCAAGGAACACAATGCCAAGATGGAATTGTTGGTAGGTACAGAATATGCCCTTGGGACTTTCATAAGATATACTACGGCCTGTGAACATCTCGAAAAGTTCATCCAATGGAAATATGGCAATGATGACATCAGCATCAAGGAGATTGACTATGAATTTATAACCAATTTCGAATTTTGGTTGAAAAGTATTAGGAATTGTGCCCACAATACCGCCATGAAATACCTAACCAATTTTAAAAAGATTATTCTTGAGGCATTGAAAAAGGGATGGATCTTAAGGAACCCATTTATGGGATTCAAAATGACCAAAAGAGAGGTAATTAGAACTGCGCTAACCCAGCAAGAAATAAATTTAATAAAAAACAAAAAATTTAACATCGATAGGATTTCGCAAATTGCCGATATCTTTCTTTTTAGTTGCTATACTGGTCTTGCCTATATTGATCTAAGGCAACTTAGAAAAGAACAAATTATCACGGGAATTGACCGCCATAAATGGATAATTACAAAAAGGCAAAAAACAGATACGGCAACAAGGCTTCCACTCTTACCTACAGCACTTGATATAGTCAATAAATATATCAATCATCCATATTGTCTTGAAACAGGAAGCGTACTTCCCGTACCTTCTAATCAGAAACTTAATGCATATCTGAAAGAGATAGCCGACATTTGTGGTATTACCAAAACGCTTACATTTCACATAGCAAGGCATACGTTTGCAACAACAATAACACTAAACAATGGCGTTCCAATAGAGACCGTATCAAGAATGCTTGGACATAGTTCCATTAAACAAACACAACATTACGCAAAAATCCTAGACAACAAGATCAGTTACGATATTGGAGATTTCGCTGAAACTGACCACCCCATTTCGGTTTAAACTGACCACCTATTCCGCTTGAAATTGACCACCTGATTTCGGAGGAAACTGACCAGTTCGAACGATGTCTAAATGCTA
>NZ_SSHJ01000008.1 GCF_005925345.1 Pedobacter ureilyticus
ATAGTGCAGCCCCGACCCTTACTTAACGTCCTTAATACGCATCTTAGTTTTCAACACTGCCAGAACCCAATTTCAAACAATCATAAAAAGGATAATGATACAATATTTAACCAAAGGTGAGTTATGGGCGTTTGTATTTGTTTATCAGCAGCTTATGCTTTTAGTTATGTTAGAAATGGTCGTCATTTCGAGCGTAGCCGCGAACTGAAAGAAAGCAGAGCTAAATATTTGGGTCATTGGTTAGAAATTATCCCTCTAAAGATTTCTCCACTCGCTTCGCTGCGGTCGAAATGACGAATCAAGATCCAAAACTCGCGTTACTTTAGGATTGCTTCGTGCTTCGCAATGACGATCGAAATAAAAAAAGAGCAAACCTTATCGATTTGCTCTTTTTATAAGTTTATGCTAACCCTTTCCGTCGGGGAGGGAGGGGTGGGGCTTCTAATATTCCCAAAGAGCCTGTTCCATATCGGCCATTTTCTTTTTGATGCGTTCGCTTTCTAACAAGCGTTCTCTCGGATCGCTGATTAAATCCTTCACTTTATAATCTCCTGCGTTGGTTTCTTTTACAATGTGGCTAGAGAACAAACGATGGATAAAGAAATCGTCCATACTTAAAGGAGAAGAATCATTTAATGAATTGAAAAGTCTTTTGGTAGCCAAGATATCTCTTGCTTCCTCGTAAGCAATCCAAAATACAGGTTGCCATTCTTTAGTCTGATCGTTTAACTTTAATGGTGCAATTGCAACGATACGAGGTTCAAACACACCTCTCTTTCCATCTAATACCCAATCCTCTTTAATTCTATACTTTTTAAACAACTCTGGATTAAATTCGCCGGGAACTTGAGTAACTGTTCCTGTTTTGTTGTTGGTAACATTTACTACTCCATTTGCCAATCTCAATGCATCCGCAGTATCTAAAGGAAAATCAAACCCATCTACATCATCTAAAGTTTTCGGATTTTTTGGATTGTAAGCCGTAAGCTCTTCGTTTCTAACGTGGGTAATCAACACCTCAATTAACCTCGATTTTGGATAATTAAGTACGCCGTTAATGGTGTCACGTAAATCGATATCTCTCCAAACCCGCTTGGTATAAATTACGTCTTCATCTTTAATCACCGGTAAAAAAGCCTTCTCAGAAGCAGTGTCCCTTAGCTCTTTTTCCATGGCATAGCCATCTTTTGGCTTAACCTTTGGCGTTTTCCTTACCGTTTTTTCAGGCTCTACTTTTTGGGTTTGCGAACCATTTGTTGAGTTATTGCCTGTATTTTGTGCCCATGCACCAGCAGTAACTACTACCATAAAAGCCAACGATAACGTAATCTTTTTCATCTTCTTATTTTACTTTAAATACCAATTGAGGCAGCACTTTTTGCCTTCCGTCTGGACCTTGCGACACAATATCGCTAAAGATCACCGTAGTACCTGGCGAAACTGCATTGATTGCATTTCGAACCGCACCAGTAAAATTACCGCCTTGGCCAGAAATAGTAATAGCGTCAGAACGGGGTTTAATTACTGTAAGTTCAAAACGCAAGATCTTAAACTTCACATCAAAAGGGAAATCATCTAAATCTGCTTCAATTTCACTTTCGCTTTTCAACTGTACCGAAGCAATATCGCCACCACCGTAACCACCAACTTTTGCTATTGGTGCCGGAATAGCTTTAACCCTAAACTTAGGTGCGCCTAGGTTTACTGTTTTGCCATCGTTAGTACCGCTCACGTTTATAGATACTTCTTTACCTACTAAAGATCCTGGAACGTTAATCATATACTTACCACCACTTCCACTTAATGAACCACCAGTAATTGTGGCATTCACATTTGGAAAACCTGGAGCGGAAATTGTAAACGGATTTGGAATACCCGCATATATTACATTCAACTTATCTGAAGAAACTGTTGCCGATGGCGCAGCTACCTGATAAGTCATAGGAGGGGTGTCGTATGAGTCAAATTTTCCGGTTTTATTATTCTTAACCCTAATGGTACCTTTCCAAGTAAATGTACCTACACTTCCTGTGCCGCCTGTATAAACACCTTTACCATTCACGGTGGGCACTTTAGAGCCATTTACACTCACATCTGGACTAGATTTGGTATCACTTGCTGTAAGATAAATCTCTGCTTTGTATGGCTGGCCTTGTATTACGTAAGAAGAGGGAGCTACCGCTACCGCCTCGAAATGATCTAAGGTTACAATCGGCTTATCAGATAAAATTTTATTGATGATATCAGCTTCCATGTTTTTAGCATCATTCTGGATCATCGTTAAGATAGTTCTAAAAGCTGCCAAAGGAACGCCTTCACCAAAATTGTTTCCAGTCCATGTTTTAGGCTCGCCTGCTTTAGGTTTTGCAGGATCTAGGGCTTGCAACATAAAAGTAGGTTTGCCTTCATCAGTCTGTAATAAAGAAGCTAATTTTTTACCAGTTTCATTTATCTTAGCTTGTAATTTGATGCCCTCCTTTTTCTCTGTATCGCTTCCCATGATATTTTGACCAATATCTAGGTTGTTTTTTTGCTCCAGATCGCCGTTTTCATCAAAACCATCGGCAGCTATTTTTTTCTGAAGATCATCTATATACTTAATTAAATCCTCACCAATTTTCTGTGCTTCCTTAGCTCGGTTTAACTTAAGTAAATTATCTTCACTTTCTTTTGCCTTTGTATTTTCGTAATTTTTTAATAATTGTGTAATGTTGTTACCAACGTTTTCTTTAGAGGTGTTTAAACTGTCGTTAATATTTTTAAACGCTTTTAACACCAAATCTGAAACGTTAAGGGCAAGCATAGCTAATAGTACCAAATACATGATACCAATCATCTTCTGCCTAGCCGTTTCCTTACCTCCTGCCATATTATATCAATATTTAATAGTTAATAATATGACTAATTAAGCACGTGGTTGGTTCATAGCCGTTAACATGTTGCCATAAATAGCATTTAACGACGATAGATTTTTAGCTAGTTTACCAACTTCTTCTTTAAACTGCTTCGAGTCTTCCATAGAATCATTGAAGTTACCCATGGTTAAGGCCAAGTTCTGGTAAAATTTGTTCATTGATTTTAAATGAGCGCTAGAATCTTGCAATTCTAATTCATATACTGCATTTAGCGCAGATAGGTTTTTAGCTAGGTTATTTACTTGTTCATGATAAGCTTTTGAATCAGCATTACTAGCACCTAACTCTGCGAGTTGTTCGGTTGCTTTATCAAAAGCGGTGTTCATATTACCAAGGCTGTCAGAAGCACCTTTAACCTTAGCAGTAAATTCAGTAGTAGCTAAAGAAGCATCGGCTACGTTAGCAATGCCCGCAACTTTATCTGAAAAGGTACGTAAGCCATTACCTAGGCTTTCGATTAATTCTGGACCAATTTTTTCGTTTACTAATTTATCTAAAGCGCCAGTAGCACCAACCCCAACTGCAGCTTGTGGAATGGCATCTTGAGGCGTTGGCTTACCATCTTTACGCAATTGCGGATAAACCTTATCCCACTCTACATCTGGATGCGGAGGAAAAAGCCCCCCAATTAAGAACAAAAAGGCTTCTACACCCAACCCAACGCCGATCATAATACTTCCCCAAATTCCTCCTAAGTGAAGAATTTTAAATAATGCACCTACAATTACGATTGCAGCACCAACAGAAGTTGCAAGGTGTAATTTTGCCTCATTAGTAGCATATTTTCCAGCCATAGTTCTTAAAAATTAAATTTTAGTTTGTGGTTTTATGTTTATGTTTTATTTTTTGATACTACATTAAGCTGTTTCCAGGGTAGTGAGATACGCATCTGAAACCGATATACGATCTAGGTACATTTTGATACTCGTGTTGCGCCACTGAATTTTGAAGAAAAAATCCTACATCTTTCCATGACCCACCTTTTACAGTCTTACGTCTACCTTTTCTAAAAATGGGATTTTTATCTTCCGGTAGTGATGTGTTATAAGAATTTAAAGTCCACTCTGCTACGTTGCCAGCCATATTGTACAAACCATAGTCATTTGGCAAATAAGCTCTCGCTTCTACCGTGTACAAAGCACCATCATCGGCGTAGTTTCCTCTACCAACTTTAAAGTTAGCTTGCAAACAACCTTTAGCATTCATAATGTAAGGGCCACCCCACGGATACTTTGTTTGTGTTCTACCGCCACGAGCTGCATATTCAAATTCCGACTCGGTAGGCAAATCGTACTTTAATCTAGAATTAACCGGAAGTTTTCTCTGAAGAGCTACATTTTCATAGAACTGTGTACGCCAGTTGCTAAAAGCCCTAGCTTGATCCCAAGTTACGCCAACTACTGGATATTTATCATAGGAAGGGTGATTAAAATACGCTTCGACCATTGGGTCGTTGTATTCGTACGTATAATCTTTTCGCCATACCAAGGTATCGGGGTAAACCATTACCGATGGATGCTCGTTAACTTTCCCTGGCGTTGGATTATCGGTGTAGATATCATAGTCATCGATACGTTGCCTATCTGCCAATGCTGCATTTTCTAATGCCATATCCATGTTTTTCTCTACATAAGCATAGCGCAACAACTTAATATCTATATCTTTATCGTTTTTACCGTGGGTAAAGTTAGAAAGGTTATCGTTAATGTACATTGCTTTTAATTTGGTTTGTACATCTGGTTTCTTGTTACGCCAAAGATTAGAACCGTTACCCACTTTTTTCCAATCGATAACCTTAAACTTTGCAGGGCCAGCAGCAGCATTTCCTTTTGGTTTAATATAGTACTCTTCTATGTTACCTTTGGTAACTGCTATAGAATCTCGTACCCAATTTACAAACTGCCTGTATTCTGCGTTGGTAATTTCTGTTTGGTCCATGTAAAAAGGACTCATAGAAACCATTTTGCTTTGCTTACCCTGATAGAACGTAATGTCTTCATCAGTCATCCCCAAAAGGTTTCTACCGCCTGGCACGTAAACCATTCCCAACGGAATAGCTGTATTTTTGAATTTTCTGTTATAAGCGCCCACCAACTCCCCTTGACCGCCTTTTCCGCAGCTAGAGAACATTAATGAAAGTAGGGTTATTGCAAGAAAGTATAATTTCTTCATATGTTGTCTAAGCAATTTTATAGCAATTTTATCAATTAACATTGAGATTAACAACTATTCGCACAAAAAAATCCACACTTTTTGTTGCAAAATATTTTATTAACATTCTGTTTATCTTAAAACTATAGGTTTTAAAAGTATAAATGTAAGACATCCAACCATACAATTAATTTCAAAAACCTACTCTAATGGCATTAAAACAGGATTATCTCCCTGTTTACCATGCAATCGGTACAGATAAACGCTAATAATATTGCTTTATTACGCCTTTAGCAAAAACATCAATTATTTTTTGGCAATTTACAGCATAACAAGTTGCACATCAATACCTAAAAATAGGTATTTGCCAAAATTACTTATTAGATTTTTTGATGTAATTTTCTAAAGCCATGATCATAGAAGGAGCCTCTGGATTTGGAGCCGCAATATCCACAATCAAACCATTATCGGCTACCGCTTTCTGTGTATTTAAGCCAAAAGTAGCGATCCGTGTATTGTTCTGTAGAAAATTGGGGAAATTTATATACAACGACTGAATACTAGAAGGACTAAAGAAAGCGAGCACATCATAGAACACATCAGCTAGATCCGAAAGATCACTTACCACAGTTCTAAACAACACAGCCGGAGTAACATCATAGCCGTTTTTCTGCAAAAAGTTCATGGTATCTTCTGTAGCCACATCAGAACAAGGGTACAAGAATTTTTCGGTAGCGTGCTTTTTTAAAACTTCGGCCAAATCAGAAGCCGTTGCTTTTCCAAAGAAAATTTTACGCTTTCTATATTGGATGTATTTCTGTAAGTACAGTGCAGTAGACTCGGAAATACAAAAATATTTTAAGTTTACAGAAACCTCAAACCTCATTTCTTCACATATCCTAAAAAAATGGTCTACCGCATTTCTGCTAGTAAAAACCACAGCGGTAAAATCAACTAGGTTAATTTTTTCTTTTCTAAAATCTTTAGCAGGAACACCTTCTACGTGAATAAAAGAGCGAAAATCTATTCGAAGATTATACTTCTTTGCTAAATCAAAATATGGGGATTTTTCAGTTTCTGGCTTAGGCAAGGTTACCAATATACTTTTTACCTTGCGTAATCTTTCGTCGTTATTTTCTTGCATTTTTCTAGTTAGCACTTATAAACCTATTGCCTTGATTAATATCAATATAGGACAAATTTCAAGGGTGCAAAAATACAAAAATAAATACAATTTAGGAAATCTATACTGCGATAAAACATTTACAGCCGCCCTTATAAACTGAAACACAAAGATAAGCACCAAGGCAAAAACCCCTAAATAAACATATCCAGCACCATATTTTTTGGCAGAAAGGGCAAAAGCGATGATGATGGGAACAAACAATAAAGAAGTATTAAAATAACTTAAATATAATATGGATATGTACTGATGAAGTGCTTTTTGTACATCGAACACAAAACCGATGAAGCGCAAGCAAACTATCTTCAGTAAATACAACAGAATAACAATTACAGATATCGATATAAAGAAGGTAAAACCCCCTTGCTGCACTTGAGGTAGTTCTTTGTACTGTGCAGCTAGATAAAAAAACATCCCAATGGTAAAGCCAAATTGTATAAACAACAGCAAAAAAGACCAAGAAGTTACCAAGTTATCTTCTTTGTTGAGGTTAATTAAAGCTCTATTACTGTAAAAAGATTGTACCACTGCACTTAACTGCTTGGCAAAAGTATTTTTTAAAATAGCAAACAGCACCAGTAAAAAACCGATGATTGCCAGTACCCAAACGTCGCCTTTGGGCAGCAAATCACCATGTTGATAGTCCACTTTTTCACTAGGATGACTGGCTAGATCAATCCACTTTTTTAATGAGAATACTTCAAAACCGTATCCATTATTTAAACTATCAATCCACTTTGCGTTAGTTAGCGAATCTCTAATTTTTAAAACATTTGGTGTTAAAGTATCTATGGCTATGGCATGCGCACTATCTACCAGCGGGCTGTCTGCTTGCAAAGCAGTGTTTCGTAAAGTATCTGGTACTACCCTAACTTGGGCATAGCTAGCAAATGGCATCAGCCATGCAAAAACAAGAAACAATAGGTTTTTCTTAGCCATCTTAAAATAGTGCGGTAATACCGAAATGTATTTTACCTTGCCGCAAATTTAATGGATTATTTTTTTGTTTACCTAAAGCATAACTCACAGAAAGAATTCCAAGGTCTGTTTCTAAATTTGCTCCCGCTCCAAAACCCAACGGAAAATCTGAGTAATTTAATTTGTCTGTTTTATATTGCAGGTATGCTTGATTGTAGAAGGCAAACAAAAAAGAATTTTGTTCTAGCAGGTATCTAACTTCGGCATTGCCAAGTGTATAACTTGTAGCTAATATAGAAAGTTCGTTGAAGCCTCGTAAGCTTCTTTGTCCGCCTAACCGGAACACTTCATTCTCTAAGAGGTATTTACCCCCAATAAACGCAGTTTGATTTGCTAATGCAAAAACCAATTGCTTAGCCAAAGGCAGATAATAATTAATTTGGCTAAACCATCTGTAAGAAGTGCTATTTAGTGGAATATCCTGATAAAGCAGTTCTGGAATAGCGGTATTGCGTTTGATTTTTTTACTTCCTACGGCCGCATCAAACGCAATACTGTAGCCTTTTTGTGGGTTAAATCTGTAATCCAGGTTTTCGATACTTAACCCGAGACCATAAAAAGTGGTGCTGGCATCTAAAATAGATGGTAAAACGGTTGCGTTTTGGTAAGCCTCTACCGCAGATAAGCTTGTTGATCTATTTTCTATAAAAAACTGAAAATTGTTGTTCCCTTTTAGCAAATAGTTGAACCCAAGTTTAGTATCTACATTTAAAAAGGAAGAATCTTGCTTGTAAAGGTACAAGCTTGGACTTAGCCCAAAGTCTGTATTAAGCATGTGCGGAAAAATGGCTTTAATATCCAATAGTTGGCTTTTTTGCGCAAGCCCTTGGTAGTTAAAATTTAGCTGCTCGCCTCTTTTAAAAGCATTTTGCAAATGGAGTTTTAAGTTGCCAACTAGCTGCGTTTTGCTGGTACTTCCATTTTGCTGTAGGCCAACAATACCGTCGAATTGGTTTGCATTTTTTTTGTTTACGAAAACTCTAACGCTTGCTCTCTCGTTCGAAAAGCTTACCTCGGTTGGCTTCACAACTTCTAAAAAAGGGAGTTCCCGCAATCTGTTTTCTATTTGTACTACCGATTTTTCGGCATAAAGCATTCCGTTTTTGGCATTAAGATAAGACTGTAAATATTTCTGCGAAATTTGTGCGTTACCAACAATTTGTAAAGTATCAAACAACACCTTTTGGTTAGGCTTAGCATTAATACTTGCCATTACAGCACTATTGTTGATATTAATTTGCTGCAAGCTAATACTTGCAAAGGGATAACCATTGTTTTCGTAATAACCAAGAAGCGATTCAAAGAGCCTATTTAGGCTGGTGATATTAAAATTTACATGTTCGTAATTTTTTTCCTTAAAACCTACACTTTGCCTAATGGCCGATGGTAAATTCCCACTATTGAGCCCCACCCATTGGTAGAGCTGGTTTGGCTCAATTACCACCGCTACTTCTTTTCCTTTAAATGTTAAAGCTGTGATTTCTGCTAGCAAATAACCTCTGAATTGTAATTGCGAAAGTACTTTATCGGCTTCTTTGTAAACGGTTAAACTATCCTTAATTTCTTTTGGAACCGTAATTGCTTTTGCCAACGACTTGGCATGATCAGGAAAAGAAATATTTAGCTTATAGCCCTGTTGGCCAAAAACACCCAAACTTAAGCAACAGAATAAAAGCCAAATTGCAAACCTCATATACTTTATCAAAAGTAATTAAAAGCGTTAGGTTTATGGCAAAGGCTATTTGTATTTACACAAATACGAAACCTGCTCAACTATTTTCACTTTAAAAGACGAATTTGCCTCTATTTCGAACTTCTCTCCGGCGTTGAAAGTTTTCCATTCGGTCTGTCCAGCCAATAAAACTTGCATTTGTCCTTCTAGCACAGCCATTGTTTCGTGGGTCGAAGTTCCAAATTCGTACTCGCCTGCATCAATTACACCTACGGTAGATTTGCCATGGTTTTCATAACCTAGCGACTTTACGGCTCCGTCAAAATATTCGTTTACAGTAATCATATTGCTAAAATAGCATATCGCTAACAATGTGCAGCTATTTTTTAAAATTAAATCGATATTAAAAACTTGCCACTAAAGCAACGAGCATTATTGATAGAACTTTTGTTTTTCGAGAACTATTAAACTAAAGCTCAATGACACAAATTAACCTAATGTAAATCAAATAGAATGACCAACGCGACTTTAGATTACCTTGGAAGAAAAATCCCCCTATTTGCCTTTTTTTACCGCACACTATTTTGAAACTACACATCTAAACCCGGTATTTTCAAGCCCCGTATCCGGTGAAGATTTCATTCTTGAAGAAACGCGATAGCCTTTACAATAAGAAGCATTACACATAAACGAACCACCTCTTACCACCTTTTTTGGTATAGAGGGTTCTTGTGGGTCGTAACTTTTTGTAGGCCCCGTTGGATTTTTAGTAGTTTTTTTAGCTAAGGTTTCATAGTAGTCTGGCGTGTACCAATCTGATGTCCACTCCCAAACATTACCTGCCATATCGTATAGCTGATATCCGTTGGGTTTAAAAGATTTCACCTTAGCAAGACCAATATGTTTATCCCAACCGGTATTAAGATAGGGAAATTGTCCCTGCCAAGTGTTTGCTTTTGGGCTGCCTTTCTCAATATCTTCATTGCCCCAAGGAAAATCACTGTTTTTTAAGCCTCCTCTTGATGCATATTCCCACTCTGCCTCTGTGGGCAACCGTTTACCGGCCCATTTGGCATAGGCATTTGCATCATCCCAAGAAACATGAACCACCGGAAAATCTTCTTTACCTTTGATATTGCTCTTTGGTCCTTGCGGATGTTTCCAGTTCGCATTTGGAGTCCAGCTCCACCACTGCCCTACATTGTCTAACTGTACTGCGTGGTTTGGAGGAGTAAAAGTTAACGATGCGGGCTGTAAATCTTCCTCATTAGGTTTGGGTGTACCGGGAGGTAGCTGTTTTTTCAGTTCTTCCCAATCTACTTTACGCTCTGCCGTGGTTATATAGCCCGTTGCTTTTACAAAAGCTGTAAACTGAGCGTTAGTAACCTCTGTTTCATCTATATAAAAATCGTTGAGCTCTACTTGGTGTAACGGATATTCATCACCTCGTCCCTCATCATTATGAGAGCCCATATCAAAACTCCCACCTTTTACCAATACCATTCCCTTAAGATTAGCAGCAACACTGTTTAAAGTTTTAAGGCTATCATTTTTTAGATTGGCTGCATATCTGCTGGGTATATTGCTATGACAAGAAGTAGAATCGTTTTTGGTTTGTGCTGTTTCTTTAGGGTTACCGCAGCCCAGCAAAATAGCAGCAAAACAGACAGCACAAAAATTAATGCGACCTAGATCAAGTTTCATCATTACATTTAATAATAGTCAAAGTTACGCCTAGTCTACAATTTGCAGTTTTATTTTCGTTTAAATATCTTTTATTTTAGTGCAACCTATAGTTTTATTTGTTGTTGGCGTACAATATACTTTTCAATAAAGCATCTCTCATTTCGGTTTTCTTTTTCAAATATCTTTTGCCTGAAGCAAGATTGGTTGCATTATCTATATCGACAGATAAATCGTACAATTCTTCTGCTACAATTACTTGATCAACCACCCGTATCCATGCGTTGTATCTAAAATTTTCGTCTCTTATGGATGAACCTACTATTTCTAAATTGTCTTGTGCGCCAAGTGGCCTGGCTACTTGTGTGGTAGCGGTTAATTTTACTTTAGCCACTGGATCTTGAAGTATTGGCATGAGCGAAACACCCGCCAACTTGCTACTTGCAGGTGCTGGAGGAAGCCTACAGTATTCTATTAATGTAGGATAAAGATCAACCAATTCGGCAATAGAAAAAGTAGATTTTCCTTTTTGGTTGTTATCTGGCGCAGCTATAATTAAAGGAACCCTGGCACCTAACTCAAAGTTTGTCCATTTACCAAACTGCCCATGTTCGCCAGCATGGTAGCCATTATCTGATGTAAAAACAATGATCGTATTTTTATCCAACTTTAAACGTTTTAACTCTTCCAATACCTTTCCAACTTGAGCATCCAAATAGCTAATGGCAGCTAAATAACCATGACGTAATTCTTTTTGTTTCGCCTCGGGTATAAGTCCATCTCCATTTTTAATGTCTTTATAGGTTTTCGCTTCATTAGAATTTACATAGGCAATATCGGGCACACCCATAACTGGACTGCTGTATTTCACAGATGGCAATTTATTTCTATCGTACAAATCCCAATATTTCTTTGGAGCGTTAAAAGGCAAATGCGGTTTCCAAAATCCAACTGCCATAAAAAAAGGAACTTCTTGCAACAACCTTAGTTTATTTACCGCAGCATTAGCCACCCTACCATCTAAGTAAGCCTCATCGGGCACGTCTACAGCTTGCACCGAAGCTCCTTTCTTCAAATCCTCATGTACTTCAAAAGGTCTGCCCGGAATATACCAATCTGTAAAATGATTAGCCCAATGAAATTGCTGTGGCTCTGACCAAGACTCGGGGTCTCCTTGTATAGACTGCTCCCCATTATGGTATATTTTACCAATGCCTACCGAATAATATCCATTTTTCTTAAAATATTGCGGCAAAGTAACAACTCTAGGATTTACTCCTCTGAAATGAACATCATTAGCCCATATTTTGAGTTCTTGTGGTTTACGGCCAGTCATTATTGAAGCTCGAGAAGGATTGCAAAGCGGAGCCTGACAGTAAGCCCTTTGAAAAACAACCCCTTCGTTAGCTAAACGTTTAAGATTTGGAGCAGAAATAGCATCAAAATCTTTTGAAAACAGCAGATTAGAAAGATCATCGGCGATGATAAACAATACATTTTTCTTGGCGGCCGTTTCTTTTTGTGCCTGCGCACTAGCGTTATTGTTATACAGCAATAAACCTATAAGCATAAAACAGCGAAACAAGGGCCTAGCTATTAATTTAGCATTTATAGTTATCATTTTGAAGGATTTAATTTAAAGATAAGATAATACTTGTAGTAGTTTGATAAGCCGATTTTACAGCTTGTAGCAGGTTAAATTGTGTACCTAAAGCTAAAGGCAACACCGTGTTAAAAACGTTACCTATAACTTCGGCATCAAAATTTGAATTTAACGGAGCACCTACGATGGTAAAAACTTCATCACTAAAGACTAAGACTCCTTTTGCCCCCATGGTTATAATTACGGTATCTACGCCCTTTCCGTACAATTTTAAAGCGGCGATTTTAGCTGTTTCTAAACTAGCTACATTGGTACCTGTAAGATTGCCAATTTGTTGCTCGCTAAGTGTAGCCAGCGTAACATATTTTAGTATATTCTCAGCTATTGTTATCGTAGGCAATCCATCCAAAATTAGCTTTAATCCACTCATACGTGCAGATTGAGCCTCATACAAAGTTTTTTCAGAGGAGCAGTCTAATTGAACCCTACAATACTCTTCCAGGTAACTGCTGGTCATCGGTTCGTAGTTTAATCTCACAATGTTTCTATTATTTCTTGATGAATTTTAATGTATACCTTCGCTGTTTGTTTTCAAAAAGCAGTAAATAATTGCCCGTATTCAAGGTAGATACATCTACCTCACAACTCGAAGAACCATCTGCTAGATTTTGTTTAAGCACTTCTCTTCCATCTATAGCAATTAATTTCAATGCTGCCTTCCCATTAGCTGTGCTATAGTGTACAGTAATTTTATCGCCTGCCGGATTAGGGAAAAAACTGAAACCTTTTATGAATTTTGCCGAAACAATACTGCTATAAGTATTACTTCCGTTATGTGCCACTTGCCTTAAACGATAATAACTAATCCCTTCGTTGCGGCTTGCATCTAAAAACTGATACTCGTAAGCTCCGTGTTTATCGGTGCTTGTTTTTTTTCCTATTGGTAAAAAACCTTCAGCATTTGTTTTTTTCTCTATTACAAATTCTTTTGTACCTAGCCCGTTCTCAGTTTTCCAGCTAACCACAACAGCCGAACCAAACTTATCGGGTTCTGCCTTAAAAGAAAGTAGGTTGCGTGCCGAGCTATCAAAAGTTACCACCAAATGATGTAAAGAATCGGTAGAAATTTGAATGCTAGCATCGGTATTATCGGGATAAAGAATAGTTTGTGGTTCTGCAAAACCTCTTCTAAAGATATAAACAGGATATTTGCCATCAATTGCGGTTTTAGGAACTACCGCAATTTCCATTTCGCCTTCGGTTCTTACGAAATAACCAACAGCCAACTGCGACCAGCCTATTTCAGAGCGCCCACATCTATTGATTTCCATTCCATTTTGATCAAAGATGATGATGCTGTAATAATCTGTATTGGTTATCCTCGATATTTTGTCATTCCAAATCGCTACCACTTCATTTCCGGCCAAATCTTCCTGAAATTCTCCTTCTTTACGCACTAATGGTGCACCTACTCTATGGTCTACAAGTACATCTAAAGGAGGTGTCGGGTTCAGTTCAAACTCCCCACTGTTCAATCCGCCGGCAGCAGTAAAAGTTGGCGTACCTGTGGTAGACAGCACTTCTACGCGTTTCTCATTACGAAGGATCAAGCTATTGGCATCATCATGGTAATTAAAAAGAAATGCTTGATTAGGCACAGCGCTGTAATTGCCCTTCATGTACCAAACGTGCACCGTATCTCCGCTCTGGTTGTTGATGGTATTGTTGATAAGCTTAAAGAAAACGGGATGCAACACGATTTGATAAGTGGTGTTGGTAAAACTATTTCCATCAACGGTGTTACCCTCCGAATTGATTTTGATGCCGATAGAACAATCTAAAAAATCATTCTTTTTAATCTGATTGTAGAAAGCATAATCTCTGCCCTCTTTAGAAATATCGTAAGAAGGATATCTGCCCATTCGTGAGGCTACATGTATACCAATAGAATAACCATCGAATGTATTGCTATCTATCACTAAATTATGCGGTATTTCTTCTCTTAGGTTATCATCCTCACCTGCATTTCTAAATATCGAAATACCGATATGCGAAAGTGAGCTATTGGTAACCAGAGATTTAGCGAACGTATTTCTTCTAAGTTGTGTATTGAAAAACGTATCGCCTATAAAGTTGCCATAAGAGGGCTGATGTTGAGAGAGCATATTATCCCTGAACAAATTATACCTAAATATATTGCTCTGCGATTTACTGCCAGAGTAAACGCCGCCCATACCGCTTTCTATGATGGTGCAATTTTGAATAATCGCATTATTTTTTCCGTTTAGATAGATGCCGAAGTTGTTTCTGGTAAAGGTACAGCTATCTAAAAGCACTGGATGCCCATTGCCTGTATTGGTAAAAACCATTCCTCTGTTGAAACCCGAAATCTTCAGTTTCTTAATCAGCGTGTTTGCCGTCCCTAACTCTTCATTAAGTGAGTGCCGTAATCCGCCTATGGTAGTGCCATTAGTCCAAGGATCTCTGCCGGCGACGTACAAATCTACCAACGACTGGCTTTTTTCGGCACTACGCACATCTATCTCTACATTATTTCCATTAATGGTAATACCTTGTTTGGCCACCTCTAAAAGATAAGAACCCACGTAAGCGCTGCTGAACTCTGGTTGCCATGGTGTAGCACGTGTGCCGAAAACTACATTGCGATCGAGGTTAAATGCTTTTGTGAGCTTGCCAGAACCATCGTAATGACTAGCCCAAACCGTCTGGTTCCAAGGCTCAAAGGGAGCGTAAATATCTACAACGCCCGTTACCGAGCCTCCAATAGCTAATGCGATGTTGTTGTTTCCGCCAGTACCATCATTATTGTTAGATTTACCGATAGACAAAGGTGCATTTGCAGCGGTAGCACCCCAAGCGTAAAGCCTAAAGGTGACGGCACTATCGGCAGAAACATTTTGAATGGCTGTAATTCCTGATAAGGTAACCTGATCTTGCAAATCGCCATTCGAATCGGTATTGGTATGGCTAATATCGCTACTGCCTATTTCTGTAAATACCTTTGCATTATCTGCTTTACTTGGTTCGTTTACACTAAAAGCCCAACGATAAGTATTGGGAGATGTAGACAACCTACGTAAAACTACCCTTAATGCAGTTAGTGAAACTTTATACCCAGTTTTTGCCTGTACCGAAAACTCGTAATACCTGTTGTTCTGTTGCGCATCAGATTTGGTACCAGCATTGGGGAAAGTAGCATTAAAAGTGCGTGTGTTTGCTCCGCTCGGTATGCTTGCTCCGGCTCCGCGTTTGAGCACAGAAATTTCTAAATTGGCATGGTTAGTGGTAGAATTTACGGTTACTTCTTGCCCAGTAGCGTTACCCGAAGCACCTGTATAACCTCTTGCAAACTGCCAAGCAATTATAGGATTACTGATACTGTTTACTTGTCCAAAAATTTGGCCCACCTGAAACAAAAGTGCGGCAAATACTACCAACAGATATAGATAATATTTTTTCATTGTATCTAATTTAAAATCTTATGAATGGGAAGTGATGTTGATTATTTCCAGAGATCGTGCTGCTCTAATTTCTTGTTTATGCCCAATTCGTAACTTGGAATTGGCCAAACCACATCACGCTGCGTTACATTTCCATAATATTTTTTGGCAGCCCTAATAGCAGCATTGTTACCTGGTTCCACATCAGCATATATTACTTTCATCCTATCATAAAAAATACCCCATCTAACCAAATCGTTCTTTCTTAAACCTTCAAAACCCAGCTCTTTGGCCCGCTCGTTTCTAATGGTTAACTTAAAAGTTTCGTAATCTTGATTTTGGATATCTAGCGTAGGATCTGGTGTATTAATCGGTTTGCCAAAGCCTCTTCTTCTTACTTGGTTAATAGCAGTGTAAGCCGCTTCTGTAGGTGTTTTATTCACTTCGTTCTCGGCTTCAGCAAGCATTAACAAAACATCCGAATAACGAAGCAATGGAAAGTTTTGTGGCGTTCTATTGCCTTTTGGGGTAACCAGCTCGTACTTTCTGCGCCACTTGCCACAATAGCGTGTGTAAATTTGGTTCACACTTGCACTCCAGTTACTTTCTACTGGCGGATTACCTTCGTAGCGAAATGGCGCAATGGTCCAATCTCGCCTCAAATCTCCAGCTTCGTAAACCTGTAGATGCCATTTAGTAGTGAATAAAACACCCGTTGCCCTACCAATATTATCATCGGCGGTGCCTCCAATACCATTAATCATGCCTACCGCACCTGCGCTTCCTGTGTATACACCAATTCCATTTCCCCAAAATTCTACTTCCCAAATACTCTCTTTAAGATCATACTTATCTTGTGCATAATTGATGAATACTTGTTGGTAAGAGCTATTTAATTGATGATAATTTAGAGAGATTACCTTATTGGCCCACGTAATGGCCTCTTGGTATTTAGCTACATCGTTAATAGGATTGCCAGCCATATATAAACACACCCTGGCCATTATTCCCCAAACTGCCGATTTGCTCACCCTGCCTGCACTTTCTACTGCAGTAATATCGGCTACCAAACCCGAAGCTTCTTCCATATCTGCCAAAATCTGATTGTAGATTTCTTTAGCGGCAGTTTTAGGCACTTGTACACTTTCTGGGCTACCATCGGCGGCGCTTTTTAGCAGAAGAGGCACATCTCCAAATCTGGATACCAGCATCAAATAATAGTAACTGCGCAAGAATAGAGCCTGTCCCTTAATTCTATCTCTCTTGGTTTCGTTCATTGCTGGCTTGTGGAGATTTTCTAATAAACGATTTGCCCTATCTATACCTTTGTAAAGCACCGTCCAGTACAGCTGTATTTTTGCATCACTAGAAAAAACCGCATAATCGGAAACCGAGGCATTATCTGTAGCATTGTTATTATAACCTTCATCGGCCTCTAAACCTAGCCTGCCCAACATGGCACTTGCATACGTTCCATTTTCGGTCATTACCGTATATACCCCATTAAGCGCAAAATCTAATTGTGCCTCTGTTTCATAGTAGTTTTCTGGACTTAAAAAATCTTCTGGTCTTTCAGTTAGAAACTTTTTACAAGAAAGAGATGTCGTTAAAACGACCATTAATAATAAAAGCTTTTTCATTTTATATCGTTTATTAGCTTATAATCTTACTTTAACACCAAACAAAAGGGTTCTGCCTCTCGGATAGGCAGAATAATCGAAACCTGGCGTTAGCGCTGTGTTTCGTACAGATACTTCGGGATCCATACCGGTATAGTTAGTCCAGGTGAGCAAGTTTTGCCCAGAAGCATATACCTCTACCCCATCAATTTTTACCTTTGCCAATAATGATTTTGGTAGGGCATACGATAACGAAACCGTTTTCAGCCGTAGATAAGAACCATCTTCAATTACACGATCTGAGTACATCCCCCTTGGGCCCTCCCCACCAGTAATATTATTTTGACTGCCCTGATTATCCACCGACCACCTGTCTACAAAACTTGCGTATTGATTAAGCCCACCTCTGCGTAAGGCATTCCCTTCAAACATTAGCCTGTTGGCATTAAAAAGATCATTACCGTACGACCACTGGAAGAACACGTTTAAGCTAAATCCCTTGTAGCTAAAATTATTGTTGAAACCACCGATATGCTTTGGCAAGGCCCTACCTATAATGGTCTGATCGGCTTCGGTAAGTTGCCCGTCGCCATTTACATCGCGGTATTTGATGTGGCCGGGCTGCACCGCCGAACCGTTGTTGGGTATACCCGATTTTAAAACATAAGTACCGTTTGGCTGCAAATCAAAATCTGATATTTGGTATACGCCCAACCAATCGTAGCCATAAAATGATGCGGCAGGCATACCAATGCCCGTCATATACATAAACTGGTCGTTGTAGTAACCTCCAGCCCAGTTCATTCGGCTGTAAATGGTTTCTTCTCCTTCGGCCAATGCCAATACTTTGTTACGATTAAATGAGATGTTAAAATCGCTTTCCCAAACAAAATTTCTGTTCCTGATTGGCGTGGCTTTTAGCGTAAACTCTAATCCCTCGTTAGATATACTGCCCACATTTTTGAAAATCCTGGTATACCCCGAACTGTTGGGCACGTTGGCATTTAGCAATAAATCTTTGGTTACTTTGCGGTAGGCATCTGCCACAAAGTGGATGCGGTTTTTCAGGAATGATAAATCTAAACCTATATCGGTTTGTTTGGTAGTTTCCCACCTCAAATCGCTATTACCTAAAGAAGAAGGAATAGCAGATGGACGAGGTGTACCGTTATTAAATGAATAATAAGATGCGTAAGGCAAAGTAATTGATGAAAGCCTAGAAAAATCTCCAACCGCATTATTTCCCGTTGCACCATAACTCACTCTTAACTTTCCGTCTGATATGATTTTAGAGTTTTTTAAGAAGTTTTCTCTGCTAAAATTCCAAGCAAAAGCGCCCGAAGGGAAATATCCCCAATGGTTTTCTGGAGAGAATTTAGAAGAACCATCGGCCCTCATGGTAAGTGTGAAAAGATATTTAGAAGCATAGCCATAGTTGGCTCTAGCTAAAAAGGAAGCCAGCGTATTACCTGTGTATCTAGAAGAAGTACCTACCGGCGTACCTTCATCTAAACCACTCAGTTCTAGCTCTTCATTTGGTACTTGATGAACCGTAAATCCGTTATTTACATCTTTTCTGCGCTGAAAAGTTACCCCCGCGGTTAAATTCAAATTGTGCTTTTTAGCGAACGATTTTTTATAGCTCAGCACGTTTTCGTTTACCCAATCCATACGGTCGCGATAGTCTATTTCTCCATTAGGGCCACGGGTATTGTTAGGGTGGTCAAATCCTCTAGCAGTTTGCGAGTTGTAGAAGCCTTCTGCTCTGGTTACCGTTTGCACAATACCGAAAGAAGTTCTAAAATCTAAACCTTTAATAATTGTATAATTGGCAAATATGTTGCCCAATAATGATAGATTGTTCCTATTTCGTACTTCATTTTTTACTGAGATAATAGGGTTTACCCTCATATCTTCAATCTCAGGGTCGTTTAGTTCATCTTCTAGTGGAAATTCATCTGAGCCACCTGCAATAGGGCGATAGCCCCAAGTGTGATAAAGCAAATAGTTAGAATATCCAAAACCGGAGCCATTCTGCTGTGTAGAAGCCAACTGACCAAAACTAAGATCTTTGGCGTAGTTGATATTTGCACCTACACTTAATTTTGTAGTTACATCATGGTTTAAAGAAATTCTACCCTGATACCTTTTATACCCTGAATTAATAATTACCCCACCTTGATCAATGTATGATAAAGAAATGGCATATTTTGTTTGAGGGTTTCCTCCTCTAATAGACAAATTATGCCTATTCATTACCGCTTGTTTAAACAATTTATCTTGCCAATCTATTCCATTTACCGAACGGTAATCTTCCAAGGTTTTATTAGGCATGGTTAAATAAAGCTCTTCGGCGGCATCAGGCTGCAATTCTAATTGGTATTTTACAAACTCGTAAGGGTTCATCATTTCCATTCGCTTGGTTACCTCTTGCACACCCAAAGACGCATCGTAGGCAACTTCCGTTTTTCCTGTTTTACCTTTCTTTGTTTCGATAATTACTACGCCGTTTGCACCTCTAGATCCATAAATAGCCGTTGCCGAAGCATCTTTCAAAATAGTGATGGATTCGATATCATCTGGGTTTAAAGCATCAGTTAATGGATCTTCGATAGGAAAACCATCTATCACATACAACGGCGAATTACTTTGCGTTAATGAGTTACCTCCACGTATCACGATATTCATTCCCTCTCCGGGCTGCCCTTCGTTCGAAGAAACCTGCACTCCAGCAATTCTACCTGCAAGCGCCTGATCAAATGATGCTACCGGAGCTTTTAGTAGCGATTTCATTTCTACCTGAGCTACCGAACCTGTAAGATCCTTTTTCTCTACCGCACCGTAACCCACTACCACCACTTCATTTAAGGCTTTATCTTCCTGTTTCATGGTAATATTGATAGCAGCCCTACTGTTGATTTTAATCTCTTGTGTGGCGTAACCGATAAAGGAAAATACTAAAGTAGCATTGGCATTTTTGGCATTAATAGTGTACTTGCCATCGCTGCCTGAAACTGCCGTAATATTTGTTCCTTTTACACGTATGCCAACGCCTCCCAATGGCTGTACATTTTCATAGATGATACCGCTTACCGTAAAATCTTGTTGAACCGGCGAATTCGCTTTTTTGGCCTTGATAAGTACTGTTGTACCTTGCAGCGAATAAATTAAGGGCTGATTCTCCAAACAAGCATCCATCGCTCTATTAAGCGTTACATCTTTAAGATTTACGCTAACCTTGCTAGCGGCGTTTAGCTCTGAGGTATTGTACAAAAAATCGTAACCTGTTTGGGCACGTAACATACCGAACACATCCTTTAGTTTTGCATTTTGCACTGTGAGGTTAATTTTTTGGGCAAAGCCATTAGCGCTAACCTGCATAAAAAGCCCTAAAAACACCACTACGCAAAGTTTTATCTTCAGTAAATGGTTAAGATAGCAAGCCTTTCTAGCTTTCGTTAATACATTAGTTTCGTTATACATTTGGTTATAAAGTTGATAGGTTCATTACTATTACTGCTCCCGCTTAAGATGGCCTCAAGTGGTCAATGATCCGGAGGTATTATTTTGGTTTATCAATGGTTCTGGTTTTCAAGACGTCACAATCAGCCTCCTTCCTTCGCGTTTAAAACGCAGTTTTCCTAGAGTTTCCAAGTGATCTAGTAGTTCGTCAAGAGATTTTGATTTGGAGAATGTACCCCCGAATTTGATGGGCGCAATAGTCCCTTGATAGGAAACATCTACATCGTACCAGCGCTCTATTTGTTCCATTATCGTTTGAAGGTCTACGTCCTGAAAATCGAAATAACCACTCTTCCAAGCCAGCACACTGCTCACATTTGCCAGCTGTGTAAAAATTGTATGCTTTCTTACGTTCGATAACGCCTGCTCTCCGGGCTTCAATAGCCTCTGATTATTCGAGAATGCTACCCTTACAGATCCTTCTACCAACGTAGTAATGATATCGTCATCACCTTTGTAGGCAGAGATATTGAAATGCGTTCCCAACACTTCCACCACATTTTCGTTACTAATTACCTTAAATTTTTTAGTGGCATGTTTGGCAACCTCGAAATATGCCTCTCCATCTAATTGAACCACTCTTTCTAAGTCGCTAAATCTTGATGGAAAACTTAAAGAAGAAGCCGAGTTAAGCCAAACATTAGAACCATCGGGCAATTTAATTTGATAGGTAGCGCCTTTAGGCACCTGTAAAACAAGCTGCTGCACTTTGGTTTCATTATCGGCAAGTATTTGATGTGCAGTGCCACGACTGTCTATCACAGCAACCTGATTATCTAGCAAGCTCAGATATCCACCTGCACTATCCAGAGCTAACTCTTCGCCTTTTGATGTTTTTAAGCGAATGGATTGTTCGTCAGCATTTATTGGAGCATTTTTAGCAAAATTGACTGAGGTAGAAACTCCCTTCTGGGCTTTGAAAAGATAAATACCAATGCAACTTGTAATTATCACAATTGCTGCTGCATACTTTACAAAAGTTAAATTAAGCCTAACATTTTTGGTTGTTTTAACTAAACGCTTATCCTCCAAAATTCGACCAAAAATCTTGTCAGCTTGTTTTTCAGACAATATTAAATCATTAAGTTGATGGCGCTGTGAATGATCTATTACCTCAAGCATTTCTTCATCTGCTATAGCAATATAAGCTAGTAGTTCTTTACACTCTGATGGTGAAATCTTGTTATTAAGATACAGTTCCCACAAGTAGGTTAGTCGTTCTTTACTCATCTATGTTTGGTTAGCTCCCTTTCGGGCATTTACAAACAGAGAACAAGCGATAGGTAAACTACGACTAGTTCAATTTTCAATATTTTTATACCAAAACCGCAATCGACTGATTTTCAGGTATTAAATTTACAAAAATAGAACCACTAGAAGAAAAACGATATCTTCTTGCCGCAATTTACATCTGATCAGGCGTAAAGCTTCTACCATGTGGTTTTTTACTGTATGGGGAGAAAGACTTAATTTTTCGGCGATTTCCTTGTGCGAAAGCCCATCTAACCTGCTAAGCAGGAAAATCTTTTTTTGCTGTTTTGGCAATAATGCGATTACTTCGGAAGAGATCTTCTCCAATTCTGCAAAAGCCACTAAATTTTGGGTACTATCATCTGCGGCCTCAATGTCTTGCATCAATTTGTTGAACAAATCTCTTGATTGCGCCACTTTTTTTAGTTCATTTAAGCATAATCTTTTGGCAATAACATATAAGTAAAGCCATAAATTTCCTGTAATATCTAATTTGATTTTATTCAGCCAAAGTTTTACGAATACTTCCTGGACAATTTCTTCTGCCTGTTCTCTGTTTTTTAAGAAGCGAAAGGCAAGGCCATACACCCGCCCCGCATGTTCATCGTACACGAGTTTGAACGCAGCCTCGTCTCCGCTCCTTAGCCTAGCAATTATATTTTCAACAGGAAATTGCAAAATTATTCGATTAATTTAATAGGCAGGTTTCGTTTGAAACCAATTTATATTTGGTTGTTTTTTTATTGTTTGGGAGCACTAGAATACCTGTAAACTGCGATACACCAATACTATGCAGTGCTACATACTCCTACTGCATCAACAAATTAAGAACAAAAAAATCCTTGTTTAGTACATTAGATTAGCAGAATATTGTACAATATTGTCATCTAATATTTGTTAAAAGCAATACGCTTTTCTTAATGATGTCGGTTATAATCTATTTTTAAATCTTCGAAAACAATTAATTGCTGCTACCTTTGTGGCCAATGGCCGGAATTGAAGTAAACGCAGATTATCAATCAATTAGCCTTATCGGGTAACAAATAAGTAACAATTAGATGTAAGTATATGAGTTATAACACCATATTCTTTTGGTAAATCAGTTGAATATTATAGCTGTTTAAATCATCAAATAAAACATAAAAGAATGCTTCTTTGATGGTTTTTATGTTTACGTACTAATTTTTCTAAAACTTAAGTAATATCTAATTGAAAAAGTTCACCTCTTTTAAAGGAGTAATGAATCTGTCCCTGTCCAGTCAATTTTAGAAAAGTTGACTGGACAGGGACATGCCATCAACAGGATGAAGATAAATTAGCATTTCGATTTCTTCGACTCATTTATGCCTCTTGAAACTTACGGTTCTCAATTTGCCTCTAAGGATTAAATCCTTCACATTATATTTTCTAACATCGTAAATGCTCCAAAAGCTGTGTCTATCAGAAAAGCAGAATGCAACTTAACAATTCAACCCATTTCTGGCAGACAAGAGGTAACTGGCTAAAATCCTAAACTCTACGATATATAAATCAGCATTTTAGACTGTATAACTTCCCCTTTTTCGAGCGCCAGCTGGGTATTTCTAGAGGCATTTCTTATCTGGTTTGCATTTAATCGCAGATTTAGCAAAAAACATCATGCAAGTTCAATCACTTGTCTTTAACTCGAAATAAATATCAAGTGTCAATCGTTACATAGTTTAAAACTGGCAATATTATTTTTTTGCATTTTAGTTCTCCACTGCTAACGTAGCTTTTCATCTACTACTTACCTAGAAACATACTTTTAAAAGGGCCTTCGTATATACCAACACCATGCTTCAAACTCGCTACAATTTTATCGTTAGAAAAAAATTCATGAATTAAAACTCATTTTCTTCAAATCTTCCTACTTAACTTCTAAAAAAGAAAATGTTTCATTTTCAAAAATCAACGTCCTTTTATCATTCATTTTAATTATTACTGTTTCTACTCCCTTGCCATACAAACGTAGCATAGCATGCTTTATATCTAACAAGCTCTCCGTCTTCACCTTTGTTATCTCAGCTAATTGATCTTCATCCAATATTGCTATCGAGATATATCTCAGCATTTTGAACCTTAACTTTTCACTTGGAACCGAGTGTAATACTAATTTTTTTCCTTCTCTAACAGCACTTTCCACTATAGTTACAATCTCCTTCTTCGAAAGACTTAAATTCAATATTAGGTAATCAGAAGCTACTCCCCGATTAGTCTTATAGACTTTCTCTTCTTGAAATTTTGAGGCAAATGACATAATACTTGATTCCATTAGTTATAATATTTCATTAATGATGATCTTCAATCAGTACTTTCAATCCCTTAACTAGTTGATATAAAATGTGACGAGTAATAGCCATTGTATTTTTTCGCAGCTAACTTAACTCTTATGTTCTACTACTTTATTTTTGAGGAAAAAGTATAACTTCCAGAACCCACTTCAACAACAAATACATTTTTCTCCAACTTATTTTTAAGTTCTTTTTCCGATAGCAGGCGTTTGTTCATTAAAATGTTTGGTTCAGTACCAACAGGAACGTACACCTTTGCCTTTGTATTAACCGGAACATTTACTGAAAGGATAAATAAATCTCCATCTTTTTTCCATGAGCAGTGAATTAAGCCATTTATAGATTGATAAAAGGCTTTTACCGAGTTAATACCGTTAGTCGGAATTTCTGGTTTTACTACAAATTCTCTAAACCCGGGCTTTGTGCTTTTTATACCTACCATGTTTTCAAACATCCATTCATTTACAGACCCAAATGAATAATGATTAAAGGAGTTCATTCCTGCGTTATTCTCAAACCCTTTTTCTTTAGTGTAACTATTCCATCGTTCCCAAATGGTTGTAGCGCCATTGGCAACTTCAAACCCCCACGAAGGATATTCTTCGGACATTAACAATTTATATGCAAGATCTGTGGAACCAGTTACCGAAAGCGCAGGGAGCAATGGTTTTACGCCTAGAAAACCAGTTGCCAACTTACCCGAATTTTCGTTAATCAGATCCTTAAGATTTTTACCTGCTGCTTCCTTTTGCAAAGGTGTTAAAAGGTTCATATAAATAGCGTTGGCATATGCTGTTTGGGTGTGTCCATGAAATCCTTTTTCAGGGCGATATTCTATATAGCCTTTAACATCTCCATAAATGCTTGAATTTACTTTTAGCCTGCCTGTCTCATCCATATAATAATCGCTAAATGCTTTTTTTATCTTCTTAGATTTTTCTTCATAGTAAGCCTGATCCTCCTTTTCCTCTACAGCTTTTGCCATTTCGGCCATTAAATTCGCACAGTATCCATAATACATGGTAGCTAACAAATCTGGCGATGTTTTATTGCCGATAGAAAGCCAATCTCCAAAGCCTCCCTTAGGAGTGGTTTCTTCAAATGATCTTTCTTTGAAAAGGAAGTTACCCCTACTTTTTTGTGCTAAAAAATGTATGAATTTTTTCATGTTATTCCAGTACTTTTTAACAGTATGTATATCACCGTAAGCGTGATACAATTCATAAGTACAAATTATCCCAGCTTCCATCCACCCTGCAGAATAACTATCTGACGCTCTTATGGCAGCTTTGCCATCTTTCATTGGCATGGGAGCATAGATCGAATACGCTCCATTTGCTAATTGGGAGTCATTGACATCCTCAAGCCATTTGGTAAAAAAGGCAGCTATATCAGTATTATAAATGGCCGATTTCATATATACATGTGCATCACCCGTCCAAGCTAAACGTTCATCTCTTTGCGGACAATCTGTAGGAATATCAAAATAGTTTGAACGTTGTGTCCACACTATATTTTCATATAGCCTATTTACCATTTTATTGTCTGTTTCCAATTTCCCAGCCTCTGGAGTGGCTGAACTGAATACAATACCTGTAAGTACTTCCTTGTGTGGCGCATACTTCAATCCCGAAATCTCGGCGTATTGAAATCCGTGATAAGTAAAGGTAGGCATCCAAGTTTCCTCTGCCCCTCCTTTTAAAATATATCTATCCGTCGCTCTAGCCTTACGCAAGTTTTCAGTCATTAAACGTCCATCTGGATGAAGCATTTCTCCATAACGCAGAGTTATACTATCGCCAGCCTTCCCTTTAACTTTTAATCTTACAACACCAGAAAAATTCTGCCCAAAATCAACAATATACTTACCATCTGGTCTTTCTGTAATACTTTTTGGTTTTAATTCTGTATATATCCTAACAGGATTCCCTGGATAAACCTGCAACATACGCTCTTCTTTATCAGGATAAATTTTTACAGTTTTCCAGCGTTGCACATCGTATTGTGGCATGTTCCAATCACCCAAATCCATACCTGCATTATATGTTTCACCGTTCAAGATATCGCTTTCTCTTAGCGGTCCATCATTAGCTCGCCAAGTATTGTCTGTAACTATAACTTCTTTTTCTCCATCCTGATATTCTATTACCAAACGAGCTTTAAGCAATGGAGTGTCTCCGTAAAAAGCTCTAACTTGTGGACTTTTAACCAACAATGCGTACCCTAAGTAGCCCGAATACCATCCGTAGGAAAGTATTGCACCAAAAGCATTTTTACCGTGTGTAAGGTTGCTTGTGATGTCATAAACTTGATAATAAACTCGCTTGTTATAATCTGTCCAACCAGGTACGAAATAATCTTTACCTATTCTTTTTCCGTTGATATAAAATTCGTGCAAACCTAAAGAGGTGATGTATAAGCGACCCGATTTTATCGGCTTTTTTAAATCCTTTGCTTTTCTAAAGTATGGCGCAGGAGGTAAATGATAGCTGGTATTTTTGTTTAAACTATCTAAATTGTAACCTATCCAGCTTGCTTTCCATTCTTTTTTATCTAAAAGTCCCATTTCCCATCTAGAAATGTCACTCCATTTTCCCTCATTTTTTGATTTATTCCAACTGCGTACTTTCCAATAATACACTTCCGTAGAAATAAGATCTTTTCCTTTATATGCTATCTGATTTGTAGAATTTGAGTTTACTTTGCCGCTGTTCCATATATCTGGTTTATTTTGTTCGAGTAATTTAACAGAAGAGGCTACCATAATCTGGTAAGAAGTTTGTACCTCGTTATTTTGATCAGAAATCAGTTCCCAGCTTAATCGTGGGTTTTTAATATCAATTACAGGATTGACCTTATATTCGCTACGTAAGTTTACAGGTTGTATGCCAGATAAGGCATACACTTTTAAGGTTGGAATTAACAGAAGAAAAAAAGCAAATAGGTTACTTGCAGAGCAAATTATATCTCTCATAAAATGATATTTATTTCTTTACTATTTTTACTTCTTGAGGTGCTTTCACTTTAGTTTCGATACTGCCGTCTGGCTTTTTAGTATGCTTAACCCAAACTTTGCCAAACGGTGTAGGAAAAGTTCCTTCCGCATATTCTAAATCAGCAAGATTTGGCTTAATTGTTATTTCTTTACATCCAGGGGCAGTAACTTTTATACCCAAAACATGCTCTGTTAACCACGCAGTTGGCCCAGACGCCCACCCGTGGCATAAGCTGTGCCGATGCCCAACGTAACAGTACGCTCCATAATCGCCATGCACATCTTTTTTTCCAGAGGGAACTATTTCATCTATTCTTGCCGCATTATCTTTCCATTCCATGTTAAAATCTTCCCAGAAGGTGGTAGCTCCCAAATTGAGCATTGCTCCCCAAAACTCTCTAATGTTATTTAGTGCGCCCTGATAATTCCTTGCTTTTGCCTGTGCTTGTAACATGTAGTAACCATAAAATGTAGAGAAATTCTTTGTACCGCCTACAGAAAGCACTTCTTTGTCGGCACTTTCTGCTGACATTAGTCCAGAAAGAGCCATTAACGCCGCTGCTTGCTTAGAGTTATTATGTGTTGGCACATATTTTTTTAACTCAGATAAGGCTGTTTCACACAACTTTACTGTTTGTTCATCCTTTAGCAAAATAGATAGTTCTTTACCTACGGATAAAGACCAAACCATCATAGCTTGTAATCCGGCATGTATAGCTTGTTTATCCTCACTAGAAGGCCAATCTAAAAACCTTACGCCATCTAGCTTCTCTTTATTATTATCAATTTTTGATATCATTTGACGAAGTAGCGATTGTAAATACGACTGTTGTTGCTTCAGGTAAGCCATGTCTCCGTTGTGCATATACCAATCTTTTTGTAGTATTATCCACCACATAGAATAGGTACTTATGGTATTCATCCAGCCAGGCAAAGGTGTAATATCTCTGGCAAGATCTAAACTTTTAGGCACCACTTCGTTGTAACCAAATACCGCATTTATTGTGGCTACTTCGGGGTGCATATCTCCTACCCACACCAAACGATCACGTTTAATACCGTCCCAAAGGTATTCTTGCATATTGAGATGTACCGTATACGCTCCTGTTTGCCATATTTTGTTCAAACGTTCGTCGCTGCTTTTAAAAGAACCCAGATAAGGAATATCCCTGTAGATGGAAATTGCCCGCACTTCTTTGAGGTGTAAAGTAGCGTTTTCATCAAGCAAATCTATTCGTACAAATCTAAAACCTGTATTTCCTGTCTCTATACTGCCTAACCAAGGTAGCTCAATTATAAAATCACGCATTGCATGGTCGTTAGTCCCTCCTTTTTCACCAATATCAGAAATGGCTTCACTTACAGATTCGCCAAACCTCACCCTTACTTTTATTGGCTTTTTATTTTGCCATCTACCTGTTACTATTTGCAAACCACCATGAATTTCTTTTCCAAAATCGATGAGTAATGCTGGTTTTTCTATCGCATTACTTTCTAATACGCACAACGCTGTAGATGATAAATCTGCCTGTCCGTTGCCTTCCTTTAAAAGTTGTGCTGTGTTCTTTATTGTTCCTTCAGCACCATTGCTTTGCCAAACCACACGTACTGGACTTTTGTATTCTCTCACAAACTCATTTCTTGCTGATGATTTTGTTTTGGCTTTGGGAGCTTCTTGTGCATGTAATTTACTCGTGGTTAATATTAATGCTACAGCTAATACTTTTAAAATCAATTCCTTCATCGATATTATCTTAAAACCTTACTTAATTCTTATTCTTGACTAATACGGGAGTTAATGCCTCTTTCCATATTTCATACCCTTTCTCATTCATGTGTAGATTATCGCTAATAAAAATATCTGGTAATGGTTCTCCTTTTTCATCTACCATTTTCTGGTACACATCTACAAAATTCGCATTGCTTTTTTTCTTAATGAAGTTTGCAATTAGTTGGTTGGTTGCTATTACACGTGGAGCATTCCATTTTCTTGCAGGACTTGGTTTTATTGCTACGTAGGTAATATTCACTTTCTCTCCTAGCCGTTTTCTTATCATATTAAACAGCGTTTCGTAACTAGCAGCTACCTCTTCTGGCGTTGCAGTTTTTACCGCTATATCATTGTCTCCGCAATAAATTAATATTTGAACAGGCTTGTATCTAAAAATTACGTCTTCTGCATGGTATATTAATTGTGGAATTACTGAACCACCAAATGAGCGGTTCAGCAGATAGTAGTCAGGAAAATAAGATTTTACATCTTTCCATCTGGAGAAAGAAGAGCTTCCTAACAAAAGTATCATTCCATCTTGTGGTCGTTTTATACTGTCCTGTCTCACAAATCCCTTTACTTGCGGTTCAAATTTGTTTATCTGAGCAAAGGAATTAACGGAAAGGAAGAAAAAGAGAAGTACCCAAACAGATGACTTAAATAAGTTGATATTCATCATTATTTGTTTTTATTAAGTTAAATATGCCCAGTTTGTAATTTGAGCACTCATTTTGCTGTTAATTAGATAAGCACAACTATTTTTTGACTAAAACAGGTTTAGTATCTGGTGTAAAAGTTAAACCTCTAAAAGCTGTGTTTGAAGTAGCCGAAACCAATACTTCAGTCTTTACATCTAATTTATCGCTAGGTGCTGCATGGTCTGTAATTTTGGTGATTTTACTATTGTTTGATGCGTATAATACTACTTTCCCATTTTCTATGGTACCAGTTAGCGCCGCATTTTTAAATGTAGCTCCGGTTGCAGGTGTTCCAACTTCTTTCCAACGACCTCCATCGTTAACATATTTTCGTAGATAACCCACACCCTGATCTCCATTTACATAGAGCAAATCTACCCCTGGTATTGATGGATCTGTATCGAAGAACACATAACCGTGTACCAAGAAATTTAAATCTGGCACATAAGGTACTATTGGCGAAACTCTTGTTGAAGATAATGGCGTTCCATTGCCTACTTTAGTGATATAACCACTGTTGTTTGAGCTGCTTACGTAAAGTTGATTATCGTATATATTCAAAATTCTACCAGCAGAGGGAATTGTTGGGCTAATTCTTTCAGATTTAGAAGCTCCAGCGTAAATATATCTCACGCCTTCTTTCTGCCCAATAAACCAAATATCTTTACCGTTGGTAGTAACAGCTGTACGTGTATCTACAATATCTATGGCTTCGGCTGTACGTGTATCTATACCTTTTTTAGATACCAGTGCAACTACTTTTGGTGTATTAGCTGCCTTTAGCGCAGTAGCATCTGTTCCTGGCGCCGAATCGTAGCCTAGTAATGTTACAAATTGACCATTACCCGACAATGAGCTATATCCCTGCGATTGGTTATTACCAGAAAGAACAAAAGCGGCATTTGCGCCTTTTGCGCTAACAGGCATTGGAATAGATTGCACCAAAGTTCCAGTTGTGGTGTATTCATCCAAAAATACCGAGGTAGCTTTATCGCTTAAACCTGAATTTCCGTCTCCTACCCTCACGACCAACAAATTATTTGGCTTAAAATCTATAGGTTGATTTTTTTGAGCGTGAGATTTTACCGTAAATAACGATACTGCGATTAAAGAATATGATAAAAGTGCTTTTAATTTCATACGTGTATAATTTATTAATGCCTTGTTTATTGTTTTTTATTTATATTAATGAACTCGTAAACTCGGTTTGATTTTAAGGTCATATGGGATACTCATGTGTGTTTGTGTTTAAGAAACATGAGCATTTCATGATTAATTATTGATAAGATTTAATATTTAGATTAATTGCTCCAACTGTCGGTACGGAAAGGCGCTACAGGCAAGCCTTTGCTATTAAATAAATTCGGCATAGCGGTGTCTGTAAATCCAAACCTAACTGCCTCTGGTTTTTTAATTTCTTTAGATGACACCTCCAAAGTATTTCCTTTTATAATTGCTTTCGCTTCCTTAAAATTGCCGTCTTCGCCAGCTATTTTAATTTCCGTAATATCTTTTCCTTTTACAGAAAGCCCTTTTTCTAGATATTTAAAATGAACGATTATTTTATCTCCTTTTACTTCGATTTTTTCATAAACTGGACTTTTATAATCAGTTTTAGGCTGTCCGTAAGTCTCTACCAAAGCCAAGTCTGCTAACCTATTTGCCACGTCTATCTTTTTCTCAGGGTGGATATTGGAAACATCCGGCACCAAATCTGTAGTGACCACCATGCCTGTTTTAACTAATGAAAGTGTGCGACTTTGCTGTTCTCTTAACATTGAAGAGAGATTACCTGTAGCTGTCTTATAAGTATGCGGAGCTATTTGAACATAATAAAATGGAAATTCGTATCCCCATGCTTTTCTCCAAGCTCCAATCATAGCAGAAAAAAGCTGTCCGTAACCTTGCCAGCCCGATACATTTGATTCGCCTTGATACCAATAAACTCCAGCTATACGATAACCCACCAGTGGATAAACCATTGCATTCCACAAACTACCAGCAGTATGCGGGCGGCTTATAGCAGGTTTCTGTAGATCTGCGTAAGATTTCAAAACAGCATCGCTATTTATAGTCTCTTGTGGCGTCCATACTTCTGCAGGAGTCCCTCCCCAACTTGAGTTGATCACCCCTATAGGCATATTCAGTTCCTTCTGTAGTTTTTTGGCTATAAAATAGGCGATGGAACTAAATCCTTTAATGCTTTCTGGACTAGCGGTTTTCCACGAAGCTTTTAAATCATCTTGCGGATTTAATGAACTGACATTAGGAACCTGTAAAACCCTGATGTTATTGTTGTTAATTGTAGGCAATTCGGCCAACATTTCTTGGTGTTTGTTGTTCGAATTCCAAACCATATTTGACTGCCCAGAGCACAACCATACCTCGCCAATCATCACATCTTCTAATACAATTTTATTATCTGGAGCAATAAATGTAATGGTATATGGTCCGCCAGCTTCTGGAGTTTTTAATGCAGCTTTCCATTTAGCATAACCATCTGCCCTCACTTTAACCGTGTCATTAGACCACGAGGGTATAATTTGAATAAACTGAGCAGCTCCCGCCCATCCCCAAAAATCTACCTTCGAATTTCGCTGCAATACCATGTGGTCTGAAAAGAAAGATGGCAACCTCACCGCAGCCTGTGCCGATACTGCTATACATAAAACCGTAATTATTAATAAAATTTGTTTTCTCATTTTGTGTGATTAGTTAAAATTTAAATACGTAATTGCCTGAAGGAACTTCAAATACCTGCCTGCCTTTTTCGGTACGCAGATAGGTTATTTCGTTAATTGAAGAAATAGGTTTACTATTTTCTTGGATATTTTTGAGCGAAGATGATGGGATGTGTATTTCTGCTGTGCTATTAGAAGGTATAGCAACCGTCCAAGTTATTTTTCCTTTTTCACGCTTCCATTCACTTTTTATTAAACCAGTTATGGCTTGATGGGAGGCTTGCACAAAATCGAGCCCATGTACAAACTCTGGCGACATTATAATTTTTCTAAACCCAGGATTTTGTACACTTGATTGAATTCCTGCTAAGTATTGATAATACCAGACTACTAAATCGCCAACCATCATGACGTGATTTTGCGAATTCATATCTGGTGCTGCTGTGTTGCCATTCCATAGCTCCCAAATTGTTGTAGCGCCGTTTTCTATCATGTAGCCCCAGCTCGGATATGTTTTTTTAGTTGCTATTTGCAAAGCGATATCAGCTCTGCCATATTTTGATAGTGTTCTCATTAACCATTGCGTACCAATAACCCCAGTACTTAAATGACCCTGATTTTTTACTTTTATAGTGTTTACCACGTACTGAAAAACCTTGTCCACATTTGGTTCAGCAACCATTTCAAAGTATAGCGGCAAAAGATTATCGGTGAGCTCTCCTTTTCCGTAATACCCTGCATCTTTATAATAAGTAATATTAAATGCTTCTTTTATCTTCTTTCCTAAGTTCTTATAATAGCTTACATCTTCTGTTTTGTTCTGCATGGCTGCATAACCTGCCATCATGTTAGTAAAGTGATAGTAGTAAGCGGTAGATATTAACGGACTAGGGAACTTTTGATTTGCACTGATACCTCTGCCAGCCTCTATGGTTGCTGGCGGTGCGCACCAATCGCCATAGCTGTCTTTGTTAAGGATGTAATCTGTGGTCATGAACCTATCTTTCATATACCGCAGCCATTTGTGCATTACTGGATAGGTTTCCCTCACAACAGCTACATCTCCAGTTTGCTGATGCAGCATATCTGTAATTAACAGCATTACACCTGGCCAAGTAATATTGTCGCTATAATATCTCCAAAAATCTGGTGCAACATCTGGTAAGGAACCATCTGCTTTTTGAGCAAGTTTTATATCGTTAACTAGTTTTTTATAAATTCTAGCGTTATCGAACATGAAATTTTCGCCAATTGTGCCAATTCCTCTGTCGCCCAACCATGGTTGCCTTTCGTTTCGTTGTGGACAATCTACTGGCATACCTTTGTAATTACCTGCGGTGCCCCACCACACATTTTTATATATCTGGTTTAATAATGGATTTGACGATTTGAAAGTGCCTACTGTTCGCACATCATCGTAAACCATTTTTGCTACAAAATTTTCTTTAGTCGGCGTTCCTGGATATCCGCTAACTTCTACATAACGAAAGCCATAATAAGTAAAACTTGGCTCCCAAAATTCTTTGCCACTACCCTTAAGAGTATAAACAGCTTGTGCTTTAGCATCTCTGAGGTTAGCAACAGCAAGTTCTCCATTAGGTGTTAACGACTCGGCATAACGTAGTTTTACTTGCTCTCCTTTTTTACCCTGTGCAGCAAACTTCATCCAACCTGTCATGTTTTGCCCAAAATCTATAATGTACCTATCTCCTGCTATTTTGGTAATAGAAACTGGTGGAATACTATCCATTACCTTCATATTTTCGCTCATTTGAGCTTCGTAATTACCGCCTGGTTCTTGTACAAATTCTGCTTTTAACCATTTGCTGTCATCAAATCCTACTTTATTCCAGCCGAGCATTTCTTTGGTGGCATCATAGTTTTCACCATCATATTCGTTATTAGACCTAATTGGTCCATCAGCTGTTCCTTTCCACGTGTTATCAGAAAAAACTACCGTTTCTGTGCCATCTTCATATTTCAACACCAAATTGAAAAGCAATTTTGGGAAACCGAACGTTTTAATCTTGTATTCTTGATGGAGCTGTCTCATGGTGTAGTAGCGTCCGTTTCCAAGCACTACGCCAATTGCATTAATGCCCTCTTTCAAGTTCTCTTTAACATCGAAAGCATTATATTTTACATTCTTGGTATAATCTGTTGGTATAGGAGCCAGAACATGATTGCCTATTTTTTTTCCGTTGATGTACAGTTCATACAAGCCCAAACCTATGATGTATGCAGTTGCCGATTTTACTTTTCCTACAGGTTTAAACTCTTTTCGGAAATACCTTGCAGACAATCTGTTTTCACTCTGATTTCCATCCCACGGAAACATTCTATCGAAACCAATCCATCTGCCTCCCCAGTCTACAAAAGGCATTTCGCCAACTTGTGTAGCAGCCCAATCTTTGTAGTTCATTAAACCTTGGTGCCAGTACGCAGTTGCACTCCATACACCTTCTCCTTGGTTTGTCCAAATTTTTATTTTCCAATAATACCGTGTGTCTTTTTTTAACTTTTTGCCTTTGTAACTTACAAATGCTGTGCTATCTGAAGCAGTTTTCCCCGAATCCCAAACATCACCTTTATTTACTGCCAAATTATTTTCATTTTCTGACACCAAAATCTGATATGCAATTTGATTTGTATTTCTAATTAATGATGTTATTTCCCAGCTCAAGCTTGGACGTTGCATATCAATACCTATTGGATTAACCAATAATTCGCATCGTAGATTACTGATAGCTATTTGTCCAAAAGCTAATCCAAAACTGAAAAGCAACATTGTAACTGTTACCAAAACGCGTTTTCTCATTGTCCTTTTCTATTTTTTGTTCTTAATTACATTGGTTTGCACTACTTCTACCTTTCTACCGTCAAACAACTGCAACACAACTTTGAGCGTGTATTCTCCATCTGGATGCTTTGTAGTGTCCCAAAAGCTATCGTCACCAAATGCCACATACGGAGCTGAAATTTCTGTAGCTACTTTCTCATTATTGATATAGAAATCGACAGAAACAGGACTAGAATAAGTTGTACCAGCAATAAATTTCACTTTTCCACTTAGGATTGCTCCCTTTTGAGGAGAGGTGATTTGCAAGGTTCCGCTAACGTTATTTCTATTGCTGTTCGCTTCTTCTGGCAAAAGTTGTAATTGCACATTCTGTGTGTTTAATGCTTCGGTAAAAGGATTAAGAGATTTAAAATCGAGTATTCTGCTAAAAGTTTTATTCTCTTCCCTAACATCAAACTCTTGTGCTGTAAATACTGGGAATTTTTCACCCTTGAAATAGTCGTTGGCATAAAACGCAAATCTTCCAGATTCTGTTCCAGTGATGATGTCTGGTTTACCATCGTTATCCCAATCTACTACACATGGATAGGTACAGTGCCAAGCGTCGTGTCCGTCAGAACCTGTCCATTCCACAAATCTTCCGCCTCGAGCTTTAAGTAAACCATACTCAAAAACAGGGTTAAGATTGGTTCCTTTATTTAAACATACAGTGAGGTTACCTCCACCTAAATACATTCGAGGTTCTCCTATTACCAAGTCTAAATTTCCGTCTCCATCCCAATCTGCTACATCTATTTGTAAGCGTCCGTTGCCTCCCGGTACTTTAGATGGCGGTCTTTTTATCAGGATATTTTTTCCATTTTTATCTTTAAGATTTCCAGATAATTGTAGTAAAGATGGATTTTTTGCATCCTGACTGTAGAATACCAATTCGCTATCATCATTTAACAGTATTAGTTCGAGCCTATTATCGTTATTCCAATCTGCTACACCCGGTCTGTTTCTCCAAGGGGTAATTAAAGGCTTTCCGTTGAAAATAAAATCATGTATTTTTCTAGATAGCTTAGGATTAGATTTATTGCCAATATTTTCGATCCACCTTACTTTGCCCAAACAATCTGCAATGATTAAATCTAAATCGCCATCTCTATCTACATCTGCAGGTACAACTGTGAGGTATCCCCAATATTGTTCTTCCATTCCTTGTACCGTTCCGCCTTCTTTTACTGCGTTTACAAAAAATCTTTCGTTGTTATCATCCCTTAAAAAAACTCCCGCTTTAAATTGTGGTGCATTGCCTTTACCTGCAATGTTTTCGAAGTACATTAAATTACCACTACAACCACCGCTAATGATGTCCAAATCACCATCGTTGTCCCAATCTACGGCGTAAGGCGCAGGCGAATCATTATGTACCAAAACTCCACCTTGTTGATATAGTTCGATGGGTTTATCGAACTTCATTTCTCCTTTTTTACCCTTATTTAAGGATATCCAATAGAAACCCTGCCATGCTGTGAACACTAAATCTGTGCGTCCGTCGCCATCCCAGTCTATCGGAAATGGCTTTAATGACATATCCCCTGATTCGTAAGGCTGTTTTTTAAAGACGTGTAATGGTAACTTCTCGTTTGTAACTACTGGTCTATCTTTTTCATTAAGTCCCTTGTTTAAAAGAATTTCTGCAAATCCTTGCGTAGAGCCAACTACCAAATCGGGTTTACCATCATTATTAAAATCTCCAGTTTTCATGGAAAACCATGAAGAATTGATAAATCTAACTGGAGTACCATCGGCATAAGTTAATATTACTTCTTTTGATAGTTTTCCGTTGCGATGAAGCTGCACATATACGCTTGTTTCGATATTATCTACTCGGTTTGAGCGTGGATGTTTTACATAGAAAACTCTGTCTTTATTTCCGTCACCATCCCAATCAATGGAGAAGTCTTCTGCTTCTTCTGTAGTATCTTTATCTGTTTTTAGCTGCCTGCTTCGTGGCAAGAATAGAGGCGATTGGTTTGTTCCAACGTTCCGATGTAACCATATCCCTCCGTCAACAGTTTTTCCGTAAATGTCGTAATCACCGTCTCCATCCACATCCAACACTTCCAAACCGTAGCCTGGCCAACCTGCCCAAAGTAGGTTTTTATCTCCTGCGGGATAATTCAACAACTCTCCAACACCCATGTGGAGGTTATTTTGTTGCGGTAAAGGACCATTTTTTCCTGCCGAAGCAAAATAAATTTCATAGCTGGAAGCTCCTTTTTTCGCTCTCCATTTAAATGTACCATTGCGCAGATATCGATCACTTAATTTTGATATTGGATCTCCAAAAGACACAGGGCATTCTTCAATTTTTCCGTTGCTGTATTTTGCAAATAACTTTACTGACGAAGGATCTACAGGGTTTAGTTCACCAGTAGCTAGCAATAGTCTAGAAAAATCAAGGTCTGTCCAAACTGGATCGCCCGAATAGTCTTGATCTAACTTACCTGTAACCCGATAAGGTAAATCTGCATTCCATTTAATTTGTGGTGCTGGAATTGATTTTTTCTCTACATAGAAAGGAGTTGTGCTTTTATTCCAAAGTTGAGATTTGTCGTTTTCTGTTACATCTTCTAGCTTTATTTCATCAAAATATGCTGCGCCATTTTGCCCATAAAATATGATATTGATTGTAGCATTACTTAAATGTGCAGGTATTTTAAGCAGCTTTTCTAAGTAACTGTAATTTGAGTTTCTAGTAAATTCACGTATTTCTTGAAAATACTTCGCCCCCTTAAATTGGATGGCTACAATCTCGTCGCGTCTGTAATTAACATTTTCGGTTTTTAGCCATGCGCTTAACCTAAATGTTTTCTCTTTTCCTGAATTAATTTTTACTGGAAACGAGACTTCGTATTTTTTTATATTACTATTTCTTGCTCCATTAACTATCAAACTGCCATCTCCAAATGGTCCTACTTTTGGTAAAATAGACCAGGAACTATCTGGCACGAATTTCCACCCTTTTAAATCTTCTTTTTTACCATTGAACTTTTCGTGTAGTAAAATGTCATTTGCAGATGCAAAATTCCAAATACAGACAAAAAATGTAATTAGCTGTATCCGTAAAATATGATTAGGTATAATCTTCATGTTAATTTTTCCTGGTCTTAAATTTTTATTTACTGCTTACGATAAATTTCTTAGATTGTAGGTTACCTGCCGCATCAAGTAAGGCGACATAAATCTTTCCATCAACAATTTCTTTTGCTGGTATTTTTATTTTGTTTTCTCCGGCTTGTATTACGATATTTTCAACAGCTATTGTTTCACCCAAAGTGTTGTATATAGACATACTTCCTTTTGAATTGATTGCAGCATTAAATTTCACTGTAACCGTTCCCGCAACCGCATACACATCGAAATTGTTGGCAATTGCTAATCTTGAAGCTACCGGAATAATGTTCGAAGGCGTTGTCTTTCCATCAAAATCTACTTGGTTCAAGTGATAATATGCTGTTCCGTTTAAAGGCTTAGTATCTTTAAATGAGTAATTAAGAGTAGCATCAGAATTATTATTGCCTTTTACGCTACCAATCACATTAAAACTATCACCATCAGCAGATCTTAGCACATCAAAATGTGAGTTGTTTTTTTCTGATGAAGTTGCCCAGCTCAGCTTTACATAATTTTGTTCTACTTTGCCATTGAACGAAGTTAAAGTAACAGGCAAAACAGTTTTAGTTACAGTACCAGGGGCGAAAGTTAATCCTCTAAAACCTGTGCCAGAGCTAGCAGAAACAACGCTACTAATTGTTGCACTTAAATCTGCATTATATGTTGCTGAGTTATCTATAATTTTTATAATACTGTTACTGCTTGCAGCATATAGTGTAGGTACATTTCCAACTAAAGAACCTGTAAGCGACTTAATACCCACCACTAAAGCATTTGCCGTAACCCTTGCTATTGAGTTTGTGTTTGTAACAGAAACTCCACCTGCAAAAACCCAATTATCTCCGCTTTCTACTGTACGGATATATTTTCTGATATGTCCTGCGCCTAAGCCAGCTGTCCCAGTTAATTCTGAAACAAAATATAACAGATCATTCCCAGGAACAGAGGCATTAACATCAAACAATACAAAACCATTGGTTACGTCTTCTCCTGGTAAATTGGCTCCCGTTGCTGGTATACCTTCAAGTACCGTTGCCGTAGCACTCGAAGTAGGCAAACCATCTCCTATTTTAGCTATACGAAAAGGGTTTGCATTAGTACTTGAATATAACTGTCCGTTAAAGATGCCTAAACCACCAGGTCTTAAGGCACTAGGTGAAGCAGCAATCTGTGTTGAAACTGTACTTCCTACAGTAGTGTAATGTATTCCCTGTGTTTGTCCACCAATCCAAATATCTGTACCATTAGATGTTACCGCATTACGGTTATCTCTATTATCTAAATTAGCTATAGCTGTGGATGTATTAATAACTGGGGAAGTAGCTCCGTTTGATATTATGGCTACCACTTTGGGGGTAGTAACATATTGAATATTATTTTCAGTATTTGCTTGTGTTGCACCTGCCGCAACGTCATGACCAGCAAGTGCTAAGTATAAACCATTTGGAGACAAAGTACTAAAACCCTGTGAAGAAGCGGTAGCCCCTCCTCCTACCAAAAATCTTCTATTAGCACCAACGGTTTCTGATGGTAGAGATACAGTATTTATTAAGGTACCAGCGGCGTTATATTCATCTAAAAATACAGGTACAGCGTTATTTGTGGCATTGGTATTTACCCTTACCACCACCAGGTTGCCAGCCGTAAAATTGGCATTTGCTGTTTGTGAATAAACAGCATTAATTTGCGCTAATGAAGCGACAAACACAATTAGAGTAATTATTTTATTCATATTCATAAATTATTTGGTTAACTAATTAATTGGTATAAATTTTTTCCCGATTATTTCTCCGCCTGCATTTAGCAACAGGATGTATACAGCACGTCCATTCATTCCTGCCACGGGTATATTGAATAAGTTTTCCCCTTTGTATATTGTAAGGCTTTTCTCACCAAGCAGCTTCCCAGATATATCATAAACCGAAGCTTTTACGGATGTAGAGTTAGCGTAAACTAGTTTTACAGCTACCTGTTGGTTAGCCGATGATCCACTGACAGTGACGTTATTTTCCATAAATGATGGAAGTTTTATTACTGTTATTTCTGAGAATTTTTCTTTTCCATCTCCATCTACCAACTTCAGTTTATAATAATTAGAGCCTTCGGATGGTTGCTTATCTATGAACTGATAATTTTCCATTTCTGAAAGCTTACTAGTCACTTTCACAAGACCAATATTTGTGTATGTCACACCATCAGTTGAACGTAGTACTTCGAAATATGAACCTTCAGTATCTGCTACTGCTTTCCATTGTAACACTGCTTGGCTGTTCGATAACTTACCGGCAAATGATATTAAGGTTAGCGGCAAAGTCGAAACTGCTCTTAAGGCTTCATCCTTCACTAGTTGCAATTGAACATTCTGTGTATTCAACCCCGTTGTGTAAGCATTCAAGTTTGAAAAGTTCAAGATTTCTTGTACTTGATCTTCTTCGTTTTTATATTGAAATGTTTCTGCTGTAAAAACAGGATAAGAACTTCCAACGAAATAATCGTTAAAAAACAAGGCAAAACGACCAGTTTCTGTTCCAGTTAACAAATCTGGCAATCCATCATTATTCCAATCTACAATATTCGGATAAGTGCAATGCCATGTATCGTGTATTTCAAAACGGGCATTACCTCTTATCGGAAGTACTCCAGTTTCAAACGCTGGTGCAAGATTAGTTCCCTTGTTTTTGAACAACAGCAGGTTACCACCGTTTGCGCTGTTATTTGTAGCTGTAATATATGTTAGCGGTTGACCGATAATGAGATCTAGCTTTCCGTCTCCGTCCCAATCTCCTACTTCTATTTGTGTGCGACCTGCACCACCTTTGTGAGGGTAATTAACTACTAGGACAGGGTTCCCACTTTGATCTTTTAAATCAGCTCCCTTTATTAAAACAGAGGGATTACTTGCCGATTGGGAATAAAAAACAAGCTTGCTTCTATTAGCTGTTATCACATTATTGACAACGATTAAATCCAACAATCCATCATTATTCCAATCCGCTACGCCTGGTCTGTTACGCCATGGTGTAATAAAAGGGCTACCATTTACAGTAAAGTTGTGTATAGCCGATGACATGATTGGACTTTGTCTTGTACCAATATTTTCTATCCACCTCAATCTGCCCATGCTGTCAGAAATGATAAGATCGATATCTCCATCGTGGTCTACATCTGCAGGCACACACGTTAAATACCCCCAATATTGTTCTTCTAAACCTTGAATAGTGCCGCCTGCTTCTGATGCATTTACATAAAAGCGTTCTCCGTTTTGGTCGGTAAGGAATGTTCCTCCTTTAAATTGAGGATTAGCTCTGGTACCTGTATTTTCAAAATACATTAAGTTGCCATCTGCTCCTCCGCTAATGATATCCAAATCGCCATCATTATCCCAGTCTACCATGTAAGGTGAAGACGAATCATCGTGTACCATTACACCACCTTTTTGATATAAATGTATTGGAGCATCAAATTCTAAAGTGTTATTGATGCCTTTATTCATAGATATCCAATAAAAGCCTTGCCACGAGGTAAAAACTATATCGGTTTTACCGTCACCATTCCAATCTATAGGAAATGGTTTTAAAGACATTCCACCAGAAAGTGACTGATCTGAAGCGTATAAATTAAATGGAAGCTGGGTTAATTGTGCTGTTGGTTTATCGTTAACCAAGCCCATATTTAGCAATATTTCTGCTGAACTATTTGCCGTACCAACAACTAGGTCTATTTTCCCGTCGTTATTGAAATCTCCAGCTTTAATAGCAAACCAAGTTGAGTTCTCAAAAACCACATCATTACCATTGTTATATTTTAGAGGTTGACCAGCAATAAATGCCCCATTTCTATACAATTGAATGTAAACAGATGCAGGAATATTGGCATAACGATCTGTTCTTGTAGGTCTTGTGTAATAAATTCTATCTTGGTTACCATCTCCATCCCAATCAAAATATAAATCTGCTGGAAAAAAAGTTGGTTTAACATCAGTTGCTAAGGGCCTGCTTCTTGGTAAAAAAAGTGGATTTGCATTTGTCCCGATGTTTCTATGTAGCCAAGTTCCCGAATCGGATGACTGACCATAAATATCCCAATTACCATCACCATCGACATCAACAACTTCTAAATTTAAACCAGGCCAGCCAGCCCAAAGTAAGTTGTTTTCATTTGCCGGATAGTGCAATAACTCTCCAACGCCTAGATTGGGCATCTCTGAGAAATAAACTTGCCCATTTGCATCAGCAACGTCGAAATATATTTCATACTTTACCGCACCACTAACAGAGCGCCACTTTAAAGTACCGTTACGCTCATAATGGTCGGCTAAATTCGAGACAGGATCACTTAAAACAGCTTTGCATTCTACTCCTTGTCCATTTGCCATTCTTGCAAAAACCTTTATTGCTTCTGGATTTACTGGACCACGTTCTCCCGCAGCGAGTAATAGTCTGGAATAATCAAAGTCAGCCCAAACTGGATCATCTCCGTTGCCTGTATTGATATTTCCTACAATTCGATAGGGCAAGTCTGCTAGCCAAGAAGCGCCTCCAGAAACCGCAACCTTCTCTACGCCGTAGGGATTAAAAGTATTGCTACTATTAGTTAATGAATCAGTTACATCAGTTATCCTTATTTCATCAAAAAAAACTTTACCTGTTGTAGTTGTATTTAACCTGAGTATTAATCTCAAGCTTTCTGTTCCAGCTGGAATTTTTAAGTCTTTTTCTAAATAATTAAAACCAGGAGTTTGAGAATTAAACTCGGACATGGTTTGGCTGTAATTAGTACCAGCCACTTGAATAGAAGCTATTGCTCCTCTTAAAAACGGAATACCTTCTGTTTTTATCCATCCGCCAACGCGTATAATTCTTTCTTGGTTAAGATTTAGCTTGAAAGGCAATACTGCCGTAAATGTTGTATTTGTAGGATCTGCCTGAACCGACAATGAACTACTTCCTTCTACGCTTGTAGTTGGAACTGACCACGATGCATCGGGCGTAAATGACCAATCTTTTAAATCTGATTTTGAACCATTAAAGCTGTATTGAAAATAATTGTTGTTAGTGTATTTTGCGATGGTTCCTGGCGTGAACGTTAAGCCTCTAAAAGCCGTTTTAGCAGCAGCCGTTTTTAATACACTAACTGTGGCAGAAAGGTTACTTCCATAAGGAGCATTGTCTACAATCTTTATAATTTTATTCGCCCCAACACCATATAAAATAGGCACACCGTTAACCAAAGAACCTGCAAGGCCCCTTACGGAAGCTAAATTACCTCCTGTAACCGATCCAATATTTACCCATGTAGCACTACTTGAGTCGTATTTGTATTTCTGGAGATTTCCGCTGCCCAATTCACTTACAAAATAGAGCAAATCGTTACCAGGAATTTGTGGATCTACATCGAAGAAAACATAGCCGCATGCTGCATGCTCTGCTGGCAAATTTGAGCCAGTTGCAGGTATACCTGATATCGCAGTTGCTGTAGTTAATGAAGTAGGTAAACCATTTCCAATTTTAGCTATACGATACGGATTTTGGTTAGTACTTTGGTAAAGCTGTCCGTTAAATATACTTAGTGTACCTCTGGTTGGCGATGGCGTTGCCGATACTTGTACCGAAGTTGTACTGCCTAATGTGGTGTACTGCACGCCTTGAGATGTTCCGCCAAACCAGATGGCATTACCATCAGTAGTTATCGCCGTACGATTATCGCCATTAGCTATGGTTAATGCCGTTGTTGTATTAATTACTGGCTGCGTTGCTCCATTACTGATAATTGCAAAAACACGTTTGGTTACTACATCTTGAAGACTTGCAAGTGCAGTTTCTGGTACAGCGTTGTATCCCGCCAAAGCAAGATATTGGCCATTAGGCGATAAATTTCCAGCACCGTGAGAAGTAGCGGTATTTCCACCAATAACAAAAGCGTGGTTACTGCCATTAGCTACAGTCGGAATTTCTACAGTGTTTACCAGAACCCCACCAGGAGTGTATTCGTCTAGATAAACTTTCTGAGCATTTGCCGATAAATCTGACACACCATCTCCAACCCTAACAACGAGTAGGTTACCTGGGGTAAAATTAGCGTTAATTACCTGAGCAACAACAGTTCTAATACTTAAAACGAAGATAAATATGTATAAAAATAAGTATTGTCTTTTCATTGCCTATTTCGTTGTTAGCTTTTTTAGGGACAAAGACAGGCATAGAACGCTCTATGCAGAGCGTTTTACACCTACCTTATTAATAATTTGATTATGCTATTTCGTAAGCGCTAATAACCCGGATTTTGATCTGATGGACTTATCGCATTGTTCACCGCAATTTCATCATCTGGAATTGGATACAGGTATGCTCTTGTATTGTAAACCATACCAGCAAGTGATACTTCAAAAGAATTATCCATATGATCTTTTAAGCGTTCTAACCTTTGTACATCGTAATATTCGTGAAGTTCTCCCGATAATTCTTTTACTCGCTCTAAGTAAATTAAGTTTCTAAAATCTACTTGAGAAACTACTGTAGTTTGCAATGCAGCTGACGATCTTGCCCTTACCTTATTCAAATATGCATAAGCACTGTTAGGATCATTGATATCGCCTGGACCATTCACCTCATTTTCGGCTTCAGCATACATTAGTAGAACATCTGCGTAGCGCAACAACAACATATCATTAGCATGCCTAACGTTAGAAGCCGCCTTACCTGCTGGGCCATCCTGATATTTACCCAACGCTAATCCGCTAGGATCTCTGTAGTAGGTACTTGTTTGGTAAGTAACGGTAGCACCGTTATATGCTCTGTACGACCATAAAGCAGTAACATCTCTTCGAGTATCTGTAGCTAAATACAAATTTCTAAAAGCAGTTGTGAAACCATAATTATACTGACCGTATGAAGTAGCATAATCAGAATTTAAGCCAGCAGCAAAAAATGCCAAAGCACTTCCCTGATCGGGCAAATTAGAAAATTGAATAGCGAATATAGCTTCTTTATTGGCCGCTTCTTTTGCTACATCGAATACGTCTTTAAAAACTGGTAGCAAATCTATACCGTAGGTATCTTTTTCGTCAATTACCTCTTTTAACTTGGTTCTGGCCAATGCCCATTTATCGGTCTGTTTAAGTGGATAGCCAGCCATAGTTAGATAGACTTTACCTAACAAGGTTTTAGCTGCGGCTCTTGTTGCTCTTCCCCTATCGGTAATGGGTCTTATTGGTGGTAATCCTGTTTCAGCGTATTTTAAATCTTCTATAATTTGGTCGTAAACGGCTTGTACGCTTGCTCTTGGTGAGTGAATTCCTTCTATGCCTGTTGTTTCTTTTATCTTTAGCGGTACTCCTCCAAATAACCTTACCAAATAAAAATAAGACATTGCCCTCAAAAATTTGGCTTCGCCCACATATTGCGCCTTTAAGTTCTCATCCATATCTATCCCTGGAACTCGGTCTATTATTGCATTGGCCCTACTTATGGTGAGATATAATGATGCCCAAGTTCTCGATATTCTTGGATCTGTAACGGCGAAATTAAAACTCGCATAAGGTTTGTGCGTCCCTAATCTTGTTACCACATATTTACTTGGCAAAAAAGACATTACAAACAAATCGTTTGTATAAAAGTGTTGCCTATTAAGCGTATTGTATACTCCGTACAATGCAACTTTTGCATCTCCAGCGTTTCTAAAATATACCTCTGGTGTTAGAGATGAATATATTTTTTCGTCCAGTTTACCGCAAGCACTTGCGATTAATACAGGAATTATTAATAATATGAAATACTTTTTTGACATGGCTTAAACTATTTAAGATGACATTTAACTCCAAAAAACACTGTTCTTGCTCTAGGGTAAGAGCCTAAATCCATAGATGGTAAAAGATTGTTTTTACCGAAAATGCCTACTTCTGGATCGAAACCAGAATAATTAGTAATGGTTAACAAATTAGTTGCAGATACATTAAAAATGAGATTTTTAATTGCTCCTTTCTTTAATGCCAAATTGTATCCCAAACCAACATTTTTAAGTCTTAAGTAAGAACCATCTTCTATGTAATAATTTCCTGGAACCAGGTTATCTTGTACTGTTCCAAATCCAGTGTAATTGATATTGTTAGTTGGATTTTCTGGTGTCCATTTGTTTTGATACCAATCTGCCGATTTATTTAAGTGTACCATACCTGTACTTAGATAGGCTTTACTGATATTCATTACGTCGTTACCCAAAACTCCTTGGAAAAAGATATTTAAAGTGAACTTTTTGTAGTTTATTTCATTATTGTAACCAAATATTGCTTTTGGATTGGGGTTTCCTATTACCTGTCTGTCTAACGCATTAATCACACCATCATTATTTACGTCTTTATACAGCCATTGTCCCGGTCTTTTTTCGTTGTTAAACATTGCAAATGTTGGATTTCCGCTGCCGTCAAAATCTGTTTTCTGTATCAATCTTTCAGCTACCAATCCATAGTACATTGGCAAACCTTGTCCTACTTGTATAATGGTAAGTGGAGTACTTCTTAAAAATACTGCAGCCGTAGTTGGACCTAATCCATATATTTCAGAATTACCTCCTAAATCGGTCACAGTTGGTCTATTGAAACTTACGTTTACCGAAGAATTCCATTGAAAACCTTTGGTCTTTATGATATCTCCAGAAACATCAAACTCTAGTCCTTTATTTCTCACACTACCCATGTTCACAATCATCGTTTTAAAACCAGATGAAGCCGGAATATTTAACGTTTGCAATAGTCTGTCTGTATTTTTCTCGTAAGCATCAACAGTTATTTTTAATCTATTTTTAAACAAGGCGATGTCTAAGCCCAAATTAAGCTGCCTCGTTTGTTCCCATTTTAAATCATTGTTTCCTACCGATGTTATGGCTGTACCAGATATTAATGTTTCTCCAGAAACATAGTTAGCATTTCCTATCTGCGACAGAGAACCTAGCGGAGCTATCGACTGGCTTCCTGTTAAACCATAACTTGCTCGGAGTTTTAGGTCTGAAAAAATTGGAGTTAAAGATCTGAAAAACGGCTCATTATATATTTTCCATGCAAAAGCACCTGATGGGAAATATCCCCATTTATGATTTGCTGCGAATACTGAAGAACCATCGGCCCTGCCGGAAAATGTAAATAAGTATCTGTTAAGGAAAGAGTAATTAGTTCTTAAATAGAATGACCTTAGTGTTCTTTCTAGTTTGGTGGTTCTTGGTGTATATATAGAAGTAGCAAACTGTAATGCTTCGGTAGTTAAAATATCATCGGGAAAATTTGAATAACTTGATATATGTGATTTTGTGACATTCTGCTGTACAGAAGTTCCTCCAATGATATCTAAATTATGTTTATTTTTAAAAGATCTATTGTATTTTAAATAAGCTTCAACTACATAATCTTGACTTTGGTATTTATTTACGAACGCATAACCACTGTTTTGATAACCTAATGCCGTTGTTTCTCTAGGATAGTATATGTCTCGTTGACTATATCTTCTTGTGGTACCCGCGTTAACTACTCCAGAAAAATAAGAATTGAACTTGTAAACCCCTTTTACATTTGCAAAATAGTCTTCGTTTAATATGATGTCTTTTTTGTCTGTTGCCAAAGTAACAGGATTTTCAAAAAAATTACCGTCTGTATCACCAAATATATTGCCTCCGTATTCGCTAGTACCAGTTGCAGTTAATGGAACAACAGGGTTTGCTCTTAACGCTAGCAAAATAGGGTCTGCAAGTCTATTGGTAGAAATACCTCCCGCTTGTACCCTGTTATTTTTAATACTGGTAAGGTTTATTGTGGTTGATAATGTTAATTTATCTGAAAGTGTATTGTCTAAATTAATTCTCACATTTCCTCTCCCCATTTTCGAATTAACAATAACTCCCTCTTCTGTATAATAGTTACCAGAAATATTGTATTTAGAAAGCTTTGTTCCACCATTAATACCTAATTGATATTTCTGTGTAATTCCAGTACGAAGAATATGATCAACCCATCTTGTTCCTATACCTGCATTTTCTGGCAATGGCAAACGTGCCGATGAGCCATCATAAGGAGGTGCTTGCCCCAAAGAAATGGAATAATCATTTCTTTCTTGCGCATATTGTTGCGCGGTACCCATTTCTGGCAAATTAATAATATTGTTACCCCCTGTTAACGATTCGAAAACGATACTTGCTTTACCTTCTTTACCTCGTTTTGTAGTGATAATTACTACGCCGTTTGCTCCTCTAGAGCCATAAATAGCTGTTGAAGATGCATCTTTTAATATTTGAATAGACTCTATATCGTCTGGGTTAATGCCCGATAAAGGATTTGCTTCTTGTCCGTAACCATTACCAGATGCTTCGCTTAAGGTAGGAAGCGGATATCCGTCTACGACATATAGCGGCTCATTATCTCCAGAAACGGAATTGCTACCCCTAACCCTAATACTTACGTTACCTCCTGGCTCTGCTGATGTTTGAGTAACCATAACTCCAGCAGCCCTTCCCTGCAATTTCATATCAAAGGTCACAGTAGAAACCTTTTCTAAATCTCTTTCAGAAATACTAGCAATAGAACCTGTTAAATCTCCTTTTCTTTGAGTTCCATATCCTACCACCACCACATCATTTAGACCCACCTCCTGTGTTTTAAGTGATATGTTGATTTCTTTATTATTCAACACTATTCTTTCGGCGGTTTCGTAGCCTACAAAAGAAAAAACTAACACAGCGTTGTTATTAGGAACCCTAATAGTATACCTACCATCATTACTAGTAGTTACGGTAGTATTTTGATTTTTAACAAAAACGCTGGCTCCCGCCAAAGGTTCGCCTTTTTCATCTGTTACTTTACCTGTTACGGTTGCCTGCTGTACTGTTGCAGCAGATTGTGGTTTCTTTTTAATAAGAATAGTGGTTTCCTTAATACTGTAGATTAACGGTTGATTGCTGAGGCATCTATCTAATACACTCTTTAAATCTTCATTATCGGCTGTAATAGTTACTCTTGAGCTGTTGTTTAACTCGTTAGAATTATACAGAAAATCATATCCCGTCTTTTTCCTCAATAAATTAAAAACTTCTTTTAAATGAGCATTCTTTACTGATATGCTGACCTTTTGCGCAAAACTAGCAGCGCTTACCTGCATACACACCAAGAATACTAGGCCTAGAACAAGTTTCATCATCAATAATAATTTAAGGGGAATGCAGGAACATTTAGTGCATACTAATGCAGTAATTTTTTTATACATTTGGTTCGTTAGGTTTAATTAATATTGGTTGTTATCTGCAATTGATCAATTACCTGGCTCAGCTTGTTCAAGGCTGGTTTAACCGGGGGCGGGGCAAACGCTCCTGGTTTTAGATAATTGTTATATTCATACTTATTACATTTTATGGCATAACAATTACTCTCCTTCCTTCTATTTTAAATTGAATATTACCTAAATCTTCTAGGTTTTCTAATAGCTCTTCCAGGCTTTTCTTCTTAGAGAAAGTGCCTCCAAAATACTGTTTAGCTACTTCGCCTCTAAATTCCACATCTATATTGTACCACCTGGCCAAATCTTTCATAATAGATTTCATATCGGCATCTGCAAAAACGAAATATCCATTTTTCCAAGCCATTACTTCTTCTGTATTAGCGGTTTTAATATCAATGATTTTATTTTCTGCTGCTACAATCGCTTGCTTTCCAGGGCTAAGTACAACTGAATTATGTTTATTGAAGACTTTAACAGAACCTTCCAATAAAGTAGTAGTCACGTCGTCATCATCTTTGTATGATGAAACATTAAAATGAGTTCCTAAAACCTGTACAGCACTTCCGTTGGCTTCAATAACAAATGGCTTTTGCTGATTTTTAGCTACTTCAAAATAAGCCTCTCCACTTAATATCACCTTACGTTCTTTCCCCAAAAATGCTGATGGATAGGTTAATGAAGTAGCCGAGTTTAGCCATACTTTTGTCCCATCAGGTAAATGAACGCTATAATTTGTTCCCCTTGGAACCGACAAAGTATGAAAAACAGCTTCTTTTGCAATCCAACTATTTTTATTTTCGTAAGCAAGCATTCTTTCGCTAGCTTGGTTTGTTATCGCATTTCCTCCTAAGTCAATTAAACCACCTTGCTTGTTGTTGCTGTCTAATGCTATCGACATCCCCTTACTGGTGCTAAGAATTACTTTAGTTGTATCAGTAGTAGGCATCTTAACATTGGCTATGTTATTAACCTTCTCCACCATGTTTTTAGAGTGATAACTGAGCACAAAATACGTTACAGCTAGAGGTATAAGAATAAATGCAGCTGCGTATTGCAACCATTTAAGTTTAATGCTAACAATCGGTTTAACTTTATGCTTTACAAACCTATCATCGGTCAGTATCCTGTTAAAGACTTTTTTTGACTGCTCTTCGCTGTAAATTGGTCCATTCTTAAACTCCTGTAAAACCTCATCAATAGCTAACGAGGTCACTTCTTTGTCACCTTCATCTAGATATTTCAATAGCTCAGCACAATCTGTAGCAGATATGGTGTTGCCGAAGTATTCCCTTAACAACTGATATAGTTTTTCGTCAGACACGATTTTTTAAGTTTATTCCCTTTTTGGGCTTGGTTAGTAATAATAGAACACACGAGTTTCACTATACGACTAGTCTAGTGAAATATTTTTTTTTTAAAAAATAGAAAGAGAAGCTAGGCGATGGATAAAACAAGCAGAAATAAAAACCACAACACACTGAAAAACTACGATTTAAACAAAAAACTTACTTGAAAAAATTCAGTTAATGCCTACTACGAACAACCAATAATTTCTATTTTTCTAATAGAAACGCTAAAGCGATTACATAAGTTAAATCAGATTGTTTCAAATTAGATTTGATTGTTTTCAATGCAGCCGTCATGTGATTTTTAACCGTATTTGAAGAGATTTGAAGCTGATTTGCGATCTGTTGATGTGTTAACCCATCAACTCTGCTAAGTTTAAACACGATTTGCTGCTGACTTGGAAGTTTATTTAAAAGTGATGTTGTAAATTTCTCTAAATCTGCTGCTACAATTTCCTCTTCGGTTTGATTAGATGCATCTTTAGTGTCGATTAACAACTTTGCGAACAGTTCTTCAGAATGGCTTACCTTTCTCAGTTCGTTTAAACAAAGTCTTTTAGCTAAAACATATAAATACAACCACAAATTGCCTTCAACCTCAAGCTTGCTTCTATTTACCCAAAGTTTTATAAAGGTTTCTTGTACAATTTCTTCGCTTAATTCTTTACTCTTTAAAAAGCGAAAAGCTAATCTATAAACCTGACCACTAAACTGTTCGTATACGCGAGAAAAAGCAGTCTCGTCCCCCGAACAGAGAAGTTTTATATCTAGGCTATGATCTACTGTATTAAGCAATTTTATTATTTGGTTAGACTTTTATATAGCTAAAAGTGGTTATTTTTATTAATATTTCAAAATTCAATTATACTGTGTAACGATAAGGTAAAACACAATTATTGCCAATTATACTAACTACGAAAACCATCCTTCTAAAAAGAATTTGCTTCTTATCTTTTCAGCAACAAAACTAACGGACTATTTCATAACCTATTATCTAATGAGGTGCCTGTGTAACTCGGACACTTGGCTACAATTAACTTGCTCCATCACCTGTTTTAATTGACGTTTCAGTATCGCCATTGCATGTTGTCCACCTTCATTTCCAAGCGCAGCAGTACTATACATAAACGTACGACCAAGAAAAGTAAAATCAGCACCTACTGCCAAAGCCCTTGCTACATCAGCACCAGAACGAATACCACTATCCATCATAATCTTTATTTGATCTTTAAACGAAACCAGATTTTTTAAAGAAGCAATGGCAGATTCTGCAGAGTCCAATTGTCTGCCTCCGTGGTTCGACACAATAATTCCATCGGCACCAAGATTAATGGCTAACTGCGCATCTTCTGGAGTTGCAATTCCTTTAATTACCAATTTTCCATCCCATTGGTGCCTTATAGCTGCAATTCTTTCCATACTCAATCGTCCAGAAAAGGTACGATCCATAAATGCACCAAGCTGTTTCATATCTAAACCTTTTGGCATGTAAGGTTGCATAGTGGCAAAGTTTGGTGTACCATGCATTAAAGTTTGCAAAGCCCAATGTGGTCGTCCAATAGTTTGCACTATGTTTTTCAGTGTCATACGTGGCGGCATAGCCAAACCATTTCGAATGTCGCGTGGTCTAAAACCAAAAGTAGGCACATCAGATAAAATCACCAACACCTTACATCCTACCTCTTTTAACCTTCTGATAATATCATCTCTTAGTTTTTCTTCTGCCGGATGATAAAGCTGAAACCAAAAATCGCCATTGGTAATTTTGGCTATTTCTTCGATAGAACTGGTTGAAACCGTACTTAAAATAAATGGAACTTGATGTTCGTAAGCAGCTTTAGCCAATATTTTTGGAGAATTTGGCCAAATTAATCCCTGTAAACCCACAGGTGCTACGCCAAACGGAGCTTGATAAGTTTTCCCAAAAAGCTCAACCGTCATGTTCGAACCTTCGTGCCCATTTAAATAGTAAGGATTTAACTGTACATCGCGAAGTTCTTCGGTATTACGGTGAAGGTTTACATCTTCGTTACATCCTCCATCTAAATATTCGAAGGCAAAACGTGGGATTTTGCTTTTAGCCTTTCTCCTCAAATCGTCTATACCTGGGTAAGCTTGGTTATATTGTAAGTTCATTTTTAGTTCTTGTTGATGGTTGGTGTGTATAGTTTGAGGTCGATAATGTCGTTAGGCAGTCGTTTTGTGTTCCATACATTATGGATAACTAAAGCAGCCCCAATGGCTGTTGCTTGTGGCATGTGTGCAGCATAAACTTCGTAGTTTGGAAATACAGTTGCCAAAAGGTTCATAAAAACTGCATTTTTACTAAAGCCACCATCAACAAAAATGCGTTTAGCAGACGTTCCTTTGAGTACTAATTTGGTAGAATGATATTGTTGCAGTACCAAATCGACCATTAATTGGTAATAAGCTACTATTTCATTTTCAAACTCGTTGAGGTTTCTCTTTTCAAACGGTAGCGATCGCCAATTTTCAGTTGTTAAATTTTCTGTATTTAACGATTTTACTAACTCTTGTTTGTAGGCAACATTTCTAAATAACAAGACATCGCAGTTAAAATGAGCGGCTATTCGTTTGGTTTGTTGCTCGTAAGCAAAACCCGAAAACAAGCGTGATGCTTTTACGGCTTTTCCCTCATATTGCATGTAGCAAAGTACGTCTTGGTTAAGCTCGTTGGGCGTAAGTATTTGTTGGTTAAACGGATTTAACGAAATGCACCAAGTACCTGTTGATAGCAGTACAAATGGTTCTTTAAAACTGATGAGATATGGAGTTAACGCAGCAGAACTGTCGTGCAATCCGATGCCAACACTGTAACTACTACCCGGAAAAGCCGCAGGTGAAACGTGGTTAAAAGGCATAATTGGTGCCATTTTTTCCACCATTCCTTCTTCTGTTAGCCAAGCGTGATAATCATCTTTCTCAAAATCCCAAAAATTGGTATGACAACCCAAACTAGTTTTATCTGAGTAGGCTTTTCCACTAATCAAAAAACTGAGGTACTGCGGTAAGTGCAAAGCATATTTCACCTGCTTAAAAACATCGGGCTTTTCATTTTTTAGCCTATAAAACTGCATACCCGAATTTAAACTTTCTAATACTGGCGATGCAGTTTTAGCAGCAAACAATTCTTCTCCACCGTACTTCTTATAAAATTCATCTTTTAAAGCTTTAGGATAACTTTTTAAATAATTTTGAAGCGGTGTTAGTGGTGTACCATTTTCGTTAATATAAACCAAACTAGCACCATAAGAAGTAAAATTAATTGCTTTAATCTCAAACTTTGGATGCGCAAAAACCTCCCTCAACGAATCGAAAATAGAAAGCCTTAAACTGTCTAGGTTTTCGCAGGGGTCGCCATCTTCATCTACAGTTTCTGTAAAACGTGCCGACCGCTCAAAAACCACTCTATAGTTTTCATCAAAGAGAAAAAGCTTTTTATTGGTTTTCCCTACATCAAAGACAGCTACCACTGGTATCTTTTCTTCTCTAGTCATATCTATAACCCGGTAGCAGTAGTGTTTTTACCTCTTTTATTAATTAATTGCGCTCTACAGTTTAGTGTTCTATATAGTTGTAAAGGATTTAAAGCTGCATTAGCTCTCAACCTTGCTTCGGCCACTAATGCTCTAAAATCACTTCTAAATGTGTGTTGTAGTATTTCTTGTGCTTGTGCTACATCATTTTGTTGCTGCGCTTGCACTAAAGCTTCTCTATCTACCATTAAAGCTTGTGCATAAGCCAACATAATAGCTTCAACAGATTGCAATAAATCTTCTAAAGGATCTTTCACATTGTGCGATGCGTCAATCATCCAGCCTAAATCTTTAGCGTGGTTCATCCCTTTGGCATCCATTCCTTCTACCAATTCGTTAAATATTAAGAACAGTTGGTAAGGCTTAACAGCACCTGCCGTTAAATCATCATCACCATATTTTGAATCGTTGAAATGAAAACCACCCAACTTGCTTTCCATCAATAACAAGGCAACAATTTGTTCAATGTTTGCATTAGGCAAATGATGCCCCAAATCTACCAGTGTTTTTGCTTTTGCACCTAGTTTATTGGCTAACAACATAGATTGTCCCCAATCGGCAATGGTAGTTGAATAGAAATTAGGTTCAAAACCTTTATACTCTACCAGCAAAGTCCAATCTGAAGGCAAAGCCGAATAAATTTGTTGTAAACTGTCTAAAGTATTTTCAAAAGCATTTCTGAAATTTAGCTGACCAGGAAAACAAGATCCATCGGCCAACCAAACTGTTAAGGCTTTAGAACCTAAACCATCGCCCTGCTTAATCACTTCTATATTATGCGCAATTGCTTGTTGCCTTACCGCTTTATTTACGTGTTGCAACGAACCAAATTTATAGCTCAGTGGTGCATTTGGTTGGTCTTGAAATGTATTTGAGTTTACCGCATCGAAAAGCAAACCTTTTTGATGAGCTAATTTCTTTATTTGCTCCACATCTGTTGGAATATCCCATGGGATATGGAGAGATATTGCACCGCTTGCAGCATTTAACTGATGTAATAAGCCTACGTCTTCTATCTTTTCTTCTAAAGTTCTTGGTTCGCCACCTGAAATAGCAAATCTTCCAAAACGAGTTCCACCAGTACCTAAGGCCCAACTTGGAATAGCAATTTGAAAGGCAACCAGTTTAGCAATAGCTTGATCTATGGCAATGGTACCCCAATCTTCTTTCAATCGGTTTAAATTACGTTGGTGTGTTTCGCCTAAAGTTTCATTGTGTAGGGCTATATCTTTGTGTTCAATATTCATCGGAATTATATTTGGTATAATAAACTAAGGCGCTACTTAGGGGACAGTACTACTGCTAAACCATCCCCTTTATGCAGCTCTCAAAACTAAAGTACTAAAAACTTATCTTACGAATGCCATGGCTACTCCGCCATCCACATTCAAAACATTACCTGTAGATTTATGCATTAAGCCGCCCACAAATGTGAAACAAGCATTGGCAATATCATCTGGCAATATCACTTGATTTAACAATGTACGCTTTGCATAGTAAGCAGGAAGCTCTTCTACAGTAACACCGTAAGCTTTTGCTCTGCCTTCGGCCCAACCGCCAGCCCAAATGTTGCTGTCGCTAATTACCGCATCTGGATTAACCACATTTACTCTAATACCATCGGCACCTAGCTCTGCTGCGTTTAACCTGCTTAAATGTAGTTGCGCTGCTTTTGCACTGCCATAACCTGCATTATTTGGCCCACTTACTAGCGCATTTTTACTAACAATGTTGATGATGTCTCCACCTTTTTCTTGCTTTTTCATGATGGCTGTGGCAGCTTGAGTTATTAAAAACTGACCTTTTACCAAAACATCGTATAATAAATCCCAATCTTTCTCTGTGTGACCTTCGATAGATTTAGAAATAGAAAGACCTGCATTATTTACCACAATGTCTATCCCGCCAAAAGCTAAAGCAGCTGTTTCAAATGCTGTCTTGATATCTTCTGCGCTGGTAACATTTAATTGAGCAGTAGCATAAGCATCTTTACCAAATTGCTTTTCAAACTCTTCGCCAGCTTGTGCTAAACGTTCAGCATTCATGTCATTCAGGATAACTACAGCACCTTCTGAAACAAATTTCTTGGCAATTGCTTTACCAATACCACCAGCACTGCCCGTTACTAAGGCAATTTTTCCGGTCAATGGTTTGGGTTTAGGCATGCGTAGCAATTTTGCTTCTTCTAACAACCAATATTCTATATTAAAAGCTTCTTGATGTGGTAGCGAAGTATATTCGGAAACTGCCTCTGCACCTTTCATTACGTTAATAGCATTGATATAAAACTCTGCCGCTACCCTGGCCGTTTGTTTATCCTTAGAAAAAGTAAACATACCGATACCAGGATATAAAATTACTACCGGATTGGTATCTCTTATGGCTGGACTATTTGGATGCTTACATTTCTCGTAGTACTCGGTGTACATTTGGCGGTAAGCCTCAAAAGCTGGGCTAAGTTGTTGCTTTAAAGCTTCGGCATCTGTCAAATCAGCATTAGATGCTAAATCTAACACCAACGGACTGATTTTAGTTCTTAAAAAGTGATCTGGACAACTGGTTCCCAATGGAGCCAAACGTGATAAATCATTAGAGTTAATGAACTCTAACACTCTACTATCGTCGGTAAAGTGACCTACCATGTGTTGTTTAGATGAACACAAACCTCTAAGCACAGGTGCTAAAGCTGCCGCTTGGTGTTTTCTTACGTTCTCTGTTTGGCTTTCTATTTTTTGACCGCCAAAAACTGGTCCTTTTTTACCATAATTTTCGTTCAAATACGCTGAGCATTTTTCAATCACATCTAGCGTGTTCACGTAACTTTCGTAAGCGGTATCGCCCCAAGTGAAAAGCCCATGAGAGCCCAACATAATGCCACGAATTCCAGGGTTTTCATCTAAACATTTTTTTAGTGATAAGCCTAATTCAAAGCCTGGTTTTTTCCATTCTACCCATCCAATAGCACCGCCAAAAAGCTCCTGTGTTATTTTTTTACCATCTTTAGCTGCCGCGATAGCAATAGCTGCATCTGGGTGTAAATGATCTATATGTGCAAAAGGCAAAAATCCATGCAACGGCGTATCAATAGAAGGTGCTTTTGAATCTAAATCGAAAATACAGTGATTGAAAAGCGCCACCATTTCATCTTCGTGTTCTACACCTCTGTAAATGTTTTTTAAGCTACGCAACCTATCAACATAAAGTGCAGCTAAACCGCTTTTCTTTAAAGTCCCTAAATCGCCACCAGAACCTTTTACCCACATCACTTCAGTTTCCGAATTGGTAAGCGGATCTTTTTCCATCAATTTACAAGAAGTGTTTCCACCTCCGTAATTAGTTAGGCGCAAATCGGCACCTAAAAGGTTAGAACGATAGATTAACAATGCTACTTCATCACCAGCCAATTTAGCCGCAACTTCGTCATCCCATAAGTAGCTCACGTATTTGTAATTTGTTTCCTTAACAGACATGTATCTAAAAATTATGATTATTATTTATTTTATCTAAGTGAATTTCCATAGCCAACAATAAATACCGAGGCTATGATAGTGAGTATGCCTACAATTACTGTAGTTAAAGTTTTCTTCGAAACGCCTTTCCATTCTTTTAAAATCAAGCCCCAAACATTTGCGATAAGGATGATGAATGCCATGTGTAATATCCAAGAACTGGCACCGTTACCCATTTTGCTCTCGCCCATTCCGTAGAAAAAAAATTGTAAAAACCACATGGTGCCCGCCAAAGCAGAAAAGAAGTAGTTTTTTATCAACGGTGTTTTCGAATTGGTATAGTCGCCAAATGTGCGGTTACGCTTGTTCAACAGCATACACCAAATAAAATTGGTAGTTAAACCGCCCCAAAGCACTACAATATAAGTGACGTTGTTTTGGAAAAGAAAGTTCCCTTTCTCTGCCGGATTTGCAATTTTCCACCAGTCGTTTGCCATATCGGCCATAGGTTTACCAGCTTCGATACCGAAATTGAAACAAGCACTAAGTACTCCAGAAATGATACCTACTAAAAGTCCTAACCCGAATTTGTATTCTGTTTTTACTGTAACACCGTGAGGGTCGGTAGTTGCAGTATCTATTTCTTTTTCTTTCATCATCCCTGCTTTACCGCAGATGACGATACCCAGCACACAAACTATTAAGCCCAACATCACCATTCTTCCCCATGGCGTATAAATGAACATCTCGAAAGTATCTTTGCCTGCTTCGGGGAAAAAACTGAAGTAAATAGATGGTAAAATTGAGCCTAACACCATGCAAAGACCTAAAATGATGCTACTACCTAACGATACGCCTAGATAACGTACACCAAGTCCGTAGGTTAATCCGCCGATACCCCAAAGCACGCCAAAAAAATAAGTAAGCTTTAAAGTATTTTCATTTGCTGATGTAATGATTTCCCAAAAATTTGGAATGGTCAAGAAAGCGGCCAACGGTGGTACAATTAACCACGAGAAAACACCGCCTACAATCCAATAACTTTCCCAAGCCCATCCTTTTACTTTTTTATATGGGATGTAAAAACTGCCAGAGGCGAAGCCCCCGATAAAGTGAAAAATAACTCCTAAAAATGCGTGCATACTTAATTTATATTTTGGTTCTCTAAAATTAGCACCTGTTTATCGTGTAGCTGTTATGTACTGTTATGTGTTTGATATGGCCTTAGCTTTTTTATATTTGAATAATGAAACCTTTAGACCTCAACTCTTATATTATCATAGATGAATACTCGTCTACACCGAAATACAAGCAACTGGTAAATTCAATTTACTTGGCTATAGAAAAAGGTATTCTACAAAAAAACAGTCCCTTACCTTCTATTAACGAGTTGAGTTTTAAGCTAGAACTATCCCGAGACACGGCAGAAAAAGGTTATAGGCAATTGCGCAAGCTTGGCATTATTGAGTCTGTTCCAGGAAAAGGGTTTTTTATTGCCAACACTTCTTTTTCTACCCGTACAAAAGTCTGTTTGCTATTCAACAAGCTGAGTTCGCATAAAAAAATTATTTACGATTCGTTTTCTAAAACGCTTGGAGATAGAGCTTCGATTGATTTCTATGTTTATAATAATGATTTTACGCTTTTTAAAAAATTACTCATCAATAAGAAGGAAGACTACAGCCATTATGTAATTATTCCACATTTTATTGATGCCTTTGAACCACCCGAAGATGTCATTAACATGATTGATAAGGATAAGCTGATTATATTAGACAAGCTCATCCCCAAAATAGAAGGGCAATTTGCAGCAGTTTATGAAGATTTTTCGAAGGATATTTACCAAGCGCTAAGTGAAGCTTTAGATAGCTTATCTAAATACCATACCATCAAAATCATTTTCCCAGAAAACAGCTATTTCCCTAATGAAATACTAGAAGGATTTTCTCGCTTTTGTAATCAATATGCGTTTTCATATCAAGTAATCAACAACTTTGAGTCGCATGAAATTCAAAAAGGAGAAGCCTACATTTGTTTAATGGAAGATGATTTGGTAGAACTTGCCGAAAAAATTATTGCTTTAAATTGGAAAGCGGGTAACGAAGTTGGCATTATCTCTTACAACGAAACCCCTGTAAAACGCATCATTTTAGATGGCATTACCACCATTTCAACAGATTTTAGCATGCTAGGTTCCGAAACCGCAAAATGTATTTTAAATAATAGTAGAGAGCATATAAAAGTTCCTTTCTATTTGAATTTACGTAGTTCGCTTTAAATTAAAACAAACAAAAAAACTGGCGAATGTCTGTAATAAGCACCCTTTTTTGAGCATTTTGTCATTCCGACTTTAGAGCCTGCTCCGATTATCGGAGAGATCTATTCTTTAGCAAATAAAATAGTAGATTTACTTCGTAGCTGCTTCGCGGTCTTCGCTGTGCTCAGAATTACAAAGAGCCCATTGTTATTAAAAGTGGACGTTCAAAAAACTATTTAAAATTCCACCATTTCTTTACTTATACTCTCCTTGAAATAAACTCAGTTCGAGTATTTTTAAATCGTGTGGTTTGGCACGTCAATTCCGGCTCAAGGCTATCCTGAAATTGTTGGTCGTATATTAGGAGCAAAAGTTTACAATGAAGCTGTAGGTTCTTCTGGCGTTAGAGGAGGAAAAAAAGAAACTTCTAACAACGATCCTTATGGCTGGAAAGATCTGGCCTGGGAAAATGTAGTTAGATCACTTTCACAGAATTTATCAGAAAAACAAGAGCTCATAACAAATGGAAGAAAATTTTCAGACCTTCAACTACTATTCCAGACACATTGAGCGAAGCATTAAAAGAGGACATAAAAGATTGGAGTTGGGAAGTAAAACTAAAGCGATATCTAGGGGAAGGAAAGAGAGCAGATTTATATATCTTCGATCATGGACATAACGATAATTTTAGCTATCTGTCAAACCCCAAAGATATGGATTCAATACCTGATGATTCAAGAAATAGAAGCTATTACATTGGTGCAATGAATTTTATAATAGATCGAATCCTTGAAGATAATCCACGAGCTAGGATATGTATTATTGGTCATTACGAAAACCAAAAAAAACCAATCATATCAAAAGGTCAAAAAAAACTAGCTGAATATTGGAACTTCCCATTATTTGAGCTTTGGTCTCGATTAGGATGGAGCCAGCAGAAAATTAAGACTACCAGTTTTTGGAAAGACAAAAAAACTTGGATTTCTACAGGAGCCCCCCTACAGAAAAAACAGTTACACAAATATGGATGTTCGATGATTTACATCCTGCTTCTGAACCTGCTAAATTATTGATTGCAGAAACTATTGCAGCTTGGTTAGTAGAGATAAGATAATTTTTTATAGAAAAAAATTAATAGTTCCTTCCACTATTGAATCTAAAAAATTATTTCACCAGTAATTAAGATTTAAGAATAAAAACCATAGTAGCTTGTAGTCCTTTTGTTAGGTATTTTTTTTCTTGTAAAGGGCGGGGCACTAGTCTAGAAAAAAGCTTTGAATTTGAAAGCCCTGTTAGTCCGATACATACCTAATTTATTTTACAATCTTTAGGATCGACGCGTCAATTTATTTCCGTAGGTGCAAGAACAAGAAAAGGGAACAGGCTTTCAGCCGTTCCCTTTTTTGTAGGCCGCAAACGAGCGAGGGGAAAATCTGGGTAATACAGAATTCGCACTATCTCACCAATCCAATCCCACCATCTCTATCTTGGCCTCTGTTTTTTCCCTGCTTTGGCTGTTTCTGGATATGCGACCGGATTTCCTGTTCACGCTTATTATCAATCTCACTACTCAGCCTCATCACCCAATTGGGCAGGTTTTCAGTCTGTGCGGTAATGATCCCATACTTAATAGTGACTAGAGAATTCATTTTGAACGGAGACTCCTGTTCCATCGAACTCTCAAATATATCTACAGACGTGAACCTGTCGTAAAAACTGATGAGATTTTCAATACCCCCAGAAAAATTCCGACCGACATTATCGACATCTACAAAATGTCCTCCGGCTTTCACTCTCATTTCCACGCGGAAAAGTGAATCTTCTATCGTTGGAAGGCCAATAAATATCAGCCTGGTCTCATATCCCGCATTCTCGAACTGCTTGACACTTTCCATGACCTCCTTTGTCCTAAAGTTAGTCTCAAATGCAAAATCGTTTCCGGCAGCGATGGCATATTCTTTTCTCTTTTGGAAAACAATACCATTGGCCGCATCGTAAAGGTCGCCGCTATCGGTCATCGGATATTTGTCCCGTAGAAGTGCAATTTCCTTATCACCGTCAAAAATGTCAGTACCGGGAGGAACAAATGTTTCGGACAGGGTCGATTTGCCCGCCCCATTGGGACCGGCCAAAACGTAAAGCTGCAAGGCATTCATGTCAATCCAGCTTTTTGACCAAGGAAATCTTGCCAGTTTTCACATCGACGCTAACGAGTTCCTTACGGTCAGCATATTCGTTGATATAAAGATCTTGAGATGTGCAGAGCTCATTTTTGTACGCGCGAAAGGAACCCTTTCTCAGGTTTTCCAGTTCTGCTTCACGCAGCTTGTCCTCCAGAAGCATTGATTTCTCTTCTAGGGAAAGTTCATGAAAAGGTACAAATGTCAGCGTTGCCATAAGCTTACAAAGTGGGCTTTGTGGGTCTATTGCTGGTTTTAGCTTTGGCCAATCGCTAAGTGGCACAATGATGCCCTTCGGGGTTTCTGTGGCATCTATAAAAATGCTCAGTGCCAATGGCTGAAAATCCAGTATATTCAAATTTACATAATTTTTCATGTTTTTTCAAATTTTGATTATACTCAGTGGTTGTAAAAGTAATAGGCAAGCCAAATCGCAAGTGAAAGCAGGGCGATCAGCACCAAAAATGCGACTATCACCCGTTTAGTCAATTTGGCGAAGTGGTGGTGGTGCTTCACGACAACAACAGGCGGCATGCTTTCAACCAGTTCCCTGATCTGATCCATGGTCTGCGCCATTTGTTTTTGGTAACCGGCGGCAAGGAAAGATTCGATGGACCTGCGTGCGAGCTTGAGATCATTCGAATAGTCAGGAATTCTTATCCTCGGGTATTCGGGCACTTTTCTTTCCAAGTCACTGATCCTGAGCTCAAGCTGTGACTGGATCTCCTGAAAAATTTTTAATTGTTCTTTTTGTATACTCATAATTTGTTTTTTATCATCTACTTAATTGTTGGGATTGATCATGCTCGCGGACCTTCTTTTTCTTCTTGAACATCGGATTGGGTTCCTGTGCTATTGGCACGTGCACAGGCTCGAGCATAATGTCGAGAAATTTTGAAGCTGTCGTACCTAGATGTTCCAGCATCACCCCAGTGCTTTGGAAAAGCCCATTGGAAATCTCCATGGCGAGTTTGGGCATAATCCCATTGGGATCTTCATGCATGTTTGCTCCAACGGTAAGTATATCCAGCTGTTTTCGCTGTTCGAACGTACCGTTCTTTTGAATATTGGCATAGTCCATCGTATCCTTCAACCCCCTCTCAAAACTGAATTCTTTATCAAAGACCATTTCACCAGACCGCTTGAAGGCAGTCCGGTCGAACTGACCCATTTTCTTTGAATGTTCCATATTTTTTCCGCGCGAAGCATTCATGGGACTGAGTTTGACCTTATTGGTTATATCTTTCCTGCTGACAATGACCTGGATATGCCGCTGGTCCCCCTGTTTGAGTTCGCCTCTTTTTTTTGCGCCTTCCTTTACCTCTTTGTCGTTATGGCTGTAGTAACGGTGATGTTCCAATTTTGCAAACCACAACAGGTCCTCGTTGCTATCTATACCAGGTCTATTGAAGTTACGGGCATATTCGTCCATCACTTTTTCCGCATAGATCTTCAGTGCTTCTGACATTCCTTTCTTGCCGAACATCTCCTCAAGGTGGCGGAGCTCTTTTTGGCTAGGACTGATGTTGATCAGGTAGAATTTGGCATCCTGTCTGCCAAGCTTTGCAATATTGGCATCTATGCCCTTGCGCACTTCGAAAGGTTCAAATTCAGCACCATTTTGGCCAAACCATCGGTCTGGTACATCTGCAAGATGCATCCTGTTTTCCTTTTCCAGATAGTTGACAAGGCTCGAACAGCTACCTTTGTTGTTCGCTTCTTTTTTGTCGGTAATGTTGATGTACATGGCTACAGCATTTTGATCTGGTTCAATGTAGTGGACAGTAATTGCTCTTTTTCTTTTCTGGAACCTAATGCCGATAGATTATCTCGAGCGGAGGCATAGCTTTCAAGTATGCCGAGGAACAACGCCTTGAAGTGTTCTTTGTCTTTTAGCAATTGTGCAATCCTGCGATAATTGGTCTCCAGTCCGCTGAGATATTGGTTCTGACGTTCGATAAGTCCCGGCATCTGCTCATTCTGCTTGGCAAGAAGGCCAAATCCCGTGATCACTTTCTTCTGAGCGTCGATCATCCTCCCAATGTCCCGTTTGGTCGGTATCAGCAGCTCGTTCTCCTGCGTTTTTATAAAACCCACATAGTCCTTGTAATGGCGCATGATGGTAGCCTTTAGCATATCATCGTTAATGTCCAATGGATCTTTTTTTGTTCTGTAAAAGTACTCCACCATCTGAAGGAAAACCTGTCGTTTGGGCCTTCCCAGCTTTAGCGCAAGCTTTTCAAGCTTGCTCGCTTCGGCCTCGGAGTATTTGATTGATCTTAGGCGTTCGTTTCCCATAATGTCAGTTATATTGGCATATCTAGATATATCGCACCCTAGCTGGGGTGCTGAAATGTGGCCTTTAGGCTCGTTAGCTAAGGGAGCGCACCCCCGGAGGGTGCGCTAGCCCCCCATGGCGATAGCCTGGGGCGAGAAAGGTAGGGCTCTGCCCAACCTCCGCTCGCTCCATTTTTGAAGGAAAATGGACAACTTCCCCTCAATTGGCAGCCTTATATGGCGGACAGCTTTTGCGCACAAAGTGTTGCCGTTTTTTTGTATGCAGATACCTTCTATTTCCTTCGCAGCTTTCTCTTGAACTCAAATTCTATTGCCTTTTCAGCAACTTCGGCTTCAGTAAGGCGTCTATGTGACAGCAGCCAAGTCAAGATTATTTTTTTGGAAAACCGTACCCCGCCATTGGGCAGGGACAGATAGGGCAATTGTCCGGCAGATTTCAGCTGGTAAAGGGTTTGTCTTGAATATCCGGTAATCCGTTCGGCAATTTCGTAGCCACCAATCTCATCCTCCTCGCTAACCTGGGCAATTGCTGGTATCCGTGGACACTCTTGGTGCAGAATTTCCACCAGATCTGAAACTTTCAGATCAATCAATCTTTTTTCTGGATTTATCTTCATCTTACCTCCATTTTATCTTGCAAATGGAAAGATAAATACAGCAGAATACGAACGTTCGATAGCTATCGAACGACTTTTGTTATATCGAACAAAGTAGGTTTATATTATAGATAAAAAAACAATGAAGGGCTATTTTATCCTGTACAGATCTACGTACTCCACTGGAGTGTTCCGGTACCGCTGCCCCTCGAGGAATACCAGACTTTTCATATCCTCCAGATGAAACACATCCCTTATAAGCTCTCTATGCCTATGGTGAAGGATTTCGTCTGAAAGTACCTTTCGCTCTTCTATGCAATATTTGAGAAAGCCCGCTAGCGACTTGCTGACAGCTCTAGCATGGATAACGCACCTGATCTCGAGCTTTTCATGATCCCCCCATTCCAGCAGCAGGCCATTTGTACTTTGAGCGTTGATCTGCTCGATGAATTCAGAAAAGGCAAGGGTTTTTTCTTCATGAGTCTTACCTTCCAACCAAAAATCATAAAATGTTCTTTCAACGGATTGCTCGGTAATTTGGTGTCCATCTCTGAAGAGTTTTTTCTTCCATTCTGCACTGAGGAAAAGATGGAACGTCTCATCCAGGTTCTTCTTAACTGCTGGAGGATATAATTTTGGCAAAGTAAAGTAGCCGAATACAGCGGAAATGATTGCACCGAGCACTCCTATCGTGGTAGTTTTGAGTTCATTGACGGTTATGGTGCCAGCAAGAAAAAGTAGGGCCAAGGCTACAAATCCAAGCGCCGCAACAAGCATCATGATATAATGGAATAGGCACGCTTGAATATAAAACCATCTCAATTTTACTGCTTCGACATCGGATAGGCCTTCGAAAGTTGACCTAATCTGAGCCAAGCGTTCCTCAACAGATAACCTGTGGTATCTTCCGATAATCTCGTTCATCCAATTGGAGGCGCTTACCGAAAGCAAGAGCTGTATAGGAACTATCCAAAGCACCATGAATACCCCCACGATCACAAAGGGTAACCTCAACTGGTCAAACTGGAAGAAGATTGCAGAATAGACTACAACCAATAACACCTCAAAGAGTACTTTTTTCATCTAACAGGCTGGGAAACTTCAACATTTCTGCTTTTCTTTTTTCATCTACGATTTTGGCATAAAGCTGAGTCATTTCAATTTTGGAATGTCCTAACAGTTTTTGCATCGTGTAAACATCTATACCAAAAGTTAGACCAATTGTTGCAAAAGTGTGCCTTGCCGCATGAAAATGTAAACTCTTTTTAATTCCTGCCTCCAGTCCCCAAAACTTCAGATAGAGGTTCACAACTTGGCTAGAGGGCAAACCCCAAAAGACCTTATTGTTTTTTGGATGGATATCGACCTTCTCCATTACCGAGCGTGCATCATCGAGCAATGGAACCCTAACAATCTTTTGTGTAGTCTTTGCAGGTCGGAAAACAAGATGGTCGTCCTGAATTTCATCATAGGTCAATTTTTTTACATCGGAAAACCTAAGCCCAGTAAAACAACAAAATAGAAAGGCCTGCCTGATCTGGCTATTTCCCTTTTTGGGAATACACCCTGCTAACTTTCGCACCTCATCAATGTTTAGGGTCGTAATTTCAGTTTCGGCAAGCCCAACAATCTTAAATGTTGGAAATGGAGAAACCTGCACGATACCCTTGACGACCAACTTATTGAAATATTGTCGAAAAGTAGTCATATAAGAACTTGCCGTATTCTGGCTGACCACACTTAAAAGATAATCTTGGAAGAGAGCCAAAAATTCTTCATCAACATCTTGGAAATAAATCATCTCACCATCCGCATACTTTTCCAATTGCACGGTCACGCATTCTAAACGATAATAGTGCTTTTTGGCCAAACAACTGCGAAAATAATCGATTAGGTTGTAGTTGATTTTTGCAGTTTGCTGATAGCCATTCTCTGAAAAGCTCATCTTATCCTCACGGTTGTTCCTGATTGCCTTGATGACCTTCATCTTATCCTTATCTGCCTCGACAATCCGAGTACTTGGATTGGAATAATCCTTGGTCACATAAATCTTGAGAAATTCATAATTGCGCTTACCTTTGCCTTGACCTGCAGCGGAATAAATATCCAAGTAAGCACTGTATTTATCGTCATTTAATTTCTTGTATCTTACGGTGACCATGGCTGAATAGGTGAAGTAAAACAATCTTTGTTACTTTTGTTACTCATAAAATGTAAATAGTAACATTTGAGTAACAAAAGTAACATAAATCAAGGTAAAATGCAAAAGATAAAGGTAGAATATTTAAAAACCATTAAATTGATTTACAGAATATTATGTACATTTTTCTATACTGTTTTATCTTCATTTTATTTAACAAAATAGCATGGCCGGTATCTATATCCACATTCCTTTTTGCAAGAAAGCTTGCACCTACTGCGACTTTCACTTTACTACCTCAACAAAATATTTGAACGAGATGGTAGAAGCTATTTGCAAAGAAATTGTCCTTAAAAAAAACAGATTAGCGCAACAACAAATTGGCAGTATCTATTTTGGTGGAGGGACACCTTCTGTACTGCCAACGGCCGCATTACAGCAAATTCTAGCCACTATAGAAAATCATTTTTCTATTTCTTCGGAAGCCGAAATCACCATAGAAACCAATCCAGACGACCTCACTGCTGCAAAAATTTCGGAATTAAGAAAACTACCCGTTAACCGCTTTAGCATTGGTACGCAATCTTTTTTTAACGAAGATTTAGTATGGATGAACCGTGCCCACAATGCGCAGGAAGCTACAGATTGTATTAAACGCAGTCAGGATGCAGGCTTTGAAAACCTTACCATAGATTTAATTTACGGCTATCCGCTACTTACTAACGAAAAGTGGAAAACCAATATCCAAACCGCAATAGCACTTCAAGTACCTCACCTGTCTGCCTATTCGCTTACGGTAGAGCCCAAAACGGCTTTAGCCCACGCAATCGAAAAAGGCAAACAGACTGATGTTAGTGATGAGCAAAGCGCAGAACAGTTTATGATGCTCATTGATACGGTGACCACCAATGGCTTTGAGCACTATGAAATTTCTAACTATAGCTTACCGGGAAAATATGCTGTACACAACACTAATTACTGGAAGGGTGTGCCCTATTTAGGCATTGGCCCTTCTGCACATGGCTTTGATGGGCACGACAGATACATCAACATAGCGAACAATGCCAAGTACATGGAAAGCCTTAACAAGAACCAGCTTCCAGAAACGATAGAGCAATTAAGTCAGGTAGATAAATTCAATGAATACGTGATGACCTCTCTAAGAACCATGTGGGGCTTAGATTTAGAAAAAGTAGCAATGGATTTTGGCAAAGAATACGCTAACCAAACTCAAAAGCTAGTTAAAACCTTTGTTGCTAGCGAACAACTATTGGTCGAAGATCATGTTATCAAACTAACCAATAAAGGGAAGCTTTTTGCAGATGGTATTGCCGCAGCATTATTCTTAAGCGAGGAAGACTTTAACTAATGAAAACTGAGATAGTTTTACTTAATCGAAACGCAACAGCTATCGGCTCGTATTTTTAAAATTGTAATTTTGAAACATGAAACCATCAAGATTTATCGAGGCATACGGTGAAATAAAATCATGATCGCTTCATAACCAATAAAAAAAGCTTAACAACATGAAAGATAAAGTTATTTGGATTACTGGCGCTTCATCGGGCATTGGCGAAGCGTTGGTTTACGAACTTGCCAACGCTGGTGCTAAACTCATTATCTCTTCCCGAAATCGGGATGAACTTTTTCGCGTAAAGCAAAAATGCCGCAACCAAATAGACACACATGTGCTTTCATTAGATTTAGAAGATGGCGAAAGCTTACCCAAAAAAGCCGAGGAAGCCATCCGTATTTATGGCCGTATCGATATCCTCATCAACAGCGGCGGTATTAGCCAACGAGCTTTAGCTTTAGCTACCGATTTAAAAACCGAGAAACGTTTCATGGATATCAACTTTTGGGGCACTGTAATTCTAAGCAAAGCCGTTCTTCCGCAAATGATCAGACAAGACTCTGGCTCCATAGTATGCATAAGCAGCTTAGTTGGTAAATTTGGCACCAGCTTGCGTTCGGCTTACTCTGCCTCCAAACACGCTTTGCACGGTTATTTCGAATCGCTGAGAATAGAATTAGATAGCACTAATATTCATGTTTTGTTAGCTTGCCCAGGATTTATTAAAACCAAAGTTACTATCAACGCTTTAACTGCCGATGGCAGCAAACAAGGTACCATGGACCAAGCGCAAGAAAATGGAATGCCAGCAGAAGAATGCGCTAAACAGATCATCAAAGCAATTCAACAGAAAAAAGATGAAGTTTATATTGGTGGCAAGGAAGTAAAAGGAGTTTTATTAAAACGTTTGTTTCCTTCATATTTTGCTAAGCTTATTAAGAAAGCAAAAGTTACTTAATTGCTTAGTAGAGATGAAACCAAATAAACACATCAGCATATTTGCTCCCGTTAAATGAGCTTAGTTAAATAATTTTAAGAGATGAAGCGGTAATGTTTCTATGTGTTTAACATCATTTTATTTTCAACTTTTATACAAGAACATACACCTTTACGTTTTTTATCACAACTTTGTAACCATTAAGTTTTTCGCTAACTTGATAAAAAGTTTTTAAATCATACCAAATGAGCTTCAATTTAAAACCAGTTGACACCGTAGATACCATTACGCCTGAAGACTTTAAGAAGAATTATCTTAAGAAAAAACGTCCTTTGGTAATTAAGGGACTTACTAAAGATTGGCCTGCCAGAGAAAAATGGACTACCGAATATTTGAAAGAAATTGGCGGCGATTTGGAAGTACCTCTTTACGATAACTCAAAAGCAGATCCGAGCAAACCTATCAATGCGGCAACGGCACACATGAAGTTTGGGGACTATCTGGATTTAATTAAACGTGAACCAACCGAGTTAAGGATATTTTTCTTCAACCTTTTTAAGAAGGTACCAAGCTTAATTAACGACATCAAAATCCCTAAAGATTTAATGGGCGGTTTTATCGAAAGCATGCCTGCCATGTTTTTTGGCGGCTCAAATTCGGTAACTTTCCTGCACTACGATATCGATTTGCCCCACATTTTCCATACCCACTTTGGCGGTCGTAAGCACATTATCTTGTTCGATTACAAATGGAAAAAACGCCTTTATTGCCTTCCAAATGCAACTTACGCTTTGGAAGATTACAAAGTAGACAATCCAGATTTCGAAAAATTCCCTTCGCTAAATGGTATTGAAGGCTATGAAGTTTACTTAGAACACGGCGATACTTTATTTATGCCAACCGGGATGTGGCATTGGATGAAATATGTAGACGGCTCGTTTTCATTGAGTTTAAGAGCCTGGGACCAATCTATTACCCGAAAAGTGGCTAGCGTTTGGAGCTTGTTTAGACACGGTGCGGTGGATAGCTTGGTTAAAATGGCGTTTAAGGAGAAATATGCACATTGGAGAGAGAAAAAAGCCATACAACGAGCAGAAAATGCTTATGCCAAAGGCAAACTTTAAAATATAATAGTCCCTTTTAGGAGATTTAAGAGTAAAGCAAATTCAGCGGGGCGTCGGTTACGGTAGCCCCGCTTTTTGTTGCAATCTTTTTGCCAATCCCAGCTCGCACACCGATCGCCTTTGCGAAAAGCAACGACGAAGCAATCTTTGTCGTCATCAAAACAAAAAGTATTTTCACTTCAATACGGGTTTATTGCACAAAAGCCTATACAAATCTTTGCGTACTTTGCGAGCCTTCTATTTTTATTTGCGGTTAATTTCAACGCAAAGATTTTTAAGATTTCACTAAAAACGCAAAGAAGAAAAAAACACCCAAATCTCATAAACACAAAAATAATTGCGGCTTCGCAAAGCACTTGGTAATTTCGCGGCACCATGGATGAAAAAAAATTGAGCGAAAAGGAAAAAATGCTGGCTGGCAAAGCCTATCAAGCTGGCGACAACGAACTCGCTAACGACAGGTTAAAAGCACGTGAAATTGTTTTCGAGTTCAACAACTTGCCTCCAAAGCAAATCAAACAGCGCAAACAGCTCATTAAAAAACTTTTTGGCAAAACCGAAACCATGTTTTATGTAGAACCTCCCTTTCGTTGCGATTACGGTTATAACATCGAAATTGGCGATCATTTCTACAGTAATTTCAATTTAACCATTCTAGATTGTGCCAAAGTTTCCATTGGCCATCATGCTTTTATTGGCCCAAACGTAGCCATTTACACTGCAGGCCATCCTTTGCATCCGCATTTGCGCAACCAAGAACAGGAATGGGCGCAACCCATTACCATTGGCGATAGCGTTTGGCTTGGCGGAAATGTAGTCATTAACCCCGGTGTTACCATTGGCAGCAACGTGGTCATTGGCTCGGGCAGCGTAGTTACCAAGGATATTCCCGATAATGTATTTGCAGCGGGCAATCCTTGTAAAGTAATTAGAGCAATTACCGATGCCGACAAAGATTTTTATTACAAGAATTTTAAACTAGGCGAATAATTGCTGAGCTAGCAATCTAATTAAAGTTAACTTTCGTAAGTCCTCTTAAAATACTCATGAATCCACAAATAGAAAAAATAAACCAAGAAGCTGCCGAGTTAAAAGCACAAATTGTAAACCATAAAGTATACACCAAAATCAGCGATTTGCCGGCACTTCGCGTTTTTATGGAACACCATATCTACGCCGTTTGGGATTTCATGTCGCTATTAAAGGCTTTACAAATTAACTTAACCTGCACTACTTTGCCTTGGTTTCCGGTAGGAAACGCCAAAACTCGCCAATTGATTAATGAAATTGTAGCTGGCGAAGAGTCGGATTTGGATGCAGAAGGCGGCATTAAAAGTCATTTCGAGTTGTACTTAGATGCGATGCAACAAGTAGGCGCAAACACCAAACCTATCAGCACTTTCATCAAAGCCTTGCAAAACGGAGCTACGTTTCAACAAGCTTATGCACAAGCCGAAGTTCCTTTAGCAGCTCAACAATTTATGGATAGCACTTTTGCCGTAATCAACGCTGGCAAAAACCACGCAACCGCAGCTGCATTTACTTTTGGCAGGGAAGACCTGATCCCAAATATGTTTCATACCATGGTAAACGATTTGAATAGCAAACACCCGGATCAGGTAACGACCTTCAAGTATTACTTAGATAGACACATTGAGCTAGATGGCGATCATCACAGTCATTTGGCATTAACTATGACTAGCGAGTTGTGTACAACCCAAGAAGCTTGGACAGAGGCCAGCAAAGTTGTAAAGGAAGCCTTGCAACAACGAATTGCCTTATGGGATGCTGCGCTAGAAGAAATTGAGCAACTAAACGAAAACGTAAGCTTCGTGCAAGCCTAAATATTTGACTTGTAATAGAATTAGGTTATCTTCAAGTTAAGATTAACCTTTTTATGAGCCAAAGCAACTCTAGCAAATCCATCAAAACTGGTCTTTATGCTGCCGTAGTAGTCTTTTTAGCCTACACCATGATTTTTGGCTATCGTAAGACTTTTACCGTCGCCACTTTCGATGGTTTAACTATTGCAGGTTACAGCTACAAAACAATTTTGGTGATTAGCCAAATGCTAGGTTATTTACTCGCCAAGTTCTATGGCATCAAATACATTTCAGAACTTAAACGAACCGGCAGAGGAAAAATCATTTTGCTACTAACCGGCATATCTTGGTTAAGCTGGTTACTTTTTGCGTTGGTTCCCATGCGTTATAATATCGTTTTCTTATTTGTCAATGGTTTCCCATTGGGAATGCTTTGGGGAGTAGTTTTTTCTTACGTAGAAGGCAGAAGAAGCACCGATTTTATTGGCGCCGCTTTGGCGGTAAGTTTCATTTTCGCTTCGGGCTTTGTGAAATCTGTGGGCGCTTGGCTCATGACTGAGTTCGGTATTTCCGAATTTTGGATGCCTTTTTATACGGGTTTGGTCTTCTGCGCTCCATTGGCTTTATTTGTTTGGTTGATGGAAAAGATACCCCAGCCGAATGAAGAAGACATTGAATACAGAGCCGAACGCGTAGCCATGACCGCAGACGACCGGAAGAAATTTATCCGTGATTTTTTAGGAGGAATTATTGCCTGTGTCTTGATCTACTGCTTCGCCACCATTTTTAGAGATATCAGAGATAATTTCAGTGCCGAAATGTGGAAAGAAATGGGATTTTTCAACCAGCCAGCCATATTCTCGAAAACAGAAACACCAATTACCATCATTGTGTTGGTGATGATTGGCAGCATGGTGATGATTAAAAACAATTTCATTGCTTTAAGAACTGCCCATTGGTTTATTGTAGTTGGTTTTGTGATTGCAGGTGTTTCAACCTTGATTTTCAAATACAATCAGCTAAGCCCTATTGCTTGGATGACTTTAGTGGGTTTGGGCTTGTACATGGTTTATATTCCGTTTAACGCCATTTTCTTTGATAGATTGATTTCTACCTTCAAATATGCCAGTAACGTTGGTTTCCTAATTTACATTGCCGATGCTTTTGGTTATGTGGGCAGCATTGGGGTTTTGTTAAGCAAAGAAATTTTTAAAGTGAAACTAAACTGGGTGACTTTCTTTTCAAGCAGCGTGATGATTTTATCGGTTGTTGGCGTGCTGCTTACTTTTTATTCACTTTATTATTTTTCGAGGAAGTATAGGAAGAACATTAACAATTAAAGCTATTCGTTTGCGCACGCCTGTGGCGTATTCACTCAACAAATTAAATGCACACGCGGCACGTGTTCGCCAGCATGAATACCGCTTTATAACTACCGCTCTTCGGTATTTGTAATCCCGAAGCATTATCGACGGATTTTTAACCCGAAATTTAAAACGGATTAAAAATCCGACGATACGAAGTTCGACATTACAAATGTCGAACAGCAAAAAGGCATCCGTGCACTAGCATAGGGAACAACAACTAATCGCTCTTCGGGATTTGCAATCCCAAAGCGTTATCATAGGGTCTTCAACCCGAACTTTAAAATGCATTAGAAATCCGATGATACGGAGTTCGACATTGCAAATGTCGAACAGCGAAGATCTAAAAGACTACAGCCTATTTGCAATCTCTTTATCAATAAGCTCTAATCTCTCTAAAAGAGAATCTCCTTCTAAAACTCTTGGCAACCACCACATCACAGTACTTTCCCACCTCTTATAAAGTTCAGAACTAACGTAACCGTTTTGCTCTATACTATTAACTAAAGCTCTCAATCCGTCCTTCAAAGTATAATATGTTTGAATATTAGTCACATTTTGCTTTTCGGCAACCTCAATAGTCTTTAAAACAATTTCCAAAACAGCCTTTATTTCAGATAGCAATTCCGCATCTTTCATATGCCATAACTTATTATTATAATCATAATTTCATTAATTTAAGAACTATGATCTACCACCACCTTCCACTCCCCATCAATTTTCCTCAATAACAAAGTGAAATATCCTTTAGGTTCGTCTTTCTCCCCGCTCTCCCCTCCCCGCTCTTCGGAATTTGCAATCCCGAAGCACTATCGATGGGTTTTTAACCCGAAATTTAAAACGGATTAAAAATCCGATGATACGGAGTTCGACATTGCAAATGTCGAACAGCTAAATATCAGTTTTGCTTCTTTGTCTTAAAGTACAAGTAAACTAATTGTCCAAAATTGATAATACAATGTGCCCAAAGCAATAGTAATAAATAGAACCACCAAGCAAGGGAAGTTCCAGTTCCTTGTGACTTATAGAAAATTCCATATAGAAAATATGAGCTATAAATAACATGCAATGTTAAGTTGATCAAAACTCGCTTTTTGCCATCAGTTTTTAAGCTTAACAACAATAACGTTATCCAACAAATCGAGAAACTAAAAAGTAGTAAAATTCCATCGGCACTCATTCATTCATTTTTAGATAAGCACTAAGAACTATGATCTACCACCACCTTCCACTCCCCATCAATTTTCCTCAATAACAAAGTGAAATATCCTTTAGGTTCGTCTTTCTCTCGTTTCAAATTCCAGCTGCCTAGAACAAAAGCTTTATCCTTTGCTAAAAATTCTACTTTCTTAATCCCGAAAGTTAAAAAGCCCATCGCAGATTTATCGGGGTAGCCTTTCTTGTAATTATCCAAAGTTTTTTGCCAACCATAAGTGGGGCCATTTTTACCTACAAATAAAAGGCTATCACTTTTCCAATAACCCTTCATATAATGCTCCATATCGCCTTTGTTCCAACCTTGACGCTGGTTTTCTAAAACCTCCAAAATCGCGGTTCTGTCTTTTGTGGTTTGCGCTATTGCAGTATTTGCAAAAGCCAGTAATATAAAAACAATAATTTTTCTCATCATTATCGATTAATTAAAAATCTAGGATTAAATTAGGTTTTTAATCACATCTAAACAAATGAAACCAAACAAGCCACATTTTCGCCTTCATCTGGCAAGCTTATTAATTGCCGCAGCAATATTTATTATTGAGATTTTAATTGCATTATACATTACCGACAATTTTATACGCCCCTATGTTGGCGATGTATTGGTGGTTATTCTGATTTATTATTTTGTGAAGGCTTTTGTACACATTGGCGTTTGGCCATTAGCTATTGCAACACTTTTGTTCTCGTATGTGATAGAGACACTACAATATTTTCAATTTGTAAAACTGATAGGCTTAGGCGAAAACAAGCTGGCCAACATTATAATTGGAAATTATTTTGCATGGGAAGATATGATTGCCTACACAATTGGAATAACTATTGTTGTTTTTATAGAAATCTACTTTATAAAAACCAAAAAAAAACTAACATGACCGACTTTTATGAAAAATTTAGGAACAAGAAACAGTTCGATGATCACGCTGAAGCAATTTCGGCACATTTAGACGAACGTTACACTACTGAGGAAATTACCGTTTTCCATGAAATATTTTCCCCAGATTTCCATCTCGATGTGTATTTCGTTCAATCAGAAAAACACAATTTCAATTTCTTAATCACAGCGGGAATGAGCACTTTGGAAATGACAGTTCCCACAGCAGTAGAAAATCCGCAAGCGTATCAATATGCAGAGCTGATGTTATTGCTACCAAAAGCTATCACATTTGGCAAAGTAACCGGAAATAACCCAAACGATTGGATTATAGGAATGCTGAAAGAATCTGCTCGTTTCCCTCATCATTACGATACTTGGCTAGCCATAGGCCATACCTTACAAGCCACCGCAGATATGGAACCTTATGCCGAAAACACCAATTATACGGGTGTAGTTATTTTGCCATCCGTAACTTTTGATGAAGAATTTACCTCGGTACAGGCTGGAGAAAATTTGATTAATATCTACTCCGTTTTTCCTTTGTATGCAGACGAAATGAACTACAAGATTGCCAACGGTTACAATGCGCTTTTAGACAGGCTAATTGAAAAGAATGCGCAGGAGATTTTTAATGAAAATAGAAGCAACTTATTAGCCTAAATAAAACGCAATGGATAAAAGAATTGAAAAGCTAAAGGAGATCAACATCATCCTTTCTAAAGCAATTTCGAAAAGCAATAAATTTTGGTTCGAACATATTTTACCCTCTCAATCATCAACTCTGTCATTTGAAGAGGCTGAAAAAGAACTGAACGCCATTTTGGGCGAATACCCAAATGATGCTAACTTTTGGCGGATGCTAAGCAATGTAAAGACCTACACCATGGACTATGCAGATGCCATTACCGCCTTAGAAAAAGCCATTGCGATAGAAAACAAACAGAAAGACAAAACACAGTTGATGGAACTTTCTGCGCATAAAGATGTGGTAAAGCCCAAGCCAAAGGTTAAAAAAACTACTAGCGCATTAGCGAAAAAAGATTTACCCTTCTTCAAATATCATCCAGAGCCCACACTTACCGGTGCCTTTGAAACCGACAATGTGGTTACTTGCGACTGCTGTAAAAAACCTACTGATGTCTATTATACCGGACCATTTTATTCTGTAGATGATATCGACGCACTTTGTCCTTGGTGCATAGCCGATGGAAAAGCAGCTAAAAAATTTGAAGGCAGTTTTCAGGATGACTTGAATGTTGATGAAGTAGATGATAAACAAAAACTGTTAGAATTGATAAACCGTACACCAGGCTACCGAGGTTGGCAACAAGAGTTTTGGCTAGCACATTGCAACGATTATTGTGCGTTTAAAGGCTACGTAGGTTGGCAAGAAATTGAGCCTTTATTAAATGAATTTGCAGACATCGAAACAGATTTAGCCAATGCTGGCGGATTATCCCTCGCTGATTTACCAAAATACCTAAAAGATAATGGCTCTTGCCAAGGCTATCTTTTTCAATGTACTTGCTGCAATAAATACAGACTTTATTACGATTTCGACTAAATCGATATGAAAAAAGTCTACAAAACATTGGCACTTGGTTTATCGCTTTTTAGAACAACTACCTTAACTACATCAAAATAAAAATTAAACCTACCTACTTGAAACCTTTAAAATACTTCTCCACACTACTGTTGTTTGTAAGTTCATTTGCATTTGGCCAAACTACCAAAAAAGATATTCAAGCGCAGCTTAAAAACAAATCTTTACCAGAAGTAAAAGCTTATTTGGAAAAGCAAAACATAAAAATAGAAAAGTTAATTAAGCTTGCATCTACCTCCATAAAAATAACTCCTGGCAATGTGGATTTGAAAGAGGTAAGAACTACCCAAAAATTCGATAACTCACAAAAAGAACTGATTGCAAAACAGTTTGCGAAAACACTAAACAGGTTATACTTTAGTCCAAAAGTGATCTACCCCAATACAGATTTGAGTATAAGTTATAGTGTAAAAAGCTTAATTTATAGCGTTAAAGATTACGATGATTACGAATTTCCGAAACCGATTTTAAAGCTTAAAAAAGTGTACTATCAAGATGGTAAAACTGCTAATTTCGATAAAGAATTGTATGGTAGAAGCGACGAAACCGTAGATGAAATTAAAGGCACTAAATGGATTGACAGTATTGAACTTGAAGCCAGCTACCATTATCCAGAGGCAATGCCTGTAATTAATTTAAACCCCGAGCAACCTTTACAGCAATTAACTGACGGTAAAATTCAATTACTTTCTATTAGTGATGGCAAAGCAAGTTTAAAAATTTCGCCCGCATTAAAAGACAAGATCTATAAAATAGAAGGCATTAACGCTGCGGGCCAAGCAATTGAGCAATACGGTTCTTCTTCATCTAGTAGCACCAGCAACTTTTCAGTAGCATTTTTAAATCAGTATTACGAAGCTGGTAAAAGTGTGATCGAAAAAATCGATAAAGCCAGCTATAAAAATGTAGATGAACTCATCGATGATTTGTACAGCAAAATACCTAAAGAAGACCAAAACAAGCCAGAAAATTTGATAAGCGCCACTTATAACTTTAGAGGCAACATTGCTCAAATCAATGTATTTCTTAAGCCAGAAAAAAGTGCCATTAACAACTACAGATTTGTGCTCAAAAGTACCACTACCTTTGCAGATGGCTATGGCGTGGCCTACAACAAAAAAACTTAGCAGGTATTTTAGATAAAGATGGCACATGGGTAATACCACCCACTTTAGAGCGATTATCGCATTACAAAGACGACTACTTTAGCGGCAAGGTAGCTGATGACGGCTATCGCTCTATACTTTGGCTAGACAAGGTAAATCGCAAGCTGGTGCCGTTCAAGTATCGCTTTTATCGTAATGAGCCCATTTTAAATAAGTATTATGCCATAGAAGATGGTATAAATGGACCTAAAGGTTTATTGGAAATCAAAACCAACAAAGTTGTAATTGAGCCTACATTAGATAACATTACCGAAAAAGGAAATTTTATTGTATTAAGGGATCATCAAGATATGAATACCATTGTAAATAAAGATTTGCACAAGGTGTTAGGGGTAGCGGGCTACAATTATAAAATACACAACGATTTTATCTTCTTGAGTAAGCCTTACACTTCTAAACAGAAATTTGCAAACTATTCCATCCTCAGCAGTACTCACGACATTTACAACGCAGCCGGACAAAAAATCAATAAAGAAGATTACGTGGTAGACGCCTATGACTATTTCGGCATGGATAGTTTACTACTTGTTCAAAATAAGTTTGGCAAAAAACTATTCATCAACACCAAAGGTGATATAGTAATAGATGGCTCAAAGTACTACATTGTAAATCCATTTTCGTGCGGGCTGGCACCTGTTAAAAATGCCGAAGGAAATTGGGGATACATTAATACCAAAGGTATTGTAGTTATTCCGTTCATGTACAACGAAGCCAAAAATTTCTCAAAAATTAGTGCAATGGTAAAAACTGATGGAGGCTACCAATTGATTGACCATCAAAACAGGGTTATCAAAAAATTTGCTCAAGGGTTTTCGAGCTATAGCGTTAAAAAGGATGCCGAAAATTTGGAATACAGAAATTATGATAAGAGAACTTACAATTCTAAAGGAGAAGTAGTGAAAGATTAATTCAGTTGGCACCTTTATGCCTTATGCGTTAGTCTTTCTGCTCAAATATGACACGTTCCTTAAAAAACTAAACCAACCAAACCATTACCTTAGTTGTTCCGTTAATTTATAAGATGAGAGGTTATCAGTTTTCTAAATTTTTACCCAACGAGTTGCCCAAAGGTGGTTTTGAAGAGATGCTAAAGTTATTTACGCAGCTTTTAAACTACACCGCAGGCGATGCGGGCGAAGCTTTGGCTTGGATGAACGAACTAGACAAACAGTACAAGTTCACCAACAAAGATTATGGCATGGGCGATTTCATTGAAGACCTGAAGGAAAAAGGCTATATCAGCGAAGAAAATGGCGAAACCAAGATTACGGCAAAAACAGAACAAACCATTCGAAAATCGGCCTTGGAAGAAATTTTTGGCAAGCTAAAAAAAGCCGGAAAAGGAAACCATAACAGTAATATTTCGGGCATTGGCGAGGAGAAGAATGCAGATAGACGCGAGTTTAGCTTCGGCGACAGCCTAGACCAGATTGACATGACGGCTTCTATCCATAATGCGCAAATCAATCATGGCATCGGTAATTTTAAACTCACCGAACGCGATTTGGAAGTGGAAGAAAAGGACTATAAAACCTTAACTTCTACGGTGTTAATGATCGACATTTCGCACTCTATGATTTTGTATGGCGAAGATCGGATTACGCCAGCAAAAAAAACCGCCATGGCTTTAGCAGAGCTGATTAAAACAAAATACCCTAAAGACACCTTAGATATTGTGGTGTTTGGTAACGATGCTTGGCCAATTACCATTAAGGATTTACCGTATTTGCAGGTTGGCCCCTACCATACCAATACCTTTGCGGGTTTAGAGTTGGCCGCCGATTTGTTGCGAAGAAGAAAAACACACAACAAGCAAATTTTTATGATTACCGATGGTAAGCCGACTTGTTTAAAGGAAAATGGCAGGTATTACAAAAACAGTGTAGGTTTAGATAGAAAGGTGATTGGAAAAACTTTGAATATGGCAGCACAATGCAAAAGGCTCAACATCCCTATCACCACGTTTATGATTGCCAAAGACCCTTACCTGCAACAATTTGTAAGGCAGTTTACCGAAATTAACGGCGGCAGGGCATTTTATAGCTCACTCAACGGCTTGGGCGAATACATTTTTGAAGATTACATTAAAAATAGAAGAAGAACAGTAAGGTAGTCGGAAGTCCGATGTCCGAAGACCAACGTAAAACGTACTACTTATAACTTACAACGTAAATGCAAGCAAAAACATTAGGCGAATTAAAAGCCACCTCATACCAACCTTTAAGCGTTAAAGACGAATTAAGGAAGAATCTAATCACCCAATTACAAAACAAGGAAGCGGGCTTCGAAGGAATTTTAGGTTACGACGAAACGGTAATTCCAGAATTACAAACTGCGATATTGGCTAGACACAACGTATTGTTGTTGGGTTTACGCGGACAAGCTAAAACTCGTATTGCCCGCTTAATGGTCAACTTGTTGGATGAGTACATTCCCTACATTGAAGGAAGTGAAATTTTCGATGACCCTTTGAACCCTATTTCGTGGTTTGGCCGCAATGAAATTGAAACTAAAGGCGATTCTACACCTATAGCTTGGCTGCACCGCAGCGAACGCTACACCGAGAAGTTAGCAACTCCTGATGTTACCGTGGCAGATTTAATTGGCGATGTGGATCCGATTAAAGCAGCAAACTTAAAACTGACTTATAATGACGAACGTGTAATTCATTTTGGTTTAATCCCGAGAGCACACCGTAGTATTTTTGTGATTAACGAACTACCCGATTTGCAGGCTCGTATCCAAGTGGCACTGTTTAACATGCTACAAGAAAAAGACATTCAAATTCGTGGTTTCAAACTACGTTTACCCTTGGATATCCAATTTGTTTTTACGGCCAACCCCGAAGATTATACCAACCGTGGTAGTATTGTAACCCCACTGAAAGACCGTATTGAAAGTCAGATTTTAACGCACTATCCAAAAACGATAGAAATCTCTAGAAAAATCACTTTCCAAGAAGCCAAGCTAACTGAAGAACAACGCCTAATTGAAGCTGATGGACTGGTAAAAGATCTGGTAGAGCAGGTGGCTTTCGAAGCACGTAAAAGTGAATATATCGACCAAAAATCTGGTGTATCTGCCCGTTTAACCATCTCTGCTTTTGAGAATTTAATTGGTACCGCAGAGCGAAGAATGTTGGTAAATAAGGAAAAGTCTACGTTTGTACGTATCTCCGACTTTAGTGGCATTATCCCAGCTGTTACCGGCAAAATTGAATTGGTGTACGAAGGGGAGTTGGAAGGGCCCGCTAAGGTTGCTCATACCTTAATTGGCAAAGCCATCAAAAGCCTGTTTGCTCGCTATTTCCCCGATCCAACGAGAGCTAAGAAAAGTAGAACAGCAAACCCTTACCAACAACTTACCGATTGGTTTACCGAGGGCAACAGTGTGGATATTGATGATAATCTTAAATTAGCGGATTACAGAAATGAGCTCCATAAGGTGCCTGGCTTAGTCGAAATGGTCAAAACCTTCCATCCAAAACTGAGCGAAAACCAAACGTTGCTTTTGATGGAATTTGTGTTGCACGGTTTATCTGAATATTCGCAATTGAACAAAAACTATCTAAACGGCGGCTTTGGTTTTTCTGATATGTTTGATAGTTTGTTTAATACAGATATAGATGATGAAGATGAGGATTTTGGGTAATTGCTCTGCCCGTCATTTCGACGAGGAACGAGGAGAAATCTAGCAAAAAACTATAGGTCGTTAGATTTCTCTCTCGCTGCGCTCCAGTCGAAATGACGGAAAGCCTAGAAGACTTACTAAGTTTTGGAACAGCGAAGCTCTAAACTTAACCACTAGGAATAACAAAAACTTCAAAGTTAAACTTCGTAAGTCTGAAACACCCCCCTTTAAAAACATCTAATAAATAAACTAATTTTTACCCCCAATGGGAAGAACAATATTTCTAACAATACTCTGCTTCATCGTCATTTTACTCGACTTCTATTGCTACTACGCCATTGTAGCAGTTTTTAAAAAATGGACAGACCGCACTAAAAAAATCTTTAAAATTACTTGGTGGAGCGTTAGCATTACGCTAATTGTAGGGGTTTTTGGCGCCATCTATCTGCCCCTATTTTTAACGGCAAGAGCAATTATCTTGGTAGCTTTCTTCCTAATCAGTACAGGTAAGCTGGTCATGTTGCCGTTTTTGTTAGTTGACGATTTAAGAAGGCTGGCAATCAAAATATTTAGCAAAAAGACTGTTGTTGGAAAACCGATTTCTGAAGGTACAGCAACCAACAATAGAATAGCAGGCGAAGCCATCAGCCGCTCTTCATTTCTAGTAAAAGCAGGCTTAATCGCAGGTGCTGTACCGCTAAGTTCATTGAGCTGGGGCATTATTTCGGGTGCTTATGACTACCAAATCCGCAAGGTAAACCTAAAGCTACCCAACTTACCCAAAGCTTTTGATGGCATCACTTTAGCGCAAGTATCAGACATCCACTCGGGAAGCTTTTACAATAAAACTGCCGTAAAAGGCGGGGTAGAAATGCTCATGGCACAGAAACCAGATTTTGTTTTCTTTACCGGAGACTTAGTAAACAACCTTACTAGCGAAGTAAAAGATTACCAAGATATTTTCAGCAAAGTTACCGCTCCATTGGGCGTGTACTCAGTTTTAGGTAATCATGATTACGGCGATTATCACTTCGGCAAAGGTACTTCGCCAGCCAAAGTGAAAAACTTGCAAGATATGATTGCTACGCATAAAATTATGGGCTGGGATTTATTGATGAACGAAAATCGGAGATTAAAAGTAGGTGGTGAAGAAATTGGCATTGTAGGGATTGAAAATTGGGGCATGGGCCGTTTCCCTAAGTATGGAAAAATGGAATTGGCGATGCAAAACACCGAAGACTTACCAGTAAAACTTTTGTTGTCTCATGACCCATCACACTGGCGTGGCGAAGTATTGGAGAAATACAAAGATATAGACGTGTCTTTTGCCGGGCACACCCATGGGATGCAGTTTGGAGTGAGGCTTAAAGATACACAATGGAGCCCAGTACAATACATCTACAAAGAATGGGCAGGTTTGTACCAAGAACAACAACAGCAGCTGTATGTTAACGTGGGCTATGGCTTTTTAGGCTACCCGGGGCGTGTTGGTATATTGCCAGAAATTACGATATTTACGTTAAGCAGAGCATAGTGTTGTGTGTTACGGGTTATTAGTTACGTGTTTAAGCGTCTATATAGTTCTTACCCATAACTCGTAACACCTAACTCGCAACTAAAATATGCTTAAAAAACTAGGTACATCCATTCTTGATTTTCTGCTGTTCAGCAATATTTTTATCGCTATTTGTGCAGCAGCGCAAGGCTTGGTAACCTATCATTTATTAAAAGCCAAACCAAGCTCGCATGTATTGGCATTTCTGTTTTTCTCAACACTGTTGATTTATAACCTTGCGGTGTTACTGTCTAAACCAAAAGAACCGCAAAAATCTCCTTTTAAGCGGGTGAGGTGGATTTTCGCTCACCATAGGTTAACGATATCTACCACTTTAATTTCGGTGCTTTGTCTTATTCCTTTGGGTTTACTTTATTTAAGTTTCGAAGCAAAATTGCTGATGGTATTTGTAGGTTCACTTTCCGTTGCCTACAATATCCCTTTCTTAACCTTAAACGGCAAAAAAATCGGACTTAGGAATATACCGGGTATCAAACTATTTTTAATTGCCTTTGTTTGGGCCTGCAGCTGCGTTTTACTTCCCATTGTTGAGCTAGAAAGTGCATACCAAATACAGGTTCCGCTAAGCGAAACCGTATTATTGGTGGCTAAAAGATTTCTATTTGTATGTGCCATAACCATTCCTTTTGATATTAGAGATTTATTTCAGGATAAGCTGTACGAACTCAAAACTATTCCGGTAGTATTGGGCGAAAAAAAAGCCTGGATTTTCTGTCAGGCTGTATTGGGTGTTTATCTTTTACTTTTGGTCTTATTTACAAAAGGTATCAACATAGACGTCGTAGGATTAACGCTAACCATTCTACTTACCGGTTGGCTTATCTTTAAATCTAACATCAAAAAAAACGAGTATTTCTACTTCTTTTACTTGGATGGAACCATGCTGTTGCAATATGTGATATTAGTTTTGTGTAGTTGGCTGAGTGTTGTACTTACTTAACGACCGCCGTCATCCCAGATTTAGTCCGGGATTGTAATGCGATAAAAATAGAATAACTATTCGCTTTAAGATTCCCGCCTACGCGGGAATGACGTGATGATGAACATTCGTGCCAATCCCCAAACTTAACTCCCAACATTAAACCTGTAACCCACACCCCTAACTGTTTGCAACAACTGCGGATTATCTGGATTTACCTCGATTTTTTTACGTAGACGTACAATGTGCATATCCAAGGTTCTGGTATTCACGTCAGAGTTATATCCCCAAACTTCCAACATTAAATCTTCCCTGCTAATTACTTGATTAGGGTTGCGCAAGAAATAAAGCAATATCCTGTTTTCTAGAATAGTTAACTCTATTTTCTTTCCGTCACGAAACAAAGTATGGATATTTGGATGATGCTCCATGTTACCAAAACGATGAATTTCTGATCGCTCTGCATTAACCAAAAATTTCACCTTGCTTTCCAGCATGGCCACCAAAACATCCATATTAAATGGCTTGGTTACATAATCGGAAGCACCAAACTGATAGGCATCAATTTTATCTACATCTTGTGCTTTAGCAGTCATCATAATTACCAAACCTTCGAAACCATTTTTACGCACTTCCTCACAAACTTCAGACCCTTCTTTTCCTGGTAGCATCCAGTCTAGCAGTACAATATCCGGCTTTTCTGTAGTTATTGTTTGTACCGCACTCGTACCATCTCCCTCTTCTATAACTTGGTAGCCTTCCGTTTTTAAGCGCATTGCAGTTAAAAAACGTAGGTTTTCATCATCTTCAACAATTAATATTTTAATATCTTTTGACATATTTTTTAAATTTTGAATGAGTAAATGAGTGAATGAATGAATAAAAACTAGCCTAAACTATTAAAGGTTATTTACTCATTCAAACTTCAATCATTTTATCATTGTATATACGGTAAAACGATTTTAAATTCTGTTCCTTTATTTACAACGCTCCGAACACTGATTTCGCCTTTCATAAAATTAACAAGTTCTTTGCAAAAAGCCAAACCTAAGCCTACACTCCCCGCTTGGTTGTATTGGTTTTGTATGCGGTAAAACTTCTTAAAGATATTGTTTATTTCCGATGCCGGAATACCAATGCCAGCATCTTTAAAACGGAGCACAATTTTATCCTTAATTAAACGAGCCGTAATGTGCATTTGTTTTTTATCTGGTTGCGAATATTTGTATGCATTCTCTAACAAATTATCGAACAAACTACCTAATAAAACCGGATCTGTAGTAAAATGAGTAAGGTCGGTCACTTCATAGCTTAATTTAAAGTCTGGGTGTTTTAACTGGTGTACATCAATGGTACTTTCTATAAATTCAGTAATGTTTACCCTATCTTCATTTAGTTTAATGGCCTTATTTTCAATTTGCGTAAAAGCCAACAACTTGTTCATTAAACCGTTCAGCTTATCGGCCTCTTCATCTAAAATTTTACCGTACAATTTTTGCTCTCTTTCTGAGATACTTACAGCACTTTTAATATTGTTGCCTGCTATCTTGATTACACTTACCGGAGTTTTAAACTCGTGGGTTAAATTGGTTATAAAATCATATTGCAATTTAAACATCTTATGGTTGATGTTCAGATTTCTATAAATCAAAAAAGCCACCAAAAGTAGCAAACCATAAAACAACAAAATCAGCGCTGCTATGGGGAAAAAGTAGCTAAAAATTTCTTTCTTGATAAAAGATTTAGCCGAAATGAAATACAATTTATACGCAGAAAACGGGCCTCCCAAAGTAATTTCTCCGGTTACATATTCGGAAGAGGTTTCTAATGGATCGTAAGTTACGGGTTCTATGCGTACAGATTGGTAAAGTAACGGACGGTTGTTCTTAATCTTAATTTTCAATGGATCGAGCTCAAACGAAAGCATATCTTGCTGGTATACTGGTTCAGCTGGTAATTTGGTATTAATCATCTGCTTGTACACCTTCAAATCCTCAAACCTAGGTATGTTGAAATAGTCAATCCTGTTTGGTCTGATGTTAGAAAAGTTGCTAAACAAATCTTCCTGAGTAGGAACTCTACTCGTGTCCAATTTATGTACAAAAGTGTAGAGCTTTAGCGCTAGTTCGTTAAAATTTTCTAATGTTGTGTTACTTGTAATTGAGTTTGCACCAAAAATCTTTACCGAATCGGCAGAAATGTAGGTGCCAAACTGATAAACACTTTTCATACCCGCAGAGAAATTGCCTACATTTAAACCGTTTTCTTCATATCGGGCATTGCGCACCTCCGCATCAAAAAAGACTACTTTTTTTATAAAAGGATATTTCAGCAAAATGGTATCTACAAATTTTGCGGCGGTAGTAGAATCTAAGTAACCGTTATAGTATGATATTTCTGGTAATTTATTGAGAAAAAAATCATTGTAAGGCTTAATACTTTCTTCTAGGACGTTAGTTTTGGCAGAGACAAAATCACCTTCAATTTTCTTCTTACTAAAATTAAACGCTAAAAAGAGAGAAAGGATAAATAACACGGAAATTAAACCGATGAAAGTAACGATCAATGAAAAATTCTTACGATAACCACTTTCTTTTACAGACTCCTTAGGCATAACTTATCGCTTTCTGAGGTTATCTTGTAAAAAAAGTTCTAACGCTGCATAAGATTTCTTTCTAGCTTCTTCCCTGTTTAACACCGTTTTATTATCTTCTTTTTCGAGGTAAGTTACCGGCGAATTCCTTTTCTTAAGTTCTTTTACAAATTGTACGGCATCATTGCCATTAATTCGAGGGTCTTTAGAGTTTTGCGTAATAAATATTGGAATTTTAACCTTATCTGCATGAAAAACTGGCGAAGCTTGCCTCATGTACTCGGCATCTTTATCTGGGTTGCCCACCATCTCGTAAAACATTTGCAAGTTAGCTGTTAAAAACGGTGGTATGGTTTTCAAATAACTGAAAAGATTAAGTACACCCGCACTAGAACCAGCGCATTTATACATTTTAGGATTAGCCACCGCACTATTAACTGCAATTAAACCACCAAAGCCATAACCGTAAATAGCCACACGTTCCGCGTCTGCAACCTTCTGATCAATTAGCCATTGCACGCCAGCATCAACATCTTGTTGGATCTTTTGACCCCATTCTTTAAAACCAGCTGCGTAAAATTCTTTACCATAACCCGTAGAGCCCCTGTAATTTACTTGCAAAACTGCATAACCTCTATTAGCCAAAAACTGCACATCAGAGTTAAAACCCCAACTATTTCGCTGCCCAGGACCATTGTGTGGTATAACTACTAAAGGCAAATCTTTTGGTTCTAATCCAAGCGGTAAAGTCAAATACCCATCTATTTTAAAACCATCGGTACTTACATAGCTAATTGGTTTCATTTCACACATCTCCTCTTCTTTTATCGAAGGATTGATATCGCTCAATTTTTTCAGAAAATTATTTTCGGCATAATATAGATAATACGCACCAGGGCTACGATCGGTAAAAGTTCTCACAATAAAATGTTGTTCTTTTTTATCGCTATGAATAATCCTAGACTCTGCATCGGGAATTAGCTTTTCTAAATTTTCGAATAGCCGCTTCGCCTCTTCATTGAGGTAGTGTTTCTCTTTCTTCCAAGTTTCATACACTACAAAATCCATCTTACCTCTGCGCTTCGAATATTGTGCCTCCACTACGTTTAAAGTATCGTTCGCAAACAAAACGTTCTTCTCTTTCCCATTGGTGCAGTCTATTTCTATCAGTGCATTTTTATCACGATTTACGTTCGAAATCGCGTAAACAACATTTGGTTTACTTTCTGAAAAAGCTACCGGCCATAATGTTGTTTTAAAGTTGTTCGTGATAATTTTTTGGAACGGCTTAGTTTCGTTCTCTCTATACCAAAACGATTCATTTACGCCATCACTTGAAATGGCCATTCGTAATTTACCCTTGCTATCGGTAAGCCAATTGGTAAAGTTCCCAGGGTTTTTTGCAGCAATCATCATCTGCCCGTTTCTCACATTTAGGCGATAAACGTCAAAAACAGTAGAATCTCTTTTATTACTGGTCACCAGCAAAAACTTATCCTCAATGAGCTGATCCTCCAAAAGGCGTACTTTACTCTTTTCATCAGCATTTAAAAGTCGTTCTTCGGTACCATTTTTATTTACTATGTACAAGTCGGTTTGGAACCTGGTCCCGTCTTTTTCCTTGTAATAGATCAGCTCATCATTACTAACCCAGCAATAAAAATTAATATTACGCTCTTCCAATTTAGAAACCTCTGTAGTGGCTCCTTTTTCTAAATCTTGTACTACTAAATGTTGTTTTTTATCTTTAAGTGTAAGGTACGATAAGTATTTGCCATTGGGCGATAGCCGATACAAAGCCCTATCCTGCGTTTTAAAGAAATCATTAACAGGAATTTCCCTAACTTTTTTCTCTTGACTGCAGGCGAAAAGCGCTACCACCACCAATAACCATCCATATTTTTTCACAGCAACCATCATATCACAAAATTACACAACAAATTACGGTTAAGCCATAAGCATTAACATTGTTACTTATCTTAAAATTTTAGTTTATATCAAATAAAACAAAAAACGGCACTAGGTAAAAATACAACGCGTAACATTTAAAATACACTAAGCTGTATAGCGTTATTTTTATTTGAATACGTAATTATAAGTTAAAAAATTTAATTTTAGCAAAGCTGATGCTTGGTTAAAACTAATACCTAAGCAATTTAATCCCAAAACAGATGAAACATTTCGTGCTCCTTTTATTTGCCTGCTGCCTGTCATCCACTATGTGGGCACAAGATAATGTGGAAGAAGCGCTGGCCTATCAATATTATCAACAGGCCGAATATGAAAAAGCTGCTACTTTGTTAGAAAAGCTCTTTAACCGGAGCCGTAACGATAATTATTTTGACCTCTATTACACTTCTTTGTTGAAAATAAAAAAGTACAATGAAGCAGAAAATTTGGTAAAACGTTTAATTAAGCAAGCTCCCGAAAAACTGAACTATCAAATTGCTTTAGGCAGAGTTTACCAAGAAAATGGTAAAACAGCAGAAGCAAATAAAATTTACTACACGGCTATACAAAACGTAGCGAAAAACGAATTTCAAGTTAGGGATTTAGCCAATTCCTTTTACCGTTTCGAAGCTTATGATATGGCGGTAAATACATTTTTGCAGGGTAGAAAAATATTAAATGACGATCAGTTGTTTGCGTTTGAACTGTTGAGTATCTATCGTTTTAAGAAAGACAAAGCATCCTTAATTAATGAGTATTTAAACACTTTACCCGTAAATCCCCAGCTTTTGCCACAAGCGCAAAGTGTACTTGCCAATCTTTTCGAGAGCAATAGCGATTATCAGATTTTACAATCGGCTTTGCTAAAAAAAATACAAAAAGACCCGCAAAACGAAATTTATACTGAGCTGCTGATTTGGCAATTTATACAGCAACAAGAGTACGAAATGGCTCTTAGGCAACTTATAGCTCAAGATAGGCGTACTAAAAATTCTGCCAATTTATTATTTAATACCGCCAATACTTTTGTAGCTAACAAAGCATTTGCAACTGCAATTAAAGCCTATGAGTATTTAATGAGCAAAGGCACCACAAATGAATTTTATCTTCCTTCAAAAATTCAGTTAATTAATGCCAAATACGAGCTGGCGCTGCAGGGAAAAATAGAGCTTGTCGCTGTTCGGGCCTTGGCCGATGAGTTTTCGCAGATCATTACGCAGTATGGCATTAATAATCAAACCATTTTTGCGCTTAAAAAATTATCTTACCTGCAAGCTTACTACCTTAATGATTTGCCTGCAGCCGAAAAAACTTTAGAACAAGCGTTAAAAGTACCCGGTCTGCCAGGCTTAGAAATTGGGCAACTCAAAATAGATTTAGGCGATATTTATGTATTGAACAAACAGCCTTGGGAAGCAGTATTGGTTTATGAACAGGTAGCTAAACAATACGATAATTTGCCCGTTGCCAGCGATGCCCGTTTCCGTTCGGCAAGGCTATCTTTTTATCAGGGCAACTTTAAGTTTGCCAAATCGCAGGCCGATGTGCTTAAGGCTTCTACGTCTCAATTAATGGCCAACGATGCCATAAACCTGAGCCTATTAATTTCTGACAACCTACAGAACAAAAATGACAGCTTAGCTTTGATGATGTATGCTGATGCAGAAATGCTGCAGTTTATCAACAACAATGCTGCTGCCTTAAAAAAACTAGATAGCATAGACATAGCCTATAAAAATAATAGCTTAGCTGACGACATTTTAATGGCTAAAGCAAAAATTTTTATCAAGGAAAATGATTTTATCAACGCTGAAAGCAGCTTAAAACAGCTAATTGCCAACCACGCCAACAGTATCTGGATAGACGACGGTATTTTTACCCTTGCCGAACTTTATGAAAGCAAACTCAACAATTTAGAAGAAGCTAAGAAATTATACCAACGTTTAATTACCGATTTTCCGGGAAGTATGCTGAACACCGAAGCGAGGAAAAGATACCGCAATATACGTGGCGATAATTTAGGCACATAACGTATCTTTGCAAGATGTTATTATACAATGTTACGCTAATTATAGAGGAAAGCGCTGTTGAAGAATGGCTAGAATGGATGCAGGAAACACATATTCCTGCTGTACTGGCTACCGAAAAATTTGTTTCTAACCGTTTACTTAAGGTGTTAGACTCGCCGAACGAGGGTGTTACGTATTGCGCACAATATGTGGCAGAAAGTTTAGCAGATTATGAAGATTATCAGCTAAATTTCGCCCCAGCATTACAAGCTGACCTACAGCAGAAATTTGAAAATAGGTTTGTAGCTTTTAGAACATTAATGGAATTTGTAAACTGATGAATATTATAGAAACACCAATTAAAGATCTATTTGTTCTTGAGCCTAAAGTTTGGAAAGACAATAGAGGATATTTTTACGAAAGCTATAGCCAAAAAGTTTTTGAAGATGCCGGCGTACAAGTCAACTTTGTACAAGACAACCAATCTTTCTCTCAGAAAGGTGCTTTACGAGGTTTACATGCCCAAGCCAACCCTTTTGCACAAGGAAAACTGGTTAGGGTAATACAAGGTAGCGTGGTAGATGTGGCCGTAGACATTAGAAAAAACTCTGCGACTTACGGGCAACATTTTACAGTAGAATTAAGTGGAGAAAACCATAAACAGCTTTGGATACCGCCCGGTTTTCTACATGGATTTTTAACCTTGGAAGACGATACCATCTTTACCTATAAAGTAACCAATTATTACGACAAGGCTTCGGAAATTGGCGTAGTGTGGAATGACCCGACATTAAATATTGATTGGGCCGCTCACTTAGATCCTAGCCAGTTTGTATTCTCTGATAAAGATTTGGCGTTAAGCAATTTTGATTCTTTTACATCGCCGTTTTAACAATTTAACCGTCATTTCGACCGCAGCGAAACGAGTGGAGAAATCTTTATCTATTAGACTTACGAAGTTTTAGAAACTTCGTAAGTCTTCGATATCATTTTCAATTACTGCTTAATTAAATCGTACAGCTCATCCAATTTCGGAGAAAGTACAATTTCAATTCTGCGGTTTTTGCTTCTTCCTTCTGCCGAAGTATTGTCTGCCAGGGGCTGGAATTGTCCTTTACCAGTAGCGGTCATTCTTACGCTTTCTACTTTTTGTTCGTCGGTTAAGAAACGAACTACCGAAGTTGCACGCAGTACGCTCAAATCCCAGTTGTCTTTAATTTGTCCTAGATTATTTATCCGTTGCGAGTCGGTATGGCCTTCTACCGCAATGTTAATTTCTGGCTGTTGCTTTAAAACCTCTGCCAGTTGGGTCAAAGCCTTCTTACCGTTCTCATCAATTATAATACTACCCGATGGGAATAATAACTTATCGGTTAGGGACACGTAAACCTTCCCGTTTTTCACTTCTACAGTTAAGCCACTTTTGGTAAAACCTAGCAAGGCTTGCTGCAGTTTGGCTCTTAACTGATCGGTTGCTTGGTCTCTTTTGCGCAACACTTCTTCTACCTCTTTTAATCGTTGCTCACGCTTGGCTAAGTCGCCAGTTAATTTATTAATCTCCGAAGAGCTGTTGTTCCTTAACTTAGTATAATTTGCATCCAAATCAGTATATCTGTCATTTAGTGCAGCCAACCTGCTATTTAAGGCAGCCGTATCTGCTTGCAAACGTTTAATACGTTGTTCTAAACTTTCATTATTTAATTGCGAATCATTCCATCCAGTATTTAAAGAATCTTGCTTAGCTAAAAGCGCTTTATATTTTTTGGTAGATAGTACCACGCAAGAACTTAGCGTTGCGCCAACAAGAAATAAAGCGATTAGAAGGTTCAGTTTTTTCATCTATTATTTTTTCAATTTTGACAAGGTTAACGACATCTTACTACTTCCTATTAAAACGATAAGAAGTACTATTTGCGCTATTCTGCTTTGTTTATTCAGATACAGCTTTGCGCAAAAATAAAATAAATGGCTGTATTACTTGAAAAGCAGTTTTCAACTTATCAACGATATTCTCTTTATAGAAATCTTCTTCTTTTAAAGGATAAATAGAAATAAAGCTTTTAAGCCTTAGGTATTCGATCAAAGGATGGTCTATTTCATATCCTTTTGGTGCTTTTTTTAGAGAGTCTTCTTTACTTAAAGAAAATATTTTTTGATAGTCTTTATCATTGATGATTTCCAAAAACTCATCACCATTGTAGTCAATTTCTTCCCTAATACTTTTCACTATTTTGCTCTCTGGCATCCAAAAACCTACGCCAAAGAAGCAATTTCCAGGTTCTAAATGCAAGTAATAAGCTGGTGTACTTGGTCCATAACCTTTTACGTCGAAAGCGATACCGTAATTTTTCTTGTAAGGATCTTTGTTTAAGCTAAACCTTACGTCTCTGTAAATCCTCAGCAAACATTTTTTAGGTTCGGTATCAGCCGAAAATTCTGGATCAATGGCAGCCAAATCTTTGATTAACGGTGTAATCAAAGCAAATAAATCCAGTTTGGCTTCTTCGTAACGGAACTTGTTTTCGGCAAACCACTCGCGGTTGTTATTATCAATAAGTTCTCGTAAAAAGTTGAAAGTTGATTTCTTAAGCATAAGTTATCGCATTAGCAATTGTTGCCAATGTAGTGAATTATTATATTTTTCGGCAAATATTTAAAGGATTTTAACAGTAGGAATTTATCCAACGTTTGGTTTCTTACGATAGCTCGTATACCAAACTGTTCCTACTAGTCCGGCTAAAAGAAACGGCGCCGCTAAAAGATATAAAACCCCAGAGTTTAATCCCTTAGTTTGGGTATTACCATTTTTAACGCCCATTTCGGCATTTGCAGTACACATGGCGCATTGGGCATTAGCTTTTGGAACTAAAGCAATTGTTACAATAAAGAAAAGTAAAAGTATTGCTAGCTTTTTCATGAAGTCAAAGATAAAGAATAAATAACGTAAAACGATGCAGTAGAAAAGACTACAAAAACCTTTAAACAAGCACATTTTCAAAAATAATATTCAAATTGATAAATTCTTCGTTATTATTTCTTATATCTTTTTATCAACAGCTGTTCCTTATCGAAAATGAGAAATAGTGTTAGACCTATGCCTAACACTATTTCCAAATAATTATGAATTTGAAAGCGTGAATTTGTAGTTAATGGATATAAACCTAGCATCAGCCAGACAGGCCCCATTAAGTAAATACGACTTATCTTTGATTTTCTGGTTTTTCTATTCATTACATAAATTAATCTAAAGCCTTATCAATTAATTCGGTGAAGTTTCATCTAGTCATCCAAACATATTATGATAATAGTAACATAGAAAAATCCAAAAGCTATTTTATTTTGCAATAAACAACTTGTAATTAGATAAGATAACACAATATGCTTCGAAAACCCTTACTTTTTAAAGTAAGGGTTTTGAAAAAAGCCTAGTTATATTTTTCTTGGTGTTCCATACATAACTGAGCCAGCATCAGTAGTTCGGTATAGTCCTCCCAATGTTCCTGTAGCTGGATTAGAGCTAACTACCCAATCAACTCGAAAGGTTCCGTTGATAAACCAATCCTTAAAGTCACCGATTTGAGTAATACGTGTAGTCCAGTTAGCGTTTGAAACGGCTGGAACGTAGTTAGATAATGTAATAACATCATTTACATACGTGTAGGTAAATGATGCGTCTGCCAAAAATGCGCTTGTATTGCTCATATACCAAATTTCTAATTTAGCCGTAGTTGAGTTAAGCAACTTGAATTCGACAGAGGTAATTGTCCTACCTGTTCCATTGAAACGGTTCACCATAGCATTAAATACTCCATTAAAATCTGATGTTACCCCTGCTGGCAATACCTGACCAGAAATGAATAAACCATTATATGTACCATTGTACTTGTATAAGCTCGCTAATGGAGTTAGTGGCACTGGGTTACTTTTAATGACGTATTCTGAACCTTTTGTATCGTAAAAAGCCATTGTCGTAGCATCTTTCCAAGCAATTCTAGTAAAATTTATGCCTTGAAATGATAACCCAGCTGGCAAGCTTGCCCCATCAATAGTTAGCCCAAATTTGCTTTCGGCGGTAGCCACAGCTCCATCGGCAAGTAAACCTGTAAAGGAAACTCTTTTTCCTGTGGCTAAAACATTAGAAAAATTCATAGAGATGGCCGCTTTAAGTGTTGCACTCCCCGATGTATATTCAATGTATGGATTCTTGATATTTTCAAAAAATGCTTTAAAGTTATCAATAGCGGTTTTATAACCACCGGCTTCATAACTTGCTTTTTGAGCGGCGGTAGCTTTTACCATGGCCATTACCTGACGATACTTTTTACCGGTAAAAATTAAACTATCTGTGGTTGCCCTAGTGAATAAAAACTCTATATCGCTTTTATAGCCAGTTGCAGCAGCGCCACCAAATACGCTTGGCATTGGATCTACCAAATACGAAGTGTAATTAAAAGTATCGAAAATTAACTCTACACCCAAAACCGCTTTTAGGCGGTAGGTTGATGTTAGTGGAGTAACATAGTCTAACGTAGTGGTTGATGGCGAGTTTGCCACGCCTAAATCGCTATACATAGTTACGTTTTCAGACGCATCAAACTGCATATAAAAACCGTAACCACCACCAGCAGATGTTGGCATAGTAGCAATCCAACCGTTAGGAGCACCTAATAGAGCGGTTCTAACTTCAGCCAGAGACATACTCATTCGCACCTCTGGTCTTTCGTCGAAAATTTCGACATTCGACTTTTTACAACTTGCTAAAGCAATAAGCGCCGTAAATAATATAAGTAACTTTCTCATATGACTATTTCAAAGTTATAGGTCCGTAAAAATAATTAGTTGATGCTCCGCTTACAGAAAAGCCGGCAAATGTTTTATACAGCGGATTGGTTGGCGTAATACCTGTTGGCAGCCAAGAAGCTATAAAAGTTCTATTTGTTAAGTATGGCAACATATAAGTTTCAAATGCCGGTAACGTGGCCGTACTTTGTCCGTTAGAATATGTTGTTCCTGTACCTTCTGGTATTGCTTTAGAAAACACCACTTCGCCGGTTGTGGCATTTACAGTATAATTAAAGTTATAATCTGCATTAAACACACTCGTTCCATTAACATATTCAATTCTAAAAGTCATTGTAGACGCACTCGTAAATATAAATTGGAAGTTTTGCAAAACTCTTGGGGCTACTATCAAAGCTTTGTAATTATTAAACAAAGTATTGAAAGCTGCAGAAGCGCCATAAGTTGTATAATGTGCCGCAGTCGGATTGTACACAAGTGTTGCTATCTTATTATTTTTCAACATGATTGGAAAACTCTGCGTTACATCTGAAGGATCGGTAGCACCATAATTTGCTTTTAGCACTCTTTGCACTTCATTTTGCAAGGCTTTAAAATCTATACCATAATAATCTTTATAGTAGCCATATACCAATTTCTCTTTTTCTCTCAGTTTAGCTGCGGCCTCGACGTTTGTAGTGGCTAAGTAATTTTCGAAGTAAACTTGTCCTTCTACCAAAAGGTGGGCTACCATTTCGGCGAAATCTTCTCCAAAAGAACTTCTCGAATACTGAGAAATAAACCCTAGTTCTTTAGCTACTGCTGCTGTATTGGCCGCTCCAGTCCAATCTGCCGTGTAATCTGCTTTAGATACTTGTTCAAAAGCTGGCGGGATAACGATGTTTTGATTTACAATATGGGTGAACTCATGATGAATGGTTCTCACTTTCCTTTTCACATCATTTGCGCTGGTAAAGTTTAAACTATTTAACTCATAAAGCACAACAGTCCTACCTGCGTCAGCAGTTCCTAAAGTAATAGAACCATTAGTGTTGTAAGATGGAGACCCGTACAAAACAAATTGCTTTGGTGTATATTTCTTAATAAAATCTCTGCCAGCAATGGTGCTGTAAGGCTCTAAAAATGTAGTAAGCACAGCCCTCATCATAGGCTCTACCTTATCTAGCGATACTGGAGACAAATCCCTATTTACATCTGCTAAATTTCTTTCGAAACGATACACAGTAGAAATGTTGTACGGTGTTTCAAGGTTTGTGGTTAACCAAGTATCAATAGTATTAGGCACATAAGTGTCTGTATTGAATTTGGTTAAATCAACATTTAAATTGTCTTTCTTTTTGCAAGCGGCAATAGTAAGAAACGCTAACAAAAAAGTGAATTTATAAGCTATCTTTTTCATAATCAAAATTATCTAGGATTTAAAGCTACACCAGCAATTTGGGCCTCTCTCGGTATCTGAAACATTCTTCTGTTATCCGTTGGCGAAAGTGTTTCGAACGTTTCGGTACCATCTACCGCCAAATGATTGTGTACAACTGGCAAGTGGTGTCTAACAATATCCATCCAACGCATGCCTTCGCTCATCCAACCAATTTGTTTGAATTGCAATACTGTTTTCAACAGCGCTTCTTTATCATCGGTAACATTGAAAAATGTCTTCGCTTTTGCAACGGTAACGGCATGTGTAGTTGCATTATAGTTTGATATACGTTGCGATGCAAAAGTATTCAAGTCGGCTATAGCCGAGTTATAATCTTCTTTTTGGATATAAGCCTCTGCTCTGTTTATTAAACCTTCTTCGGCTAAAATCAATGGCTGCATAATGTAAGGAAAGCCAATGCCTGCAGTTACATTAGTATAATGAAAATACTCATTTAATGTATAAGTGGTATAGTTGTTATCAGACCACCTTAAGCCTTTATTGACAAACCTAGCTCCTGTTACGGTTAAACCATTATAAATGTTTGAGAAAATGGTTGTGCCAAAACCATAACGAGTGGTACCACCTACGCTACTTCTCTGATAAGTAGAATAAGTTTCGCCCAACAAAATATTATAGTTTTTATCAGCTTTGGTAATTTCAGCTCTAAATTCTGCAGAAGTATAGTTGGCTAGGGTAGTATTCCAAGGGCGCTGATTGTTTAAGTAAATACCGTTTGGCACTACTAGGTTGGCATTTGCGATAACCTTATCCCATTCGCCTTTAAATAAATAGAAACGAGAAGCAAATGCACTTGCCGCAGCAGGTGTAAAATGGTATTTCGGGACTTTCCACGTTCCACCAGCCAATAGCGGTAAACCTTCTTCTAAGTCTTTCTGAATTTGCTCATATACAGAAGCTACAGTACCTCTATTATATTGCGGTAACGTAGTAGTTTCTGGTTTTGTAACATAAGGTATTCCAGGCGCATCGTTGGTGGCACCGATAGTGTATTCTTTAGCAAAAAAGGTAACTAACATAAAATGAGCGTAAGCCCTTGCTATTAATGCTTCTCCTTTATATGGATTTACTTCGGCCCCAAAATTATTTTTTTCAATGGCGTCCAAAGCTTGGTTAGCGTTGTTAATTGCCTCGTAACAAGCATTCCAGTATTGTGTAGGTGTATTGTTCCCAGTATCTTCCACATCGGCCCATTTATATAATGTTGGAAATGGTTCAGCGACATGCCCTACACCAGCACCTTTATCTACTACATTATCAGAATAGGTCTCTGCCATAGCCAAATAATTATATTTTGGATAAGCTGATACCAGTAGCTGAGCAACTTTATCGACGGTATTTATTTCGGCACGCATATCTGGACTTTGATCCAAATATTTTTTACAAGAGCTTAATAATAAAAATGCTCCCATTAATGCAATGATATATCTATTATAAAATTTCATATTCAAATAATTTAAAATCCAACTTTTAATGAAAGTGTATATTGTCTTGGAATAGGCATGGCGACACCGCCATTATTAAAGAACTCTGGGTCGGCGCCGTTTAGTTTTTTATCAGAATATAATAGTGCAACATTATTACCCACTATAGAGATTTGCGCATTAGACAAACCAACTCGAGAAGTTAATGCTGTTGGTAGTGCATACGCTAAACTAATGTTTTTAAGCCTTACAAAATCCCCTTTGGCAACTCTTTCTGTAGAATAGTTGTATGAATTGTAAGGGTATTGAGCATCTACCACTGTACCATTAGGGCGCACTACTCGAGAAGCTGCTGTGTATCTATCTAAAATTGACGGAATATTTGTAAAAGCCTCATCACCTGGTTTAATCCATCTGTTTAGTACATCTCTAGACATAGATGTCATATCGTCGTAAGTAGCGCTTACCGTTGGTTGCAACCTTACGAAATTACCCATAGAGAAGGTAAATAAAGCAGACAGTGTGAAATTTTTATAAGAGAATTGGTTCCAAAAACCACCTGTGAAAGTTGGATCTGTTGGACCATGATAGGTTAGGTTCTCAACATTGGTGTCTTGGAGTCTCACTTGTGTTTCGTTTCGAGTTCCATCTACTCCAATAAATGTTGGATAACCGTACTGTGGGTTTAACCCATCAAACTGAATAGAAAACAAACCTCTTTGTGAATACCCTTCTTTAGCTGCTCCTTCCGCTCTAACTAAAGTCCAAATATTTTGATCAACATCTAATCTAGTTACCTCGTTTTTATTTACACCGAAGTTAAACTGAGTCCTCCATCTAAAACCATCCGCACTTTTAATTGGATTTCCGGCAACTGTCAACTCATAACCATGTGCTTTCATCTCTCCATAATTGGCAAACTTAACGAATTGTCCACCAATGCCTGACGTTCTGATTGCACCAATTAAATCGAAAATATTTCTTTTGTAATAATCAAAAGTTACATTTACCTTATTAGAAAAAAAGCTAAGATCCGTTCCAATATTTAACTCATATAATTTTTCCCAAGTCAATTCAGAGTTTTCTAGGCTACTGGTATAAATTTGCGATTCCTTTTCATTTTCGTAAGGCCTATAAGTTACCCTATTAAAGAAAACAGCAGACGAGTTGTTCGCAGCACCTAAACTAGCTACTAAGCCGTAAGTGCCTCTTAACCTAGCACCAGACAAATATGGTTTAACATTCTCGAAGAACTTCTCTTGATCTAAATCCCATGCACCTGACACGTTCCAAGTTGGCAACCAGCGGGCCACTCTTGACTTGCCCATTAAATTAGAACCGTCATTTCTTACGGTTGCATTGACACTATACCTTTCTTTGTACGAGTATGCTACTCTACCCATCATAGCCAAAAATCTATCGTAGCCTAAACCCATACCGAAGTATGGATCACCACCTTCAATTGCTTTTTTGAAATATCTATAGTTTGGATTAACCAAACCACCGTTGTTGTATTGATAACCAATACCATCAAAATCTGTATTTTGACGATCGGTATAACGCATTTCGTAAGATGCAAAAACGTTTAACCTGTGATCTTCGCCAAATTTAGAATCGAACTCCAAGTTATTTCTTAAATAATAATTTAGAATGTTATTATTGGTAGTGTTGAAGAAACCGCCTTCTGGCAAAACGACTACTGCCGGATCGTTAGGAAAATCTGGATCTGGGTATAACAAATTGTTATTGCTATTAACCCCTGGATTTTGGTTTGCCCTAAAAGCATTAGCCATGTTAGCATCATCTAGAATATAGTGTTGTCTTTCTGAACGTGCATATCTATAAGCCCCATCAAATGAATAGGTTAGCTTTGGTAAAATCTTATACTTCACACCACCTTGCACTTTTATATCGAGCATGTTTAAGGTTAGATAATTATTATCTAACTCACTCATGATATTAAACGGCGCATAGCTACGCGTAAAAAACTCTAAACTTCCATCTTCATTATATGGCGTTAGTACACGACTTGTGTTTAGTGCATAAGAGTATGGATTGATATCAAAGTCTCTGGAATATTTACCATACACCGGATCTGACTGACGCGTTAATGTCCCCGGCGATCGCTGATCTCTAATTGATCCATTTACTAACAATTCTGCACTTAATTTATCATTTACTTTAAAATTGGTTCTTAAGTTTGCTGTAAAACGCTTTACGTTATCGCCTAACGTTTGGCCACTATCGTGCGTATAACTGGTAGAAAAATAGTTTTGCACTTTTGCAGTGCCGCTACTCACGCTTAATGAATGTTCTTGTAGCAAAGAATTTTTAAACAAAATATCGAACCAGTCTGTGTTCGCATTTGCGTAACGTGTTAAAAAATTTAACCTGCTCTCTAAGTTATTTTTAAGTGCAAAAGAATCTGTAGCCGGATCGTAGTCGTACATCTGGTTGTACATTTTATTAAATACACCTCCATTAGACGAGTTGGCCAACGAACTATGAGAATAATAACCTTTATTCTCCATCTCTAACAACACCGACATCTGCTCGCCAGAATTCATGATGTCAAAACTATCGTAAGTTGGCTTTAAATATGTAGTTAAGGTACTCGAGTAGTTGATATTAGCTTTACCTTCGGTATTTCTACCTTTTTTAGTTGTTACTACAATTACACCATTCATTGCTCTTGCACCATACATTGCCGTTGCAGCGGCGTCTTTAAGAATGGTAAAAGATTCAATGTCGTCTGGATTTAAGCCCGCTACCGATGAGCCAATTAACGTGCTGGCATCTCCTGTTGATAATGCTTCGTTAGAAATGTTTACCACATCTTCCAAAATGATTCCATCTACAACCCATAGTGGTTTATTGTCGCCCGAAAGTGAAGTTGCCCCACGAACACGGATTTTAGGCGCCGCACCAAAGGTACCAGATACGTTTTGTACAGATACACCAGCAGCTTGTCCTTCTAACATTCTAGAAATGTCTGGAACTCCACTTCTTTCTGAGTCTTTAGCGCTAATTTTTGTAGTAGAGCCAGTAAACAATTTTCTGTCCAAATTTTGATAACCCGTAGAAACGATATTTACCTCTTGTAGTTGAGCCGCATCTTCCTCTATAGAAACATCTATTTTTGATCTGCCGCTAACAGAAACTTCGTGGGTTTTATACCCAATGTAGCGAAACACCAATACTGCATCTTCAGGTGCTGTAATTTGATACTCCCCTTTGTCATTGGTAATTACCGTATTATTGGTACCCTTAATGGTAACGCTAACCCCGGGCATAGGTAAACCATCTGCCTTGCCCTTAACCACTCCAGTTATCTTTATTGCAGCAAAATAATCCGCTACTTTATCAATAAATGAACGCTCTTTAGGTTTAATAAGAATGGTTTTGTCTTCGATGGTATACGTTAGGTCTTTTCCTGATAATATCCTTTCCATTACACTTTCTACTGGAGCATTATTAAATCCAGCATTTACGAGCGTATTACTTTTTATCTTACTGGTAGACAATAACACGTCATACCCTGCTTGCTTTTTAAGTTCCTTAATGATCTTTTCTAAGGTAACTCGTTTTTCTTTTACGGTGATTGATTGACCAAACGAAGCAGCGCTGACTTGTACGAAAGAGACAAGCAACATCATTGTTACTAACTTCATCATAATTAATAATTTTGGTACGTAACGAGGGCGATTACATAGAATTTTGGTATAATTTCTATACATTTGATAGTCTGTTTTTTGCGAAATACTTATTTGACTAAATACTTTAAGTATTTCGCGATGATTCAAGATAAAATTGATTTACAATCGATTTCCCAATATATTGGGCCGAGTTAAAACAGATAAATGGAAAGGGGTGTTACGAGCACTCCTTTTCTGTTTTTTGATGGTCTTTACGGAGTGCTTTGTCTAAATTTCTTCATGTTAGTTAGGTTTGGGGTTAGTTGATCATTTATTTTCTTTCTGCTAAAAGTTGGTTAGACTTTTAGTTTTTTTATTTTCTTTAGTAAACTGTAATCTTATCTTTATCTATTTCAAATTTTACTTCTCCAGTTTGTTCAAACTTTCGCAAAACTTGAGATACTTTCTCGAATCTGCTAATACTGCCGTAATAAGTTACCTCTTTAGCACTAGGGTTTGCATATTCTATTTTAACATTGTACCATCTAGCAATTTTTTTCATAATGCTTTCTTGTTTTTCGTTGTTAAACATAAAATATCCATTTTTCCAATCAATGGATTCGGCAGCATCAACCTTAAGTATGGAGATTTCATTATTAGACAATACAGCTTGTTCATCTGGAACCAAAACTTTGGCCGGCAAACCGTCAGCAGTAACACGGACATTTCCCTCCAGCAATGTTGTTTTAACAGTTGGCTCATCTAAATAAGAATTGATATTAAAACTGGTGCCTAAAACTTCGACCTCCTGTCTAGCAGTTTTTACTACGAAAGGGTGTAGTTTATCTTTTGCAACCTCAAAATATGCTTCTCCCTTAAGTTCAACTATTCGCTTTTTTCCATTAGAAAAGGCTATGGGATAAGTTAATGACGAAGCTGCATTTAACCATACAGAAGAGCCATCGGGCAATTTCACTTGCCACATACCACCTTTAGGGGTTTCTATGGTATTGAACGCACCACGCAGCGAACTTTCGGAACCTGCGGCTTCCTTCGCCACGGTATAAATCAGTTGCCCATCGGAAGTTTTTGTAATAGACAACCCGGCCTCTTTTGCAATAGCGCCATTGTTGATATCAGTTAAAGATATTTTACGGCCGTCAGCCAACACCAATACTGCCTTGTTACTACCAGGCAAAGCATCTGATAGATACTGTATCTCCTTTTTCTCTCCTATAACGCCTATTTTATACAAAAATGCGAAAGAACCAATCACTATAAAGATCGCGGCAGCTGCAGACCATCTGAAAATTTGGCCAAATACACTTTTAGCTTTCTTATTTGATATATCTTTAGATGTGGCCGATATACGTTTTTGAAACTTTGACACCACTTTATCATGATCTAGTGCTTCAAACAAAGCAGATTTTCCAGACAAATGCCAAACCTTCTCTATCTCCTTAAAGAAAGCCTCGTTTTCTACCGATTGTCCTCTAAAATAATCTACCTGCGATTTGAAATCTTCATCATCAGGATTGTTCAAATATCTAGCAATCAGTTCCAGTATCTCTGGTTGGTCTGTCATCTCGTTTGTTTAGTTATATCCCTAAGACAAACATGGTTTAAAAAACCCCTAGTTATTTTTAGTTTTTTTTTTAAAAAAGAAATAAAAGCCTTAAAATATTCAAATCGGAAGACCTTGAATTTCCCTTTTTATCGCTCAACATAGCCTCCCTAAGTATTTTCAGAGCATTTGCAATGTGATTCTCTACGGTACGTTCAGAAATATCGAGCTTGAGTGCAATTTCTCTGTATTTCATCCTGTCAAATCTATTTAACTTAAAGATTTCGCGACATTTGGGTGGCAGTTTATCAATTTCACCATATAAGAGCACTATCAATTCATTTCTTTCATCCAATTCTTCCGCCTCGGTGTCGGTAAACTCTTTAACAATCTTTTGATGATGATGCTCTAAGTTTTTCTGTCTGTTAACGTGATTAATGGAAAGATTTATCACAGATCGATACAGATAGGATTTGATCGATTGGATTTGATCAAGATCTTCTGATCGTTCCCACAGTTTCACAAACACATCTTGAACGATCTCTTCTGCTGCCTGATTATCCTTAACGTATTTATTGCTTTCGATGAGCAGCTTTTTAAAAAATTGAGCGTAGAAATTAGTAAAGGCCACAGTATGACCTTTATCCAGCATTTGCTTAATATTTTCTACTGTCTCTTTTCCCTGCACCTTTTAGTGTTTCTTTTGCGTTGTTATATTCTAAGATAAGAATTATAGCAACTATACTACAGAAATTTTACAAAAATGTATGCGTAAGTTCTAGAGCGCTAGTTTTAAAAATGCTAATGCACGTAATATGGCGAAATCATTACATAAACGATAACTCCAGTTACCGCTACATACAACCACATAGGAAAAGTAATTTTAGCAATTTTCTTGTGCCTATCGAAACGTTGTGAGAGTGCCTTTACATAGGTAATCAGTACAAACGGAATAATGATGACAGATAGTAAGATATGTGTAATCAAGATGAAGTAATAAATATATTTGATGGCACCTTCTCCTCCAAATTTGGTAGAATCGGAAGTCATGTGGTAAGCAACATACATTCCCAAAAATAACACAGATAGTAGAATGGCAAACTTCATTAGATTTTCGTGTAGATTGCGTTTACCATTTTTGATAGCCCAAACCGCTACTACCAAAACAACAGCTGTTAAACCATTTATGGTGGCATAGATGGGAGGCAAAAAGCTTAAGGGCTGAACATCGTAACCTAATTTTCTGAGGTTAACCCCAAACAAAATCGCTACGACTAGCGGAATAGCTATTGATAGTACCCAAATCCATTTATTGTATTTTTGTTCTATTGAATTTTTTACCTCGTTCATTTTTAATCGTTAACTTGATACCCAAAAATTTCTTCTGACTTCTGACTTTGCTACCTGCCGTCTTTCATATTTCTCAGCTCTTCGGCAATTAGCACTTTGATTTCATCGTCTAACTTAGAAAGCGCTTCGTGGTTACTAGCATCGTAAAAGCCTCTTATTCTATGTTGGCTATCTAACAATACTATTTTATGGCTGTATATTACTTTTTCAACCGGTGTTCTAATTTCAATCACATCCAGCAACAAATCTTTCCTAACCATGGCATAAACAGCTGTGCTATCTCCGCTCAACAAATCCCATTTGTTAGGTTTTGCACCCAATAGCTTAGCCGTTTCTTTCAATGCCTCATTGTGACCATACGGGTCTACGCTAATACTCGCAAAATGAACCAACTTATTATTTTGGTAAGTTTTGTTAAACTTTTTGAATTCGGTAAAAATAGCTCTTGATCCATCAGTTTGAACATGACTATACAATAGATTCAAGACCATTACCTTTCCCTTCCAACTATCTAATGTAACGGTATCGCCATTTTGATTCGTTAAAGAGAAATTGCCTACAGCATGGTAAATCGTATCGGGTATTTGCTTGCCCCTAACCGAATGGAAAGTAGAAGCAACTTTTTTTGGTCCAAAGATAGCCAAAGGTCTATACCTATTTTTCCCTTGATCCTGAAGTAAATAATATAAAAATCCTGGCATCACTAATATGGCTGCCAGGATTAATATGGTTGAAATCTTCTTTTTGCTAGAACTTGCGTTCATCATAATTATTAATGATGAGAAGTGCCGCTATTTTTATAAACTGGATGTTCCTGTAGATGATTCAATAGGTAACCTCCCTCAATTAGCATCAGTACAATAAAATAAATGATAAAGATGAATACAATTGAGCAGCAAATAATAAAGCTTTTCTTCTCAAATTTTAAGTGCATGAAAAATGCTACAATGTAATATGCTTTAATTAGTGTAAGTACTACGTAAAATGCATACAAAGCTGGCCCTTTTGCTACAATATGCCAATGGTGTACAAAGCCTAGAGCTACTAAAAACTCTACCGCTGTAATCGCTAAAAGGATACCAAATACCTGCCAAATGCGTTTAACTCCCATGCCTTCGCCATGAGCGTGTGCATCTAATGTATGTTCGTGATGTGCCATTATCTTAAATAAATTTTATCAGTAATTAGATTAAGTAGAAGAAGGTAAATACAAATACCCACACTAAATCTACAAAGTGCCAGTATAAACCAACTTTTTCAATCATTAAATATGAGCCTCTTTTCTCGAAAGTATTATTCAACACCATACATAAAATGATAATGTTTAAGATAATACCTACCGTTACGTGGAAACCGTGGAAACCAGTTATGGTAAAGAATAGGTTGGAGAACTGTAACGCAGCTGTATAAGAAATATCATTAGTAAAATATGGCTGTAATGCTGCTGATATAGCGGCAGGATCAGTTAAACCTGTTGCAGGATTTTGACCAAACCAGAAGCCTACATGGTGTAAGTGGGTCCACTCTAATGCCTGACAGCCGACGAAAGCCATACCACCTAAGATGGTCCAAATCATCCATTTTACAACTTCTTTTTTTGAATTACGATGTCCAGCCTCTACTGCCAATACCATAGTAACCGATGACATGATCAAAATAAAGGTCATGATACCCACAAAAACAAGCGGTTGGCCATGGTCTGCTATGCCTGGGATAGATTGGAATATTTTATCAGCATCAATCCATGTGGGTTGAGCAAATTTTTGAGCACCATAATAAATCAAAAATGATGAAAATGTAAATGCGTCTGACACCAGGAAAAACCACATCATTATTTTACCATATTCTATCGACCATGGCTCACGACCACCGGCCCAAGGTGTGGTTTTAACTTCGTCTAATTTTGATAATGAATCCATTTAATAATTAGTATAATAGTTTGTTAAAAAATTAACTGTTCAAAAGTAAAAAAACATATAGATAAATCCATAAGATATCTATAAAATGCCAAAATATTGAAGTAATATCTTGACGATACTCCGCAACTTCCTGCGATACATTTTTGTAGCTTCCAGCTAAACTGCTCATTACAAATGCTAAACCAGCAACAATATGCAATAAGTGGAACCCAGAAACAACATAAACCATTGAGATGGCTGCATTGTTATTTACCAATACCGCTCCAGTTTGATAAAGACTAGACCAACCTTGAAACTGCAATACGCCAAAAACAATCCCTAGTGCAAAAGTACACCATAAAAATAGTCGTTGCCTGCTTCTATTTCCACCTTTTAAAGCTCTAGCGGCTAAAAAAAGACATACACTACTTAGCAGTAATACTCCTGTGCTATAATTAAAAACCTCTGGCAATACCAGGCCGTGTCCCTTACCTTTAGAGGCCATAAATACCAGGTAATAACTGGTCCAGCCGCCAAACATAATGGTAGATGAAACCACAAAAAGCCAAACCACAAACTTTTTAGATTTAAGGCCTACCGAAATTTCTTCTTGTTGTTGTATTGTACTCACCATCTTTATACTACTAAATCAAACAATAAAATTAACTGTACCAAAGGGATGTAAAAAAAGGAGCAAAACATCACCTTTTTAGCACTTGCTGTATCCATTTTTACCACCAATTGATAAGCATACCAACTGAATAGCAAACCCAACACTACCGAAGCTGCAGCCACATAGTAACCACCAAATCCATAGAAAGTAGGCAATAAACTTACTGGAATTAATACTAATGTACCTACGAACGTGAAAACAGCACTAGTTTTATCCTTTTTCTTTGTTGGTAATAACCTAAATCCCGCTTTACTATAATCTTCATCCAACACCCAAGCAATTGACCAAAAGTGAGGAAATTGCCATACGAATTGTATAGCAAATAGAATAATTGCAATTAAATAATCCATTGGTACGTAACCCACTGGCGAGTGACCAATAGCCGCGATATAACCAATTAGTGGAGGAAAAGCACCAGGTAAAGCGCCTACAAAAACCGCTATAGGCGATTTCCTTTTTAAAGGCGTGTAAGCAAATGCGTAAAGTAGAATGGAGAAAACAGAAATTAAGCCGGTCTCTAAATTCAGTTTACCCAATAGCCAAGTGCCTGCTATGCCCATTACCAAGCCCGAAACTAAACCTTGTCCGGTAGTCATTCTACCAGCTGGCATAGGTCTGTCTTTGGTCCTTGTCATCAACTTATCTAAATCAACTTCGATAATTTCGTTAAAACAATTTGCTGCACCTGTAACTAAAAAACCTCCAACAATTAGAATTAACCAGTTCATCCAATTAATCTCTTCGATAATAGCCCGATCTATTTGAATTTTCGACCCTATTAGAAATGCAATAGATGCCGAAAAAACCACCGTAAAAGTTAAGCGGAATTTGATAAGTTTCGAGAAATCAGAAAAAAACTGTTTCAATTTTTAATCTTTATGTTGTTTTATAGGTTTTGGTTCTATAAACTAACAGGTATAAATAATATTGCAGGCTAAACATCATTGTAGAGAACAAAATATGTATCGCTTGTGCATAAGGTGGCAATCCCAAATAGGACAACAAAAAGCCAGAGGCAATTTGTACCAGAAGTACTACCATCAAATAATTTGCAGTAATTAATGGCCAAGCCTTGCCGCTAAACCTATCAATTACCATTTTATAAACAATAAAATTACTAATGCCCACCAAAACAGCTAAATCTCTATGGTAAGAAAACACGCTTCCTATTTTAGAAACCCAAGTATTACGTCCATTGTATTGTAATGATTTGGCAATACTATCTACCGCTTCCCGCACTTCTGTTCCTAAAATAATTTGTAGAATAGAAATGACGATGGTAAACAATAGAAAACCTTTTAACCATGCAATACGATACATAATTACCGAAGGCTCTTTATGTAATTGCTTTGCGTAATTATAGGTATATATTGCAATTCCTAAAATCACCAGTGCTAAAAGCATGTGTACGGTAACTACCCATTGCGTTAAATTGGTAGATACCACAATAGAACCTAACCAAGCTTGGTAACCAACTACGATAATATTTAACCAGCTCAACACAACAATTCTCTTCGCCGTTTTCTTGTAAGCGAAAGAATAAATCGCAGTTAAAAGTAAAAATATCCCTAGCAACGCCCCAGCAAGTCTATTTACATATTCTGTCCAGGTTTTTGCGGCATTAAACTCTTCATGCACTAAAATCGACTTGTCTTTTCTCAAGCTATCAGCCAACTGGTGCTTACCCATACTTTCCAAGTATTTGGCGAACTTCTCGTTCTTCTTTTTCCTGCCCTCTATGTACTTTGTTTCATAATCTGCAGGAAGTTGACTAGCGGAAGTAGGTGGAATATATTGATCGAAACATTTAGGCCAGTCTGGGCAACCCATTCCCGAACCTGTGCTACGAACAATACCTCCAGCCAAAATCACCACCAAAGTAGCAATAATGGTTATTAAATTTATTCTAATAAATCTATTTTCAGATTTAGCAATCATGGATGTATGATAGATTTATAAAAATAAGGTACCTGTAAGTGTTGAAACAATTTCAGGTACCTTATTACATATTTTGGACAAAGCCTATGTCAGTACCTATTGCTGTACTGGCTTATTTGTTGCTTCCCATTCCTTTTGTATACGCTCAGCTTCTTCGTTACCTTCAAAATCATGAGGTAAGTTAGAACTCATTGTTTCAGAGAAAGGAGTTGTTTGCGGAATGAAATCTTCTGCCGCACCTGGTTTGCTATAATCGTAAGGCCAACGGTAAACTGTTGGTATTTCTCCTGGCCAGTTACCATGTAGACGCTCAACTGGAGTAGTCCACTCTAACGTATTTGCTTCCCAAGGATTTTGTGTTGCTTTTTTACCTCTAAAGATAGAATAGAAGAAGTTGAACAAAAATGCTACTTGAGCAAGAGCTGCAACTATAGCAGACCAAGTTACAAATGTATTTACAGTCAGCCATTTGTTCATAAACTCAAACTCAGTAAATGCATAGTAACGACGAGGCACACCATCTAAACCTAAGAAGTGTAGAGGGAAAAATACCAAGTAAGCACAGATGAAAGTTACCCAGAAGTGTAAATAAGCTAACTTAGGGTTCATCATTCTACCGAACATTTTAGGGAACCAGTGGTAAACACCAGCCAGCATCCCAAAAATAGCAGCAGAACCCATTACCAAGTGGAAGTGAGCCACTACAAAGTAAGTATCGTGTAAGTTAATATCTAAAGAGGCATTACCTAAGAAAATACCAGTTAAACCACCAGAAATAAAGAATGATACTAAACCAACGGCAAATAACATTGCCGGTGTAAACCTGATATTACCTCTCCAAAGTGTAGCTAAGTAGTTGAATGTTTTTACTGCCGATGGTACCGCGATAATCAATGTGGTAATCATAAATACACCACCTAACAGCGGGTTCATACCCGTAACAAACATGTGGTGACCCCATACGATGAAAGACAATACGGTAATACCGATTAGCGAGTAAACCATCGCATGGTAACCAAAGATTGGTTTTCTTGAGTTAACAGAGATAATCTCAGAAGAAATACCTAAAGCAGGCATAATTACGATATATACCTCTGGGTGACCTAAGAACCAGAATAAGTGTTGCCACAAGATTGGAGAACCGCCCTCGTTAGGTAAAATCTCTGTACCAAATACTAAATCTGATAAGTAGAAACTTGTACCAAAGCTACGGTCGAAGATTAAAAGTACCACACCCGAAACTAATACCGGGAAAGATAAGATACCTAAAACCGCGGTTAAGAAAATAGCCCAAATGGTTAATGGCATTTTCCAAAGATCCATTCCTTTGGTACGCATGTTCAAAATGGTAGCTACATAGTTCAAACTACCCATTAAAGACGATGCAACGAAGATTACCATACTCACTAACCATAAGGTCATACCTAAACCAGAGCCAGGCATTGCCTTTGGCACGGCAGATAGTGGAGGATAGACAGTCCAACCACCACTGGCAGGACCAGTTTGGACAAAGAAGGAACTCATCATGATAACACAGGCCACTAGAAAAAACCAGTAAGATAGCATGTTCATGAACGGCGAAGCCATATCCCTAGCACCAAGTTGCAAAGGAATTAAAAGGTTACTAAACGTACCACTTAAACCCGCTGTTAACACAAAGAACACCATAATGGTACCGTGTATGGTTACCAAGGCTAAGAAAAAATCAGGTTTAATACGTCCGCCTTCAGCCCATTTACCTAAAAATGTTTCTAATAAAGGAAACGTTTTATCTGGCCATGCAAGCTGTATCCTAAATAAAATAGATAAAAGCATTGCAATAACTGCCATAATGATACCAGTTATCAAAAACTGCTTGGCAATCATTTTATGGTCTTGACTAAATACATATTTAGTTAAGAACGTTTCATGGTGATGGCCATGTCCATGATCGTCGTGGTGTGTATCGTGTAATGATATTGTTGACATAATAAGGTTTTTCCAGTATTATTTTTTTAAAGCTATTTGGTTTTTCACATCTAATTTTACCGCTGCTGCTGTTGCTGTTGAATCAGCTGCAGGAGTTTCTTCTGTACCAGCAGGAGCTGCTTCTACTGGAATTGGTAAATTAAATGCCTTTCTTAAGTCGTTAGTTAAATAAGGGGTTTGCGCTGCTAACCACTCTTTGTATTCTGCTTCGCTAACTACTCTTACATTTTTTTGCATGTTAAAGTGGTTGGTTCCACAAATTTTAGCACACAATAAAATATAGTTAAATTTAGGGTCGTTAGTTTTAGTTCTCATCTCTTCGGTTGTAATTGTAGGGGTAAACTCGAAATAAGAAACCATACCCGGTACAGTGTTTAGTTGCACCCTAAAGTGTGGCATATAAAAACTATGGATTACATCTTTACTCGCCAATGTAAAACGAACCGGCTTGTTTACAGGCAATACAATTTCATCAGCAATTAAATCATCTAAACTGTTTTTGTCGTTGAAATCGATACCTAAACCGTTAATGGCAGTAGTTAACTTATAGTTTCTTTTACCCACAATAGCATCTGGACCAGGATAACGGATATCCCATAAGAATTGAGAAGATACTACTTCAATATTGATAGGTCTGTTATTAGCGTCTTCAGCTTTGTAGAAAATAGATCTCCAAGTCAAGAAACCTTTTAATACTAATAATGTCAACACTAAAGCAGGAACGATAGTCCAGATTTTCTCAATAGTATTATTGTGAGGGTAGTAATAAGCTTTTCTCTTGTTAGAACTTCTGTAGATATAAGCAAATACAAAAAGTACAATATGAGTAAGAATAAATACGATAGTAGTAATGATCAATGTAAGATTAAACATCTCATCAATCCTAACACCATGCTCTGATGCCGCTTCTGGCAAAATCATGCTACCATGTACTGTATATTCCCAGTAAACACCATATAAACCTACTACTAAGAATAGGGCAAATAATACTGCATTAATGGTATTCCAGTTGATGCCTTCAGACTTACCCTGTGTTTCGCGAGTTAGTTCATATACTTTTAACGCCTTACCTATAATTGCAATAAATAAACATAAAAGCAAGAACAATAATACATAAAAAGTAGCGGTCTTATGTATTGGCCCCATATCAACAGGTTTAGCCGTAGCGGCTGCAGCTGTTTCTTGAGCAAAGGCGTTTGCACTGTAGAACACGGTAAATAATACCGCTAGTGCTGCCATTGTTTTATTAACTATTAATCTTCTTAAACTCATTTTCTTTAAAAGTAGTACGATGTACTGTTTTATATTAATGTTTATTGTAATCGTAACCGATTATAATTGATGGTGTAAACTCTCTTGCAAAAACGGATGGTTTTTGGCCACCAAAGGTTTCTTACTTAGTGCACTTAACGTAGTATAAGTAAACAAACCTACGAAACCTGCTGCAATACCAATTTCTAAAATTCCGAAACCGCTACCATCTTTAGGCCCAAACTCAAACACTCCCGGCATAATCATTTGGTAATAATCTACCCAGTGACCACATACTACAATGATAGATACAGTCAACAAGATGTTGATACTTCTTTTGTTATCGCGATCCATTAACAATAATAGTGGAGATAAGAAGTTAAGTACCAAGTTCAGGTAGAACCAAAACTCATAACTGTTAAAACGCTTGTAGAAGTATACCGTTTCTTCAGACATGTTGGCGTAGTAGATCAATAAAAATTGAGCAAACCATACATAAGTCCAGAAGATAGAGAAACCAAAAATAAACTGGCCTAAGTTGTGGAGGTGACTGTTGTTAACCCAACTCATGTAACCTGCTTTTTTCAATAGAATGATTACGATAGCAATAATTGCTAAAGTACTTACCCACATAGAAGCGAAGTTATACCAACCAAACATGGTAGAGAACCAGTGAGCTTCTAATGACATAATCGTATCAAAAGCGAAAACTGGTGTAGTAAATCCGTAGATTACCAAGAATACGCATGAGAATTTGAAACTCTTGCGGTAAGATTCTAAACCTCCTGATAAATCTTCGTTGTAAGACCATTTGGTTACAAAATAGGAGAAAATTGAATATGATCCTAAGAACAAGAATTGTCTTGTTAAGAAGAACGGAATATTCAAGAATGCTGACTTACCATCGATTAACTTATCGTAGCTATCGCTGTTTTTATCTAGCAAAGCTGGATCAGCCCAGTGATGATAAAGGTTGTGCGTAAATAAACCAGCAGTGATAATCGCAATTAAGATGATTGCCGCTAAAGGTAAGTTCTTTGCCATTGCCTGTGGTACACGCAATATAGATGCTGACCATCCTGCTTGCGCAACAAACTGCACAGCCAAAAAGAAGGTAGCAGACATACATACGCAAGCGAAATAATAACCCATCAATAATAGATTGGCATAAGTACGCTCGTGCATTGCATGTGCATGTTCGTGATTAAAAAACAAGCCGTAAGCAATTGTCAAAATACCAATTACGATACCAACAATACTCAGGGTTTTTGCTTTTCCAGTAAACTCAAATTGTTCACTTAAATTATAATGATGAGTTCCCATTTATATCTGCTTTTCTTATTGTATTTTTTGTAATTGTTGAACATACATCACCACTTTCCATCTTTCTTCTGGACTAAGTTGTGAAGCATGAGATCCCATTGCATTTAAACCATACATAATGGTATGATAAATTTTTCCGGCCGGCATATCTTTCATTAAACCTCCACGAGAAGAATTTGCATCAGCACCGTGATAAGCTGGCACACCAGAAATCCCTTTATCTAACTTAACGATATGGCCTTGGCCATCCCCTTTTTCACCATGGCAAGGCGAACAGAAAACAGTATAAAAATGTTTTCCTTCAGTTAGGTTTTTCTCTGTTAATGCTAATGGGTTTACCAGTGCTACAGATGCTTCATATCCTTCTTTAGTGTTAGGATATTCGTACCTGATATAATTAACAGGATTTGTATTTGGAGGAGGCGTTTGTGCCGTAGCTCCATTAGCAAAATTCTTATTTGGCTGATCTTGATTGTAAGCAATCGGATCGTACATATTTCTAGCGTACTCTAAACCTGTACTTTTATTATTGCTACAAGCCGAAAGCATCGCTACAGAAGCCAGTAAGCTAAATGCGCCTAAAACAATTCTATTCTTATTCATAGCTAAGATACTTCCTTTCATTATGTTTAACTTCTAAAGCGCCCGCTCCTTTTAAAAGTTCGTCAATTTTATCGTGTTCAGTATTTTGCTTGGCATCAATGGCAATGATGAAACGATCATCAGTTGCACGTAAATCCATTACTCTTGGCGCTCTTCCTGGAAACAAGTGGGTAGAAGCATAATAAGAACCTACTAAACCAAATGCACAGAATAGAATAGTTAACTCAAAAGTAATTGGAATAAAATCTGGCAAAGCAAAGTGTGTTTTACCACCAATATTAACTGGCCAATCTACCGCTGTTGCTAAATAAACACCTGTAAGCATGGTTATTGTACCTGTAATTCCGAAAAAGAAAGCAGCGATATCTAACCTAGATCTTTTAACGCCTAATTTCGCTTCGATACCGTGAATAGGCATTGGGGTATACACATCATAAATAGCGATGTTATTTTCCTGCAATTTCTCGATGCCATGTAGCATCTCATCAGGATCTCCAAAACTGCCTAAAATATATTTGATATTACTCATTGTTATATTTTTGCGTAATCTTCTTGTTTAACACTATCAAATTTCTCTAAAGACTCTACGTATTCTGCTACGTGTTCTTTATCTAAATGACCTTCTTTGATCAATTTCATTTTAGACTGCTCACTAGCAGTTTTCAATATCATTTTAACCTCCGCAATGGCGATAGAAGGCAATACCCTTAAGAACAATAGGAATAAAGTAAAGAATACACCTATTGAGCCAACAAACACGCCCACATCTACCCAAGATGGATAGAACATCGTCCAACTTGATGGAATATAATCACGGTGCAATGAAGTTACGATAATTACGAAACGCTCGAACCACATACCGATGTTTACTACGATAGATAAGATCCAAGTAGCTGGGATACTTAAACGTACCTTTTTGAACCACAACAACTGTGGAGAGATTACGTTACAAGTCATCATCATCCAGTAAGCCCACCAGTATGGCCCAGTTGCACGGTTAATGAAGGCATATTGCTCATATTGTGAACCAGAATACCAAGCGATAAAGAACTCAGTTAAATAAGCCACACCTACAATAGAACCTGTTAAGATGATAATCTTGTTCATCGATTCGATGTGGAACATGGTGATGTAGTTCTCTAGACCTAATACTTTACGTACCACCAACATCAAGGTTAATACCATCGCGAAACCTGAGAAGATCGCACCTGCTACGAAGTAAGGAGGGAAAATGGTAGTGTGCCATCCTGGAATTACCGAAGTTGCAAAGTCCATTGATACAATGGTGTGTACCGAAAGTACTAGTGGTGTAGAAATACCTGCTAAGATTAACGATACCGCTTCAAAACGTTGCCAAGTTTTTACGCTACCGCTCCATCCGAAAGAGAAGATAGTATAGATCTTTTTACGAACGCCTGTTGCTCTATCTCTAATGGTTGCGATATCTGGCAATAAACCTGTGTACCAGAATAATAATGATACAGAGAAATAAGTTGAGATCGCAAACATATCCCATACCAATGGAGAGTTAAAGTTTACCCAAAGTGAACCAAATTGATTTGGTAAAGGTAATACCCAATAAGCTAACCATGGACGGCCCATGTGTGATACAACGTATGTAGCGGCACAAATAACGGCGAAAATTGTCATCGCCTCTGCCGAACGGTTGATGGAGTTACGCCAGTTTTGACGGAAGAGTAATAATACGGCTGAAATTAGTGTTCCAGCGTGACCAATACCTACCCACCATACGAAACCGGTGATATCCCAAGCCCAACCTACTGTTTTATTTAATCCCCAAGCACCAATACCAAACCAGAAGGTATAACCTACAGAAACGATCCATAGGGTAGCGCCACATAGTGCAAGGATAAATCCGATCCACCAAGCCCTGTTAGGTTTGTTTTCTACCGGCGATAGGATTTCTTCCGTAATTTGCGCATACGTAATATCCTTGCCGGTAATTAATGGTTCTCTTAAAATTGATTCGCTATGTCCTGACATAATTTATATTGCTGTAAGTAAAGCCTAAGCGTGTACTTCTTTTGTTGTTGAATCTATATTTCTAATCTTAGTCATGTAACCAATTCCTGGCTCAACGTTGATCTCTTCTAGCACGTAGTAAGTACGCTCGCTACGTAGGGCTTTAGAAACTTCCGAATTAGGGTCGTTCTTATCTCCGAAGATAATTGCGTTTGCAGAACAAGCTTGTTGACAAGCCATTTTGATATCGCCATCTTTCAATGCACGTTTCTCAATTTTGGCAGTTAACTTACCAGCTTGGATACGTTGGATACACATCGAACATTTCTCCATTACACCACGTGAACGTGTAGTAACATCTGGGTTCAATACTAATTGTGTAAACTCGTTGTTCAAGTAGTTATCAAAACGTGAATCATTCCAGTAGTTGAACCAGTTGAAACGACGAACTTTGTATGGACAGTTGTTTGCACAGTAACGTGTACCTACGCAACGGTTATAAGCCATGTGGTTTAAACCGTCTGATGAGTGTACCGTTGCCAATACCGGACATACCGTCTCACAAGGTGCGTGATCGCAATGTTGACACAACATCGGTTGGTGCACTACAGAAACGTTCTCTAGGTTGTCTAAGTGAGCGATTTCTTTCTCTTCAGTTACTGCACCATGTTGCTCATCGTTAAAGCTATAATAACGATCGATACGTAACCAGTGCATTTCACGACGACGGCGAACCTCGTCTTTACCTACAACAGGAATGTTATTTTCTACGTTACAAGCAACGATACATGAACCACACCCAGTACAAGCATTCAAATCGATTGCCATTACCCAGTTGTTACCCAACATTTCGTGCTTATCTGTAGTCCACAAATCGTAAACTTTGTGTTTGTGGTGATTACCTGAACCAGCTGCTGGATCTTTTAAGAAATCCTTGAAGCTAGCTTCACGTACAATATTTCTACCCTCGAAAGAATAGTGAGTTTGTGTTTGAGCTAATTCTTCCCAACGGCCAGTACCTGTTAAAGTTGCAGTAGTTGCATATTTTAAAGTACCATTGGTATAAGTTACAAAAGGGAACGCATTTTTACCTACGTTGTTACCAGCTTTACCAGCTTTAGTACGTCCGTAACCCAAAGCCACAGAAGCAGTACCCATTGCTTGTCCTGGTTGGAACAATACTGGTAAATCTACCGTATAGCCATTTTCGGCTTTGATGCTTACTACATCAAATTCTTTATAGCCTAATTTCTCAGCCTGACGAGGATTTAATGCGATATAGTTATCCCAAGTTACTTTAGTTACCGGACAAGGAAACTCTTGCAAAAATGCATTGTTCGCTTGTTTACCATCACGCATTGGGATACTTTCAAAAATTTGAAGCTCGATATCTTTTTTCAACGCTTTACTGCTCGCAATAATAGCCGCTGCAACAGCATCTAGAGATAAAGAGAAACCATAACTACCTGCTGCTTTAGGAGCAGAAGCTACAACGCCTGTTTGTAATACATCATTCCAAGTTTTACCTGCTGCTGGTAAAATATTTTTCTCCCAGTAGTTACGAACGTATTGATAGTAATCTTGTACAGGTGCATCAGCCCAAGTTAATAAGCTTTGCTCAGCTTGACGAGAGTTGAAAACCGGATTGATCGTAGGTTGAACGATTGAGTAGAAACCTTCGTAAGTATTGGCATCTCCCCAAGCCTCTAAATAGTTTGGCGTAATTGCTACTACATCAGAAAGGTCTGCAGTTTCATCTTCTCTATCAGAGAAAGAAACTTTTAAAGCAACCTTTGCTAAACCTTCAGTAAAGGCTTTTGCGTTAATGGCATCGTAAGCTGGGTTTGAATTCAAGAAGAATACCGCACCAACTTCACCCTTGTTCATTTCGTCTACTAGCAATGCAAATTCTGCATCATTACCTTCGTAACGTTTACAAGGGTTATCTAAATCGATAGTAGTACCGTAGCTACCAATAGCCACGTTAATTGCATTTACTAAAGTTTGAACAGAAACATCGTTAGAACCAGCTACTACAACTGCCTTACCTTTATTCTGTAATAATTCTTTAGCAACTAGTTTTAATGCTTTATCTGCAGTTGCGTTATCTGGCAAGCCAGCACCTGGCAAACTAGCGCCAGTAATTGCATTGTATAAAGCGATTAATGCAGGTCCTTCTTCAGATAATTTCAAAGCGATACGAGTATCAGCGTTAGTACCTGTTAAACTCATACCAGCTTCAAACTGGAAGTGACGAGACATTTTCTTTTTCTCTAACGATTTGTAATCTCTGTTAGAAGTATATTGAGCAGTAAATTCTTCGCCGCTAATCCAAGTTCCTAAGAAATCGGCTGCAAAGCTTACAATTAAATCTGCTTTATCGAAGTTGTATTTTGGCAACACCGCTTTACCAAAGCTATTCTCGTTAGCTTTGATGATACCAGTGTAAGAAATTGGATCGTATTGAACCAATTTAGTAGTAGGATATTTTGCTGTAAACTCGGTAACTACTGCCTTAGCCGATGGGCTGTTTAAAGAGCTCGCTACTACACGGATTTGTTTACCTGAAGCTTGTACCTTGTTTAGCTCACCTTTAACGAATTTATCTAAATCAGCCCAAGTAGTTTCATCCTTCTTTAACAAAGGGTTTTTTAGTTTAGAAACATCGTACAAATCTAAAACCGAAGCTTGTGCTTGTGCATCAGTACCTCTGCTATATAAACCAGCGTTAGGATTTACCTCGATTTTAATTGGACGACCTACTACAGTTTTTACCATTACACTGTTTCCTTTGAAACTAGAAACATAATAGTTAGGGATACCTGGAGTTACCTCTTCTGGTCTAACTAAGTAAGGGATTGATTTGTGTACCGGTGCTTTTTGACACGCAGCTAAAGTTACAGCACCTAAACCAAAACCTAATGCCTTTAAAAAGTCACGGCGTGGGGTAACTGTACTTAGTCCTGCTTCACTTAAAACATCTTCTATTGGAAGCGGCTCGGCAAATTCGCTTTTGTTGTTTTCAACAAACTCGGGAGTTTTATTCAACTCCTCCAAACCTTTCCAGTATTTTTTGTTGCTTTCCATTTAAGCTATATTACTGTTTATCGAACGTTCTTAAAAAACTCTATTAATTAATAGTGGCACTTACCACACTCTAAACCACCCAACAATGCTGGTGTAATTTTCTCACCTTTTTTGATTTTCTCGTGAGCAGCAATTACGTTAGCATAAAAAGCATCGCTTTTCTTGTTAGAGATATCCGCATCTTTGTGACAGTTGATACACCATTTCATGGTTAACGGAGAATATTGATAAACTTCTTCCATGGTATTAACTGGACCGTGACAAGCGAAACAAACCGGATCGTTTGGACTTAAACCTGCTTCTTTACGGATAGCTTCTTCACCAACTACTACGTGTTGAGAGTGGTTAAAGTAAGCGAAATCTGGCAAGTTGTGTACACGCACCCACTCAATTGGTTTCTCTTTAGTTTTGTCGTAAGTCTGCGTATCTGGATTGTAACCCAAAGCGTTATAGATTTTTTGAATTTCTGGAGAAATCAAACCATCATCAGTTCTTGCCTGTACGTTTTTATGACAGTTCATACAAACATTTAGCGAAGGAATAGTTGAGTTTTTAGATTTGAATGCACCAGTGTGACAGTACTGACAATCGATTTGATTGATCCCAGCGTGTAATTCGTGAGAGAATTTGATTGGCTGTGTTGGTTGATAACCTGTGTGAACACCAGTTTCCCACATACCCATCCAACCGAATGAACCTAGAACAATCACTAAACACAATACAGTAAAGAATACAAATTTTTTGTTTTTAAATAAGCCTTTTACGCCTGTAACTAAAGAAACGTTATCTTCTTCATTTACAACGATACCTTGTTTCTCTAAGATCAAACGCTCAAGCATTTTAACCGCTCTGCCCAAAACTACCAATACTACAATAGATAGTACGATAATAGCAATTACACCGGCAATTGAAAGACCAGAAACACCTTCATCAACAACAGTACCACCCGACACCACTTCTTTTGGTGGATCGCCTACTTTAGCGTAAGCAATGATGCTTTTAATCTGATCATCAGTTAAAGTAGGGAAAGCTGTCATCTCTGACGGAGAAAACTTAGCCGCCTCAATAGCTTGCTTGTTACCCGAAGCTCTTAATTCAACATTGTTTCTAATCCAAGGAATCAAGAAAGACTCTTCCAGCTCGTTCATCTTAGGTTTTAGAGCCGGGCCAGTACCATCGTGATCTAAGGCGTGACAAGAAGCACACTTCGACTTAAATAAAGTTCTTCCCTCTACAACATCTTGCGCTTTCGATACATTTACAGTTAAAAAAGATAGTGCAGCTACTACTAATGTTGCTTTTCTAAGTTTTTTAAGTCCGAATGAGATATTCCTCATAATGAGTATTTTATGCTTTATTTTGAAATATAATTGTTAATCTAAGTGATGAATGATGATTTACCTCTCAGAAATAATTGGACAAAAGTAAGCTTTATTAAGATACCAATGACATATTAATGACAGTGAAATACAATTTATAATCATTCTAAACAAATGCGTTTTTATGTGCTAGAACCAAATAAATCAGCGATTATTTACAAAATCGCTGACTCACTTAGGGTTAATTTTACACCCTTATATTTTGAAATTAAATTATTGTTTTAATATCCAAGCAAACATTAGTGGCGCTACAATTGTTGCATCACTTTCTATAATAAATTTCGGCGTATGAATATCTAATTTACCCCAGGTAATTTTCTCATTAGGAACTGCTCCCGAGTAAGAACCATACGAAGTAGTAGAATCTGAAATTTGACAGAAATAGCTCCAGAATGGAATGTTTTCCATCTCCATATCTTGGTAGAGCATTGGCACCACACAAATTGGAAAATCACCAGCAATACCACCGCCAATTTGGAAGAAGCCAATTCCTTTACCTTCAGAATTTTTCACGTACCAATCTGCCAACCAGCCCATGTACTCAATACCACTTTTCATGGTAGTGGCTTTAAATTCGTTTTTAATTACGTAAGAAGCAAAGATGTTGCCCATGGTACTGTCTTCCCATCCGGGAACCACAATAGGCAAGTTTTTTTCTGCCGCAGCTAACATCCAAGAATTTTTAGGGTCAATCTCATAGTATTGTTCCAAAACGCCGCTGTTTAACATTTTGTACATAAACTCGTGCGGAAAATAACGCTCCCCTTTGTCGTCAGCGTCTTTCCAAATGGCATGAATATGTTTTTGCAAACGACGGAAAGCTTCTTCTTCTGGAATACAGGTATCCGTAACACGGTTGTAATGGTTCTCTAACAAATCCCACTCGTCTTGCGGACTTAAATCACGGTAGTTAGGCACTCTTTTATAATGTGAATGAGCAACAAGGTTCATGATATCCTCTTCTAAGTTAGCTCCAGTACAAGAAATGATAGCAACTTTATCTTGCCTAATCATTTCTGCTAACGAAATACCCAATTCGGCTGTACTCATCGCTCCAGCAAGGGTAATCATCATTTTACCACCTTCATCTAAATGCGTTTCGTAACCTTTAGCCGCATCCATCATTGCTGCAGCGTTAAAATGGAGGTAGTTAGTCTCCATGAATTTCGATATTGGTCCTCTATTTACACTCATTTTATATTCATTTTGTTTTCGCCGCAAAAATAGGTTTTATTGCCTTAAGGAACAATTGTTTTTACAGCAAGACGACATTGCGCTTGTAAAAAGCAGCCTTAAATTATATCAAGATTAAGTAGTTTTGCTTAAAATCTTTTCTTCATGAACTCAAACCCTTCTGATTTTAGCAAAGCAAATGTTACCGTGTTCCCTATTTTATTTGCTTTAAGTTTTTCACATCTGCTCAATGATACCATTCAATCTCTAATTCCGGCCATTTATCCGCTGGTAAAAAACTCTTACCACCTTACCTTTTCACAGATCGGATTAATTACTTTAACTTTTCAGCTAGCCGCATCCTTGTTTCAACCATTTGTTGGGTTGTATACTGATAAAAAACCTCAGCCCTATTCTTTGGCCATAGGCATGGGCTTTACCTTGATGGGTTTAATTACACTTTCGCTATCAAACAGCTTTTACTTGATCTTATTTTCGGTGGCGTTAGTTGGTACTGGCTCGTCTATTTTTCATCCCGAGGCTTCTAGAATGGCTCACGCCGCATCTGGCGGAAAAAGAGGTTTAGCACAATCCGTTTTTCAATTAGGAGGCAATGCAGGAAGTTCAATTGGGCCACTTTTGGCTGCTTGGATCATTGTTCCAAAAGGGCAGTTTAGCGTAATTTGGTTCTCAGTTATTGCTTTACTGGCAATTATGGTGCTAAGCTATGTAGGTAAATGGTACAAAGGATATATCATTAATCGCGAAGCAAAGAAAGGTAGTGCAGTAGCAGAAGGGCACCAACTTTCGAAAAGAAGGGTGATTTTTGCAATCGGAATTTTACTTGTATTGATCTTTTCAAAATACTTTTACATGGCAAGCTTAACCAGCTATTTCACTTTCTATTTGATTGATAAATTCCATGTATCTGTACAAACTTCTCAAATCTATTTGTTTGTTTTCTTGTTCTCGGTAGCTGCCGGCACTTTACTAGGAGGGCCAATTGGCGATAGAATTGGCCGTAAATACGTGATTTGGGTGTCTATTTTAGGCGCAGCCCCTTTCGCCTTACTTTTACCTCATGCTAATTTATTCTGGACAGGAGTTTTGATTGTTCCTATCGGGATGATTTTAGCCTCTGCTTTTTCAGCGATTTTAGTTTACGCACAAGAATTAATCCCTGGCAAAGTTGGCCTGGTTGCTGGCCTTTTCTTCGGCTTTGCCTTTGGCATGGGCGGTTTGGGCTCGGCCTTAATCGGCAACTTAGCCGACAAAACCAGCATCAACTATGTTTTCTCTATATGCGCTTACCTGCCATTAATTGGATTGATTACGATGTTTTTGCCAAACATTAGCACCACGAGAAAGACCAGGTAATTAAAAAACTGCGCATTAATTTGAAGATTAATGCGCAGTTACTCATTGGTTAAATTGGTTTATTTTAGTGCACTAAAAAAAGCTTCAGCATGAAAATCTAGAAACTTTTTAGCGCCTGCATATACTCCTTCAATATATTTCTTGTTATCAACCTTTATTATTTTTGCAGTTTCCGATGTCCTATCCTCTGGTGTAAAATAAGTTACGTACAAATTGCTTGTTCCTACAAAATCTGCTCCACCTCTTGCAAAGCTGGTTACTTTTGTATCTTCGATAACATCATTAATTTCTAATGGCTTAGATAATTGTCCGCTGTAGCTGGTAGTAGCCCCTAAGCCCATTTTACCATAGGCAAAATTAACAGTACTATTAATGGCAGTAACACTATTTTGGCCTTTAAGCCTAACGAAAGAGTCGTTATCAGACATCACAATTGCTTCAGTATCTGCTATGCGCAAATTTGTTTTTATTTTAATTGATGCGCCACCACCTTGAAAAGCAGTTTTATCTTCTACAAACATCACATAGATATTTACATCTGCAATAACGGCATCGCCTAGAGCTTTAGATAACTTAGGATACAAGAAAGAAGCATTTCCTAAAAAACCACCACTTTTGGTTTTGCCATCTTGTTTCAATTTCTTAACAAACCACTCATAACCAGTTGGTGCGGTTGTCATAGTACCTGGAAATTGTGCCAAGCTCACTTTCCCACCCTGCATTTTTACATATTCCTCATACACCTCTGTTTTCCCAGCTTCGTCTGCGCTTACAATCTGCAAACCTTTTGCTTTAATTTGGGATAAGAAATCGTTGTATAACTTATCCGTAATTTGCTGAACATCGTTTTCTGACAATCCGGTTAAACCAACAGAAGCTTCGGCTTTGGCATCGCCCCTATATCCCCCTCCCAGCATACGACCACCCTGCTTAAATTTTTGCTTTTCGTTGTAAATTTGATAGTTGATTGCAAAATTTGAAATATAAATCTTTGTTGCATCTTTAGCTTTGCCTAATCCAAACTTTGTTTCCTTTGGTTTAAATTCTCCCAAGGTTTGTGCGCTTACATTTACCGAAAAAGCAGTAATAAGTGCAAATAGTAGTTTCGTTTTCATCTTTGTACTTTCTTATTAGAAGCTTATCACTTTCCATTGCTAAGTTGCATAGATGAATAGCTAAACCGAATACCCTTTTATACGGAATTGAATTACGGGATAATACGTAGACAATAGAACAAATACGATATTAAATGTGTGCTGAAAGGCCTTTGAAAAGGTAATGAACATATCTTAAATTTAAGATATTTACCTAAAACAAAAAAGCCTCGCTAGCTAAACTAACAAGGCTTAAGTGGAAAATGAGGGATTCGAACCCCCGACCCCCTCGGTGTAAACGAGGTGCTCTGAACCAGCTGAGCTAATTTTCCAGTATTTCAATCTTAATCTCCTCCAATCCGATGTTAAATCGGAATGCGCTGAACCAGCTGAGCTAGTTTTACTATTTTACCTTGCCTACTATCCAGTAAACATTGAAGTGGAAAATGAGGGATTCGAACCCCCGACCCCCTCGGTGTAAACGAGGTGCTCTGAACCAGCTGAGCTAATTTTCCAGTATTTCAATCTTAAACTACTTTTCGGCATAACCACCGTTTTCGTTTGGGAATGCAAATATAGCGTTATATTATTTCTTTACAATTCTTTTTTTCTTTTTTTTAAGAAAGTACCTCTTCTAAAATCTGATGCGACTTCACTTGCCCAAACGAAGCTGTATGCAACTGATAGTAAATCAATATTTTATCTAACAAATCTCTACGATAGGTGTTGTTAAATTTTATGGTGTTGATTTTTTCAAAAGAGGTATCGAGTAGCTGCATCAAGGCATTTCCTTCTGCGGCGGCTACAAAATATGGATGTATAGGAGTTACAGAAGTGAAGTTACCATCCTGTAAATCGAAATACTTTTGATCTTGCCGAATTTGTGCTTGCGGGGCAAATCCTAAAAACCGAGTTAACTTCATTAAAAACGACAAATGAAAATTTATGCTTACCCCATCCGTTTCATCAAACCAACTAATTGCGCTATATAGATAAGAAAATAGCTGCTCATCTATGTGCTGCTGTCTAATACTTTTATATAAAACCTCATTTAAAAACTGGATAATGGTATTCTTAATTACATCATAAGGAATACTCTTAAACATGGGCATTGGTCTGGCTTCCTGTACTCTCTGTATCTGTATGTTCTGCTTGTGGTAAACAACCATATCCAACAAATGCAAAGGCTGCAACACATTCATAGGTATCTTTGCCTTCGGCTTCTTTACTCCATTAATGAGGTAAGACTGTATCCCGAATTTTTCGGTAAACACCTGCACTACCACACTGCTTTCGCTATATGTAGTGGTTCGCAATACAATACCTCTGGTTTTATGCAGCATTTAAAAAATTTTAGGCACAAAAATAATCAAAGCCACGGTTAACGCCATTAATGCGACTATTAAAACTGCAGCCGCTGCAATATCTTTTACCAAGCCAGCTTTAGGGTTAAATTCAGGAGAAACCAAATCTACCAACGCCTCAATTGAAGTATTAAGCAGCTCCGCAGCTAAAACACATCCTATACAAATTGTAATTGCTAACCATTCTGAAAACGAAATATTGAATAAAAAACCAGCCACCACAACTATAACGGCAGCAAAAAGCTGAACTTTAATGTTTAACTGGGTCTTACTTGCAAACATCAATCCGCTTAAGGCAAACTTAAATCCGTTAAAAAACTTGCGCATATTGGTTTTAAAGTTACATCATTTTCACCGTAACAATTAAGTAAAAACCTTGTTTATAAAGACAATATTAACGCATATTTAACTTGCCGCATTTTGCATTCCGTCAATTTTATGCGTTCTTTACATTTTTTTAAAGATTTATATGTGGGTAAAACTATCTAGTGCAATATTAAAAAATCGCGTTCTTCTTATCGTTTTATTTATAGCCCTTACCATATTCATGGGATGGCAGGCCAAAAACATCAAACTATCTTACGCTGGTGCCAAAATACTACCTTTAACCGATTCGGTTTTTATAAAGTATAATGCTTTTAAAAAACAATTTGGCGAAGATGGTAGCATTGTAGTAATTGGTGTAAAAAGTGAAAAAATCTTCCAAAAAGAAACCTACAACAAATGGGTGCAACTATCTAATGAGCTTCAAAAGCTTAACGGCATTAAAGGCGTGCTGTCCATCGGTAAGTTTTTCGAGCTCCAAAAAGACACCCTTCATCAAAAGTTTACCGTAAAGCCTCTTCCAGGAAAAACTATCACTACTGATGTGGAGATGGACTCGCTTAAAAGCAAACTCAATCAACTCCCATTCTACAAAGGACTACTTTATAACACCGAAAGTAATGCCACTTTAATGGCCGTTACCTTTGACCAAAAGATTCTAAATTCGGCAGCTCGAAACCCAATCCTCAAAGAAATAGAAGAAAAAGCACTGGCTTTTGGCAAAAGCGAAGGGATTGACGTTCATTTATCGGGTTTGCCTTACATCAGAACAGCTACAAGTAAACTGGTTTCTAATGAATTTGTACTCTTCTTAGGCTTATCTATTTTAGTCTCTGCATTAATTCTAGTTATCTTTTTCCGCAGTTTCTCAGCTGTTTTTTATCCAATTTTGGTAGTGATTATGGGTGTAGTTTGGAGTATCGGTACCTTGGTATTGTTTGGCTACGAAATTACCATCCTAACGGGATTAATTCCGCCGCTTATCGTAATTATCGGCATCCCAAATAGCATTCTTTTGCTAAATAAATATCATAACGAACTGAAAAAACACGGCGACAAACAAAGGGCTTGGCAAATTACCGTAGAGCGAATTTCGGTAACCACCTTAATTGCAAATGTTACCGCCGCTATAGGTTTTGGAGTTTTATACTTTACAGGAAGCGAATTATTGATGCAATTTGGTAGTGTAGCGGCCCTAAACGTGATGTTTACTTGGTTAATGAGCCTATGCTTAATTCCTGCTATCTTCAGTTACTTACCAGCGCCAAAGAATAAAATTAACGGCACGCACAAAGCTAACTTTTTAGATAAAATTTTAACAAAAACAGATCACTTAGTACAACAAAAAAGCGCCACAATTTATTTAGTTACCATTATTTTAACCTTAGTTTCTTTAATTGGCGTTTACCGCATCAACGTAAATGGATATGTGGTGGATGACCTGCCAAAAAGCTCTAAAATATTAACAGACCTTAAATTTTTTGAGAAGAATTTTGAAGGAATTTTACCTTTAGAAATTAGCGTAAACACTAAGCGCAAAAATGGCGTAATGAGCGTTTCTACATTAAATAAAATTGATAAAATGGAAGAGATGATTGCGGCTTATCCCGAGTTTTCTCGCTCTATTTCTCTAAATACTGGATTAAAATACGCTACCCAAGTTTTTTACAATAGCGACACCAATTTTTACCGCCTACCTTCTGATTTTGAGAAGAATTTCATATTAATCTATGCTGCCAATTCTGGAAAAGGAAATGGCGATATGCTCACCAATTTTGTAGATAAACCAAAACAAACGGCACGCGTCAGTTTCCAAATGGCCGATATTGGTTCTAAGCGCTTAGACCAAGTTCTGTTAGAATTAAAGCCACGCATAGATTCAATTCTTTCGCCAAAGCGTTTTGATGTTACTTTAACTGGATCTAGCATTATTTTTTCTAAAGGAACCGATTATTTGTTAGAACACTTATTTGAAAGCATTGGACTAGCTATTGTACTGATTTCGTTACTGCGTTTAGCTCAATTTAAGAGCTTGGGCATCATGTTCATTTCGTTGCTACCAAACATTGTTCCTTTAATTATTACCGCAGGGCTGATGGGCTTTTTTGGCATTCCACTAAAACCTTCTACCATTTTAATTTTTACCATCGCATTCGGTTTAGCTTCAGACCAAACCATTTATTTCTTAACCAGGTACCAACAAGAGTTAAACCTTACTAATTACAGCGTTAGCAAGGTAATTACTGATACCATTACAGAAACAGGCGTAAGCATGACACACATTGCGTTGATCTTATTCTTCGGTTTTGGCATTTTTACAGCTTCTACGTTTGGCGGGACAGTAATTTTGGGCTTTCTGCTTTCAATTACTTTGATTGTAGCACTGATTTTTAACCTTACGCTATTGCCTACGCTAATGCTATGGTTAGATAAGAACAAAAAACGCAAAAAAATATCGGAAGCAGAGGTGGCAAAAAACCTCGAGAATTTAGATGATCATTAGCAAATGGATTTTCTAAAAATTGATTATTTAAAAGAGGGTAGCAAGAAGCAAAGAGCCGCATACCAAGCCCTCATAACCCATCGAATTTTAGAAAAGCTAAGTCAATTTGAACCTATTTTAGCAGGCACCATTCCAATAAATATTGACATCGACAATAGCGACCTAGATATCATCTGTTATTGGAAAGAGAAGCATTACTTTATTGAAACGCTACAGGCGCTTTTTGCAGAAAAACAAGCCTTTTTAATTAGAGAAACAAGCATTGATGGCGAAGAATCTGTAGTGTGCAGCTTTAACGTAGGTGAATTCGAGGTAGAAATTTTTGGCCAAAACATCCCGTCTAAACAACAAAATGCTTATCTGCACCTACTCGTTGAGCACCAAATTTTACAACAGCAAGGCGAAGACTTTAGACGTAACATTATTGCCCTAAAAAAAATTGGATATAAAACAGAACCTGCTTTTGCCAAGCTTTTAGAATTAAAAGGCAATCCCTATCAGGCTTTACTAGAACTTTACTTACAATGAATTTCCAATAATTTCGCTGCGTCGGGATAGTTGCCTGCCAATTTGAAATAGCTACAAGCATTAACTTTATCCCCAACATTTACATAACATAAGCCCAAAAAGAACTCGGTTTTACCATTGTTTAAGCCAGGCAATGCTAATGCCTTTTTAAAATAAGGAATAGCCGCACTCGCCTGGCTTAGGTTAAAGTAATAAAATCCTATATTTTGATTTACATAAACATTGCTGGGATCTAATTTTAACCCCTGCTTGTAAGCATTTAAAGCTTCTTGGTGTTTACCAGCAGCAAACAAACGCTGCCCTTCTACAATATAGTTGGTAATAGCCAACTGGCTGATGGTTTTTTGTACTATCGTATCTTTTGGAAAACTCTTAAGCGCCAATCCCTTAAACTCGTTTAGTCCAGCTTTGCTGTAACCTGCATTATTTAACGACAAATAAGCCGTAGACCAACTTTTGGGTTTCGTTACATTTTCGGGAAAAGCAGCATACATCTTCAAAATTTCAGTAGTATCGCGGCGGGTAGCTGCTAATGTAGTAGCCGTTTCAAAAAAATTAGTGCTTATTGGCCTCTTATAAAAAGCAGATTTTACATAGAAGTAGGCGCTATCCGACAAACCTCGTTCGTTGGCGATTAAATACTTGTAGAAATCTGGCCGCCCCAAATGAGGATTTATCTTATTGGCACTATCTAGCAGTTTAATGGCTTTATCATAAGCTTTCTCTCTAAAAAAATAAATACCGGCGTACTCCACAAACGCTTCCGAAGATTGAAAAACATTAGGGATTTTTGGACTCCTGTTAATCACATCTTCTCCTTTTAATACGCCTGAGGTTGCAAAATTGATATTATCCGTTTGGATTAAATACTCTAAGTTAGAGGTTTTATAGGCATGATAGGTAACATATAGCGGGAGTAGGCACAGCGCAACAAAACCCAACAAGATCTTCTTATTTAATGAATTTTTATCTTCGATTTGTTTTTCGGTATTTACAAAAGTAAAAGCCATTAAAAATGAAAAACAAAGCTGCATAGTTGGTCTATAAAAAGGGAAATTAAACAGCGCATCGATGCCATATACAATTAGCAGCAACAAAGTAAGCAAGGCAATGTTTCTAACTTGAGTTTCCTTAGTTTTTATCAACCGCTTTAAATTGATAAACAAAAGCATTACAAAAACCGAAAAATAAAGCAAGCTGTTAAACACGCCTGTTTCGGCGGCTAATTCTAAAAAATCATTGTGTGCATGCAAAGGAATGCTTATATCGGAATATAAATCGTAAGGAATAGATTCAACACGATAATTCCCTAGCCCAATGCCAGTAAGCGGTTTTTGTTTTGCCAATGCAACGGCAGCCTTATAAAAAGTAATACGCCTATTGATAGAACCATCGTTCACGTTAACCTTCGTCAATCTATCTGCTGTAGATACAAACCTTAAATCTGACTTAGCTTTTTCTAAAACTTGGTTAGCCAGAAAAAAAGAAACAACCAATGGTAGAACTAAATACAAAAGCTGTATGGCGGCTTGCTTTTTTCGTTCGCTTACCCTAATAAAATAAGTTAAAAATACGATGCTCGTAATAATTAACGATAATATAGATGCCCTAGCGCTAATTAAGAAAATAACAGCAGCAGCAAAAAGCAGCCCTATTGCAAAGAACCATTTTTTCCAATTATTAAAATTAATGATACCGATGTAAATAAAAGGTATTTTAAACAGTAAACTAGCTGCGAGAATATTGATGTTACCAGCATTACCTTTTAAAAAATTGGAATGCAACGCTTCTGCTACCGACTTGTTTTCTGCTAAAACATTAAAATTATACAGCACCGTACCCGCCTGAAAAAAGGCACTTATCCCCACCAAGAAAGCTACCTTAACCACCAAATGCAGTTTGTTATAAAACAAAATAGCGAAGTTGATGACCATAGCCAGAACAACAAAAATCTCGGCTATACTTACAACACCCAACGAAACATTTTTCGCAAAAAATATAGAAATGCTACATAGCACTATAAAACCTACATAAGCACTAAAAATATAACTTTGCTTAAAGATTGAAATGAGCGATTGTTGATGCAACAACGGGTTAGAATAAATATAAAGGCCAGTAATAAGATTGATTACCGTTAAGTATAAAAATTGAGGAGCTATGATTTCATAGCTTTTAAAATAAGGCAAGAAATCAATCAAAAGGAAGGCAACTACAAGCAAGAGCACCATAAACTCTTCGTAAGATAATCCCTTGTTTTTTGCGCCAACATTTGAGGGAGCGGCGTGAATTTTAGATTTGTTTGATTTACTCATTTTACTTATAGGTATGCAAAGCTTCAATAACCACTTTAATGTGGCTGTTACTCGGCAAATAAAAGTAAAAAAAATCTAATTAAATTCTATCGCACAATAAAAGCAATGTCTCTAATAACCTAAAGCGAAAAAAGACGAACTAGATGAAGTATGGCAATGGCTTAACTTGCATTTAGAGCTTGATTTTCTGGTTCTTTCTCTACTGGCTGCAACTCTACGCTTTTACCATCCTTATCCGCTTTTTTAGCGAAAACAATTGGATATAAAAAGATAAGTGCACTGGCAATAAACAACACTCCAGCAACAGACAATACTACTTGGTTGCCTTCCATCTTATAGTTTTCCATGATTTTTGCGACAATAAGCGCCACAATACCCAAAGCCATTGCTACAACAGCTTTAGTTAGCTTTAAATGTTTTATCATTTTTATTGGATTTTACCTTTTCTTCGTTTCAATATACTTATGATAACAAAGACCAACCCAATAAGTTCTAAAATCATGCTTAAAAAAAGCACTACTAATGTTAAATTTTGGTACGAGCTTTTAAGCATCAACGCAGCCGGCATCAATAAAACTGCCGCCAACATACAAAAAAGTGCTCTTTTTATAAATTTATCCATAAAACAATTTCCGTGGCAAAACTACCATTATTCATTCTAAAACCTTAACTTTGCAGCCTTTAATTTTTGGAGATACTTGATTGATGTATAGGGAATTTAAACAATTAGAACTAGCTAAAATAGGAGAAGAAATACTAGCATTTTGGAAAGCACAAAATATCTTTGATAAAAGTATTGATAGCCGACCAAAATCGAAACCTTTTACTTTTTACGAGGGACCACCATCTGCCAATGGCATGCCGGGTATTCACCACGTAATGGCTCGTGCTATTAAAGATATTTTCTGTCGCTACAAAACCCTAAAAGGATATCAAGTGAAACGCAAAGGCGGATGGGACACCCATGGTTTACCCATAGAGCTTGCGGTAGAGAAAAAATTAGGCATCACTAAAGAGGATATTGGCAAGAAAATCTCGGTAGATGAATACAACGCAGCCTGTAAGGAAGAGGTAATGCGCTATACCGATGTTTGGAATGACCTTACCGAAAAAATGGGCTACTGGGTAGACTTACAAAATCCTTACGTAACCTACCAAAATGAGTACATTGAAACCCTGTGGTGGATTTTAAAACAACTGTACAACAAGGGGCTTTTATACAAAGGCTACACCATCCAACCTTATTCGCCAGCTGCAGGTACAGGTTTAAGTTCGCACGAGCTGAACCAACCGGGTACTTACCGTGATGTGAGTGATACCACGATTGTAGCCCAATTTAAGGCAAAAGCAGAAACTTTACCTTCGTTTTTACAAGGTTTCGGAGCTGTTGATATCCTAGCTTGGACGACTACCCCTTGGACTTTACCAAGTAACACCGCATTAACGGTTGGTCCAAAAATTGACTACGTGTTGGTAAAGACTTTTAACCAATACACTTTTGAGCCGAGCAATGTAGTTTTAGCGAAAGCTTTGGTAGGCAAGCAGTTTGGTGGCAAATTTTTCCTAGCGGAAGATGAAACAGCCTTTGCCAATTACAAAGCCGAAGACAAGAAAATCCCTTACCAAATTTTAGCCGAATGCAAGGGCGAAGATTTAGTAGGTATCAGATACGAACAACTACTACCATTAGCTACACCTTACCAAAATGCAGCCGATGCTTTCCGCGTAATTGCCGGAGATTTTGTAACTACGGAAGATGGTACAGGTATTGTGCACACTGCCCCTACTTTTGGTGCAGATGATGCTCGTGTAGCTAAATTGGCTACACCAGAAATCCCTCCAATGTTAATCTTGGATGATAAAGGTAATGCTGTTCCTTTAGTTGATTTACAAGGTAAGTTTGTAGCATCACTAGGCGAATTTGGCGGCAAATACGTTAAAAACGAATATTACGCAGAAGGCACAGCTCCTGAGAAATCGGTAGATGTAGAAATTGCCATCCGTTTAAAAGAAGAAAACAAAGCCTTTAAGGTTGAGAAATATGTACACAGTTATCCGCATTGTTGGAGAACTGATAAGCCAGTACTTTACTATCCGTTAGATAGCTGGTTCATTAAAACTACAGCCGTTAAAGAAAAAATGGCTGATTTAAACAAAACTATCAACTGGAAACCTGAAGCAACTGGAACTGGCCGTTTTGGTAACTGGCTAGAAAACTTGGTAGACTGGAACCTTTCGCGTTCTCGCTATTGGGGTACGCCATTGCCTATTTGGCGTACAAAAACTTCATTTGACGACGAGCTAGAAATTTGCATTGGTTCGGTTAGTGAGCTACGAACAAGAAGGAATAATGTAAAACTTGAAGATGGTTATCTTGCGGATTACTTTGCTATTTCTTGTAATTTAGAGCAATTTGAAACTGATTTCAAAAATGGCGAAGAGTTTATTTCCGATAGTTTAAGCTTAGCGAAAGAAGTATTTCTTGAAAGGCTAAAAAAAGAAAACAAAATTGATAGTTCTTTCTTTTATGATTATCTGAATTCGATAGTTCCTGAAAAAGTCTCAGAAAACCTAGAAAGATACACCATTTTATTAAGCGAAAAATGGGCAAATGGCACTTTCGACTTACATCGCCCTTATATTGACGATGTTTTTATCATAAAAAAACGCTACTTAAACTATTCTGGTGCTATTGATGATAATCAATATGTATTTTTCAAACGCGAAACCGACTTGATTGACGTTTGGTTTGATAGCGGTGCCATGCCTTACGCACAATGGCACTTCCCTTTTGAAAACAAAGAAGAATTTGAAAACGCTTACCCTGCAGATTTCATTGCAGAAGGTGTTGACCAAACTCGTGGTTGGTTCTTTACTTTACATGCCATTGCGGTAATGTTAAGCGAAAGCAGCGACGAGATCAAAGCCATTAACGAGCGTGTAAACAACCCGGGCATTGCCTTTAAAAATGTGGTATCAAACGGATTGGTATTGGATAAAAACGGTGCTAAAATGTCTAAACGTTTAGGCAATGCGGTTGATCCTTTCAGCACTATCGATACTTACAGTGCTGATGCTACCCGTTGGTACATGATCTCAAATGCATCACCTTGGGACAACTTGAAATTTAACCTAGAAGGATTAGATGAAGTACGTAGAAAATTCTTCGGAACCTTGTACAATACCTACTCTTTCTTCGCATTATATGCTAATATTGATAAGTTCGAGATTGACTTGAACAACCAAACGCCAGTTGCGCAACGTAGCGAATTAGACCGTTGGATTTTATCGTTATTGCAAAACTTAATAGCAGAAGTTGACGAGGCTTACAATACCTATGAGCCAACCAAAGCGGCAAGAGCTATCCAAAACTTTGTAGACGAACATTTAAGTAACTGGTATATCCGCTTATCTCGTCGTCGTTTCTGGAAAGGCGAAATGACAGCGGATAAAAAAGCGGCTTATGAAACCTTGTATACTTGCTTAGTGAATATTGCACAGTTGATGTCGCCAGTGGCACCGTTCTTCTCAGATTGGTTGTACCAAAATTTAACGGAGATTTTACCAGCAGAAGCAAAATCGGAATCGGTACACCTAACTATTTTGCCAGATGCAGATCAAACATTAGTCGATAATGAGTTGAACGAGCGTATGGAATTGGCTCAAAACATCTCTTCGATGGTGTTATCGCTGCGCAAGAAAATGAGTATCAATGTTCGTCAGCCTTTAGCAAAAGTGTTGATTCCGGTTTTAGATGATACCTTTAAAAACAAGGTAGAATTAGTGAAGGATTTGATCCTTTCTGAAACCAATATTAAAGAAATTTCATACATTACCGACACTGCTGGTTTCATCAAGAAAAAGGTTAAACCAAACTTTAAAGCTTTAGGCGCTAAAGTAGGCAAGGATATGAAGTTGGTAACGGAAGTCATCAACAAAATGAGCCAAGAAGAACTTGCTCAGTTTGAAAAAGAGGGCACTTTCTCTATACTCAATACTCCATACTCAATACTTTTGAGTGATGTAGAAATTATTGCAGAAGACATCCCAGGATGGCAGGTAACTAATATGGGCAACTTAACCGTGGCCTTGGATATCAATATCACTACCGAGCTTAAACAAGAAGGTTTATCTCGTGAGTTGATTAATCGTATCCAAAACTTAAGAAAAGAATTGAATTTTGAAGTTACCGATAGGATAACGGTAAGTTTACAACAACATAATTTAATTGTAGATGCGGTAGCAAAAAACAAAACCTACATTTGCAACGAAATTTTAGCTAATGATATTTTGTTAACAGAAAGCATATCGAACGGAAACAAAATCATCATAGAAGATGTTGAATTGGATATTTTGATTACCAAATTATAAACCATGTGGAACGATCTAGGTTTAAAGCCAGGTAAAACCACATATAGATAGCTTCATTTACCACTAAATTAATTTAAGAGATGGAAAAGACTGAAAAAACACGTTACTCTGATAGCGAATTGCAAGAGTTCAAAGAGCTTATTCAAGAAAAACTAAGAAGTTCGAGGGAAGAATTACAAGCTTTGACCGCATCGTTAAGCAACCCGAACTCTAATGGTACAGAAGATACTTCTGGTGCTTATAAAACTTTAGAAGATGGTTCTGCAACGCTAGAAAAAGAGCAAACCAACCAATTGGCAGCCCGTCAGAAAAAATTTATTGACAACTTAGAAGCTGCGTTGGTGCGCATAGAGAACAAAACTTACGGCATCTGCAGAGAAACAGGTAAATTGATCCAAAAAGAGCGTCTACGTGCTGTCCCTCACGCTACTTTAAGCATGGAAGCTAAATTGAAACAAGGTTAAATGAAGGGCTACACAAAACCTTTACTTTTAATATGCTTAGTACTGTTGGCAGATCAAGTTTCTAAAACTTGGATCAAGACCAATATGTACTTAGAGCAAGAGTTTAAAATCTTGGGCGATTGGTTCATTATTCACTTTACGGAGAATAATGGAATGGCTTTTGGCCTTGAGTTTGGCGGAGAATTTGGCAAACTTGCACTTTCTCTTTTTAGGATATTGGCTGTAGGTGGCATTGGTTATGCACTACACTACATGATTCAACGTAAATACCATCGTGGCCTCATTTTAAACGTAGCTTTGATATTTGCTGGAGCGTTGGGCAACATCATTGATTCTGTTTTTTACGGTGTAATTTACAAATACGCTACTCTTTTTCATGGCCGAGTTGTAGATATGCTCTACTTCCCTATTGTTAAAGGCACTTTCCCTAGCTGGTTTCCAATATGGGCAAATGAGCCATTTGAATTTTTCAGACCTGTATTTAACTTAGCAGATGCAGCCATTTCGGTTGGGGTAATTACCATTCTTATCTTCCAAAAAACTTATTTTAAGGAAGAGGTAACTGATGAAATTGGCATTAACAACGAAAGTGTAGAAGATTAAGGGATTAACGATTTTAGATGTAATCTATACAGTTTTATAAAAACCTCACAACATTAGTTCTGAGGTTTTTTATTTCGTTATGATCGTCATTTCGACTGAAGCGCAGCGAAATGGAGAAATCTATAACCTATAAATTAGATTTTAGTCAAAAGATTTCTCCGCAAGGTTGAAATGACGACAACAATAATTTCCTTACATTTGATAAAAGACCAAATCGTATGTTCAGCAAGAAACTCCTTTCCATCTTCCTATTGTTAATCAGTTTAAACTATTTGGCATTTGCTCAAAAAACCATTAACCTCTTTAACAGAAAAGATTTAACAGGTTGGCATGCCGATGTACCCGGAAAAGATAAAAACCCAGATACTGCGGCTTCTTTTATAGTTAGAGATGGGAAATTAGTTAGCATGGGCGATCCACGTGGACACTTGATTACCGATGCCAGCTACGCAGATTATAGCTTAGAAGTTGAATATCGCTTTGCGGGAAAGCCGGGCAACTGTGGTGTGTTGGTACATGTTTCTACTCCCAGAGTATTGTACAAAATGTTTCCTAAATCTTTAGAAGTACAAATGCAGCATAAAGATGCCGGAGATTTTTGGTGTATTGGGGAGGATATCACCGTACCAAACATGGAGGAAAGACGCGGACCAAAGGCAGAATGGAGCATTGACAAGAAAAATGGCAGGCGCATTAAAAACCTGACAGATGATTCTGAAAAACCATTAGGCCAGTGGAATACGATGAGGATAGAATGTTTGAAAGATAAAGTTAGGGTTTGGGTAAATGGTATTTTAGTGAATGATGGCTACAACTGTACAGCAACTAAAGGACAAATTGCATTACAGGCCGAAGGCAGTGAAGTAGAATTTAGAAAGCTGGAAATTAAGCCAATTAAAAAATTAAGCAAGTAAGTTAAATAGCCAGAAAGCACACGGAAACTCAAGCTATTACAAGCTAGCCAACTTTAAACCAAACCCTTAAACAAAAATTGCTATTCAGAAAAAAGTTCATTTTTTTAAGTATCCCTTTTTTGAACTTTTAGGTCATTTATGACTAAAACATATTCCTTGATTTCTGTGATCTACTTTGGATACAGTAAATTAAACAAAATCCGCATTACCAACAATTCACTGTTTTTTCGTATCTTTGCATATCTTCAAAACATCCCAACGTAAATTGTTGGCTCAGGCACTGTCTTAAGATTTAAAAACTACCAATTACGCTCATTAAAGGCAATAATGCCACTAACTATCCAATGTGCCTATCTGGATATAAAACGAAATAATTAAATATGGCTAAATCTCAAGCAACTTTTAGTAAAAAAGAAAACGAGAAAAAACGATTAAAAAAGAGAAACGACAAATTAGAAAAGCGTGAAGAACGCCAAGCTAATAAAAAAAGCATGAGCTTAGAGGACATGATGGCTTACGTAGATGAGAATGGAAATATTACCTCTACACCACCAGATCCGAACAGAAAGAAAAAAGTAATCAATACAGAAGATATTCAAATCTCTACTGCGAGACAAGAAGATTTGATTGATGAAGACCCAATTAAAAAAGGTACTGTTACTTTTTTTAACGACTCTAAAGGCTATGGTTTCATTAGAAATAGCGAAACTCAAGAAAGTGTTTTTGTACACGTTAATGGTTTAAAAACCCAAATCAAAGAAGGCGATAAAGTTACCTTCGAGGTAGAAAAAGGTCAGAAAGGCCCAACTGCGGTTAGAGTTTCTACAGTCAAATAAACTCCAGATATACTGAAATAAATTCAAAAGGTTGCATTGAATTTATTTCAGCACTTTGACGAAAAGCACCTCGTTTCCTCTCCAGAATAGCAGCAATGTCTTTGCTTAATGAACCCGATTGAAGCGGTATACTTTTTGTTTTACTTATTGTCATCCTGAACGCTAGTGAAGGATCTGTATGTTTAAGCAGGTCGGAAATAGATTCGTAGTGCCTCGGAATGTCAGGATGCCTAAACAAAAAGATACTAACGGAAAGCGGGACTATGTTTCCCTAATAGCAGTAAATTGCTTTTCAAAATAAAAAAATAAATCACTCATTTTTTGATGGTTGGCTCAATTTTTGCATATCGCATGAAAATTGTTTATGGATTTACATGGATATTTACATCTGATTTATAAACACACATAAAAACACACAAGATGAAACGATTATTCGCAATTGCGCTTGTAGCGCTTACCACATTAGCTAGTTTAAATGCCTCGGCACAACAAGTAGATTTAAGAAAAAAAATTACCGTTAGCGGCACTGCCGAAACCGAAATTACGCCAGATATTATCTACATCAATATTTCGTTAAAAGAATATTTAAAAGATGGCAACAGCAAGAAAAAAGTAGATATCACTACGTTGGAGACGCAATTATTTAACGCTGTGCAAAAAGCAGGCATTGCTAAAGAAAATTTAACCATTAATAATTTGAGCAGCTGGAACTACACCACCTCTAAGAAAAAAGATCCTGATTTTTTAGCTAGCAAACAATACCGTTTAAAAGTTAGCGACTTAAACAAGTTCAATTTGATTTTAGAAGGAATTGATGCCAAAGGGATTGCTAGCACGAACATTGACAGCTACGATTACAGCAAAATTGATGTCTTGAAAAAAGAATTGAAAGTGAAGGCTTTATTGGCTGCGAAAGAAAAAGCTACTTATATGGTAGAGGCTTTAGGAGATAAATTAGGTAGCGTGTTAGATATACAAGATTTAGGAGATAACAACGGTGGCATGATGGTACCACAATACAGAAACTATGCAATGAAGGCAGAAATGGCCATGGATGCTTCGCAAGCGCCAGAAATTGACTTTAAAAAGATTAAATTGAGCTTTACAGTAAATACTGTGTTCGAGATTAAATAATTTATTTGATAATTTTGTAGGCCTATCAACGTATATGTTGATAGGCTTTTTTATTTTCTAAAACCTGAAAAGAAAACACGAAGTTTTCTAATCCATTAAAAGCAATAATTACGCAAATGAAAAAATTACTTTACACCTTAATCTTAGTTTTTACGCTTTCTACTACTGTTAATGCCAAATCTGCAATTAAAGACAAGCCAAATACAGAACTTACGGCAGAACAAAAAATAGAACTAGAAAGCATTACTAAACGAGTGGAAGAAATTAGATCAATGGATAGATCTATGCTTACCAAAACAGAAAGAAAAGCCTTGAGAAAAGAAGTGAAAGAGCTAAAAAAGCGTGCAGATTTTCTAAATCAAAACGTAACGCTTTCTTTAGGTGCTATCATCATCATATTATTGTTATTGATCATTATTCTCTAAATCAATTTTCTTTTTGTTAAGGATAGAACAATATTTTACAATTGTTGTTATAGAATGGAGTTAAAAAAACTCAACGAATGCTATAACAATTAAAACCTTAAAAAGATGAAAAAAATTATCTATCCTTTGCTGCTATTGGTTACGCTAACCTTTAACCTCAACTTCGCTGTTGCCGCAGGCGACAAACCTAAAACCGAACTCACAGCCGAGCAACGTGCAGAGTTAAACAGAATTATATCCAGGGTTGACGAAATTAAAGCCATGGATAAATCTAAACTAACTAGAGAAGAGAAAAAAGAGCTGCGTAAAGAGTTAAAGGAAATGAAGAAAAAGGCTAATTCAATGAGTGGCGGCGTTTATCTTTCGGTTGGAGCCATCATTATTATCATCTTACTATTGATACTTATTTTATAAGCCAAGTTCATAAAACAAAAAATGCCAGAAACGCTAAGTCTCTGGCATTTTTTTTTAAGATTGTTAGACTATCTCTAATCAATCATATCAAATCCGGTATATTTCACTAAGGCTTCCGGAATTTTAATTCCTTTTTCGGTTTGGCAATTTTCCAAGATTGAAGCAACGATACGAGGCAAAGCTAACGCGCTACCGTTTAACGTGTGCGCCAATTGGGTTTTACCCTCTTTGCCTTTAAACCTTAACTTTAAACGGTTACTTTGGTAAGTTTCAAAGTTAGATACTGAAGATACCTCTAACCAACGTTGTTGTGCTGCACTCCAAACCTCCATATCGTAAGTCATTGCCGAAGTAAAGCCCATATCGCCACCGCATAAACGTAACACACGGTAATGCAAACCCAATTCTTGCAATAACGATTGTACATATTTGCTCATGTCTTCTAAAGTTTCGTAACTCTTATCAGGATGTGTAATCTGCACCACCTCAACTTTATCAAACTGATGCAAACGATTTAATCCACGTACGTGAGCACCGTAAGAACCGGCCTCTCTACGGAAACACGGTGTGTAACCCGTATTTTTAATGGGAAGATCTTCTTCTTTCAAAATCACATCGCGGTATAAGTTGGTTACGGGTACCTCAGCCGTTGGGATCAAGTACAAATCATCAACACCAACATGGTACATCTGCCCTTCTTTATCTGGCAACTGCCCCGTACCAAAACCCGATGCAGCATTTACTAAATGCGGCACCTGCATCTCTTTATAACCCGCAGCTGTAGCATGGTCTAAAAAGAAATTAATTAAAGCACGCTGCAACCTCGCTCCCTTTCCTTTATAAACCGGAAAACCAGCTCCAGTAATTTTTACACCTAATTCAAAATCGATGATGTCATATTTTGCAGCCAATTCCCAATGTGGCAAGGCATTTTCTGGCAAAGCCGATGGCTCACCATGTGTATATACAACTTCATTATCATCAGCTGTGCTACCTGTTTTTACCAAATGATAAGGCAAATTTGGTAACTGCACAATTAAACTCTGTTGCTTTTCTTCTAACGCGGTTAACTGCTCGTTTTGCGCTTTAATTTTCTCTTTGTGAGCTGCCGTATTAGCCTTAATAGCTTCGGCTTCTTCTTTTTTTCCATTGCGCATTAGCTCGCCAATTTGCTTGGCCGCACTGTTCGCTTCTGCTTGCAAATTATCCAAAGAGGACTGTGTAGAGCGGCGCTCTTCATCTACAGCGATGATTTCATCTACCAATTCTACCTGTTTAAAGTTACGAACGTTCAATCGCTCTAAAACTTTCTCTCTATTTTCACGGATATAGTTAACTTGCAACATTATTTATAATTTTTGACAAAGATAAGAAGAGTTTTCAGTTTTCAGTTGGCAGTTTTCAATAGGGGCCAATCTTGATACTTGATACTTGATACTCAATACTCGATACTCGATACTATGCAGGGAAAGCTTTACATCGTACCTACGCCAATTGGCAACCTAGAAGATATGACTTTTAGGGCTATCCGTATTTTAAAAGAGGTGGATTTGATTTTGGCAGAGGATACACGCACCAGTGCACCTTTGTTGAGACATTTTGGTATCGATAAACGAGTGTTTGCGCATCATCAACATAATGAGCATAAGGCTACTGCCGAGATCATCAAGTTTTTAAAAGAAGGTCAAAACATTGCTTTAATTTCTGATGCGGGCACACCAGCCATTTCCGACCCTGGATTTTTCTTGGTTCGTGAGGCCATTAAGCATGAAATTGAAATTAATTGCTTGCCAGGCGCTACTGCCTTTGTGCCGGCTTTGGTTAACTCGGGTTTGCCTAACGATCAATTTGTTTTTGAAGGTTTTTTGCCCGTGAAGAAGGGGCGCCAAACGCGAATGAAACAGTTGGCCGAAGAAGAAAGAACCATGATTTTTTATGAAAGTCCGCACCGTTTGTTAAAAACATTAACAGAGTTTGCCGAGTTTTTTGGCGAGGACAGACGGGTCTGCGTAAGCAGAGAATTAAGCAAAATGTACGAAGAAAATGTTCGTGGCACAGTTAAAGAAGTAAAATCACATTTTGAAAACAATATTTTAAAAGGAGAATTCGTAATTTGTGTTGGCGGAAATGAGGAGAGCGTGAAGAACAAGGATAAAAGAGCAAAGAAGGATAAGTACGGTATGCTAGACGACTAGTCAAGTCGGTCGTCATCCTGAATTTATTTCAGGATCAGCTAGTATATTAAATAGAAAACCTGTAGAACTGATGCTGAACTAAATTCAGCATGACGGGAAGAATAAAAATGGTACGAGGTGGAAGTGTTTATATTTTAACAAACTACAATAATGACATATTTTACATCGGAGTAACTTCCAATTTGTTTTCATGAATTGTAGAGCATAAAGAAAAATATTATCCAAATTCGTTTACAGCAAAATATAACTGCTATAAATTGGTTTATTTTGAACATTTTATGAATATCGAAGAAGCCATAGCTAAAGAAAAACAACTTAAAAACTGGAAAAGACAATGGAAAATAAATCTAATTGATAATTTTAATCCCGATTGGGAAGATTTATTTTACAAATTAAACGAAGAAATTTGACACTGTCGTCATCCTGAATTTATTTCAGGATCGGCTATATAGATATAGTAAACTTGCAAAACTGATGCTGAACTAAATTCAGCATGACGAAACGCCTAATTAGCATTAGAATAATAAAAAGAAAACCATGATTAACATAGATAGATTTTTGGCCGACGAGCAAGACCCGAAAGCCGTAGAAAAAGTAGCTGGCAAATTGAACGATTTATTAACCAGTGGCGAAGAAATTTTATACTTAGCAGTGCAAAAAAAACCTGCAGTAAATTTGTTGCCAGATTGCATTGCGATTAGTAACAAAAGAATTTTTTACTGCTCGCCAAGCAACTTAGGTTTAACCATGAACTTTAAGGATATTTCTTGGAAAAACATCAAAGAAGTTTCTTTTAAAGAAGGATTATTAGGTTCTAAATTTATTTGCGTACCACAATCTGGCGAAAACATCGTTACTGATTTTATTCCCAAAACACAGGTGCGTAAGCTGCACCAAGCTGCCAACCAACAACTAGAAGAATACAAAGAGTTGCTAAGACAACAAAAGCTGGAAGAAAACAGAGCAACGGCCTCTACATTTAACATCCCGGCACCAAGCCCGCAAGTTATTGATTTACCTATCGAAGAAGCGGTTGTAATTCCAGAGATTGCTCCTGTAGCCGAAGTGAACAAAGAAGATGAAATTGAGCAAAAACTGATTAAGCTAAAAACTTTATACGACAAGCAGCTAATTACCCGCGAGGAGTATGAACATAAAAAAGCTGCCATTTTAGATAGTATGTAGGTATTTCCATCCGTCATTTCGACTGGAGCATAGCGGAATGGAGAAATCTTTCAGCTTAATTTAAAGATTTCTCTTCGTCGTTCCTCCTCATCGAAATGACGGATACTATTAATCGTTCTCTGATAACACACGAATGAAAATCAAACAGAATTACCTCCTAGCCTTACTTAGCGCTTTTATGATGTGGTTGGCATGGCCACCACATACTTGGCTTGCACCGCTACTTTTTATCGGTTTAGTGCCTTTGTTAATTGCATTAAAGCAAATTACTACTACTTCAGACAAGAAAACTGGCAAAAAAGTATTTCTTACTGCTGGCTTAACTTTTTTAGTTTGGAACACCGCTTCTATTTACTGGGTTTTTAACTCTATCAACGCTGTAAATACCGGTGTGGTAGGTTCGCTAGTTTCATTGCTAGTATCACTTATTCCTTACGGACTAGGCGCCTTGCTAATGACCTTTGCCTTTTGGATGTATTACCGACTGGGCACCTACACTAAAAACAAATGGATTAGCTATGCGGCTTTAATTGGTTTCTACATCAGCATGGAGTATTTGCATCAAACTTGGGATTTGGCTTTCCCTTGGATGACCTTAGGCAACGGTTTTGCAGGTATGCATCAAATTGTGCAATGGTATGAGTTTACTGGCGTTTATGGTGGTTCGCTGTGGATTTTATTGAGTAATATTTTTGCTTTCGAAGCTTATCGACAAATTAAAGTACAAAAGCAATATAAATTAGCTGGTATTTGGGTTTTCATCCTGCTTTTGCCTATCGGATTTTCCATCTACCAATACAAAAATTACAAAGAGAAAAGTGTTCCCGTAAACGTAGTCACCGTACAACCTAATATCGATCCTTACGAAAAGTATGGCAGCACACCTGCCGCAGAACAGCTTCAAATTCTCAGCCATTTGTCTGATTCGCTTGGTCAAACCAATACAGAATACTTTATATGGCCAGAGACCGCTATTCCAACGTATGTAGACGAAGAACGCATTAGAAGCGACAGACAATTTTTGCAAGCGCAGCAATGGCTTTCAAAATACAAAAACGGCACATTAATCACCGGAATTGAAAGCGTTAGATTTTACAACGATAAAAACACAATTTCTGCAAAGGAAAATCCCAATGGAGGGTTTTACGACAATTATAATTCGGCAGTACAGATAGAAAACTCTGCTAATGTAGCTTTCTACCATAAATCTAAACTAGTACCCGGTGTAGAAAAGCTGCCTTTTCCCGAAGTATTTTCATTTTTAATTCCTGTTTTTGCCCAGCTAGGCGGAAGCACAGGCGGTTATGGCTGGCAAGATGAGCCTAGTGTGCTGTACGCTTATAGTGGAATAGGTGTTGCGCCAGTAATTTGCTACGAATCTATTTGGGGCAATTGGGTGGCTGGCTCGGTTAAACAAGGAGCACAATTTATTGCCATAATTACCAACGATGGCTGGTGGGGAAACACTTCTGGCAAAGACCAACACCTACTGTATGCCAAACTACGTGCAATAGAAACCAGAAGATATATAGTACGCTCTGCAAACACCGGCATTTCGGGGTTCATTAACCAACGTGGAGACGTGGTACAACAAAGTAAATGGTGGACACGCACCGCTTTGAAAGCTGATATCAACCTAAATGATGAGATTACTTTTTACGTAAATTACGGAGATATCGTTGCAAAAATTAGTATTGTACTAGGATTATTAGCTGCTGCATTTATCTTGATAAAAAGATGGATTTTAAAATAATTGCTTACCCAATCCTACTTACTTGACGCAAAAATGAGTTAACCGTTTCAACAATTAAACAATGCAGAATAAAACCCCTATAAAATTTGCCTTCCTGCTACTGATTATTGCGCTTAACTTGGGCTGCGACCAATTTTCGAAAGTAATTGCTAGAAAAAATATTGCCCCTTATGAGCAAATTGATGTTATCAAAAATCGTTTTACTTTAACGCTAGTAGAAAATACCGGAGCTTTTTTAAGTGCAGGCAGCAATTTGCCAGAATTTGTAAGAATTATCGTGCTAACTATACTTCCTATTCTAGTTTTAGGTTATGGACTATGGTTTCTATACTCAAACAAACATATCCCCCGCTTAATGCAAATTGGAGTTTGCTTTTTAATTGGCGGTGGCATTGGCAACATTTACGACAGAATTGTTCACGGTTCCGTAACCGATTTCCTGCACATGGATTTCGTACTGTTTAGAACCGGCATTTTTAACATGGCCGATGTTTCTATTATGATTGGAATAGGCCTGTTATTGTTGCAAAATTTAATGGCTGCTAAAAAGAAAAGACAGGAAGCCGAGCTGGAAGAGGCATCAGCTTAATGCAAAAAACTTACGAAGTTTTGAACCGGTAATACCCTCAGTTTTGCCTTTAAAAATCAAGAAAAACAAAAGTTAAACTTTGTAAATCTACTTTTTACATCTAACATTTAAACTTTTTAAAAAGTCCCCTTTGGGGATTTAGGGGCTTCTAATCCATATACTTGCCCACAATTGGCATACGCCTACCCATGCCAAAAGCTTTTGGAGATACCCTTAAAATTGGTGGGGTTTGATAACGTTTAAACTCTGCTAAGTTAACCATACGTAAAATTCGCCTCACCAAAGCCTCGTTAAAACCTTGTGCAATAATGGCGTTCGAGCCTTTTTTAAGCTCAATGTGTTGATATAAAATTGCATCCAATTCATCGTACTCTGGAAGTGAATCAGAATCTTTCTGATCCGGCCTAAGTTCTGCAGATGGCGGCTTAACGATGGTATTGATTGGGATGATTTCTCGATCCTTATTGATATATCTGGCCAAGTTAAACACTTGTGTTTTGTACACATCCCCAATAACACTAATGGCGCCGCACATATCGCCATACAGCGTTCCATAACCAACCGCACACTCACTTTTGTTTGATGTGTTCAGCAAAATGTAGCCAAACTTATTAGACATTGCCATCACCACAATACCGCGGCTACGTGCCTGAATGTTCTCTTCGGCCAAACTAAACGGCAAACCTTCAAAAGGTTTCGCCAGCATGCTATCAAAAGCATCAGCAGCCTCTTTAATTGGAATAATTTCGTGTTTACAGCCAATGTTGTTCACTAAATCCAAGGCATCTTGCACCGAATGGTCTGAAGAATATTTTGAAGGCATCAGTATGGCCATCACATTTTCTGCGCCCAAAGCCTTACATGCCAAGGCACACACTACTGCCGAATCGATGCCACCAGATAAGCCCAAAACTGCCTTTTTAAAGCCAGACTTTGCAAAGTAATCTTTAATACCCAAAATTAGCGCATCGTGTATTTGCTCAATATCCGAGGTTCTTTCTGCCGCTGGATATTTATTCTTTACATTTTGTACTTCCTCCAAATCGAACACTTGCAAATCTTCTTCAAAGTACTTCATCTCTGCCTTTAGCGAGCCCTCTTCATCAAATACTAAAGAACCGCCATCAAAAATGATTTCTGTTTGCGCCCCAACTTGGTTCACATAAAACAAAGGCAATTGATATTTCTTCGCATTATCAGACAATACTTTGATGCGATCTTCATCATGTCCATAATCAAATGGCGAAGCCGCAATGTTAATCATCAAATCGGGCTGCTGTTTAATCAGTTCATCCATTGGGCAAGAAACATATAATGGATTATCGTTGATGTTCCAAAGATCTTCGCAAATGGTTAGTGCAATTTTTTTGCCCTTAAAGTTTACGCATTCGAAAACCGTATTAGGTTCAAAATAGCGATATTCGTCAAACACATCATAAGTTGGTAACAAAGCCTTTTTTACCGTTTGCTTTACTTCACCATCTGCCATAAAATAAGCGGCATTAAACAAGTCTTTGCCCTCAATTACCGGATTTTTTATTGGCAGCCCCACAATACAGGCAATTTCAGTACAGTGTTTAGCAATGGTTTGCGCTGCATTGTCGCAAAGCGATATAAAATCTTCGAACTCTAAAAAATCACGTGGAGGATAACCGCAAATTGCCAATTCGGCAAACACTACCATATCTGCACCTTTAGACTTTGCCAGTTCAATCTGAGAAATGATCTTTTGAGTATTACTTTCGAAATTTCCGATATGGTAATTGAGTTGTGCTAAGGCTATTTTCATGATTTTTTCTGAGCTATAAATATAAAAAAACAAGCCTTGATTAAGACTTGTTACATTTTAAAATCTAAATAATTTTAAGCGCTTTTAGAAGAAAACTCCGATATTGATACCAACGTAATGATTTTTAACGCTATGATCATTTTTTGCGATGTTAGTGATACCATTGTTATAGGTTAAACCACCAAGCAAGCTGGTTTTCCCACTTAAACGATATTCTACACCGCCACCAATGATCATTCCTGCTCTAAAAAACTTGGTGTTATCGGTGGCTTTAATGTCATCAACCAGTGGTGTGTTTCCTCTTTCAACATCTTGCCTTGCACCAATCCTAAAATCGGTAGTTAAACCAAACTGTCCGTACCATTTCATATCATCTTTTTCATCTGTTTTTAGTTTAATTGAAAGAGGAATTTGCAAATATTGCATTTTAAATTTCACATCGTAATCTGTATTACCAGCTGCTTCAGAATGATAAGGTTGATAGTTTAAAATGGTTCCAGTACCATTAATGGTAGTTACCGTTAATCCTGTAGCAAAACAGTAGTTTTCGGCAAATTCAAAATCGCTCATTAAACCGTAACTAAAACCGGTACTTAAGCCATTGCCTTTTCCATTTTCTAATTTTAAGAAACCAAAAGTGGGGTGTGCGGTTAGCCCCAACCTAATTTGAGATGCATCTTGTGCAAATGAATTGGCTGCGATAAATAAAAATAATACTAATAGTGTTTTTTTCATTTTGGATGTATTTTATGATGTGTTTACTATTTCGAAAGTACCAGCTCAGATATTTTAATTATAGAACTAACATATTAACGACAGTTCGTATACGTTTTATATATTTGTTAACCATGATATACAAATCGAAATTTCGCCAAAGTTATCTATTTTTTCTATGTGCTGTGCTTTTTTTTTCATGCAGCAAAACCAATAAGCCCGACGTTAGCGACATTAAACTAACTATTAAAGTAGAAAGGTTCGACAAGGATTTATATCAGGGTAAAGACCAAAAAATTAGCTTAACTGATAGCATACTACACCAAAAGTATGGTGCTTTTTATGAAGATTTTATCTTTAAAATGGTAGGTAACGATAGCTATACCAGTCAAGAAGTGCTGCAAGGCTTATACAATGACAAGGCTTATTTTGATCTTAATAAAGAAGTGGATAGTGTTTTCCCGAAGCTAACGCAAGTTGAAAACGAACTTACCCAAAGCTTTAAATATATCAAACATTACTACCCCAAAGCTCAAATCCCTCGTTTTATTGGTTTCTTATCAGGATTTTCTTACCAAACACCCATAGGCGATAATTATATAGGCATTGGCTTAGATATGTTTTTGGGCAAAGACAGTAAATTCTATGGTGCTTTGGTACATAGCATACCTTTTTATCTTTCTAGAAAATTTACGCCAGCATATATTGTACCTCGCGTAAGCGAATATTACGTTAGAGAAAACTTGTTTAAAGAACGTGATGAAGATCGCAGTTTATTGTCCAAAATGATCTACAACGGAAAGATTTTGTATTTCATGGATCAAATTATGCCCGATAACATGCCCGATAGCGTGAAGATTGGTTATACCTATAAACAGCTAGGTTGGTGCAAGGCTTTTGAAGCGGAAATATGGGGGTTCTATTTGGAGAGCAATTTACTTTACGAAACAGACTATCCAAAAATACAAGTGTATTTGAGCGAAGGACCATTTACGCCTGGCTTGGGCGAGAACCAGCAATCGGCCCCCAAATTAGGTGTTTGGACCGGTTGGCAAATTGTAAGAAAATATATGGAAGAAAATCCAAAGGTTACTTTACAACAACTTATGGCAGATACCGATGCGCAAAAAATATTGACTAAATCGAAGTATAAACCTAAATTGATGAAATAATTGGCAAATATGATATTTAGCTAATAACCTTTTCAAATCATCACATTCTCAAATTAACAAATCATCACATCAGTAAAAATGAAAGTTGGTATTGTATTAAGCGGAGGCGGAATAAGAGGAATTGCGCACTTGGGTGTATTAAAAGCACTAAAAAACTCCGGATTACAGGTCAGTCAAATTGTAGGCACCAGTGCTGGCTCTATTGCGGGTTCGTTTTACGCCGCCTCTGTAGACCCAGAAGAAGCTTTCAATATTTTCATGAAAACAAAGTTGATGAAATTTGTTCGCCCTGCTTTGGGGTCTTTAGGTTTGATCAACATTGAACATACAGGAGAGATATTTAAAGCGTACTTACCTGCACATATTGAGGATTTAAAAATTCCGATGACGATTTGCACCACCAACTTTAGCGAAGGTAGTGCAGCTTATTTTACCAAAGGTCCATTAGTAAGGGCCATCCACGCTTCTTGTTGTATCCCCGGCGTTTTTAAACCCATCATGATCCACGAGCAAATGTACGTGGATGGCGGTGTGTTGAACAATTTCCCTGTAGAGCCGCTATTAAATAATTGCGATTATATTATCGGTTCTACCTGCAACCACCTAAAACCTGTAGATAAAATTGTTGGCATTACGAGGTTAATGCAGCGAGCCGCAATCATGTCCATCAACCATGATATGGAACGAAAATCCAAATTTTGTGATTTGATGATCGAACCAAAAGGGATGGGAGAGATCAATACTTTTGATACCCGAAAAGCAGAAACCATTTACTGGCTGGCTTATGAAGAAGCCTTGAAAACGATTAAAAATAGTGAGAGTTTTAGGGAGTTAATTAAAGCACAAGCAGCAACTTAATTTTCTATTAAATTTGGTATTTTAGGACTACATCTAATGGAAAACCTATGCCAAATAAATTTGATAGGCGAAGTATCAGACTTAAAGGGTATGATTACTCAAATGAAGGATTATATTTTGTGACCATCTGTTGCCAAAATATGGCTCATTTGTTCGGCAAAGTAGTTAGTGGACAAATGCAGCTAAACGCAGCTGGGCTGATGGTTAACGAGTGGATTAAAAAACTCGAAAACAAATTCCCTGATATTCGAATTGATGAATATGTAATTATGCCTAATCATATCCATCTTATTATTGAAAATATTGGATTGCATAATCCCGACGCGGTACGGGTCGACCTATGTGTCAACCCTTCTACCGACCTATGTGTCGACCCTAACATGCATCGCCAAGCAGAGGGCGAACACAGTGGTTCGCCCCTACACCGCGTTGTTCAATGGCTTAAAACGATGACGACAAATTCATACATAAAGGGCGTGAAAACTTTGGGATGGGAACCTTTCAATAAAAAAATCTGGCACCGCAATTATTACGAACACATCATTCGTGATGACAGAGCACATCACAATATCGCCGAATACATCAAAAACAATCCGTTAAAGTGGGAGGCCGATAAATTTTACAGGTAATAATGACGGTTAAAAAGATAGCTTTACCAACTTCTCCCCCTCCAAAACAGGAATAGTTGCACACACATCCAATTTCAAACAAAACTGTACATCTTCTTCGATATTCAACTTCACTAGACGATGGTTATGAGAAGATTTTTTGAGGTATCCGCGTAGATCGGTTTTGGCCAATTGATACATATCTAAAGCAGCTACACTAGAATCGTCGCCAACTGTAAAATCATTTTGAAGTTGCTCCACTACTGCCCCTGCAAACAAAGTATCTTCTAAATTGAAATTATCTTTCCAGCCTGCGCAGAGCAGTAACACGTCTTTATTTTCTTTCTTCAAATAATTGCAAACAGAACTTAGATTAAGAAAGGAGCCTACAATTACTTGATGCGCACGCTCTTGTGCCAAGTGCATGGCTTTGGTACCGTTGGTGGTAGTTAACACGATGGTTTCTCCGGCTACTTTTTCGACAGTATAAGAAAAGGGCGAATTACCAAAATCATAACCCTCAACTACCTCTCCGTTACGTTCAGCAGCCAGCAAATAACCTTTATCAGCATAGTTAAGGCAATCTTCCACATTCATTACCGGAATAATTGCTTCAGCACCATTTTCGATACCGTAAGTGATAGAAGAAGTTGCCCTCAGAATATCTATAACAACAACAATACTATTTTCGATAGCATATAAATCTAACAGAGCGGGCGTTAAACAAACTTCTATTTTAGGCATCGGAGTGGGTTATGAGTTATGAGTTACAGGTTATGAGATAAAAGCTTAGCCTCGCAACTCAAAACCTGTAACTCGTAACCTTATTTTTTCAAAAAAGGAAACTTAACTATTTTAGCTTTTACTTTATTATTTCTAATGTCGATAAAGATTTCTGTACCTTCTTTAGCAAATTCTTTAGCTACGTAGGCAATGCCAATAGCTTTTTGTAAAGATGGCGATTGTGTGCCAGAAGTTACTTTCCCAATTTGGTTTCCATCAGCATCAACCACTACATAATCATGACGAGGAATACCTCGATCAACCATTTCGAAACCAACCAACTTACGGCTTACCCCTGCCTCTTTTTGCGCTAACAGAGCTGCCGAATTGGTAAATTCTTTGGTGAATTTTGTTACCCAGCCTAAGCCAGCTTCAATTGGAGAAGTGGTATCATCAATATCATTTCCGTATAAACAGAAACCCATTTCTAAACGCAAAGTATCACGGGCTCCTAAACCAATTGGCTTAATTCCGAATTCCGCCCCGGCATTGAAAATGGCATCCCAAATTTTTTCTGCATGTTCGTTTTCAAAATAAACCTCGAAACCACCGGCTCCTGTATAACCTGTAGCCGATATCAAAACATTATCTACCCCTGCAAACTTACCTTTCTTGAAAGTGTAATATTCCATAGAAGCTAAATCCATATCGGTTAAAGATTGTAAAGCATCTGCCGTTTTTGGACCCTGCACCGCCAACAAAGAAGTCTGGTCAGAAATATTGTGCATCTCTACATCTTTATCATTGAATTTTTGGATCCAGTTCCAATCTTTTTCAATGTTAGAGGCATTTACCACTAGCATATACGTTTTCTCATCGATACGGTAAACCAATAAATCATCTACAATGCCTCCAATTTCGTTAGGCAAACATGAATACTGAATTTTACCGTCGTAAAGCTTTGAAGCATCGTTACTGGTTACCCGTTGAATTAAATCCAAAGCGTTTTCTCCTTTAAGAATAAACTCGCCCATGTGGCTTACATCAAAAACACCTACTGCATTACGTACTGTCGCATGTTCGGCATTAATTCCTTCGTATTGTACCGGCATGTTATAGCCAGCAAAGGGAACCATTTTAGCCCCAAGGGAGATGTGTTTTTCGGTTAATGCCGTATTTTTCATTTTTATAATAATAAAGTTTTATCAGTCTATCTTGGTTTTTATTGCCGCAAAAGTACTAAGAAAATGCCAATTTTTTGTGGTCGAAGGCATTTAAACCTATATTTGAGTTTCAATTTCCAGACATGACTTTCTCCATTAAAAGAACGACCTCCAACAACCCAGATTTTATTAAACTGGTAAAACAGTTAGATACTGAATTATCCAAGATCAACGGCGACGAGGACGCATTTTATGCTCAATTCAATAAGATCGATAAAATTAATCACGTGGTTTTGGTTTATGATGGCGATAATGCCTTCGCTTGCGGAGCAATAAAAGAATTTTTACCAGAGGCGATGGAAGTAAAACGCATGTATACCCAGCCAAATTTTAGAGGAAAAGGTGTTGCCAGTATGCTTTTGCAAGCGCTAGAAAAATGGGCAAAAGAAATGAATTACAAAAAATGCGTGCTAGAGACCAGCAAACGTCAACCAGATGCATTAGCGCTTTACCGTAAAAACGGTTATGAAGTTACTCCTAATTATGGGCAGTACATTGGCATAGCAAACAGCATTTGCTTTGAAAAAACAATATAACCCGCCCCTACATTTTGAAAATTTTGCAAAATAAAAACTCCAAATCAACCAACTTCATAAATCTTTACAGAAAAAATTAAAAATTTCAACAGAAACATTTGCATATATCAAAATTATTACGCTCTTTTGAAGTGTAAATAAAACACTAACAAAAAATGACTTTTAACTCTTCAATTATTACCACAATTATTATTACCGGCGGCCAAGCTATCGGGAGCAACCTTGTGTAAGATTGAGAAAAACATAAAACACAAAAAGCGTCCCGATAAAAATCGGGACGCTTTTTTTTTAAACCGTAAAACCTAATTTTTAAATAAATGAAAGTCCTCAAATTTGGTGGCACATCCGTAGGTACCACCGAAAACATTAAAACCCTTCTAAAGCTGGTGCAGGAAGAAAGACAGCATGCTAATCCGGTAGTTGTATTATCGGCAATGAGCGGCGTAACCAATCTTCTTCTAGAAATGGCAGAACTAGCCGAAAAAGGAGAAAGCTATCAAGAACAACTGAAAAGCATTGAGCAAAAGCACTTCGATGTAGTAAAAACCTTATTACCGGCAGCTGCTCAAAATCCAATCTTAACCAAACTAAAAATCCACTTTAACGAATTGGAAGATGCTTTGCAAGCGGTTTCTAGTTTGCAAGAACTCAGCTTACGCACTAGAGATTTCATTGTTAGTTTTGGCGAAAGATGCTCAAATAGCATGGTAGCGCACATTGCCACGCAGTATTTCGACAATTCATTGTACGTGGATGGTTCTAAACTCATTAAAACCGATAGTGAATTTGGCAATGCAAGGGTTAATTTCGAACTGACTGATACGCTAATCAAAGAATTTTACAAAGAAAACAGCGACAAAGTTTTGTTCGTTACGGGTTTCATTGCAAGTAATGCGGCCAACCAAATTACCACGCTGGGCCGTGGCGGCTCTGATTATACCGCAGCCATTTGGGGTGCCGCTTTAGATGTTTCGGAAATTGAAATTTGGACAGACGTAAACGGCATGATGACTGCCGATCCACGCATCGTTAAAAAAGCTTTTTCATTAGACGAACTGAGCTACATCGAGGCAATGGAACTGAGTTATTTTGGAGCTAAAGTGATCTATCCACCAACCATGGTTCCTGCTTTTGCTAAAAAAATCCCCTTGGTCATTAAAAACACTTTCGAGCCAGAATTTGCTGGAACTTTCATCCGCAGTAATATTAAACCTTCTGAATTGCCGATTAAAGGTATTTCTTCTATCAATCAAATCAGCATCATTAATTTGAGCGGTAGTGGCATGGTGGGTAAAGCAGGCTTTAGTGGTCGCTTGTTCTCTTTACTTTCGAGAGAGCAAATCAATGTGATTTTAATTACGCAATCCTCTTCTGAACATAGCATCACCTTTGCGGTTAATCCATCTGATGCCGCTAGAGCTGTAACCATCATCAACAAAGAGTTTGAATTAGAGTTAGCTGCAGGCAAATTAGCTTATCCGGAAGTTGAAGGCGAACTTGCTGTACTGGCCATAGTGGGCGAAAACATGAAACGTACACCCGGCATGAGTGGCAGACTGTTCAATGCTTTAGGCAGAAATGGCGTTAACGTGAGAGCCATTGCTCAGGGCTCTTCAGAATATAACATTTCGGTAATTATTGGTAAAGATGATTTGGCAAAGTCATTAAACGCTGTACATGATGCTTTCTACACCGATTTAAAACGTACCCTAAATGTGTATTGTTTAGGAACTGGAAACATTGGCAAGACTATGTTTAAGCAAATTAAAGAGCAAAGCCAATTTTTAGCAGAGAAAAACGATTTGCAAGTAAAAGTTGTAGGTATTGCCAACACCCGAAAAATGGTTTTTGATGCCAATGGTATTGATTTAGATAACTGGGAAAATACTTTAGAAGCAAACGGCGAACAGGCTAATTTATCAGAGTTTGTAGCGAAAATGCAAACGTTGAATTTGGCCAATAGCGTTTTTGTAGACAACACTGCTAGCGAAGCACCAATTCCTTTTTACAAACAGGTTTTCGAAAGTAGCGTTTCTATTGTTGCCTGCAACAAAAAAGGAAACTCGGCAGAGTTTGCCCAATACAAATTATTTAAGGATACCGCCAGTAAACACGGTGTAGATTTCTATTACGAAACTAACGTGGGTGCAGGTTTGCCTATCATTGGCACATTGAAAAACCTGATGATGAGCGGAGACCGAATCGATAGAATCGAAGCAATTTTATCGGGAACCATTTCTTTCATCTTTAACAGCTTTAAAGGCGACAAAGAATTTTACGACATCGTTAAAGAAGCACAAGATTTAGGTTATACCGAACCTGATCCACGAGACGACTTGAACGGCATGGACTTTATGCGTAAAATGTTGATTTTAGCAAGGGACGCAGGCTATCCGTTAGAATCAAGTGATGTAAAAATAGATAACATTTTGCCCGAAGCTTGCTTAAAAGCAGCAACGGTAGAAGAATTTTATCAAGAACTTAAAAACAACAGTGCCTATTTCGAAAACCTAAAAAATACGGCCGAGAGCGAGAAAAAAGTATTGCGTTACATCGGTAAACTAGAAAATGGCAAAGTAGAAATCAGCCTACAAATGGTTGGCGAAGAGCATCCTTTCTATGCACTTTCTGGCGCTGACAATATCATTTCTTTCGTAACCGATAGATATAAATTTCGCCCAATGGTAGTAAAAGGCCCAGGTGCTGGTGCCGAAGTAACCGCAGCGGGTGTGTTTGCAGATATTATTAACGTGGCTACTCCGTAATTATGTCTCTTGTCATTCTGAGCACAGCGAAGAATCTGTTTGACTAATAGATTCCTCTTATCGTTGGAATGACAGAAAGCTTTAAATTAAAAGAAAACAAAATGTTAAACAATATAAATAACGAAACATTAGCTAAGCAACCTGAAAAGAAAGCCCCCTTTGGGGCTGTGGGGGCTGAGATAAAAGTTTTCGCCCCAGCAACTGTAGCCAACGTAGTATGCGGATTTGATGTACTAGGCTTTGCCGTAAACGCTCCCGGCGATGAGGTGGTAATGCGTTTAGTGGGAGAACCTGGTGTGCGCCTATTAAAAATCACTGGCGACGAAGGGAAACTTCCGCTAAATAGCGATAAAAATACCGTTAGCGCATCGGTAAAACATTATCTATCACACATTGGCAGAGAAGATGTTGGTGTGGAAATAGAACTGCATAAAAAAATGCCTATTGGTAGTGGATTGGGTTCTAGCTCGGCAAGTACTGTAGCAGGCTTGTACGCTATTAACCAATTGATGGGAAATTTGCTAACAGCTAAAGAACTGGTTCCGTTTGCCATGAAAGGCGAAGAAATTGCCTGCGGTTATGGGCATGCAGATAATGTAGCGCCCGCAATTATGGGCGGTTTTGTGTTAGTGCGCAGTTACGAGCCTTTGGATGTAATTTCCCTTCCCGTTCCTGATGGCATGTTTGCCGCCATTGTATACCCAGAGGTAGATGTGCCAACCAAAGATGCTCGCCAAATGATCCGTGCTAAGGTGGCTTTAAAAGATGCCGTTACCCAATGGGGAAATGTGGCTGGTTTGGTAAGCGGATTGTTTTTAAATGATATGGATTTGGTTGGCCGCAGCATGAAAGATGTTTTAGTAGAGCCTACTCGTTCTATTCTTATCCCAGATTTTGAGATATTACGCAAACTAGCGATGGAGAACGGTGCTGTAGGTTTCGGGATTTCTGGCTCTGGCCCTTCGGTTTTTGCCTTAACCAAAGATGAAGAAAGTGCGAAGAAAATCACCAAAGCCCAACAAATGCACTTGCATCAAATTAATATTAAAAGTCAAGCTTACGTTTCTGAAGTAAATACTGAAGGACCGAGAACGTTATAAGTTATACGTATTACGTTATACGTTTTGTATGTCGGCTGTTGATGACGTAAAACTTATAACGTAAAACTTAATACTCGCAAAATGAAATTCTACTCAACCAACAATAAAGATTTACGTGTTTCCTTTAAAGAAGCCGTGTTTAACAGCATGCCTTTAGACAAAGGTTTGTACATGCCCGAGTCAATTCCTCAATTACCTGCTTCATTTATCGATAACATTGAGCAATATTCCCTAACGGAAATAGCTTACGAAGTAGCATCAGCTTTGCTGAAAGACGAAATACCAGCCGAGGATTTGAAGGCTTTGGTAGAAGAAGCGGCTAATTTCGAAGCACCTGCCGTTCCTTTAGATGAGAATACTTTTGTGTTAGAGCTTTTCCATGGGCCATCATTAGCTTTTAAAGATTTTGGCGCCCGCTTCATGAGCCGCGTAATGGGGTATTACCTTAAAGATGGCGAGCAATTGTTAGATGTTTTGGTAGCCACATCTGGCGATACTGGCGGTGCTGTAGCTTTAGGTTTTTTGGGCGTAGCCAATACCCGGGTAACCATTCTTTATCCAAAGGGAAAAGTGAGCCCAATACAAGAACAACAATTAACCACTTTAGGGCAAAATATTAGAGCAATTGAAATTGACGGTACTTTTGACGACTGTCAAGCTTTAGTTAAACAAGCTTTCGCTGATGAAGAACTGAACCAAAAATTCCGCTTGACTTCTGCAAATTCTATCAATATTTCTCGCTTAATTCCGCAAACTTTCTACTATTTCAACGCCTTTGCGCAATTGAAAAGAAAAGGTTTTAAAGAGGTAGTTTTCTCTGTACCAAGTGGCAACTTCGGCAACATTGGCGCTGGTTTATTAGCCTTCAAAATGGGGTTACCTGTAAAGCAGTTTATAGCCGCTACCAATGTAAACGATACCGTTCCTCGCTTTTTAGAAACGGGTGTTTACGAAACCAAACCATCAGTACAAACCTATGCTAACGCAATGGATGTTGGTGCACCGAGCAACTGGGTCCGTATCATGGATTTGTTTAATCAAGATACCGTAGCTTTGAAAAAAGTTGTGACTTCGTCTCGTTTTACGGATGAAGAAACTTTCGCTGGTATCAAAGCAATTGATAAAGATTTCGATTACATCGCTTGTCCGCATACGGCAATAGCCTATTTAGCGGTAGAAAAATACCGTAATGAAACTGGCTACGATGGTGCCGCAGTATTCTTATCTACTGCCCACGCTTGCAAATTCCCAGATATTTTCCCAGCCGAGTTAGCGGCCAAAATTGAAATCCCCGCTTCGGTAAAAGAACTGGAAGGCAGGGCAAAACAAGCTGATGAATTAGGCGTAGCATTCGAAGATTTTAAAAACTGGTTAATCCATAAAGAAGCTGTATAATTGAAGGGCATAATTTTTAAGAGAATTAAATTTGGCGTTATCGTCATTCCCGCGAAGGCGGGAATCGTAAAGCGCTTTAAATTAAAATGATCAATTAACGGCCAGGTGTTGATATCAAGTAATTATATCAACATCTGGCCGTTTAATTTTAAAGCCCTAGCCTATTTACCTATATTTGGAAACTTATGAGCACTGCGGAAGAATTTTTAATAAAAGCCGATGAAAAGGCTTTCGACACCTCTCACCGTGATACCATCAATTACAATATTGGGAAGTATAATACGGCGGTTGAACGTGGCTTGTCGAAATTTGAAAATCTAGAAGCTTCCAAACGTAAAGCGCACGTTATTAAATGGCGTGTAATGGAAAACCTTGACAAGCTTTTGCCAGAATTTGAATCTAATTTCCAGAAGCGAGGCGGCAAGGTAATTTGGGCAAATGATGCTGCCGAGGCTCAAAAAGAAATCTTGCAGATCATTCAACGTGCGGGTGGCAAAAGCGTCATCAAGTCTAAATCGATGACTACCGAAGAAATTCATTTAAACGATTTTCTAGAGAAGAACAATATCGAATCTTTAGAGAGTGATCTGGGCGAATATATTGTGCAATTGTTGGGGCAAGCGCCTTATCATATTGTAACACCTGCTATGCACTTGAGCAAGGAAGATATCGCCAAACTATTCAACGAAAAATTCGGTACGCCAATAGATGCCACTCCCGAGCAGCTTACCCAAAAAGCTCGCGAACTATTGCGTGATAAATATCTGACCGCAGATATTGGCATTACTGGCGGCAACTTTTTAATTGCCGATAGCGGAAGTATTGCATTGACAGAAAATGAGGGCAATGCCAGATTGACCACTACGTTTCCGAAAATCCATATTGCTATTGTTGGTATTGAAAAGCTAGTTCCGTCTATGGCCGACTTAGATTTGTTTTGGCCCTTATTGTCTAGCCATGGCACCGGACAAAATTTAACGGTTTACAACACCATTTTAAGTGGCCCACGCCAAGCCCATGAAACCGATGGTCCAGAAGAAATGTACGTGATTTTGCTAGATAACGGACGCACGAACTTATTAGCACAAAAAGACCAACGTCAAGCCTTATACTGCATTCGCTGTGGCGCTTGTTTAAACGCCTGCCCAGTATATAAAAACATTGGAGGCCACACTTATAACACCACTTACAGCGGGCCAATTGGTTCTATCATTACGCCTCATTTTAAGGGGATGAAAGATTTTAAACATTTGAGCTATGCCTCTAGCTTATGCGGAAAATGTTCTGAAGTTTGCCCGGTTAAAATCGATATTCACAAAATGTTGTTGCTTAACCGTAGAGATGCGGCTGCAGCTAATGAAAATACTGCCAAAGAAAACATGGGCTGGAATCTTTGGAAAAAAGGGATGAAAAAACGCTCATTGATGGATTTCTTCGGTGGAAAAATGAAAAACTTCTTCCTTAAAACTTTCTTTAAAAAAGGCTGGGGCAAATACCGTGAAATGCCAGAAGTGGCAGAGAAATCTTTCGCAAAACGTTGGGAAGAACATCAGAAGAAGAAAGAGATAGAATAAACAGGGATTAGGTGTTAGGGATCAGGTGTCAGGCTGAGTGGCAAAACTGTAGCGAGCAGCTATTTGTTTAGCTAAACGAACCTTAAACAGATCTAAAGGTTCAAAATAAAACTGTCTCCTGATTTCTGACGACTGATTAGTTAATTACTATATTTACGGTAAACCAATATCAACCTTTATGCAATTCAACCGTAAGCAAAAAAGCGATTCAGAGTTATTGGAAATCTATAAGCATTTACTTTTTCCGCGTTTGGTAGAAGAAAAAATGCTCATTTTATTACGGCAGGGCCGAATTGGCAAGTGGTTTTCGGGCATTGGCCAAGAAGCTATTGCGGTTGGCAGTACCCTAGCCATGCAGAACGATGAATACATTTTGCCCATGCATCGCAATTTGGGTGTATTTACCACCCGAGATATTCCACTAAAAAAGCTAATGGCCCAATGGCAAGGCAAGCTTACTGGTTTTACCAAAGGACGGGATAGGTCTTTCCATTTTGGAACTCAGGAGTATAAAATTATCGGGATGATTTCGCACCTAGGTCCGCAAATGGCCTTAGCCGATGGCATTGCATTGGCAGATTTGATTGCCGAAAAACCCAAAGCTACCTTAGTTTTTACGGGAGAAGGCGCCACCAGCGAAGGCGATTTTCATGAAGCAATTAACGTTGCTGCCGTTTGGAACTTACCGGTAATCTTTCTGATTGAAAATAATGGCTATGGTCTCTCTACCCCTGTTAACGAACAATACAAATGCAAACATTTAGTAGACAGGGCCATTGGTTACGGCATTCAAGGAGTTCAACTAGATGGTAATAACATCTTAGAAGTTTACGATAAATTAAATGAATTAGCCGAAGATATTCGCCAAAACCCTAGGCCAGTTTTGGTAGAGTGCTTAACCTTCCGGATGCGTGGTCATGAAGAAGCTTCTGGTACTAAATATGTTCCTCAACATTTGTTTGACGAATGGGCGCAGAAAGACCCGGTGAAGAATTTCGAAGATTATCTTTTAGACGAAAATATTTTAACCGAACAACTGATTACCGAAATTAGGAATACGTTCAAAAAACAAATTGACAGCGAAGTGGAAGCGGCCTTTGCGGAACCTGAGCCACAAGCCAATGCCAACCAAGAATTGGCAGATATGTATTATCCTTATCAAGCTAATACGGTTAACCCAAGCACGCCAAGTAGTGAAAAAAGATATTTAGATGCCATTACCGATGGTTTAAGAGTGGCAATGCAACGCCATAGCAACTTGATATTAATGGGGCAAGACATTGCAGAATACGGTGGTGCGTTCAAAATTACCGATGGCTTTGTCGCAGAATTTGGCAAAGCTAGGGTGCGTAATACGCCCATTTGCGAGTCGGCTATCGTGGGTGCCGGCTTAGGTCTTTCCATTAATGGATACAAGTCGGTGGTAGAAATGCAATTTGCTGATTTTGTTAGTGTGGGTTTCAACCAAATTGTAAATAACTTAGCCAAAACACACTACCGTTGGGACGAAAAAGCAGATGTGGTGGTGCGCATGCCAACAGGTGCTGGAACTGGTGCAGGCCCATTCCACTCGCAAAGTAACGAAGCCTGGTTTACCAAAACACCCGGACTAAAAATCGTTTATCCGGCTTTTCCATATGATGCAAAAGGTTTATTGCTTGCCGCCATCGAAGACCCTAATCCAGTGATCTATTTCGAACATAAATATTTATATCGAAGCTTAACAGGTTCGGTACCTGAGGATTTCTACACCCTTGAAATCGGGAAAGCAAATGTTTTACAAAGAGGCGAACAGCTCAGCATTATTACCTATGGCCTTGGCGTGCATTGGGCACTAGACTATCTAAAATCTAATCCAGAAATTTCTGCAACATTAATAGACTTGGTTAGTTTGCAACCTTGGGATAAAGAAGCCGTAAAAGCGGCTGTAAAAGCTACCGGAAAAGTTTTGGTACTTCATGAAGATACTTTAACTAACGGCTTTGGCGCTGAAATTTCTGCATGGATCAGTGAAAACTGCTTTGAGTATTTAGATGCTCCAGTAATGCGTTGTGCTAGCTTAGATACCGCTATTCCAATGAACAAGGCCTTAGAAGATATTTTTTTAGCAAAAGCTAAGCTGCCAGATTTGGTAACTAAATTGTTAGCATATTGACCTAAAAGAGAATAAAAAAAATATAAGGGTAAAAATTAGGTCCGTAGAGCCCGCAACATCTGAAAAGAGAGAGCGTTAATCAAATGATGGGGCTTATTACGTGAGCGGCTGAGCGTTTATTTAAATGACGGACCTTAATTGTTGGATGTAAAAATATTCATTTACAGCACATAACGAGAAAATGTGACTTTTTTTCCCATTTTGTGTATTAATGAAGTTGTATCTTTAGTTGATTTACTACAAATACGCTTTTATGAATGTTGGTAAAATCTTAAGGAAGCTAAGAAAATACAAAGGAGTTACGCAAGAGAACATAGCTAATTTTTTAAATTTGGAGAGAACCAGTTATGCCAAGTTAGAGAAGGATAAAACTATGCTAAGATTAGATACGGCCAAAATGATTGCGGTTTTCTATGGGTTTGAGCTGCACTATCTTATTTTATGTATGGAATATGATAATTATGTTAACAACCCTACTACCATTAGGCTAATTAAAGCTCAAAAGGAAAGAGAAGCACTTTACGAGAAACAGGCAGTTTATTCTGCATGAACTTCTGCTAAAGGATTAAACAGATAAATCTTATTATTATCTAAACAAACGCAGCGATAACGCTTTCTAATTCGCTCGCCTTTTTGAAATCTGCGACCATCATTTAGAGTGAAAATAGTTCCAATGGGCAGCTGCTCTACATGTATGCTATCTTCTGCTTCATCGTACTTTTTTAGGGCTCTAGCTAAGTGCAAGTCGGTACAACTAGATGCTGCAGGGTTATTCAAATAAGCAACGATACTTTGGTTAACATCTGGAGGAAACACATTTAGGTCAAAAAAAGGTTTCATCATACGCTTAAAGTTTGTCTTCCATTCTGCACCATGAGGCTTAACTTTATTCTTATGGTCGTTCCAGGTAAGCAAATGAGCAAATTCATGTACAGTAGTTACCAAAAAAGCGTAGGGATTTAAGTTATTATTTACCGAAATTTTATGCCCATTATTTTTAAACGGGTGTCGGTAATCGCCAAGTTTAGTGCTTCTGCTTTTAGAAATCTTAAACTCACACTGGAAATAATCTATCCACTTAGCAATAATTGGAGCAGCTAACGGAGGCATATACTTTGCCAATACTTCTTTCTTATCCAATGAATGATGACTAATTTTTGAATGATTGAATATCCTTACAGCAATTCAACAATGAAGCAATATAGCAATTTACTTCAACAACTGATAAGCAATCAGCGCCGCTAGATAAGCCATTACCGTCATATAAACCAATTGGATAATTGGCCATTTCCACGATTTGGTTTCTCTATAAACAATGGCAACTGTACTCATACACTGCATGGCAAAAGCATAAAATAACATTAACGATAAGGCCGTTGCAAAGGTGAATATGGGCAAACCAGTTTCCGGATTTTTTGCAGCAGCAATTTTATCGCGTAACCGCAATTCACCATTTTCGTCATCTACACCTTCTACGCTATAAATGGTAGCCATAGTGCCAACAAAAGCCTCTCGAGCGGCAAATGAAGTAATTAAGGCAATACCAATTTTCCAATCGTAGCCCAAAGGTTTAATGGCCGGCTCTATAGATTTACCAATAATTCCGGCGTATGAGTTCTCCAACTTCTCTGCAGATCTATCTCTTTCTAACGAAGCCAACTGCACGGTATCTGTAGATGTAGCTTCTATCTTATCGTATTTGACATCAATGGCTTCAAAGCGTGAGCTAGGACCATAAGTAGACATCACCCATAAAATGATTGAAATAGCAATGATGACCTTACCAGCCTCGATTACAAAAGTCTTAGACTTCTCGTACATCGTATACAAAACATTGCTCCAACGCGGCATGCGGTACACCGGCAGTTCCATAATAAAATACGATCGTTCTTTAGCCTTAATAATAAATTTGAATACCAAAGCCACTAAAATAGCTGCAATGATACTAATGAAGTACATAGCCATCAGCGTTAAACCTTGAAGACTAAAGAAACCCCATACTTTTTCATCTGGCACTACCAATGAAATCAATAAGGTATAAACTGGCAACCTTGCCGAACAGCTTACTAAAGGCGTTACCATAATGGTAATGATCCGGTCTTTCCAGCTTTCGATATTACGAGCACTCATAATAGACGGCACCGCACAGGCTATCCCGCCAATCATTGGCACAACAGATTTTCCGCTTAGCCCAAACTTACGCATGATTTTATCCATCATGAAAGTAACACGGGCCATGTAACCCGTATCTTCTAAAATGGAAATGAGCGCAAATAAGATGGCAATTTGAGGGATAAAAATCACAATTCCACCTAAACCAGCAACTACACCATCCAATAGCAAATCAGTAAGCACACCCGCCGGCAAATATTCATGTCCCCATTCAGTTAATTTTGCAAAAGTACCTTCAATTAAATCCATCGGCAACGAAGACCAAGAGAAAATAGCATTAAAGATGAAGAAGAGGATAAAGAAGAAAATAACGAAGCCCCAAACTTTGTGCGTTAATATAGAATCGAGTTTATCCGTAACGGTAAATTTCTTTGCTGCTCCGGTATCGGTTACCACATCGGTTAATACTTTACTTAAATGCTTATATCTGGCAACGGTTTCCTCACCTTGTAATTTGGTGGTATCAAAACCCGTGCTTACCTCAATAGCTTCAATTTCTTTTTGTTCCTTTTGGGTAAAAAAAGCCAAATGTTCGTGTTGGTGTAATACCTGCAGCGCAAAATAATCGTTATCTGTAGTTATTTTTTGCTTAATCGCCTCTATGGCTTGTGGAGCGAAATCTTTAGCCAATATGCTACTGGTTTGCGTAGCAACAGTAGTAGTTTGAGCAATAGCCTGCTTAAGTTCGGTTAATCCTTCTCCTTTTCTTGCCGAGATGTTTACCACCTGTACGCCTAAACGCTCAGCGAGTTTATCTATATCGATATTGATGCCCTCTTTCTTAGCCATATCGGCCATGTTAAGCACCAATAGCATGGGTATACCCAAATCAGCAACTTGCGAGAACAGCAAAAGATTACGGCGTAAATTGGTAGAATCTGCTACCAGTACGATCATATCTGGATGGCTTGCATTGTTTTTATCCGCAAGCACCTGAAAAACGATGCTTTCGTCTTTACTTTTTGGGTAAAGGCTATAAGTACCTGGCAAGTCAATAATCTCGGCAGTTTTACCTGATGGAAGCTTGCAGTAACCCGTTTTTTTATCAACGGTAATACCTGGAAAGTTTCCAATTTTTTGATTTAATCCGGTTAGGAGGTTAAATAGGGTAGACTTTCCTGTATTCGGATTTCCAACTAATGCTACTTTTAAATCGGCCAAAATACTATTGAATTATAATTACCGCAGCTTCGGCTTTACGTAAACAAAGTTGGTATCCCGCAATGCGGATGGCTATTGGGCAACCCAGTGGAGCACAACGCTCTACTTCTACTTCTTCACCTGGAAGACATCCCATTTCCATCAATTTTACAGCCATTTCAGAATCTGTGAACGAGATAATAGTAGCCTTTTTACCGGGATCTAATTGCGAAAGTTTCATAGAAAAATCTTTATTTACAAGCCAAAAACAACATTTTTACGCTCGTTAAAACGCCTGCAAGTTAACCCTTATTTATATCAAATCCAAATAAGAATATGTAACAAAAAAGTATTAGCAATACAGTGCTTTACAAGGTAGATATTCATCAAAAAGAAAGGGAGCTAATTTCGCTTTAGCTCCCTTCTAAGTGTATAAAATTTTGATGATTACATTCTTCTGCCTGTACCACCCATCCTAAAGTTGCCTTGGCCTCTGCCTTGCTGTTGCGGGCTCATACCTGCAATGGTACTTAGCGAATAAGTGAAAGAGAACATAAAATAGCGTTTCAACACGTTAAAGTTTTGATCAACAATAGCGTTGGCACTTGCATTACGAATAACACCCGTATTTTCGTTAAACAAATCATTTACCGAAAGCTTAAATGTTCCTTTATTTTTGAAGAACTGACGACTAATGTAAGCGTTAACCTGGGTATAGTCTGCATTTGCCGGACCTCTACCCGTTAAGCTATTGTAAGTAACGTCTGTTTGCAAACGGATATTCCCAGGAAACATATAACTGATATCGATATTAGGCGATAAGGTATAGAAGTTTGTAGTTTGACCAATGGTATAATTACTATGATCCCATCTACCAGAAACACCCGCAATTAAATCTAATTTATCCATATTAGAAACTAATTTATAGCCATTTCTAATCCCAATAGACTTGGTTACATTCTCTAAGCCTTCGGTAACGTTGGTACCTTGACTTGCCGACAAACCGCCGTCTATCTGAAGATTTAATTTATTGCCTTTAATAATTGGCAGACCTAAGCTACCAAATAAGTTTGCGCTGTAATTTCCTTTAACGTTTACATAGCCATTTTCAATCTTTCCCAAATCATCTCCAGCCTCGGTAATTTCTCTTTGTGCATTACCAAAATCATTAAATGTTTGTGTAATAAATGCTCCCAAAAACAAAGTACGATAACTCGCAAAATCAAAATTATTATAAAAAATTCTTAAGTTATTAGAGAATGAAGGCTTTAAATTTGGATTACCTAAAGGCACTGTTTGCGTGTTGGTATTGTCTCTTACTGGTTGTATTTGATCAATACCCGGTTGGTTAGTTCTACCATCATAGCGAATGTTTAAGCGCTTAGAGTTGCTAAAGTTATACCTAAATTGTGCAGAAGGGGTAATATTGAAAAAATCTTGTTTAAATAAAAAGCCGGTAGTAAGGTTATCGTTTGCTCTATTGGTAAGTTGTCCAGCTACACCTACATTCCAATTGTATTTCTTCTCATTTTTATTTAAACTAAAACCTAAGGCATTGGTCCAGGTTGTGTTTTCGAATTCATTGCTATAATCTATGTTTACCACATCATACTGTTGGGTTCCGTTATTAAAATCGTAAACCAAACGCTGCCTATTATCATGCATATAGGCGTTCTGTAAGTTAAACTCTAAGCTCAAAGTTTTAGACAACGGCTCTGTATACACCAATCGGGCAGTATTACTAAACGAGTTTACATTGTTGTTAGTTAACTGATCTAAATTTCTATTTGGAAGCCCATCTAGCGTTTCCGGATTTTTATTGAAATTATCCGCTTCGCTATCGTTGATATTTGTGTTTACATTTAAGGAAAGCGTACGTCCACGGCGAAGAAACTTTCTCCTTAGTAACAAGTTGTTACTAATTGATGGAGCCTTAGAGCCAGTAATCAAATTCTGCGTACCCACCGCATTTCCGGCAGTATTCATCCTGTCGTAACTACTGAAACTATTTGCACTATTATCTGTGTAAGAAATATTTGGCTGTATCCTAATTGAAGTTGCCGAGTCCAATTTAGTGTCAATCATAAAGTTTAAACGATGGTTTAATCGCTCGGTAGTACTTTCAGAGTTTTCTAAACTGGTAGTTGTTCTATTATCGCTCAAAAACCTTTGCGTGCTAGAAGTATTGGTGTTGAATAATGATGTTTTATTAAAGAAGTAACTTCCGTTAAATTGCATACCATCATCAAATGTATCAGCAAAATCTATACCTGCTGCACTGGTAGTAGTAATACCTTGCTGCGTACCGCCGCCGCCAAACATCTGACCACGGCCACCGCCGCCGCCGCCAACACCACCGCCGAAGTTTTGCTTGTTCACGTTATTAAACTGACCTAAAAGCGTAATTCTTTGAGAACCATCAAAACGGTTGAGGTTGATATTTACATCATGACGCTCGTCTGTACCATAACCCGCCGTAGCATTTCCGATGTAACCTTTGTTTTTAATGCCATTTTTGGTAACGATATTTAAAATCTTTTCGCGGTTACCATCATCAACACCCGAGAATTTCGATTGCTCAGACATGTCATCAATGATTTGGATTTTATCTACCATATCCGCAGGTAAGTTTCTGGTGGCCAACAACGGGTCGTTACCCATAAAGTCTTTACCATCTACTCTTACTCTTTTGATCGTTTCTCCTTGGGTGGTTACCGTACCGTCTTTAGCAACATCTACGCCTGGTACTTTTTTCAGTAGATCTTCTACTACCGAGTTCTCTTTAACTTTTAGCGTAGAAGCATTGATCTCTAAAGTATCTTTTTTTACCACCACAGGCGGCGTTTCTCCTTTAATTTCTACACCTTGTAGTGTAACCCCGGTATCCTCCATTAAAAGCTCGCCAAAGTTAATACTAGGCTTAGCTGCGGTTAACTCAAAATCTTTATTAATCGTTTTTAAGCCTAAATAAACTACATATAACCTGTATTTACCAGCGGCAATATTATTAACAGAGAAAGTACCGTTAGCACTGGTAGATGTTGCACCAACCACTGCAGAATCGGCACTTAACTTTTTAATGGCAATAGAAGCATAGTCTATTGGTTGTTTGTCTTTTTGATTTAATACTTTGCCGCTTACAGTACCCTGCGCTTGTGCAAAAGCCATATTGACAAGGCAAAGCATAGCCAATAATAAAAATCGTTGTAAATGTTTGTTCATTCGATGTGTGAATATTTATTTTTTTGAATTACCTATCAGACTACTAAAAGCCCTAAAAGTTTGTTGAGGAATGTTAAAAGCGCAGTAACATTTTAAATACAACTAACTTTATCGTTACAAAAGCTAGTTTGCAAATAAAAGTTCAGGAAGCATATTGGGGAATTAAATGCTTTTTTGACGTGAGTGAGGTATTTTTGGGCATTTGCAGCTAGGTTTAAAAATACTACAAGATTGCAATACCGCTAACAGAAAAAAAATTAAAAAGAGATTAAACCTTGTCTTCATTGTAATTTGATCGGTGCAAAAGTACATAACTAAACACGCCCATTAAGCAACCTATCATGTCACTAGCAAAATCCCACCACTCGGCAGAGCGATAGGTAAACATTTTCCATTGTAGCAATTCTATACCGCCGCCAATAACTACAGATATCATGATGATTTTGAAAATAGTGAGCGAACGGAAGCTATAGTTATGCTGATATTTTATCTTTCCGTAGAATAGTAAAATGGTGAGTACATAAAAAAAGCCTAGATGGGCAAGTTTATCGAAACCAGTAAAGAAAAAGCCGGGTGAGTGGCTTGCTTTAGATAAATCTATATTGCAAAGCACTAAAGTTACAACTGCCCAAAGTATGGCCCAACGTTGATACTTTAGTGCTTTAAAACTGGGCATATTAAGCGCCAATCAATGCTTTATATTCGTCTGCACCAAGCAAACCATCTACATCACTAGCATTAGCTAAAGTTACTTTAACCATCCATCCTTGTCCATAAGGATCTGAGTTTACCAGCTCAGGATTGTCGTTTAATGCCGAATTAAATTCGCTTACTGTACCTGCAACAGGCATGAAAAGATCAGAAACCGTTTTAACTGCTTCTACAGTACCAAACACTTCTTCTGCTGCAACTTCTGCACCCACAGTGTTGATATCAATATAAACAATATCTCCTAATTCTCTTTGTGCAAAATCAGTAATACCGATGGTGGCTTCGTTACCTGATACCGACACCCATTCGTGGTCTTTTGTGTATTTTAACTCTGATGGAAAGTTCATTTTTATATGATTAAGTTTGTTTATTTTTTTAACGGATTAAAGTCCAAAGTTAATGATTTTTGTCGGGGCGAAAAATCTTTCTTACTGTTGTAAAAAAATGTTTGTTTTTTAATTTAATGTCGCTCTTAAGCTAAAACCAAAATTGCTGAACGAGGTATTGAACGATTGCGAAGTATAAGGTTTGGTAATATTCGAATCGTAGAATAAACGTACGTTAAAACGCTGGTTCAGTACATAATCTACGCTTGGGCGTAAGGTAATGTTTTTTGCTCCAGAAGACACTTCGGCCTCTACAATGTCTGCTCTGTAAATTACCGTTTTGTTATCACGAACTGAGATATCCAACTTAAAATCCATGTTGTTATCCATTTTTAACTGCTTAAACAAGCCAAACGGAAAACGGAATTTTGTTGTGCGGTAACCCAAGCCAAACACCAAGTTATTTTCTGAAAGATGAGCCAATTGACTATTTGACAAACTTAAGCCCAACAATCTGGTTTTGTTAATTTCGAAGTTAAGGGTCATATTGTTTTTCAAACGAGTATCGATCCCAACCAAAGGCGCAAACTGCTCGGCAATACTTACCTGCGCAAATTGATACAATGGCAAGAAGTTACCGTTTACATCCTTACTGCTAGCGAAACCATCAACCTCCTCGTACCTTAGCAAGCTGTTAAAGCCGTTTACGCTATACACCGAACGATAACCATGCCTTAAGCTCATTTCAGAAAAACGATCGGCAATGAAACCATACTTTGTTAGGCCAGAATAGGTTAATCGCCAGTTTGGCAATGGTATTTTAGGCAATGCATTTAAGCTTGATGAATTGGCATCTTTACCGGTATAAGCAGCTAAGAACGAAAGTACTACCACATCTTGCGAGCTCTTATCGTAACCATTTGCATAACCCGCTGTAACACCACCCGAGTTAGGATTTCGTGCTCCTAACCTACGCGAAATTACCGACCTGTTATTCATAAACTCGTTAAACACTCCAGAGAGCGTGCTGCCGCTTTTATCTTTAAATGCCGTACCAAAAGTAATGGTAGAGATGCTATAGTCGCCTGTTGTATTTGGACTTAAATTGGTAAATCCGCCAGAAGGCACATCGTATTTAAAGTTGGTAGAATAGTTTAATGTACGGTTTTTACTCGCTGTTAAAGTTACCTTTAAGTCTTTTAGCGGTTCTATCGTACTCGTTAACTGAAAATCTTCGCGAAGCGTGTTTACATACAATTGCATCTGATTTTCGTCGGTGGTAATCCATCCGTTGTTAACGGCCATCAACCTGATGTCTCTTTGGCTACCGAATACGAAGCCTAAACCCGGTGCACCGCTAACATCATCTATACCAAAGAACTTTGTTTTTGGCAGATAACCCGGCAAGAAAGTTCCTTTTGTTTGGGTAAATGCAACGTTCACATTTTTGATACTGGTTAGCAAGCCAACCATGAAGTTCGAAAACTTAAATACCGTATCCCGATTGTTGAGTGTTCGCCTAATAAAGCCAAACTTATTGTACAGCGAAGCCATATTTAAGGTAGGATTTACCTGTATAGTTCTCGAGTTTTGAATGGTATTACCTAAATCAATTGTTGGATCATTTAAGGTAGACAATGCCTCTGTTTGCCAAGTAAAGGTAGTTCCGTAAGTAGTGGCTACGGTCATCCAGTCCATACCCGGAATTTTATTGATTGGCCAGTTGTATCTTACATTTAAGCTATGGTTATAATCGGTGGTTCTTCCTAAGCTTTTAAGGTTATTCCAAAGTGTGTCTCTTTTTAAACCATTTATACGTCCTTCTGGCTCATCAATAATGGAGTAGTTGGTGGCATCAAAATCTAAGCTTAATGATTTGGTTAAATCCCAAGCAATGCCATACACCCTCGTTACCTGAAAATTCTTGTTAAAGGTGGTATTAATTGGAATATAGTTATTTGGATCGTTGTTTCTCAGTGTATTTTCTGAGTAGAAACGATCGAAATCTATCCTAAAATTAATTGCATTTGGCAATAAAGAAAAATTGAAATCCTTCAATAACTTTAAGGTATTGGATTTAATCAGTTTATCAAATGGCTGATAGCTTTTGGAGTTATAGCTGTAATTATAAGCTAAGGAAGCTTTGTAAGTATTTTGTATGGTAGATTGGTTGATAAAATCGCGATGCGACAACTTACTTTGCGCATAAGAAATATTGAAGTTTTCTATATCCCAAAGCCTTACTTTTGCATCTTCTTTCACTCTATCTTTGCGCACATTGGTAAAGGCCAAACTACTACGGGTGGTATAATCCTGTGCAAAGTTTAATATCGAATCTCTTTGTGCTTTGTTAGCAGCATCCAACGCTTTAGACAATTCGATATCTGGTGTACGCGGATCGAACTGCGGAGTGGCCACCTGCTTAGAATAGCTCACAAACATAGGTACTTTAACCCCACTTGTTTTTGGCAAAAACTTACCTAATTCCATGTTCGAAGAAATATCAAAAGCGGTATGATCTGCCCTACTACGTTCGCTCACTTTGCTATCTATTGAACCAAAACCTACGGTAGATCTAGTTCCCGATACGTTTACATCAGCAAAATCGGCAAGTTTCATGCTCATTCTAGCAGTTGCTGCCCAGCCGCCACGTTCATCAAACTCAGTTAAGCGCAGTTCGTTAAACCAAACTTGGGCGTACTTGGCTAAGCCATCATCATCCGTAGGAGAGCCTGTTGCTCCCCGCAACGGGTTTTTAACGCCGAGCATATACACCCGCACCTTACTCATATCTGGCTGCCCTTTTACAATGATGGTATTTACGCCATCGCTGTAACGGAATGGTTGGTTAATTGGCCAAGGGCCCGCACCTAAACGGGCATTGTTACGAGCAATTTTCGCTTTTTGAAACAACTCGAGCTCAATATCTAACTTATTATCCTCAGGCCAAATAGCGTACGGATCGCTTGTGCCCGCCTGCGTTACTCGTAAGGGTTTATTGTATTCGTAATAGTTATCGTCATTATCGGTACCAATTCGTAAAAAGGCACTTAAATCATTATTTTCTAAAGCGTGTATCCCATCGCCCTCCAAATGGACATACATTTCTAATCGCTTATAAGATCTAAAATCGTTGATACCCGTTTTAAACGCAGCCCTACCGTAACCATCTCGTAAATCTTTTACAATTAACGATAGCGATTGCTCATTCTGACGAGTATCTCCCCTATAGTTACTAAAATCGCGTTCTCTTTCTATACCCGGAGGAACAACATAAGGGATTGGCGTTCTTCTTCCGTTTTCTTCAATATTTACAGTCCCTAATTCCAAAATAGAATTATCTGCTGGCGGCGTTAAGCCCAAGCTAGGATCTGCAATTACTTTATTACTTTCGTTTTTGGCATTGTACTGTCTCCACTCGCCACGCACAAACTGAATTTTTGCGAACCTTAAAACAGCGGTATCGGCAAAATCGGTCATAAACATCCTTACAAAACGGATAGATTTAAAATCTTGAATACCGCCCATTGCTCTCTCATATTGTGCCAAAGGAATACGGATTTGATACCAAGTAGCATTTTGCGTTTGCCCGTTTGCCAACTTTACAGAAGAAACTACTTTATCTGTTACGAAACCTTGCCCTACCTGCAAATCTCCCGGACGAATAGAAACCTTATATTGAAAATATTCGTCAGACTGGGTCATGTTGTTATCACGGTTCACATCTTCGCCATCGGGCAAGGCCGTAGAAGCAGAGTTTTCCAGTCCTAGCTCTTGCTGCGATTGTTGCGAAGTTTTAGAGTTGCCCTCTAAACCGTTAAAATTCATGTATCTTTTTAAGATACCCGCATTTTCTTGATCTAATGCCCCACCTCTAAAATAAGCGTAATCATCTGACGACGGATCATTCTCGAATGCAACAGCAGCATCAGGATTTAACAACGCTTTAATCTGGTTAATTTCGTTTTGGAACTTGGCTCTTTCATTGCTATTAGATAAACCATCCAAACCTACATCTTGTGCACGCCTAACATTTGGATCATTGTCGAAAACCTGTACCACTGGCTGTAACTTGGCTACCCTACCCCAAATCGTTTCATCGTATTTGGTTGGGTCATCCCCGGCAGGCAAACCGTTTTCAATAGATTTACGGCCGTCTTTTAGAATATCCTCAGAGATGTTACCAATGTTAAAATATAAATCTCCACCTTGTGAGCCTGGCTTGTACATAAACGGATCCATCATCCAAAGCTCTACATACTCAATATTGTTGGCTTCAAAATCGTTTACATCTACCCTACGCATTAAACCTCCCCATCTACTCCTTGGGTTTTGCAAAGTTCCGTCTGCATTAAAGCCCGTTGTGGTAAAATTGTATGGGCCCCTTATCATTGGGTAGTAAGCCAAATCTAACGTTTGCAGCGTAATGGCCTGCCCAGTACTAATTTGTTTAAACGGAAACACTTCGGTTTCTAAAACTTCTCTCACATAGTGATTAGAAAGTTCGTTTTTATCGTTACGTAAACCCGCTGGTATTTGCCCTTGCCCTCCTCTACCATAAAAAAGTGGGTCGATATTATAGAAAGCTATTTTAGCTCTGTTATAGCCATAAGACAAACTTGGAGTTAATGCTGGCGAGCCCTCTGGAAATAATTGAGGCGTACCAGAAATTTGCCAAGCGATAGCGCTCTTCAAATCTATTACCGATCGAGAAGCCTCAAAATCATCGATATAACTGGTACCACCCTTGCTGCCGCCCATATTTAAGGCAGACGGATGCCCTGGAACCAATTGTGCAAACTCTCCGTAAAAGGTAATGTTAGATTTTTCTTTGGTAGAAATTAAAGGAAGTTTATCTACCAGTTTGGTTAAAAACCTTGATGAAGAGGTATAATTTACGTCCATCCCCCATATAGAGTTGGAAATAGGTTCTTCCCCAAAGTTTACTTTCGGCGTAATTGGCCGCTCGGTAAGGTTCATAAAGGTACCACCGATATTCAATTTATTATTTACGCGATAATCTCCACGAAGACCAAACAAAGATCGTTGTTGCAAGCCAAAAAGTTCATTGTTTTCTGTAGAAATACGGATAGATTGGCCCGAGCTCAATAAAGCGGTATTCAAGATTTTTACACGACCGCTCATGTAATCTACCGTATAATCGTTACCCTCTACCAAAGGAATACTTCCCATAAATACTTTCACAGAGCCTTCGGGCACATTGATGGCATTTAAGCTAAATTCTGAGGAAATCTCTGATTGGTAATGACCCTTGATGAGGTATCTATCCTTACCAGGGAAATTTTGTTGGGCAACGACTTTGGTAGAATCGTACAATTGCGGATAGGTGTACTTATCTATCAAATTGGTTTCAGTAGAAACAAACTGACCAGCCAAATCTTTACCAAAAGGCTCTATTACAGGGAAAATGATTCGACCGTTTTGTGGATCTATAGTGACATAACCGCTGATGGTATTGGTTAACGAGGTAGCCGACGTACCCGTACCAAAAGTAGGGTTATTGGTAGTGCCTATATTACTTTGCGATGAAGCAAAAGGACTACTTTGGGCTTCAAAATCAAAAACACCATCGGGCTTACGCTCTTTCTGCTGATTTAGCCGATCTAAAGCTACCGCTTGTAACCAAATTTTATTAGTAGTTCTAGCTCCTTCGGTAATTACAGCACGCTCTACGCCTGCTGTTTCGTCTATTCTAAAAATATCTAATTTAAAGTTTTGATTACTAATTTGATACCCACCAATGTTATAGATGTTTTTCATCATCAAATCCCAAATTGGCAAGTTGGGTTTGGTGGTTTCGTTCTTTAACAGCTTTGCAAATAGAACGTTTGGCGTGGCTTGGTCAAAAGGCACATCGGTAGAAAACTCACCCACCTGAAACTCCTGCCCATTGTAGGTATAGCGGTAAGCTACTGCCAACAACTCATCTGTATTTAACTGGACGTTTAAAGAGATATATCCTAACTGCGGATGCATGGTAAACTCTCTATCGGTAAGTTTACGGGCGTAGGTAATTTTAGCGAAGTTATCTGTAGAACCAGAGCCCTGAAAAAATTGAAGTAAATCGTTACTGTTAGATAGCCTAGCCCCCGGCGGGATGGTCGCTAATAAATTATTCGATTGCGTAGGGAAGGTACTGTTATTGAAGCCTGAAGGTAAACTATCCGTTCTGGTACGGGTAAAATTGGGGTTATAAGGTGCGTACTCGGCCAAGTCTGCAAAACCGATCACATCTCTCGAGTCGGTAGTGTTGCCTGTTTTATTGGTAATCCAAACCTCAACCTTGGTAATATTTACCGGCGATAGTACTGTTGGAGGCGTTCTTTGTGCTCTATTGTATTGATCTCTAAAATACTGCGCCAAGAAATAGTGTTTGTTGGCTTCGTACTCGCTACCACTAATACGGTACTCGCTCTGTTGTGCCCCATTGCTAATTTCTATCTGTTTAGATTGAGATTTTTGCTGTGTAAAAACGGTAGTTAAACCCAGCTTACCAAATTGCAACTGCGTTTTAATACCGAACAAGGCTTGTGTACCTGTAATTAACGACGTATTTAAAGGCAAACTCACGTTACCGGCTTCAATTTTTCTGATGATGTCATCAGGACCGCCAGTGTAATCTAGCTTAATCTGGTTCTCAAAATCAAACTGCGCCTCGGTATTGTAATTCATCTTGATTTTCATCTTGGTACCAATGTTACCCACCACATCCATTTGGATACGTTGCGTAAAATCAAAATTGCTTTGAACCCGTTGACGTTCGTTAAACAAGGGATTTTCGTTCTTATTTATACGACCTAAGAAAGTAAGTTCTGCCTCGCCGCTTGGCTGTATATCTATAGTGGTACCACCAAAAATCTTTTCAAAAACACGACTGTTAATCTTTACCTCCGGAATAACACCCGTTTTACGGATATCATCAATTTCTTGGTTAGAAAACAAGCGCCAGTTCTCACGCTTAATGTCGCTATTAACCATGCGCAAATACTGTTCTACGGTAAGGTATTGAGGTGGCGTGTACAACTTATCGCCAATGCGCTCGGTAATTACATAACGGTTATTGGTGGCATCATACTCTACCTCACGTTTGATGTTTTCGGGAAGTTTAAAAAATGGATTGCTGTAGTTGCGCAACCCCATCCATTGTTTTTCTTGTAGGTTAAATGTGTTCTTCGCAGAGTCTATCCTAGATCCTACACTGTTTATTTGTGAGAACGATTTTTTGCCTAAGCATAGGCCTACCAATAAAACAAAATAGGTAAGTTTGTTTTTCAATCTGGTTTATTTATAAATTCTTCAAAGCTTGTTTGATCATTTGCTCTACAGTTAGCTCACCTTCGGCTTTTTTAAGCACATTTTCTAATGCTTTTTCTGCCACCTGCTTGCCAAAGCCAAGCATGATCAAAGCAGATAACGCTTCATCTTTAATTGTATTGTGAATAGGCATCGAAATTAATGATTCTATGCCTTCTTTTTTCAATTTATCTTGTAGCTCTAACACAATTCGTTGTGCAGATTTAGCGCCTATTCCTTTTATTTTTTGAATCAAGGCTACATCGGCGTTTACAATTGCTTGTTGTATTTCTGCTGGCGTTATAGAAGAGAGCATCATGCGGCAGGTGGTTGGACCAATGCCCGAAACCGAAATTAAATGCAGGAACAACTTACGTTCTCCTTCGTCTGCAAAACCATAAAGTGTATGCGCATCTTCTTTTACATGCAGCCAAGTGTAGATCTTGCATCGCTCTGCGCTACCTAATGCAGCGTAAGTATTAAGCGATATATGGATTTGATAACCCACACCGCCCGTTTCTACAACAATGTAGGTTGGGCATTTAAACGTAAGCTTACCATCAATATACGCGTACATATTTTTAAGTTATAAGTAAAAAATCAAAAGTCAAAAAAGATTTTCAGTTTTTAAACACAAGTGTTAATAAAACACTTTAGGCGAGTGCAATTACACTCGCCTAAAGCTACATAGCTAACGTAGCGTTTAATGCTAAATTAACCAGATTTTTATTTTTATGGCTATTTCTTTTTAAATAAACCTTTTTTTCTCGGTCCTGCCTCTTCCTCTTTGGCTTGTACATCTAGCACTGCAATGGTTACCATGTTTACAATTTCCCTCACCGAGCTGCCTAACTGCACAATATGAACCGGTTTTTTCAACCCTAAAAGGATTGGGCCAACTGCTTCGGCGCCGCCAAGCTCTTGCAATAATTTATAAGCAATGTTACCCGACTCTAAGTTAGGAAATATTAGCGTATTTGCCGGCGCACCTGCTAAACTACTAAAAGGAAAGTTATCTTTCAACATGGCACTGTTAATTGCAAAATTTCCTTGCATTTCGCCATCTACAATAATATCTGGGTACTTTTCATGAAGAATTTTAACTGCCTTTCTAGTTTTTTCGGGCACAATGCCCTCGTTAGAACCAAAGTTAGAGTAAGAGAGCACCGCAATACGTGGCGTAATATTAAATTTCCTAACTGATTTTTCTAACAACAATGCAACATCTACCAACTCTTCCGCTGTTGGATCTACATTAACGGTCGTATCTCCAAAGAAAACCGGACCTTTTTCGGTCATCATCATATACATACCCGCCACTCGGCTTACACCTTCTTCTGTACCAATAATTTGCAAAGCTGGTTTAATGGTAGTAGCATAGTTTTTGGTTAAACCGGAAATCATGGCATCGGCTTCGCCAAATTCTACCATCGAAGAGCCGAAGTAGTTCCTGTCTCGCATCATTTTTGCTGCTTCGGCTACAGAAGTTACTCCGCGTCTTTGCCTTTTTTCGTATAATGATTGTGCATATTTCTTAGTTCTTTCTGGCTCTAAAGCCGGATCTATAATTTGCACACCATCTAATTCTAAAGCACTTTCTTCTATAATTTGCTGGATTTTCTCTTTGTTACCCAATAAAATCGGTATAGCAATGTTGTCTTCCTTCACAATTTGAGCGGCTTTTAAAATTTTATAGTTATCCGCCTCCGCAAAAACCACACGTTTAGGATCTGACTTTGCTTTATTAGTGATAGCACGCATAATGGCATCATCGGTGCCTAAACGTTTTCTCAACTCTTCTGCATAAGCATCCCAATCGGTAATGGTTTTACGAGCCACACCACTTTCAATAGCCGCTTTTGCCACCGCCATAGAAACGTTGGTCATCAAACGAAAATCCATTGGTTTTGGAATGATATATTCTTTACCAAACTTAATATTTTTAGCGTTATACGCCATGTTTACTGCCTCTGGAACTGGCTTTTTAGCAAGCTCAGCAATGGCACGCACCGCGGCAATTTTCATTTCTTCGTTAATTGCAGTAGCTCTTACGTCTAAGGCACCTCTAAAAATATACGGAAAACCCAATACATTATTTACTTGGTTAGGATAATCTGACCGGCCAGTTGCCATAATGATATCCTTACGTGAATTGATGGCTAAATCGTAGGCAATTTCTGGATTTGGATTGGCCATGGCCATTACGATTGGATTTTTCGCCATCGATTTTAGCATCTCTACAGAAACACAATCTGCCGAAGAAAGACCAATGAAAACATCCGAATCTTTCATCGCCTCTTCTAATGTATGCAGGTCTCTTTTAGTTACAAATTCAGCTTTGATTGGATCTATTTTCTCACGATCAGCACGGATCACACCGCTCCTGTCGCACATTACGATGTTTTCTTTTTTAGCTCCCAGCGCCACATACAAACGCGAACAAGAAATAGCCGCAGCGCCCGCACCATTCACCACAATCTTGATTTTGTCCATTTTCTTTTTCTGCAATTCACAAGCATTTAACAATGCCGCTGCAGAAATGATGGCTGTACCATGTTGGTCATCGTGCATCACCGGGATGTTCATTTCTTCTTTAAGCCTGCGCTCAATTTCGAAACACTCTGGTGCTTTAATATCTTCTAAGTTAACGCCGCCAAAAGTTGGCTCTAAAGCTTTAACGATGTTTACAAACTCATCAACATTCTTGGTGTCTAATTCTAAGTCAAACACATCGATATCAGCAAAAATCTTAAACAAAAGACCTTTACCCTCCATTACTGGTTTACCAGCCTCTGGACCAATATCGCCTAAGCCTAAAACAGCGGTACCATTACTAATTACGGCTACCAAATTACCTTTTGCGGTGTATTTATATACATCGTCTTTATTGTCTGCAATTTTTAAACATGGCTCTGCTACTCCAGGAGAATAGGCCAATGTTAAATCACGTTGTGAAGAATATGGTTTGGTTGGGATTACTTCAATTTTTCCAGGTCTACCCTGCGAGTGGTAGTCCAAGGCATCTTGCTTTCTATTAATCTTGCTCATTTTTCAAATTATTTGTAACGGCCAAAGTTACAATCTTTTTTTAAGGATGCTGCGTTTTTATCAATCTGTATTGATTGGCAATAGGTTATGAATGTTTAGAAAATAGTCTGTAAAAATGACCAAAAGGACCGACAAAGATTTTTGAAAAGGTAATTATAGCTATTATTAATAGTTAGCCCCTCTTTCCGCTGTAGTCCCCGCTCGCTACGTCCACTCCGGGCTGCCGCTACAATAGGATTGACCCTTTGTTATTTCCAATGTAATAACCTATAAATTTATCCTTATAATGTGGGTTGTTACCAAGTACTGATTTTTTTTGGTCAAGAAAAGATTAAATAAGAAGAACAACCTACATCACCTTCAACACCATACCTTCAGTAATCTTTGCGGATTTTAAACCATTTGCCGCTTTTAAGCTGGCCACGGTAATACCAACAAATTTTTCGGCGATGCTAGATAAAGTATCACCTTGTTTCACTTTATAATTTACAAAACTAGCTTTGGCTTTTGGTGTAAACTTAGCTGGAACAGTGTCTCTGTAAATTTTTAGTTTCTGCCCCGGAATAATGGTTGTAACCTCTAATTTGTTCCAAACTTTTAAATCTTGTACCTCTACGCCGTATTTATTGGCAATGGCCGTTAAACTTTGTCCGGGCGTTACTTTATGCACTAATGTTTTGGTTTGGGCGGCTTCCTTTTTAGGTAATGCTTTTTTACGTAAATCCCTCACATCATCTGTTGATGCCAATATAATTTCCCTATCAACGTCAATATCATTATTCAAAACAGTAAAAAGAGACTCGTAAAACTGGTGGTCTGGTCTTGGTATTACGATTCGTTTGGGCGAAATATCCGTTCCATTTACAATCTTCTTTTTATAGCTTGGATTTAAGGCTATTAATGTTTCCTCTTTATGGTCAATGGCATTGGCAACATCGGCCAGTGCTACAAAATTTCTAACCTGTACCGTATCTGTTTTAAAAGCAAATGCATTAGGCTTAGCCACAATTTGATGGCTAGGTGCGTATTTCATTACATATACTGCTGCAATAAAGGCTGGTACATAATTACTGGTTTCTTTCGGCAAAAACTTTCTGATGTCCCAAAAATTACGGGAACCCGCTTTCAGTATTGCCCTATTCACGTTGCCTTTGCCACAATTGTAGGCGGCAATGGCCAATAGCCAATCGCCTAGCTCTTCGTAAGCATCGCGAAAATACGCTGCAGCAGCATAACTTGCTTGTATGGGGTCTTTGCGCTCATCTACAAAGTTATCCATATTTAAGCCGTATGCTTTTGCCGTACCAAACATAAACTGCCATAAACCCGTAGCGCCAACCCTAGAAACCGCATGTGGATTTAAAGACGACTCGACAATAGATAAATACTTGATTTCTGTTGGAATGTTGTAAGATTTCAGTGCTTTTTCAAAAATGGGAAAATAGTATGAAGAAAGGCCAAGCATATCGCCATACATCGCTCTGCGCTTTACATAAATATCGATATAGCTTTGAACATACTCATTATAGTCTAACGGAACAGTTTGTTGTATAGAATCTAAGCGCATTTTATATAACAATTGTTGTCCAAACAGTAAGGGCTGCTCAATGGCAGGAACGGCTACAGTATCTGTCGGCGGTGCTGTAGTTAGCCGTTTTAAGATCGTATCTACTTGAATTTTACTCGTAACTTGCGCTAAAGTGCTAAAAGCAATCGCAAAACTCAAAACAGTAAGTATCAATTTCCTCATAGGCTAAAATTTCTCGTCATTTCGATAACGCAGGAGGAGAAATCTAGAGCCAAAGCACTTAGAAAACAGATTTAACCTCGTTGATTTTCAATTCTCTCTACGTTATACTTCGTTCGAAATGACGTTAGAGTTTAAAAAACTATATGATAAATTGAGCAAAGCTTGCTCGTTAAAATGTTTGGTCATTAATTGCATACTTAACGGCAAACCCGCTTGGTTATTGCCTAAGGGTAAAGCTACTGCCGGAATACCTGCTAAAGATGCCAATACGGTATAAATATCTGCCATGTACATTACCAAGGGGTCTTGCACATTTTCACCAATTTTAAAAGCTGGGGTGGGTGCCACTGGACTAATTAAAACATCATTGTCTTTTAACAAAGCTTCTACTCGCTCCCTAATTAATCGACGAACCTTTTGTGCTTTTTGATAATAAGCATCATAATATCCGGCGCTTAACACAAAAGCACCTAACATGATACGCCGCTTAACTTCTTCTCCAAAACCTTCGGCTCTTGAGCTTTTGTACAGTTGGTTTAGGCTTTGTGCTTGCGTGTTACGGTATCCATAATGTACGCCATCGTAACGCGACAGGTTTGACGAGGCTTCGGCTGTAGTGAGAATATAGTAGGTTGGCACTAAATACTCCAACAAATCGAAAGAAACATAAGTTACTTCGTGACCAGCAGCCTTAAATTTATCGAGCGCCAACAGAATGGCTGTTTTAGTTTCAGGATCTAGCGCTTCACTTTCTATCGTTTCTTTTAGTACAGCTATTCTGAGATTTGGGATTTGAGATTTGAGATTTGAGCTGTAAGACGGCACTGGTTGTTGCGAAACTGTACTATCGTTTTCATCGGCGCCGGCCAGCACTTCTAACAGTAAAGCGGCATCAGTAACCGATGAAGTTAGTGTACCCACCTGATCAAAAGAAGAAGCATAAGCAATTACACCATAGCGAGAAATGCGCCCGTAAGTTGGCTTAAAACCAATGTTGCCACAAAATGCCGCAGGTTGGCGAACTGAACCACCTGTATCGGTACCTAAAGCCGCTAGACATAGATCTGCCTGCACGGCAACTGCCGAACCTCCAGATGAACCACCTGCAACACGCTCTTCATCGGCTGCATTTTTTACCGTACCGAAATATGAAGTTTCGTTAGAACCGCCCATGGCAAACTCATCGCAATTTAAACGGCCAATAATAATGGCATCTTCGGCAAGCAAACGCTTAACTACCGTAGAGGAGTAGGGAGAAACGAAACCATCTAACATTTTAGAAGAAGCAGTTACCACATGGCCCTCGTAGCAAATATTATCTTTAATCCCGATAACCATGCCCGCCAATTTACCTGCCGAACCGTGATCAAGTTTAGCTTGAATTTCTTCAGCTTGCTTTTTTGCAGAATCAAAAAACACCTCATTAAATGCATTGAGGTGTTGATGCTTTTCTATTTGCTGAAAATAGTAAGTAATAAGTTCTTTTAAAGTAAGCTGCTTTTGCGCAAGTTCTCCCTGTATCTCTGTTAAAGAGCTGTATTTCTTCAAAATCTAAACTTAAAGCGTTTGTAAATACGGTTTATTGAGGCTTGTTGGTGTTATCGGTGGTAGTAGAATCAACTCCGTCTTTACCATCTTTAAATTCCTTCATTCCTTTACCTAAGCCACGCATTAATTCTGGAATTTTTTTACCTCCAAAAAGTAATAAAAGTGCTACTACGATTAGAACGATTTCCATTGTGCCTAACGCAGCTAGTAGTGGTGTTTGTAACATGATTGTTGTTTTATATTTCCTATTTCTTAAATAGAGTTTTTAGGCTCTTTACTTTCTTCCTTAACATCTACGGTATTTAGCTCAGTTTGGTTTTCTGGGCTAACCGTAGGCTCATCGTGAATAGAATGAGAATGGTCTATTTCTGGCTCACGATACTTTCGATTTTCATCAGCTTTTCTATCTTCTTCATCGATATCAAAAGAGTTAATGTTCCGATGGATTTCTCTTTTTACCCCTTCCGAAGCATCTTTAAACTCGCGAATTCCTTTTCCTAATCCCCTTGCTAATTCTGGCAATTTTTTACCTCCAAATAACAAAAGTATCGCAATTACGATGAGCATCATCTCACCGCCTCCCATATTTAAAAACTCTAATAACGGCGTGCTGTACATTTCTAACTAGTTTTATACAAATATAGCGTTTATTTCACCAAAAACACAGCTTATCGGGCCAGCCAGCTTTCTGGGTTTTGTGCAACGGCCCCCCTATGTATTTGAAATCCTAACTCTGGAACTCCATCTGATGTGCCGGCAGTTCCAATGGTTTGCTTAGTAGTTACCTTTTGGCCTTTGCCTACGCTAACACTTTGCAAGCCCTCATAAACTGTAAAGTACTCACCATGTATAATGACCACATAATACCTACCGAACTGCTGAAAAACTGAACTTACAGTACCATTAAAAACCGCCCTAACTGCTGCCCCATCACTAGTTTGAAAGACTACACCATTACGCACTGCCGTAGCCTGATCTACTTTATAGGCTCCAAACCTGCCAGTAATATAGCCAGTAGCTACCGGAGAAGGCAAACTGCCCCTATTAGCTTCAAAGGCATCAGAAAGTTTCGCTGCTTCTGGTGTTGCTCTTAAAGCTTCGCTAGTGGTTTTCGGTTTTGAAGCTGTAGTGGTAGGCGCAGGCTTATTTTCGGCCTTGGCTTTTGCTGCGGCAATTCTTTCTCTTTCTCTGGCCTCTTCTTCCGCCTTTTTTCGAGCTGCGGCAATTTCTCTAGCAATGGCAGCTTGAATTTGTCTATCTATAGTAGCCTGCTGTTGTCTTTTTCTTTTAATATCTGCTTGGTATTGTTTCTCTTGCTTGCTTAATTTGTTCAATACCACCGTTTGCTGACTTCTATTTTTATCAAGTTTACTTTTCTCAGTTTCTTCTTCTTTTAATAAAGAACTCTTACTTTTTAGGTTCTTATCCAATACCACAATCTGGTTACTCAATTGCTTCTGTGTTCCTTGAATATAAGCGGCCTGCTTTTTACGATACTGGCCAAATTGCTGTAAATACTTGATACGTTTATAGGCTTGGTTAAAATCGCTTGCAGCAAAAATAAACATCATTTTATCATAAGAATTGCGGTTGCGTTGCGCAAAGCGAATCATCCCCGCATATTCCTTTTTTAGATCTGCCAAACGACCTTTCAGGTTTTGCACCTTATTGGTATTCTCGTGAATTTGATGATCGATGTTTTTGATCTCTGAGTTAATGGTGGAGATTTTATCTTGCCTTAGCCTTATTTGAGCTTTAATGGCATTAATTTGGCCCAGTGTTAGTTTCTTGCCTTTAGCCGCCTTATTCAAATTTTTCTGAGCTAGCTCTATTTCTCTCTGTAATGCTTCCTTTTTACGCTTTAGCTCTTTACTAGATTGTGCAAAAGCACTAGCGCAAAAACATACAGCAATAATTAAAAGCAGGACTTTATGTAACTTCATTAACCAAAAGTATAAAAAATTAATTGATAACTTCGTAGTTCTTTGGAACCGAAAAAGGGAACTCTACGGCCACATTGGCTTCTATTTTAACAAAATCAACGGCTACACTTATTTTTTTATTGCCCACTGCCGAGTTTATTTTTACCACTGACGGGAAAAGGCCATTATTTATAGGTGTGTATTTATCGTAAACCACTTTGAGCCCTTGCGCTGCTGCTGCATCATTTAAAGTAAGCTCTGTAGATTTTAACAGTGTATTAAATAAGGTTCTGTAGGCCAACGTTTGTTCTGTACCGTTTAATACCCATACGCCATTTTCTTGATTAAGATCAGATTTTTCGGTCATAAACTCTTTAATAGTGTTTCCTATTAAGATAGATTGTAACCAACCAAAATTCACTTGTTTATTGGTATAGTCGTGTATATACGACAATGGTTTTCTAAGAATGGTTTTTTGAAGCCTATTCATCAACCACAAACTATCGGGTGTAATTATACCGCGAGCAGCTTCTAGCGCACCTCCCAAAGCAGTAACGCTAAACCATATTTTTTGGTCTTTTTGGATACGAATATTAAGTGTTACGTTATTCGAATTGCCATTAATATCTAAATCGGCTTTCCCCTTTAAAGATAAAGTATTGTACTGAAGTTCTTTACCAAGAAGCAACGCTAAGTTTTCAGATTTTTTGTCGTTAGCTGGGGCAGCCTCTGCTACCGGCGGGGCTTTAACAATTTCTTTTTTTGGCCTACAACCTACCACCATTAACACACAGGCAGCAATTAAAGTGCTATTTAATATATTTCTTTTCATTGATCTTTCTAATTAGTTTTTCTGATTGATTTCCTGCAATCTTTGCTTTATGCCACTGTGCAACAGCGCTCTCCTTCTCTCCTTTTAGAAAAAGGATATCGCCGTAATGTTCCAAATAAACAGGATGATTAGCCTCGTTGTTTTGTAAAGCTTTTTGTATGTACATAAGGGCATCATCAATTCTATTTAATTTAAACAGAACAATTGCATAGGTATCTAAAATAGATGAGTTTTGCGGCAAAGCCGAGGCGGCCTTAGCGGCTAACTTCTCTGCCTTTGGCAAATCATGGTTACGCAGGGCGAGGTAATAGGCATAGTTACTCATGGTAAGGTAGTTATTAGGAGCTAAAACTATCGCCTTGTCAAAAGCTGCATCTGCCTCTTTAAGTTTGCCTTGATCTATCAAAACCTCGGCCTGCAAAGCCAAAATCATTGCTTTTAAATTGGCATCTTCTGGCTCTAGCTGTAAAGCATTTTTTAGCTCAAAACTAGCTTCGCCATTTTGCCCATTTCGGTGTAATGCAAACGCCCTGTAATAGTACAAAATTGCCTGGTTAGGATAAATGGTTAACGCTTCTTCGCCGGTTTTAATTGCTTCGGTGTAATTACCCATCAAAGTTTGTACACCAAGTACTTTTTCCCAAGCAATGTACAATTGCTCAGATCGTTGTATTGCCGCTAAATACTGTGCTTTAGCCTCTCCTAATTTCCCTTGCTGATACAAAATATCACCATAAAGCACCATCATTTTTGCATCGTCCTTATAATCGCTTAGAACAATTAAACCTAGTGCTGTAGCATTTTTAACCACTTCTGGCTTATTAAAACGAAGCAACATTTGGCTTAAAATATTCATTTTATTAGGCAGAGGCATTTCTGGGCTAGCAAAAGCCACTTTAAGTGAGGAGAAAGCTTCTTCTGGCTTTTTTAACGCATGATAGACATCGGCTAAAGCCAAATGTACCTCGTAATTGTTAGCATCAAGCTCCTTTGCTTTTAGCAGTAGTGATAAAGCTTCGTTGTTTTGGTTTTTCTCTAAAAACGTTCCGCTTAAGTCTAGGTAATTCTTAACATCGCTAGGATTATCACTAATTAACTTTTGCAAAGCATCGCCATCAGCTTCTCCTGGCTTCTTAAATCGTTGTTTGGCAACCGTAGACGATTTTGTTACGCCAAATTTCTCTTCGAGCAAATCGTAGGCCTTTTTAGATTCTTCTGTTTTGCCTGCTATATATAAGGCATTTGCTCTATCAAAATAGTAACTTTCGGCCGAGGGTTCTAGTTCAATTAACTTGTCAAAGGTTTGCACCAGCGCTTCCATGTTACCGTTACGTTTGTAGATTTCGGAAAGTAACTTCAAAAACCAAACGTTATCCGACTGAACCGAGAGGGCTTTTTTAATCGAAACTTCGGCATCTAGCAATTTATTTTGACGCAATTGAATATTAGCAATTTCAAAATGGGCTGCGCTGTTGTTTGGATCTATGATAAGAACTTTGGAAAAACTATTGCCTGCGTTAACATAGTTTTCGTTTAACTTCTCTTTTAACCCCGCAAAAAAAAGTTCTTTTACTGCATTGCTATCTTTTACGGCAACAGGGTGTTGTTGCGCTTTGATAGCAATGCACAATACCATTAAACTCGCTGTAAAAAATAGTTTATTCACCTTTTTAGTCTTAAGTTAAAAGCATGAGGTTCAAAAACTCCATTTCCAACCTATTAACAATTAAACAATTTCATCAATTAAACAATTAACCCTTACCTGTATGCCCGTAACCGCCAGTACCTCTGTCGGTGCTGCTTAATTCTTCAGTAGTTTCCCAAAGCACGGTTTCATGTTTAGCAACTATCATTTGCGCAATACGTTCGCCATTGTTAATCACAAAATCGGCATCCGACAAATTTACCAACAATACTTTTAACTCGCCACGATAATCTGCATCAATAGTTCCTGGCGAATTTAACACCGTTACACCGTGCTTATAAGCTAAACCGCTTCGTGGTCTAATTTGTGCTTCGTAACCAACTGGCAATGCTATAAACAAACCCGTTGGAATTAAACAACGCTGTAAAGGTTTAATTATGATTTGTTCTTCGAGATTTGCTCTTAAATCCATTCCTGCCGCATGAGCAGTTTCATAGGCAGGTAAAGCGTGACTAGATTTATTGATGATTTTGATTTGCATGTTACAAATGAAAGAATTTTGAATGATTAAATGAGAGAATGCAACGCTAACGTTTCAAAACTCTTCGCAGTTCGTTTTTTTCAAAATAGAATACCACGGCTATAAAAATTACTAAAAGTGCATTACCGATGTAAATATTTCTATCGAAAATAAAAAAAGAAGAAAACACGATGACCGTTGAGCTTAGTAAGTAGGCGGATATCTTTTTAAAATTGTAAGGTATTGGATAATATTTCTGACCTAAAACATACGATAAAACCATCATCACGAAATATGCGATCATGCTTACCCAAGCCGAGCCCATGTAACTGTATTTAGGAATGAGCACCATATTTAATACGATGGTAATGATTGCACCGCTTACCGAAATATATAGCCCAAAGCGAGTTTGATCTGACAGGCGATACCAAATGGAAAGGTTCATGTAAATACCTAAACAAACGTAACCCAATAGCAGATATGGAACAGCCGGCAAGCCAACCCAATACTCGGCAATGTGCGCACTATCTCTACTGATAAAATATTTTAAAATCTCGATATTGGCCACCAAAGCCACAAATAAAATGGCCAAAGCAATTACAAAATACTTAAGAATATTAGCGTAGGTATGTTTGGCATTTTCTTGTTTAGCGTGGCTAAAGAAAAAAGGTTCGGCGCCTAGCCTAAAAGCAGTATTAAATATACTCATGAAAATGGCAATTTTACATACCGCACCGTAAATTCCAACTTGCGTTTCTGTAGAGTACTTATCCAAAAGTATTTTATCTAAGTTTTCGTTAACAATAAAAGATAGATTTGCTACCAATATTGGCCAACTATACGACAACATTTTCATAAACATTGCCTTGTCGAACTTTAATTGAAGCTTTAAGAACTCTGGTATCAACAAAACAAAGGTGACTACACTTGCTACCAAATTTGCAATAAATACATAACCTACCCATTGCGCTCTAAACCAACTGGCAAAGAAACTAGCGGTTGGTAAATTGTGTTTAATTATTGCTGGAATACCGTAAATGAAAAACAGACACAAAGAGACGTAAGTTAAGATATTCAGAAATTTAATCAAACTGTATCTAAATGGTTTCCCATCGGCTCGCAACTTGGCAAAAGGGATGATACAAACGGCATCAGAAAATAGCAGCCATATAAAATATTGTACGTATCGTCTTTGGTCGTCTAGGTTCGCAGTATCATTGTTTACCAGCCATTTTGTAATTGGATCTGTAAATACCAATCCTGTAACTAGAAATAGGGTTGAAATAAAAGCAACAACCAAAAAAGAATTATTATAAACCTGCTGCTTTCGGTCTTCAAATTTATTCAAATACCTAAAATAAGTGGTTTCCATACCGAAGGCCAAAATGGCGTTAATAATAGAAGCCCAGCTATACATCTTGGTAAAAACACCATATACCGCAGCAGCGTAAGTGCGTGTAAAAATTGGCGTTAAAATAAAATTAAGCATTCTGGTTAAAATGGTACTAATACCATAAACCATAGTTTGCCCCAAAAATTTCTTTGCTACAGACAAGTTGATTTTAGATTTGCGATTTTAGATTTACGATTTTCTAAAATCAATATTCCTATTCACTCATTTTTGAGATTGTAGACGGCTAAATCGTAATTCGTCAATCTACAATCGTAAATTATACTACCACAATAAATTTTTCTTAATCACCACAAAGTTTGTATAATGCTGTAACTCGCTTTCTTCTACAACCACTTCCTCCACAATTGCTTTCTCTGGTCCTTTATGGCACCACTCTACAAACATATCTAGCGTAATTTGATCGGCTTCTGCCTCTATTAAAACCGAACCATCCTTTTCGTTTTTCACTTTTCCTTTTACGCCCATTTGGTCGGCCACAGCTTTAGTGCTTGCCCTAAAGAACACGCCCTGTACTTTACCTATTACTTTAATATTGATGTGCTTCATTTTTTAGTATCGAGATGTGAGTATCGAGTATCAAGACCGCTCGCAACTTGTTTGACTACAAAAGTAATTATTTTGAAACATCTAGGATACCTAAGAACATTTTAGGCAGGGAAATCGCTTTTAACATTTTAGCCAGCGATGAGTTTGCTTCTAAACTCGTCGTCCAAAGCAGCCCGTTTTCGTTTCTGTGGTTTGCTGCTTTTCGATTCTGTTTCCCTTTCGATGATATTCAA
>NZ_SSHJ01000009.1 GCF_005925345.1 Pedobacter ureilyticus
ACGAGAAAAAACTTGGTGAGATGAATAGTCGGGATTTGAAAAGGCCATTTTTTTGACCTTAGTCATTTATATCATAAATATAACAATTATTCTTGTCTTTCAAATGTTAAAAGCGATTTCCCTGGCACTGCCTCTTGTCCTTTCATTTTTCGCTGAACATTTTCTATAAAAGGCCTCATGCCTCCTTTATCATTCGTTGTTCCACTCGTTAAAGATTCTTATAGGTGATCAGATCTTCCTTGATCATGTAGGCCTTGGTAGAGCTTTTTGCAATCAGGTAGTCCAGTATGTAAATAAAATCTTTGAGCAACAACGAATCGCCTTTGATTAAAGCAGTATAACCATAGAATGCCTTGTGAATGAACTTCTCGGCGATCGTCAGGTCAATGTATAACGATCCCTTGGTACTAAGCATGGCTGCTATCCAGGAGATAGACTCGGGCATGAACTTTTTAAAGGCAATTCCACCAAGGAATTTGAGACTTTCGTTGGCATTGTTATGTCCAAATCGAGTAATAAAGTCTCCATAATAAAGGTTTTTCCCGTCGAGAACATGCCAATTATCGGAATTTTCACTCCAATCGACTGACATGAGGAACAACGGAAGCAAAGCCCCCCTATTCTTTTCGATCATCCATTCCTTTAGAATGTCCCATGACTTCCAAAAAGAAGATACTGAAAAGCCTCCATTAACCGCAAAAATGTGTTCCCTCACTAGACCAGTTAGAAACTCTTCCAATTGATCGGAAATAACCTTTCCTCCTTCAGCTATTGTCAAATTCAACAGTGATGTAAACAACGTTTTCCTTTCCTTCAGCGGCTGTTCTAGCAAGTAGCGAGCATAATAAAAATTGAGGCTCTGTTTGAGGTGATAGATTTCAATTCCCGACCTATTCCAACGATCCTTCAGTACGGATATAACAGCATGGAGCAGCTCATCAATAAATTGATGTTGCAGCGGCAATCTAGTTTTCCAAGGGATGAGCCTCAGCGCATCGCAATACAGGTATGCATAATAAGGTTGTAGATCAAAAGCGAGTTGCTCTACAGGAGTGATCGTACCATCCACTACCGATGTGATCTGATCAGTTGCTCCTCCCAATCGTGGCCCAATTCGGCCTCTTCCAATGCCATTTGTCGCTCCCATATTGGTCTTTGTTTTGCCGTTTCATCAGCTTTAAGCTCAATGTAGGTCAATACACCGTGCCAGCAGTTTTCAACAAACTTGGGATTGCTTTGCTGAAGATAATTCGTCAGTCCACTTTCTATATGCACCCGTGCGCCTTCATTGTTCCCCCTTATGATCAATCTGAAAATATACTCCTTTGCTTTCTTTTGTTGGAGGGCATCATTGTTCACCATTGGGATAATCGTAAGCCCAAACAAAGCTTCTTTCTCATCAGTGCGTAGATCGAATAAGCCCCCCCTTTTGGGATGCAGGGTATCCTCGGCATATTGGAAAACAGTGTCCTCACACCACTTCAACTGCTCCTTGTTCATTTCAAGGGCAAAATCCCGTAGGCCAAGGGCAGCCAGTAACCCAGGAGAGCTCATCAGTCTATCGGCTTTGGGAGCGATGTATCTTTCATAGGCAGCTTTCCACGTCTCATATGACTTGTCCTTTACTTCTTCGAACTTGAAAACCTTATTTGCCCACATCGTATCCTGCACGCCCTTAAAATCAAAAACATCGGGCTTGGCCAACATTTGCTTCACTTTCTTATCATAACCTGGACCCATTTCCACAAAATTTTCATATCCCGGCTCTGTCACAGGTTCGAACTTATATTTTCTCAAATCCATATCAAACAACTGCTTCCGCCAAAGCCAATCCTTTTCCGGTGCTTTGTTCCACAACTGATCCAATTTTTTAAATAGCTGCTTGTTAAAATCCCTAACATAGAACAGATAGTCTCGGACAAATCCTACTAGGCCTGTATAATTTTGACGATGGGGACGCTTATCTTCTCGTTGTCTTTCCGCCAAAAGGAATGGATCTTGTATATAATGGTCACGAATTGTGAATTCCGCCGTTGCCCTGTGGCTTTCCCAGTTGTAAAATTCCCGTACGCCCAATAGGCAAACCGAAGTCTGGTTCAGTAGTTCAGGATGCGCTTGGACCACGCTGGTTACCACGCCCAAAAAGGCAACGTTGCTCCCTTCTTCGATCAGCCGGTCCAGGTAACTGCGGATGATATCATAGTTTTCGGTGCCATTGTCGGCAAGATCAAGTAATCTTTTCTCCAAGGCCATTAGCAACGAGGTGACAACCCTGTTTCTTGCGTATGCGCCACGGTAGGCTGACCAATAATCGTAACAGGCATAATATTCCTTTGTTTGCCGCTTACTGAAAACCACTTTGATCTTATTTAGATCACTACCCTTATGCGCATTGGCCTGATAGTTTTTCTCGAAGGCATCGTTTAGGAAGGGAATTATAAAATCCAATGCTTTTTGGGGATGATGCAGGAACATCCAATAGAAAAAGGTTTGGTAACCACTTGGGAAACCAAAATCGAACTCTATATTTCTATTTAGACCAAAATAGTTGATCTGTTCCTGTTGCCTATGGAATGAATAACCGATGCTGTCTGGATCTGGGTTTTCGGGTTCTTCGATCCACTCTTCCTTGGCAAACTTGATAATCAGATCCGGAAAATATTTGCAGAGTTGGTCTGCCATTACCCCAGAAATACTGTGCTTTTTGACATTTTCCAAAAAAAGCATATTAGTCCACCTCGGATGAGGTTTGGATGGATCATCTGCGGCATCCAACAACTCTTTAATGACGTCTTGTGCCGCGCCAGTCAATTTGAACAGTAAAGGCAGATTGCCCAACTGCGAGATGCGGAGCAGATCCCTTTCATTACGATAAGTATCGGCTGTTTTCTGCTCCTTTTCCATGCTGGCGGCCAAGAGAAATGCTGCATCTGCCGCCGCAGGTGGGAGTTCCTTTACATCAAAGTCTGGCAATTGGTTGCCCCATGACCGGATCAACCACATATAAGGGCCTTCCAGGTCAGTCAGATCTGCACCTCCCTCCACACTCTGTTTAATAAAGGTGATCAAATAGTCCCAGCCCGATCCTACTGGAGCAAACTTATCAAGATCACTGTGTCTGGGATCCACTATAAGACACATACATCGTTGAAGGCTCCCATTTAAAACCCCACACTTTGGATTTGACCAAACATACGATGATTGAACCTTACCCACAAGCAGATTGTGCTCTCAGATAACAAGAGCAATACGGCCTATCCACTTTAACAAAAGAGCAAACATTGACGCCTACCCTTTTTTAATATTATCTTGAAAGCGAATTGATCAATTGACCTACCTCTTCTCTATACGGTGCAGAGTTTTGGGCGCCATGTCTAGTTACAGCTATTGCCGAAGCTTGACATGCAAACTCTACAGCGGCAATCAAGTCTCGCCGTTCGCTTAGTGCAACAACTAAAGCGCCGTTAAAAACATCTCCAGCAGCGGTAGTATCTACCGCCTCAACTAGAGGGGACTTGATGTGCGTGAAAGTATCGTCATTAAGTACTAATGCTCCCCTGGAACCCATGGTAATGATAATGGTTTCTACACCTTTCCCATAAAGTTTTAAAGCTGCTCTTTTTACACTTTCTATATCGTCGATCTGGGTGCCTGTAAGCATACCCGCTTCTTTCTCATTAGGGGTTATGATAGCAATATGTTTGAACAAATCGGCCGGCAATTTTTGAGCAGGTGCTGGATTCAACACTACTTTTATCCCATTTTGATAGGCAAACTCTGCCGCATAAGCTACTGTTTCCAATGGAGTTTCTAACTGCATTAGTAAGTAGTCGGCCGACAATATCCTTTCTTCTACCTGCTTGATATCTGCCTTCAATAGTTTCCCGTTTGCCCCGGGCGCTACCACAATTACATTTTCCGCATGGTCATCAACCATAATCAATGCAACGCCAGAAGGCTGACCGGGATCTGTGACAGCGAAGGAAATATCTATTCCCTCTTTAGCAAAGGACGTCAGTGCTTGCTTGCCAAAAATGTCATTACCTGTTTTGCATACAAAGGTAACCTTACCGCCCAAGCGAGCCGCTGCCACTGCCTGGTTTGCCCCCTTGCCTCCCGCATTCATTAAAAAATTACCGCCGAGAATGGTTTCGCCAGCAGAGGGGAAACGCGCTGTCCTCACTACCATGTCGGTATTCGAACTTCCTATTACAACAATTGAATTACTCATTTCTATCTTCAAAACAACTTAAATATCTATTTGCTAGCTACCTGCATATATAATTAGTCCGATACCCGTTAGGAACAGCAAAAACATTAATCCCAGGTATGTATTATTAACTTTGGGTCCACCCCTGAATTCCTTCCAAATAAATACACCCCAGAAAGCAGCGACCATAGTTGCGCCCTGACCTAGTCCATAAGAAATTGCCGCACCCGCTTTTCCCGCGGCTATTAGATTAAGCGAATTGCCAATCCCCCAGATTACCCCACCAAAAACACCTATTAAATGTGTTTTAAATCCACCGGCAAAATAATTTTTATAAGAAACGGGCAGCCCCACAAACGGTCTTTTCATCACGACCGTATTGATGAGGAAATTGCTGAGGAACATGCCCACAGCAAAAACAAAAACTGCCGTGTAGGGTGTCATTTTTCCGATTTCGGGGCTTTGGAAATTATCTATGTCCATAGAAGCCGCAATAAATCTGTAAAATGATGACATCAGTATGCCCGCAATGAATGCAATGACAATTCCCTTGGTGGATGAATTTTTATTGGCACTCATATTTTTGTAGGCAATGGCGTTGAGCAAAATAGCGATAGCGATCAATCCCACACCGATAAACAACACCAAAGGATCACCTTTTGGCGTACTGATAAAATTGATGACTACGCCCAATATCAGGGCCAGACCGACCCCTAGCGGAAAAGCAACCGACATTCCCGAAATGGCAATGGCCGCCGACAACAGGATATTGGACAGGTTAAAAAGAATCCCACCAGCAAGTGCCGAAGCCAGATTTGCACCCTCTGCCTGCATTAAATCCGGTATAAAGCTTCTTCCCACGCTACCGAAACTACCAAGTGTCAGGGCAGAAAAAAGGGAAAATAATAGCACACCGATCACATAATCCCAATAGAAGAGTTCGAACCTCCAATTTTTGGAGGCCAATTTCTGTGTGTTTCCCCATGAGCCCCAACACAACATCGTGATGAAACAAAAAACTACAGCAAGGGAATAATTTTCAATAATAAACATAGTTGATATTTTTAGTTTGTTAGTTAATTACCAGTTATCTGATCTAAAAGGTATTGCTGCCACGCCATAGCTATTGTATAAATTACCGTACGTAAAGTTTTTAAATCCATATCGTACAGCTACGGGATTAGCAACTTTCTCGCTAAATACACTTAACTGGTTATTGGTACCTTTTACATTTTCAACCTGGGCCTTGTAAAACACTTTGTCTTCTCCCGCTATCTCAAAACCTTCCATTTCCTTTCCGTAAGCAGAAAGCCCATATCCTGTATTTTCTAATGTAACCTGTATTTTATTCCCTTCTACCTTACTAGATACGTACACCGGAGCCTCCCCATTAAATCCATTTATAGCATAGGTTTTTGAAAGCGCTAAATGTGCCAGTCTTTTAGCTACAACTCTTTTTTCTGGCGGATGGATGGTCGACTCCGAGCCTATATCTATGGTCGAAATGACGCCCGAATTGGGGATCAGCTTTTTTGCCTGATGTTGGACTTCGCGAAACTTAGCCACTTCTATCCCATTGCTATTCCAGCCCATATTGCTACAACTAAAAGGAGCCAACTGTACATAGTAAAAAGGGAAATTATGGTTAAAATCTTCACGCCAGTTGCGGACCATTTCAGGCAAAAGTTTCAGATATAATTCTGGGTTGGTCGTATTTGCTTCGCCCTGATAAAACAGACAGCCCTTTATGGTATATTTAGATACAGGCTTTAGCATGCCATTGTATAGTAAAGTGGGTGCTCTATTGGCCATTGTAGCATTCAGGTTCTCTTGTTTAATCTCTACCTTGGTAATCGGTTTTAGTTTTTCTTCACTCATCCAAGCTTCAATTCTCGAACCTCCCCAGTAACAACCTATGATCCCTACGGGCACTTTTAACGTCCTGTTCAGAATCTTGGCAAAATTAAACCCAACCATGGTGATGGTTTCTACTGTTTGCGGTGTAATTAGACGCCAGTTACCTACCACATCTTCTTGTGGCTTTTCACTAAAGGTCCTTCTTACAGGAAAAAATCTAATAGAAGGATAATCATTATCCAGAATTTCATCAATGGCATTGTATAATGGCTGGTTCGTAAAACCCCTAGTGCTCATCTCCATATTAGACTGGCCACCGCATAACCAAACCTCGCCTAGCAGGATATTTTTTATTGTTTTCTCCTGCCCATCGCTGATCGAAATTTCGTAAGGCGTATTGCTTCCTGCTATGGTCTTTACTTTCACCTCCCAATTACCATTGTTATCAGATTTAGTTTTGTGAAGCTGATTATCCCAACTTGTTTTAATGGACACTGTACTTTCGGGTTTAGCTTTACCCCATAAGGCTACTACAGTATTTTGTTGCAGCACCATATGATCGCCCACTAGTGCGGGGAGTTTTATTTCTGCTTTAACTGTAGATAACAGCGTAAGTAACGGTAATAAAATGAATAATTTTCTCATAATTACTTTAATTGACTAATGGCTATTTTGACTATTTCCAGTTGTTCTTTTCGTCTTGAATAAATGATAAAAAGGTCTTTTCCGTTAACATAGGCGTACGGATAACCAAATTGTCCGTCTTTCCATTTGCCCTTATATTTCATTTGATAATTGCTGTCATCTACAATAAACGTCTTATCGTAATTAAGTCCGTCTTTTGAAACAGACAGTACCAAAGGTGTCCTTTTCCCTTTGTTTGTGGTATCTGGTGTTCCAATATGGAAGTAGCGACCATCGGGCAATTGACCCAGATAAGATTTACTATTGTTATCAGTAAACTTTGCCTTTGCTGGTATCGACCATGTTTTACCCTGATCCTCGCTCATTGACTGATAAAGAAACCCATCATAGGTTTTACCTGTACTTCTGAGCAGGTTATACAGCATACCATTTTTTGCAACCGTAAAAGCTCCTTCGACCAATGTTGCCTTCACCTCCTCTCTTTTCCCATTGTAAACGGCTTTTGTCCATCCACTCAATCCAGATCTATCATCAGTATAATAGACCACATCATTACCCGTGATCAAAAATCTACCGCTAGGCAGCAGAAATGGCTTATGGCTCGGAAACAATCTGATATTTAGATCTACCGGCTCAGACCAATGTTCCCCGTCTTCAGAAGTAATTGCATAAAGCTTAACGTTTAGTCTTGCATAGTTATCCCCAATATTATTCTCCGTATATAAGAGCATTAACTTGTCGTTATGTACAAATATTCCTCCTGGAGTAAGCGTATACGGAATTTCATCTGCTGCTATCTTAGGTTCCTTTAAAATCTGGGGCAAAGACCAGTCTTCAAAGTTTGCTGATTTACTGATGAGTATCCTCTGTCCAGGATCATCCTCTCCTTTTACCCCATTTGAAAAGATGGCATAAAAATTCCTTTTGAAATACACCACCGATGGATGATGGGCATAATGCCACACCATATTTGGCGTATAAATAACGGCCTTTTCCACAGCAAGTTTAGCCAAACCAGTGCTCGAATGATAGTTATTGGCAAATACAGCTTCCTGTGCCTTACCTGTTAGAGCAGCAAAACAAAATGAGACCAAAAGTAAATAGCGACAAAGTTTTCTCATTTATATATTTTTAGGCTTCTGCTTAACTAACTCTTCCATACGGGTTTTCATTTGTTGTAGCTGCTTAGCGTTTGCAGATAAAATGTAGCGTTCCCCCTTTTTGTCTTTCTGAAAGAAGGTATTTCCTTTTTCATCGACGGTTATTTTTCCCGCTTTAGATGTCGTGAAATATTTAGATGATGGTTCAATAGCATATAAAACAGAGGTTAAGTCCCAAACTTCCCTATCATAAGGCATAGGCAGATAATATTCATATGCCTTTACCAAAGGATTTTCCTTAGATGTGTAATTAAGTTCTTTGGCCACTACTTCTCCAGAAAATTTAACAGCGCCACCCAACTCCCAAGGGCTTACATAAATTTTTCCCGGCCAATTTTCCAATACATCTTTTGCAGATCTGACATCTAAACGGATATTAAACTCAGGCTTACGGTTATCTCTAAAATCTCCGCCCATTAGGCTTAAAAACTTCACTTTCCGTTTAACTAAATCTGCTCCTCGCAGTTCACTATACTGATCTGCTTCTGAGCTCATCAATCGAGATAAGTTAGTGGAAAAACCCACCGATATAATCACAACCGAATGATCTGGTTGAGCAGCCAACATTTTACGATACAACATTACTGCATCTTGGGTTTCAATCTCATTTCTATAAGTTGAAAAAACAAAAGCATTAGCTGTATTTTTTAAATTATATACATGCTCAACGTAATAGGTTTTTTTGCCTTCTTTTACTGGAGAATGCACGACATTTCCTAACGGGATATTATGATAGCCGTACCATTGGTTCATTAAATGCAAAAAAGGAACAGCATAAGCATTGCCTTTATTATTAATGATAGCAGCCAGGTTAATCATATTTGCATCTTGATATTTGTACAGCATGTCAAGCGCCAATACATCATCAACATCGTTTCCCATATCCGTATCAAAAATAACGGTAAGAGGCCTTTTATTTACACCATAAACAGTTATAGCACAAAACAATAAAACAAAAGCTAACTTAAATATCTTCATACCAATTTTATAAAGGTGCATATGCTCCGGTTAGATCATAAGTAAAATATTGCATTACAATTTCGGTATCGGCCTTGGTATTGCCCTTTCCAAAACTTAGCCATGCAGAATTGGCCTTCGCCAACAGATCAAACGATGTTTTGTATGTGCCATCTATGTAAAGATGAGCTTTGGCCTTATCCCGCTCTACCGCAATACGATAAACGTGGTACTCCTTTCCGTTCAGATGAGCTAGTGCTTCCTTTTCTCCATTTAGGATCACTCTATTGTGTGTGACACAGACCAGCTTGGCAAAGTTTTTACCATCCCTGAAAGTGATATCCAGGCCCCTTCCATTGTTCAGGGGGACTTTTGTTTTAAATTCAATAGTATAATCTGTAGTTGGACTAAAAACGGTCTCTGTGCTTTTACCCACCTGCACCGTATACGCTTCGCCACTGGCGGCTTTGATAAAAAGCTCCTTATTCGCGGTGATTTCTATTTTTCCTTCTTTCTGTTCGTCGCCCAATCTTAATTGCCAGCCCGCTTCGGTGGGCAGCTTACTGCCATCTACCAAAGGATAATCACTTATTTTCTTTTTGATCAAACTTGGAGCCTGTGCCAAACCAACCAACTGGACCAGCATCAAACAAACCGTAAAAAATGTAATCTTTCTCATATCTCTTTATTATAAATTAATTGGGTCTATAGGCCCCTGTATCATCGGCATAAAAATTAGCCAGTTCTATCACCGCAGCCGAGGAGCTTTGTCCTTTCCCTATCTTTAACAACTTTTCTTTGGTCGGCTTGCGCATGATGTAGGATGCAAGCCAAGCTCCATCTATATAAATATGTACTATTCCCACATAACGTTCCACGGCAAAACGCACCGTTTTATAGTTTGTGGCAAAGTCTGTATTTTCTGTAAACACCTTTGTGATAGCATAATCTGTTAACTGTTTAGCATTAATGTTAAAATCAAAAGCTTTTAAACCATCGTAAACCGAGATGTCAAAACCCCTACCTTTTTCGCTCACATAAGGCACCTTAATTTTAAATTCTATGGTGTAGTTACCTTTAGGCTGAAACAAATTTGGTTGTAACTGTAAAACTCGCCGCTGACCATTGCCGCAATCTATTTTGGCAACACCTTTCTTCACCGTCAAATAACCTCCATCTTCTATGGTCTGCCAGTGGTGATCATCTGCTAGTTTTGTAATGGTATAATCCACCTCGCCTATTACCTTTTTAATAGGCAGCAAATGCTGTTGGGCATTGATACTCCCTATACCAAGCATACTCGTTAAAAACCATATATATAATCGAAATCGCATCACTTATTTTTCCTTTAACCACTCCAAATTAAAACGATAGTGGTTTTTGCTGCTAATTAAATGGATCATATTATCTGGAGTCTGTGTTGCAGCAAAGTAGCCACGCGGCTCGGCATTTGTCTCATCCATCACAAAGGCTCCCGTCCAAGCTCCACCATCCATGTAACGTTCCCTACCATCAGAAATCAGTTTTTTTACAGGCCAGGTTTTCCCCTCATCAAATGATACGGCAGCATATATGCCGTAAACTTTCTTGCCATTTATTTCCATTCCGGCCTTATCTTTTGTTACACGTAGTGGATGGTGTGTGAAAGAGACAAGCAAAATAGCCCCCTCATTCAATCTACGCAAAACCAAACGCTGCCCGCCAGAAATAGGCGAAAACGCTGAAGCCGAATAAGCCCAGGTTTTGCCCCCATCTTTTGAGATACTCATTGGCATGCGTTTGATTCCTTCTCCATTTGCAATATCATTTGCACGCCCGAAAGCCATTAAATCACCATTTTTCAGTTGCACAACTCCCGCATGTATTCCTGCTATAGTTCCTCCCATATTTCCAGCTACGAATTTTGGCGTATCAATACTGATAGCTGGATCTGCCCAAGTTTTGCCACTATCTTTACTCACCAATATGGCCGAACCATCTGCTCCTCCCGGGCCTGCATCGCAGGGCTGTACCAACCAACCTTCATTGGTTTTAAACATGCCTGCGATTACCTGATGTCTCATCGTATGTTCTGGAGCGATGATGGTTTCTTTGCTCCAAGTAGTGCCATTATCGGTAGAGGTACGCATCGTTACCATCATGTTCTTCCACCAACCAGCGGCAGAAACGCCATTGATATGGAACAGAGTGCCACTATCTTTATCATAAAATAAAGATGAGCCTGTCATATTTCTATCCGGAACTTTGTAAAACGGAGAAGCTTCGTCCCAATCTTTATTTCCAGCCCTTAACCTACTTGCCCAAATAGACATTTCTGTTCCAAATTCGCTTTCTGTAGAAAACCATATCGCCAGCAAATCGCCATTTTTTAACCATGTGATTGCCGGGCAGTGGTTATGTGAGTATAATTGGGTTTGATTACATGATGGATTTTTCACATAAACTATCGGCTCTGCAAAAAAAGGCTTGTTTATTGGTTTTGGCCAATTGAATGCCTCTTGTTTTACTTTTTGTTGATTTAGAGGCAAATTATTGTCTATTTGGGTAGCAATTGGCAGGGCTGAGGTAACTTCAACAATTCTAAACCCTGTCAGATAATTCCTGTCTTCTGGCATTAACGCTGAACGATTGGCCGAACGCACATTCGCGACAAAAGTATTATGGCTACCTCCCCGCACCACACGATACGAGCCTTCTTTATAACCAGCAGGATCTGTTTGCTCATGAGCTTGATATGGGCCATACCAATCCATACACCATTCTTCTATATTGCCATGCATATCATATAGTCCGAACTCATTAGGTTTTCCATTTTTAACTTTTAACGAAACCGCCAAAATCTTTTCGGGAACATCCTGATTTTTCTGCATGTTAGCAGGCAATTTATCGCCAATGTTCAAGTTAGAATAGGCATTTGCCCTACAGGCATACTCCCATTCTGCCTCGGTAGGTAAACGATAAGTTTTCCCATCTTTTTGTGAAAGCCATTTACAGAAAGCTACCGCATCGTGCCAACTGACATGCACTACCGCTTCATTATCTTCAATTGAAAATCCTCCTTTACCTCTCATTTTTTTATGGGCCGGATCAAACTGTTCGTATTGGATGTTAGTGATTTCTGTAACCGACATCTTAAACGGATTGCCGATCACCACTTTATGTACAGGGCTTTCATCCGCACCATACCTGGTGTCATTAGCTCCCATATAGAACTTGCCCGATGGGATATTGGCCATTTCTATGCCTATGGTGTTCTTAGCTACATTTTGGGCATGTAATTGGCAGTACCAACAAAATAGACTAAGCAGCAATATTGATTTTCTATTTAACATCGACGGTTATACGTTTAATGATTTCCTTTTCACTTTTACTATCTGCATTCTTGGCTACAAAAACCACATCATACACTCCAGATTTTTCGAAAACATAACTGTAGCTGTTAATTCTATCTTTAACCGATTTAACGGTAACACCAAAATCTGGAGACACCGTATTTAACAGCATAGGCCTGGAAATTGCATAATCTAAATTACTTGTTTGCGTTAGGCCCGCAGCGGTGTTTGTCATCACAAAGCTTTTTTGGTTTGCGGTAATGTTCCATCTTCCGGCGGCGGCACTATTGGTGTACGGAGCGGTCTTATTGTTGAAATCAAACGGAAGAAAACCTCTTCGTAGCGAGTCCTGGCTTTCCCTTTCATAGCCATTTGCCAATTGCAATACGATACGAAAGTTGGAAATTGTCCATTTAGGTTGCTGGACCGTTGCACTTGGAGTAGGCGCATATTTGAATGCTACAGTCGCCTGTTTATTGAGATAACCGGTGATATCCACCTCTATGTTCTTCTCTTGGTTTTGTGTGGTAGGCAAAGCTGCAATCGTTGTCAGCTCGTCCCAAGTTCCATCAACGATAGCGGTAGAATCTGCTTTGTAGTTATTAGCCACCAGACCTTTAAAGGAATCGCTCATCAGCAAACTAAGCGAGTTGTTAGCCGCTGCACTTTCTACTTTTGCTGTAAACCGTAAAAAGGCTTTCATGCTAGTCTCATTTAAATTTGTAGTATTTCGATGATCGTAATTGCCTCCGTTTTCTCCAGAGTAGAAAGTTACATAATTTGGATTTCCAACAATGTTGAAGACCACAGGCTGGCCAGCTTGTAGTGCACCAGAAGACTTTACGCTTACATCAAACGTAACGTCATCAACTTCTTTTTTACAAGAAAAGAAGATAAGCACAATGAATAAAAAAATCAGTTTTCTCATACGGTTGGTGGTTACTACCATAAAGGATTTTGTTTCATTTTTGAATTAGTTGATAGCTCTGAACTTGGTATTGGATACAGATTGTGTTTTTGAGAAGTAAAGTCTGCGATAAACGATGCATACTTCTTATTGGCATGCCATCTCGATTCGTTGACCATATTGCGTCTGCCCGTAGTCATCGTTTCTACGTATATGCCCCATCTTACCAGATCCATTTTTCTAGTGCCCTCAAAACACAACTCTCTAGCTCGCTCATCCCGCACCAATTGCTGAAATGTTCCGTAGTTCATCCCTGAGATGAGTGCAACTGTAGGCATGGCTCTTTTTCGCACTTCGTTGATCGCAGCGTAGCCGACAGCTGTTGGAGCACCATTATATTCATTATCAGCCTCAGCTATCATCAACAAAACATCAGCATATCTTAATACAGGGAAATTAATAGGTGTAAAATCTCTTGCTTTCGGTGTCGATTTTTCATGTTCGCGCCTAAACTTCCCGGCGCTTCTGTAGACCATCTGGGCAGCTGACCAGTTCGTCTTTGCTCTAACTCCTGTAGCAGCAGTATAATTGTACCGAAAAGCCGCAACATTCCAGTTTTTACGAATGGCATCTGCTGGCATGGTATAAAGGTCTTCCATTTTTAAAGTACAAGACAGGTAACCGTAACACCAGCCTGGCGTATCAGCGTTGGTCCCATCGTTGCAGTAAATGCCATTATAACTCCCCAAATAACCTGCAGTTTGATTTCCATCTACGTTATTGCCCTTAAACTCTACTTCCCAAATACTCTCTCTGTATGTAGTTTCATATTCATCGGCTATCAAGTTTATAAATACAGCCTGATAATCTGGATTAAGTGAATGCAATCCAGAAATCTCTACCTGTTGCGCCCAATACAGCGCCTTTTCGAATGCGGGCTTACCTTTGTTGATAGGATAACCAGCCTGCTTTAGATATACTCTCGCTAAAATACCCTGTACGGTTGATTTGTTAATCCTGCCCATACTCTGGAATTTATCTGCAGTGTAAACCATTGTTTCTGCTTGTTCCATTTCTTGGATAATAAAGTCGAAAATTTCGGTTTTAGAAGTTGGACCGATTTGGGATTCCTGTGAAACTGATGTGATCGCTTCCTTTCTTAGCGGAATATCTCCCCATAAGCTGGAAAGAATGAAATAATAGTAGGCCCTTAAGAACTTGGCTTCGCCTTTGTAGGCCTCCTTAAGGGTGTTATCCTTAAAGGCTACGCGTTCCACGTTCTCCAAAAATATGCTGGCCCTGTTGGCTCCGCCATACAGATTTTTCCACAAACTGTTTAACCGCGGATTGGTATAGGAAAAGTTGTTGATAAAAAGTTCCTCTGTCGTATAGTTCCTGTCATAATAGCCGAGATCATCCTGGATGTTGAATGCAAAGAACCAATCTCTACCATAAAAGGAAGCGTCGCCCAAGGTATTGTAGACCCCGGTCAGACCTTGCAGGGCTTCTGCCTCATTCTTATAGAATTGCTCAAGCGCTACAAAGCCCTTTGGTTCCAATGCTAATTTATTGCACGACAGTAATGGCAATAATGCGATAACTATCATATGTATTAAACTTCTTCTCATAATTTAAAAGCTGATGTTAAGACCTAGACTATATAACCTAGATTTTGGATAGGCAGAAGAATCATAACCTGGGGTCAGGGCCGTGTTCTTGGTCGATACCTCCGGATCGTAACCCGAGTAGTTGGTCCAGATCCACAGATTTTGACCCGATACATAAACCCTAGCTTTCTTCAGCGAAAGTCTCTTGGTCAATGAGGCTGGCAGGTTATACCCCAACTGTACGGTAGAAAGCCTTAAAAATGATCCATCTTCTATTTCAAAAGTTGAATTATCTCCGGCGCCCCATCCGCCGACCCTAGGAATATCGCTAGCTGGTTTTTGCGGTGTCCAACGGTTCGCATAGCCCGCAAAGCGATTGTTATTGACCTCATTTTTGGCCCGCAAAAAAGTAGACTTATCGGCAAAAAGGATATCGTTCCCATATTTCCACGAGAAGAAAATATTCAGATCAAAATCTTTGTACTGAAACCTGTTCGTTAAACCTCCATAGTGTTGGGGTATGCCACTACCGATTACCGTGGCGTCATCATCATTGATCTTGCCATCACCATTCATATCCCTAAATCTGATATCACCAGGTCTGATCCCTGTACGGACAGTTCCGTTATCCGGCATATTAGCCTTGAGCACATAACTTCCATTGGGCATCAGGTCAAAATCATCATATTTGTAGGTACCCTCATAAACATAGCCATACAACATTCCCATGGGCTGTCCCAAACGGGCAATGTAAGAATTGCTATAGCTGATGATACTGACCAAGCTCTCCTCATTTCTGGCGAGCTCAAGTACTTTGTTCCTATTGAAAGAGATATTAAAAGCTGTTGTCCAATTAAAATCCTTGTTGCTGACATTGGTATTGTCAATGGTGATTTCCAGTCCCTCGTTCTGTACCCTACCGATATTCATTAAAGCTGTACTAAAGCCGAATGACGGTGGCAGATTGGCATTCAACAATAGATCGCTCGTATTTTTTCGGTACAGATCTAACGCCACGTTCAGTTTTTGTTTGAATAAGCTTAGATCTAGACCGATATCTGTTTGGGCAGTGGTCTCCCATTTTAGACCTGTGTTGCCCGGCGAGGTCACAATGCTTCCCTGATAGATGTTATTATCAAAAACATAGGCTGTTGCGGCAATACCGCCTTCGGCATTTCTCAGGGCCTTTACATTTGTCCAAAAAGAATACTCAGAAATACGATTGTTGCCCGTTATCCCCCAGCTTGCCCTTAATTTGGCCGAAGAAATAAAACCGAACCGTTTCAAAAATGGTTCCTCGGCGATGTTCCAGGCCGCGGCCATTGAGGGAAAGTATCCCCAGCGATTGTCTTTTGGGAATTTGGAGGAACCATCGGCCCTTAAGGTGGCCGTGAAATAATATTTTGATTTGTACTTGTAGTTAAATCTAGAAATAAACGAGTTGAGCCGCCATTCTGCTAAGTTATTGGTCAGTTGCTGTACCGTACCCAAACCTATTCCGGCCATGCCCAAATCTTCGTTGGGGATATTGATGATCCTCTGATAATTGGACCTGGCATTGCTCCCCTGTATCGTTTGCCCCAAAAGCAGATCGAACGAATGTTGCTTTGCTTTATCAAAATAACTATTATAGGTCAGCGTGTTCTCGTTCAGCCAGGTCATATCCGAACTATTGGTGATCGCCGCATTTACGCCCTCGTTCCTGAACGGATTGCCGCTTCTGGTTTTAGAGTTATTGAAGATATCGTTAACCAAGCTATTGTTGGACAAACCTCCGGCAACCCTCAGTTTCAATCCCTTTAAAATCTCGTACTCTAGGTTGCCATTGATACGGAATTGGTCCGTAGTGCGCTTACGGTATTCTTCATTCACCGCGAACAACGGGTTTATCCTTAGATCGGAAGCTGTAGCAATACTTTCATCTATCAGTTCGTCCAAAATATCAAAGTCGTTCAGGCTTGCCAGGGGCCTATAGCTCCACACATTACGAATGAGGTTGGCACTGTTCGATAATTGTATCTGTGAAGGGGATTCGCCGGTCTGCAGATACTTTGCATAGTTTAAGTTAACGTTGAACCTTAGCTTATTTGTAATTTTCTGATCCAGAAATGCCCTTCCCTGATAGCGGGTATAATTCGAATTCCTAATGATCCCATCTTGGTCATAGGCCGAAAAACTTACATTATATCTCGTTTGTTGCGTTCCTCCAGACAGACTTATATTGTGCGTCTGCATGGGGGCCGCAACAAAGATCAAATCCTGCCAATTGACTGTAGGTACATTCCTGTAGTCTTCCAGAGTCTTTTGGGAACCACTTAGGTAGCGTGAAGTAAAATCAGCGGGGGTCAAGATTTCCTGTTGCAGCCTCACAAATTCGTAGGCATTCAGCAGTGGGATTTCCTTGGTAACGTTTGCTACACCGTACATCCCATCATAATTGATCACCGGTGTGCCGATTTTCCCCTTTTTGGTCGTGATCACGACCACGCCGTTTGCCGCCCTGGCGCCATAGATCGCTGTAGCGGAAGCGTCTTTAAGGACAGTAATCGATTCAATATCGGCAGGGCTTAAAGAGTTGCTCACCGACTCCTCGGTCGGAAAACCATCGATCACATACAAGGGGGTATTGGATTGGGTAACAGAGTTGGTACCCCTGATTACAATATGTTGGTCTGATCCCGGCATGCCCTCTGTTGAAGTGACGGACACGCCTGCAATACGGCCGCCCAATGCATCATCAAAACGGGCAACAGGAGCCTTATTGATGTCATTCATGTTCAAAGTGCTGACCGACCCTGTTAGATCTTTTTGCTTAACCTCGCCATAGGCGACCACTATCACCTCATCCAAGATCCGCGAATCTTCCTGTAGCGTGACCTCCATCTGTACCTTTGTTCCAACTACCTGCCTAAGCACCTTGAAACCCAGGTAGGTAAACTCCAAAGTATCTGTCGGAGCGGTACTCCGGATAGTGAAGTTACCTTGCTGATTGGAGATCGTCGTTAATCTGTTCTTTAGGTTTTTTATGCTGACCCCTATCAAAGGTCCCTTTTGTTTATCTACAACTTTACCGGTAATATTAGTCTGTGCACTAATACACTGCATCAAAGCCATAAATACGACCAACAAAAAAGTCTGTTTTGAAATTTTCATTAGAAAATAAATAGATTTATAATTTGGTTGATTGATTGTTTACTAGTTGACAAATATTTTTGACCGCAGCGAGCCGTTGCTTAAAAAATACAGCCCCCTGTTGATGTTTAGGGGAAGATTTATAATTAGGCGTGATCCATTTACTGTTTGTGGCCTACCCTGGTAAAGTATTTTACCAGCGATGTCCGTTAGCATTAGGATTGAATCCTTATCATCGCTATCGACATAAAGTATTGCTCCGGCCTTAACTGGATTTGGATAAACATTGGCATGGGAGGATAACGTATATTTAACGGTCTTGACACCAAGATCAGTCCTGGTACCATCCCGGTCTACCTGCACCAGCCTATAGTAATTTGTACCAGCTAACGGAGAGACATCCGTGTGCGCATAGCTGCCTGCACCCTTCGCACTAATCGCAACGATTTTATCAAAACCTGCTCCATTCGGCGATCTTTCCAGCTCATAGTGGCTATTGTTTGTTTCCGATGCAGTCTCCCAACTTAACTGGATACCGTTATTGCCCTTTTTCGCCTCAAAGCTGAGCAGCTCGACCGGCAAAACCTTGGCATCCAACATCGAGTAGGCCCCTGTCAGATCGACCGTGAAATATGAAATTTCCGCGTTGATCGTTTGTGAGGATTGCTGCTGACCAAAGGTGATGTACCTGTTTGTGGCAACATTGCTGGCAGTTGCATTAAACGTATATTTCCAGGCCCCATTGATATAAAAGTGGTAAGAGGTAGGGGTTACATTTGGCGTTCCCCTCTTTACCGCTATCGTGAAAACATTTTCTACGTCTTTTTCCGAATCACCAAATTCATAGTACTTGGTGATTACGCCCGAGGCATGGGATCCGAAATCCTCTTTCCTAAAGACCAGCGTTGGGCTCTGTGAAATACCGTCCCTAATGACAATCTCCAAAGCCCGCAGTGTAAATGCGCTCACCTTGCTCTTGAACTGGATAGTGTAATTTGAGGAAGGGTCGAACAGCCTATCAGTGGTAGTGGGGTCAAACCTTACAAAGTACTGTTTGGATGCGGCATTGATGACGACCTTGTTATCTACCACAGACCCAACAGCTGCATCTCCGCCAAATACCAGATAGCTACTGGCATAGCCACTAAATTTTGTCCTACCATCAAGCCATATATCGGACATGGACAAGGCGGTTGCTTTTGGGACGATATCCAATGGCGCCTGTGCGTAAACCCCCAGGACAGGGAGCAGAAACAATGTGGTCAGCGTTGTAAAGATTTTGTTCATAATCATTTCAGAAAAGACGCTATTTACAATTTGTGTATTTGAAATAGCAGGTTAAATATCTGGTTATAGCGTTGCGACAACGTTTGTGCAAGTTAGACAAGATTATTTTTCGATGCAATAGTAGAAAAACTATGGAGAGAAGATAAAATCTGTAATTAGTTAAAAATCAGTAATTTGAAATTTAAACTTGACAATATCCTATAATCAATTGAAAATTAGCTATAACAACAAATCGTCCAAAGGGAAGCCTATGGTATACTAGCTATGGAAGACCGATAGATGATAGCAGGAGAAATCAGGATCTTTTCTTGCTCGGTTAGACCAGATGTTGATTGCTGCTCGATTTTATCCAAAAGCAGCTTGATGGCAATGGTAGCGATATCTGTGACCGGCTGCGACACGCTGGTCACCGGACATGCAAGGAAGTCCAGATAGACAGAATTATCGAAAGTCGCAATGGAAATATCTTCTGGAACACGGTAACCGTCCTCGGCCAACGCTTTTAGCGAACCCAACAGTATCGTGTCGCTAAGGGCTAGAATAGCGGTAGGCCTTTCCGATCGCTGCATTAACAATTTGGTCTCCAAATAACCGCTTTCGAAGGTAAACCCGTTTCCACCAATATAGAAGGGATCATGGCCATGTCCTTTCATCGCATCAATATAGCCCTGTACCCGCTTAATGTTAGGCATCACATGGTTTGACCCCTGTAGACAAGCAATTTTCCGATGACCGTTGGCAATGAGATACTCGGTGATTTTCAAGGCACCATCGTAATGGTTGGTAGCCACATAAGGGATGGCCAGATCTTCAAAATACCTGTCGATAAACACCACGGGAGTACGCTTTTGCCTCAAAAGTTCCAAATGCTTTTTGCCCCTACCGGAGGGAATAACGATCATCCCATCCATATTACGGGCCGAAAGCGCATTCACAGCCTCTATTTCAAGCTTTTCCTCTTCGTTACAATCGGTAAGGATCACCGAATAACCACGCTCATGCAACACTTGGTTAACCACACTCACAATATTGGCAAAAAAAGGGTTGGCCAAGTTGGGAATGACCAGGCCGATAGCGAAACTCTTCTTCAACCGTAGGTTACGGGCCGCCTGATTGGGGATGTATCCCAACCTATCTGCTTCGGCCAGTACCCTTTCTTCGGTAGCCTTGCTTATCCTATATTTTTTGGCCACCCCATTGAGCACCCTAGAGACAGTCGTAAGCGAAAGCCCAATGGTATCGGCGATGGTTTTTATAGTAGCGGTCTCTAGTTGCACAATCGATTATTCTTTGTACAAAACTAAAAGTTAATTTCTATTTCTTTCATCTTTTTACTAATTGTGAAAAAAAACTATTCGGTCTATGCAAAGCGTTAGTTTGCGCAGATAGCGATTGTCATTTGTTGAAGACAAAGAGCAATACTATATATACACTGCAAGATGCTATAAACGGTGATGCAGTTCCCCGAAGACCAAGGGATTTACGTCCCTGTCCTTCGGTTTCCATCATCTGTAAAAGCATATGTTTCCCTTAAATATTCATGGCACCTACGATTAACATTCTTCCTCGGCACTTGATATTTCTGGACGCTTTGCCAGCGTGAAAGCTATTGCTAACCGCGCCTATAGTAGTCCGCTAATTATTGGATCAGCATATCGTTTTAACCTGTTTAGATAAAAAGCTATAAAAACCGATAAAAATTCATATATTTACCTCATTATAAGTTCTTTAAACACGTTAAGAAAATACAGGTAGCAAATTCGGTTACCATTCACATCTAAAATCAATTTAGATACTGAAATTCAGAAGGTTGCAATCTAACACTATAATCCCAGCGGGATCACAAATGGCCTTCCAACGGAGGCCATTTGTGTTAAATACCCTCCCATATCGCTAAAAGGGGATCATGTACAAAATCTGGGATCAGAACCAAAATTTGTGGACTAAGCAAATAATTTAGTTAGCCTGAACAGGAAAAAGTTGATATCTCCTACGCCCCTGAACTGTGATCTGAATGCCTTGATTTTAGCATTGAATGACTCCACCTTGTCTTTAGACTAGCATTTTATATACTCCTATGTTTGGTATTATGTGTTTATAAATAAAGTTGTACGTAAAAGTGTATTACAAATCAAAAACTCGTACATAAAAATGTATATTTGTTCTTTTTAAACAAGAACGATGAAAAGAACACAATTAGAATTTCTCAAAAAATGGAAGGCAGGCAAGAACCGTAAACCATTGCTTATCAGGGGAGCAAGGCAGGTGGGAAAAACCTGGTTAATGAAGACATTTGGCAGAGAAGAATATGATAAATGTGTTTATGTCAATTTTGAGAGCAGCAACAGATTAAAAAGCCTTTTCGAAGCCGATTTTAATATTCAGCGCATTATGCTTGCCATACAGATCGAAACGGGAATTACCGTAGAGGCAGATAATACGCTAATTATTTTTGATGAAATACAGGAAGCACCCGGAGCACTTACGTCATTAAAATATTTCTACGAAAATGCCCCAGAATATCACATCGTTTCTGCTGGCTCATTACTTGGTGTGGCATTGGCAAAACACACATCATTTCCGGTAGGCAAGGTTGATTTCCTTAACCTTTACCCGTTAAACTTTTATGAATTTATGCAGGCACTTGGCAAAGAAAGGTTTGTGGAACTGCTAAAGACCAACGATTGGGAGCTGATCAAAAGCTTTAAAAATGAATATATCGAACTCTTAAAGCAATATTACTACATTGGCGGGATGCCAGAGGTCGTTAGAAGGTTTGCTGAAAATAGTGACTTTGCAGAGGTTCGGGAAACCCAGAAATCGATACTATCTGCCTATGAGCAGGATTTTTCAAAACATGCCCCACATGAGATTGTGCCCAGGATTAGGATGCTATGGAACTCTATTCCGGCACAATTGGCAAAAGAAAACAAGAAATTTATATATGGCATGATTAAACAAGGTGCCAGAGCGAAAGATTATGAGCTTGCCCTGTCGTGGCTGATAGACTGTGGACTATTGCACAAGGTAAACAGGGCCGACAAACCTGCGCTACCACTAAAAGCCTATGAGGATTTTAGCGCATTTAAATTGTTTCTTGTAGATATTGGCCTTTTGGCTGCTATGGGCAATCTTGAAGTAAAGACCTTACTTGACAGACAGGGCGTGTTTGAGGAATTTAAGGGGGCGTTAACTGAACAGTATGTCCTTCAACAATTAACTACGAACACACAGGATATGGAAGTAAATTATTGGTCGGCAGAAAATGCCAGGGCAGAGATTGATTTTTTGGTGCAATTGGGAACCAAGGTTATCCCGATAGAAGTAAAAGCGGAAGAGAACCTGCAATCAAAAAGTCTGCGTACCTTTTACCAAAAGTATGGGCCAGAAATCTCGCTGCGCACCTCCATGTCCGATTTCAGAAAAGAGGATTGGCTGGTTAACCTGCCGCTATACGCCATTAACGAACTGCCGAAGGTATTGGAAGTAGAAGGCTTGTAACATTTAAAGGTATGGATCAAATAACACTATTCCGTTCACTGTTCAAAGGTCGTGATGATGTATTTGCCATCAGGTGGAAAAAGGAAAACAAAAGTGGCTATTCGCCCGCCTACAGCTATGATCCATATTATTACAAAAGACACCGCATGGCTGGCGGTACATTCCAGAATTACACCGACAAAAGCCACCTGCCGCTTTCCGATGGGGAGATTATAAAACATCTGGATGGTCAACAGCATATCGGCGTTTATCCCTTATTAACCGATAATACATCTTGGTTTTTGGCTGCCGATTTTGATGAGACCAACTGGAAAAGCGATGCGCTGAAGTTTATTGATGCTTGTAGAAAAAAAGGAATTCCGGCCTATCTTGAACGCTCCCGATCAGGCGACGGCGGCCACGTATGGATTTTCTTTAGCCAGCCCTATCTGGCAGTAAGAAGCAGGAAATTGTTCATCTCCATATTGGAGGAAGCTGGGGCATTCTCAAAGTTTGACAAGGGTTCAAGTTTCGATAGATTGTTCCTCAACCAGGACTTTCTCTCCGGCAAGGGATTTGGCAACCTCATTGCCCTTCCATTGTTTAAACACTGTGTTGAGCAGGGAAACAGTTGCTTTATTGACACCCAAAATTTCAACCCCTTTGCCGATCAATGGGCCTATCTGAAAAATATCGAACGGGTATCAGCCCTACATTTGGATGAACTGTACCACCAGCTTGGTAACTCCATCCCCAATGCTGATTTACAACACGATGGCTTATCCATTGTGTTGGACAACCAAATCAGAGTGAACGGAAACGCGATTAACCAACCACTGATCAATTTTCTAAAAGAAGAACTAAACTTTGCCAATTCGGAATTTATCATCAGGCAGAAAAGTGGTAAACCTACCTTCGGTATTCCACGTTATTTTAGGCTGGTATCCGAAACCGAGCAAGAGGTTATCCTGCCAAGGGGATTTATAGGCCGGCTCATACGTTTTGCAGGGAAACAGGCATCGAGCATCAATTTATTGATAACAGAGCCAAACACAGACCAATCCCGTTTTCCTTTCAGGCAACATTGAGAAAACACCAGATAGACGTGCTCGAAACAACAAACAGGAAAGATTTCGGTGTTATTGTGGCACCGCCTGCCGCTGGCAAAACGGTAATTGGTCTGAAAATCATTGCGAATAAACAACAGCCATCACTCATCATCGTCCACAGAAAACAGCTTTTGCACCAATGGGAGCAGCGTATTGAAAATTTTCTGGGCATCCCTAAAAAAGAAATTGGCATTATCGGGCAGGGCAAAGCCAAAGTTGGCAACCAGATTACCATAGCCACCATACAAAGCCTACCGAAAGTAATCGGTGAAATAAAGGATAAATTTGGTACGGTCATCCTGGACGAATGCCACCATGTCCCAGCAGAAACCTTCCGCAATACAATAGATGGAATAAAATGCACATTTCTTTATGGGTTGACCGCAACGCCCATCAGAAAGTACAATGATGATAAGCTGATTTTTGCCTATCTAGGTGATATTATTGCTGAAATTAAGCCCGAACATATCGAAAGCCATCAACATACCAAAATAGTCATCAGAAATACGGAACTCAATGTACCCTACAACTCCAAAACCGACCATTTTGAAACGCTGTCAAAAATACTGAGCAACGACACCGCAAGGAACAAGCTGATAGCCAAAGATATTTCCTCCGAACTGAACCAGGGCAAGAAAGCGGTGGTGATTACCGAACGCAAGGAGCATATTGAGGCTTTAGCGCTTTTGCTAAAACCACATTACGAAACGGTAACCCTAAGTGGCGAAGACAGTGAGAACAGCAAAAAATCTAAATGGAAGATGTTGCACGATGGTAGTTTTCAAATACTCATCACTACAGGTCAGTATTTTGGCGAAGGTTCAGACCTATCCAATATAAGTACCTTATTTCTTGCCTACCCTTTTTCTTTTGAGGGAAAGCTCATCCAATATATGGGAAGGGTACAACGCTCAGAAATCAGTCCGATTATCTACGACTACAGAGATTATCATATCGAATACCTCGATAAATTATTTCTTAAAAGGAACACGTTTTACAGGACGATCAACAAACAGATTTCTCTTTTCGATGAACCAAAAGAAGAAGTAGCTATTCCCGATAATGGACTACTTGTTGTTCAAAAGAAAATTAAGATCAGGATAGAGGAATTAGACTTTCTGTATGGTAGAGCTATTTTTGCTTATCACATCACGGAAATGCACCATCAGCTCGAATTCCATATCGAGAATTTGGAACTTCGCCCAGAATTGGAAGTATTAAAACCTTACTTCGCTAAGATGCTCAAGACCAACCTTATGTCAGTTGATATCTTTGCCGAATATGAGTTTGGGAAATTAGTATCACAATCTGCCACGTCAAGTGATATTGAGCGTATTGGAAAAGAGATCATCGAGGGGGTAAAATTCCGGTTTTTTACCGATACCATATTAAAAAATCCACTTAACAAACAACAGAACATACTTACGGCAAACGATTTACAGGGCGAGCAGCCGTTATACGGGAATGCCGAAGAAATACTGGATGCCATACTCGGCAACAAGGATTACAGACATTCCAGACAGGTTCGTTTTTTGGCTGACCTTCACCAGAGCCAAGTTATGAAGCTTCGTTTTGTGGTCAATCCGTTTTCCTTTGTCTTTCTATTGGCTGGCGAAAACCTTTACCACATCGTACTTGAAACGTTGGATACCGAAGAGGCAACCTATATATGGCACATCGATAAAAGCAAAGCTACGTTGATGCAGAATATGAACTGCATCAACGAAGACCTACAGATTATTAAAGACAAGGGACGACAGGTGTTTATCACAAACCCACCAAAGAATTTTAGCCGGATTATGCATGACTATACCGATTTGGACAAAGGCTTTGTTATTTGGAAAGCGATGCTGGAAGAAAGGTTGATCTGAGTTTTCCAGAGAAAACAGCAACAATTAAATATTCTTTTTTGTATATTTACACTAGTTCTTTAAACGGCTTTAAGTAAATACAAAATGAAAAAGGTACTAAATTAGGTTACCATTCCACTTGAAAGTTAGTTTTTGTATTGAAAAACAGAAGGTTACATCAAAGAGATACAATCCCAGCGGGATCACGAAATGCGAGCCAAATGGTTCGCATTTTCATTTTTAAGCCTCTTTTTACTGACGAACCTAGCAAATTTTGATTCAGCTTTTTCATTCTTTCATCTCATGTTCGTTCATACCAATCTAGCGGATTATCAAGTGCCACTCTCAAGAGGTTTGGCTCGTTTTAACCATTCTATCCAAATTTAATCGGAACGTTTCTAAACTGTAATCTGTTTAGGTAAATCAATTCTGTTGACTTAATTTCGCGTTACACAAACAAAATATCATGTCTAAAACAAAACTTACCATCAACAATAACGGTTCGGTGAAAATAGAGGGAGATTTCGAAATTGTAGATAGAAACGGAAACGTTTATGGTTTACAAGGAAGAGAAGTTCTTTCGATTTGCCGCTGTGGCCTTTCTAAAAACAAACCTTTTTGCGATGGCTCGCACAATGGCCATTTTGAACATGAGGCAGTTGCTTTTGATTTGCCTCCTAAAAAAGTTTAATAAAGTAATAGCAGCCTTGCCACAGCGCAGGGCTTTTTAATGCGCCAACAAAACACCTCTCTATAAGTATAAAATTGCGCTATTCTATTTATGTTGATTGATGAAACAATGCACCCTATGTTTTACGGAACTCGGAAACATTTTTGCCTGCGTACATTTTAAAGAAGCGGCTAAAATGAGCTGGACTTTCAAACCCCAACTCAAAAGATATTTCCTTTGCTGATTTATCCGTATAATGAAGGTAACGTTTTGCTTCTAACACAATCCTATTCTGGATCAGTTTTGAAGGTGCCTGTTGTTTGAGCAAGGCGAAGATATTGCTAAGCGTTTTTGGCGATTTATGTAGCGCTTCTGCATAATAACTTACGCCATGTTGTTTTTTGAAAGCGCCTTCCAACAGCAAGGAAAATTTTCTCACAATATCCATTTTCTCTTCTGGGAATTGCTGATAACTTTCGCTTTGTTTTTTGGCAATACGGGTGGTTTTGATCATAAGGTGCTTTAACAAAGTTCTTAGCATCTCTCCCTGGAAGCTATCTCTAGACTGCCATTCTTCTACAAATACCTTCTCCAATTGCAGCATAGCTTCCTGTTCGAGTTCGTTCAGTTCAATAAACATAGGATGTTGTAGTCCATAAAACAAAAACCCTACACAACCTACTTCTGCATCGTGATCAACAATGCAGTAAAACTCTCTATTAAATTGCCATGCTATCAGCGCTTCGGGATGTTCGAACGAGAAATGTTGATTGGAAATTAACGGCAAAATAGCTGCAGCAGGCATAACGTACGCCACCTCATCTATCGTTACCTTTTGCGCCACTCCTTTATTAAACACAAACGTATTAATAGGGATAGGCGTTGTGGTATTTCGCAGGCCCATCCCCTTGAATTGTTCGTTATTGATGTGCATGATAAAACGACCCAAAGTACTTTTATCTTCGTATTCTTTAATCATATTTCTAATTCGCTTTCAGGTATAAATGTATCAAAAATACCAAAAATGGGTATGCAAATTTAAGCAGCTATTCACCTGTGGCTATAGTGCTAAATCAACTGTTTTTCTGTGAGTTTATTCACATGACATAACTAATTTCTTTAGCTACAAACGCACTGGTTTTGTTGCTTTCACCCGTGATTATTGCACACAATTTTATGGTCTGGCCATGGCCTGTTGCCCAAATTCAACAAGCTGTGCTGCACCTACATAACCTACCTGTTTCAACACCATTTTTCCCTCCGGATTAAAGAAAAGCAATGCCGGATAAGCCGTAATATCCCATTGCTCTGCCAAGGCTATGCCCTCTCCTTTTTCCATATCGGCAGTGTAATTAACAAAATTTTGGTTGAAATAGATAGCAGCCTTTTTATTCTTGAAAGTAGTAGACTTTAGCAGTTTACAAGGGGCACACCAAGTAGCGTAGGCATCTACAAAAATGTATTTGCCTTCTTTTTTTGCCTTGGCAGTAACTTCCTTCCAAGTGGTATTTTCAAAAACAATCTCGCTACTTGCACTACCCTTTTTAACCGCCAATTTTTGCTGGGCAACTACAGGGTTAGTGGTAGAGAAAGCTAACAGCAATAAGCTAATAGCTAACTTTATTCTTTTTATTTGAAGCTGAGGCATGGTACAAGGCTAAAGGTCTTTTTTAATACTTTGTGTAACGGCAGTAAGCAGCTCAGCACCTAGTCGCTGTTTAAAATCCGGGTTGATGTATTCGAAACGGATAGCTCCTTTTCGATCAAGGATAAATACTGATGGTACAGGCAGCAATAGATCGGTATTCATGCCACCGGTAGTTTTGGGAAGCATTTCCCAATAGCCTTTTGGTGCTTTAAAGGCTATGCCAAATTGTTTAGACAAGTGAAGGTCTGCATCAGATAACAATGTATAGCTCAATTTTTCTTTGCTAGCAGATTGCATCAGCCCTTCTGGCTTATCTGTACTCACCGCAATTAACTGGTAGCCTTGCTTTTCAAGATCTGGAGCTATCGCTTGTAATCCAGAAAGCTGTTTTGAGCAAAATGGACACCAACCACCACGGTAAAAAATTAAAATCGTAGGTTTTGCAGCCACGGCCGCATTTAGGTCGAATTTCTTGCCAGATGCATCCATTAAGCTCGCCGTAGGGATGGTTTCGCCAATTAGCAAAGGACTGATATCTTGTGGTTTTTGAGGAAAAGCCGATGGCATGCTTTCCATCATCTTTTTTTCTTTCATCATACTGTCTTGCTGCGCTTTAGCTGCATCAGATAAAAGCAGGCTAAGGAATAGCATCCCTACTGAAAGGCCTGCAAAAGCTTGTTTTTTGATTGATTTTTTCATGTTTATTGCTGTGAATAGTGGTTATTGATTAAGCCAAGTCTTTGGCCAACGGAAAATCTACAGGAACTTTGGTAACCGAGTGCAAAAGGTTGGTAATGCTCTTATCGCCAATTAAAACAATGGTATCAACCAGATTTTCTTTGGTATAGCCGATTTCCAAAAAACGTTCAATCAGCACAGGATCTGCTTTGCCTCTTGTAAGCGTAATGTTTTGCGTAAGTTTTGCCAGTGCATTTAGCTTTTCGTCAAAGGTGATTGCCGCCGATCTGATCTCGAAGGTTTGAGCCTCGGTAAAACCATTGTTTTTTGCAATTAACGTATGTGCACTAAGGCAATAAATGCAATTATTTACTTGACTTACTACAAGGTTAACCACTTCTTTTTCTCTAGCTGTAAGTGACGAAGGCGCTTGTTGCAACTGGAGATAAGCGCCTAAGGCATTTTCTGAATGGGCCATTGTAGCATATAAATTAGGTACTTTTCCAAAAGTAGCTTTTATTTTATCAAAAATCTGCTGATTAGCTGCAGATACTTCTTCCCTTTGGGGAACATTAAATACTGTTTCCATGTTTTAATTGTTAAACTATGATACAAAGGTATTGGACCAGCAGTTTTATAACAGTATCCATATTTCCCGCCGTGTTGACGAAATTTCCCGAAGCATATTTTTTTTAGGCTATAATGAAAGGTTTTACCGCACTATCCCAAGCCAAAATGGATTAACGCACGTCAATAAAAAGATAAAATTGGACTAAAATAATGCAACTTTGAAACTGGAAAAATGCAGAATGTTGATTACAAAAAAAAGCCTTTCTGTTATCAACAGAAAGGCTTTAAAAAAATGGCTTTGATGAATTAAATCATAAATCCGCCAGCAACTTCAATTCTTTGCGCATTGATCCATTTTGAATCTTCTGTACATAAAAATGCCACTACAGATCCAACGTCATCAGGCAAGCCTACCCTACCTAAAGCGGTTTGTCCAGCAATCATTTGGTTAAAATCAGCATTATCTCTTACAAGGCCGCCACCAAAATCAGTTTCAATTGCACCTGGAGCCACGGTGTTAACCCTAATTTTTCTTGAGCCAAGTTCTAACGCCTGATATCTCGACAGCGATTCTATTGCTGCTTTCATTGCTCCGTAAGCTGAATATCCTGCAAAAGAGAAACGAGCTAAACCAGACGAAGTGTTTACAACGCTACTTCCATCATTTAACAAAGGCAACAATTTCTGAGTTAAAAAAAAAGGGCCCTTAAAATGTATATTGGTCATGGCATCTAAGGCTTCTTCGGTAGTTTGTTCGAAAGGCATGTTTACGCCTACACCTGCATTATTTACCAAGGCATCTAGCTTAGCTCCATCAAAGTGATCATTTAGCAAAGTAGATAATTGTGCTACAAATGCATCAAAACCAGCCATACTAGCAACATCGAGCTGTAAGGCGAAAGCTTTTTTACCGATGGCAGCAATTTCAGCAACCACAGCTGCTGCATCGGCCTGTTTACTTTGATAAGTGATAATTACATCAAAACCTTTTTGTGCCAATTGCAAGGCAGCATTTTTACCTAAGCCCCTACTACCACCAGTAACCAAGGCTATTTTATTCGATTGATTAGACATATTTTATTGTTCTTTTTAATTATTGAACAAATTTACCTACGTCATCAAGAATCAGTTTGCATATTTCAAACCAATATTTGCAAATATCAAACAATTAAGCTCTATACACCAAAGGCGATTGCCCATTAAACTTCTTAAAGAAATTAGAAAAATGCGCCACCTCTTCAAAACCTAAGGAAAACGCAATTTCAGAAATGTTCCAATTGGTTTGTTTAAGCAGTGTTTTAGCCTCTTGGTTAATTCTGCTAGTGATGATTTGGCTAGTGGTTTTGCCTAGGCTTTCTTTCAACACTTTGTTTAAATGGTTTACGTGTATATTCAACGTATTAGCGTAATCAAATGGGGTTTTAAGCCTTAAAATTTGGGTAACATTCTCTATCGGAAACTGGCGCTCTAACAGTTCAATAAACAAAGTGGCAATTCTCGAAGCGGCGGTAACCACATTGGCTTTGGGCAATATGGGTTTAAGCTTTTGTCCATAATGAATCAGTTCCATCAAATAGTTTCGCAACAACTCGTACTTGTATTCATAATCTGTAGTCATTTCCAATTGCATCTTCGCAAAAATCTGTTTAACAGTCTCGTATTGCGCTGTGGTAATCTCAAATACGAAATCACTTTGATTAGAGAACACCTGCAAGCTGTCGATATCCAAACCTATTTTGCTTATGGGAACAAAGTCTTTGGTAAATACGCAAAAATGCCCCTCTTGTTGTGCAGTAATTGGCGTATAACGATACGGAATTTTTGGTGTAGCAAACAACAATCCATAAGCTTTAATCTCTATTGTTTTGCCAGCATATTCTACCAAGTTTTCGCCTGCAATTAAGCTTACCTTATAGTAGGTACGTCGATTATAAGGCATCTCTGCCTTACCCTTGTGGTTTCGGCACATATCGGCAATGTTAAAAACATTAAAATGGCCAATATCCTTGCTTAAACTATCATTTAAAAACTGAGCTAAGTCAACACAAGTTTCTTTAAATATTTCGCTGTAAAACGCTTTTATTGTGATCGCTTCCATCTTTGTAAAATTCAAATATACAAAGCTATTACTTCATTTCTATACCACCGTGTGTAATTATGTGTAATTATTTCATTAAGCCACGCAAAGTAAAATATTTGAACTTCTAACCTTATAAAAGCTTTCATAGAGAAATAAGGCGAACTAGGAGATGGAGCACAGCATTTTGTTGATTTGAAAGACTTAGAACTATCTATTCCTCTTCAAACTGTGTAAGCTGTAGTCTTGTCTTATTTAATGCAAATTATAGGCCTTATACTGGGTTTAATAACATCCTGAACGAAATTTTGCTCCGCAGCTATGGCATGGTCGAGGTAACGCTAGATGAGCTTTTTCAACATATCGAGCTGATACAACTATAAAGATGATAGTACATTATAACACGCTCGATAACCAACAAGCTCTTTAGCATTGCTCTCGTATATAAAAGGGCCTTTATAATTGATAGTTTGTAAAGCTTTAAAAATAGCTTTCCAATCATTCTCTCCTTTACCATCACAAGGAAAGTAATGTCTTTCGGCCTGTCCGTCACCATCAGCCACGTGCAGCGTTTTTACCCTTGCATCTAGTGCCAATAGCAATTGCTCTGGTTGGGCAATATGATTTAAATCTACAGCGGCAAAAACATCATTAGGCAACAATTTAAAGATGGCCAAGCACTCTTCTACGGTTCTTAGCAATGGCCTTTCTTGGTTGCCTTTACCTACTAGTAACGCAGGCCCCAACATATTTTCTACCACCATTACAGCTTTAATTGCCTTTACAGCTTTATTTAGTTCTTGTACTGATTTTACCAATTGCTGGATACGCATTTCCCTTTGGTTTAGCGCCAAATAATAGCTAGGATGAAATAAAATTACCTTAGGTTTTAAAATGGCCACATACTTTAACAGTTGTTGATGAAATGCAATTACTTTTTGGCGACGCTCTTCCTCTACAAAAGAGATATCAATTTCTTTACCATAAGGCATGTGGATTGACCAAATTTCTACACCCGTTTCGTTAGCGGCCTGTTTAATCTCTCGCATTTTCTTAATCATATCGGCCTCGGGCAAAGTAAAGGTTAGCGAATCTTTATTAATAAAGGCGGTGAGACCAGTTTCAATGCAATCAATACCCGCATCGCTAATTTGCTGCAGTTTCTTTTTAGTGAGTGCATTGGCGCCAATTGAAAATCCAATTTTATGCTTCTTTTGTGCTAAAACTGAAAACGAATAAAACGATACACTAATAAGGATGAAAATTTGAAGTGTATATTTTTGAATATGATACATGCGTATAAATTTTAAAGGCTTACTTAATCAACAAGGCTGTTTCTACTTTACGTTGCCCGTAGTGATCAAACTTTTTATTATCTGTTGGATAGTTTACAATCCCGTTAGGTACCTGTCCTTTAATCCACATCATGGTAGAGCCGCCGCCATCTATGTTCATGGCCGATTTTGGGTTGAAATAGCGTACCAAGAACTGCGTTAGCTCTTTGGCCGACATCCCTTTGGCTGCTGCATTTCTACCATCTACCGTGATTAAAAGTAATTTTCCTGTTTTGGTAACCGCAACAGCTGTACGTGGATGGCGCACGCCTTGATGCTTCAAGTAATGCTCGTAATGCAGTTTTTTAAGATCCAACTTTAAACCACTGGTATCGGCAAAGGTTAAACCTACAGGTTTGTAATCATCCACCAGCATTGGTGCACCGGTAATGATATTTTCTGACTTTACCGAAGCGAAATTTTCTGGAGAGAATTGGATATCAAATTGGGTTCCTTCGTTGTTAAAAGTCATCATGCCTTGATGTTTCCACCAATAGATGCTAGATTTTGGCACTTTTACCTGCTGTAGATCTTTTCCTTTTAAACGCAAGTGCATATAATCTGCCGAGTCTTTCTTCTCTATAAAATAAGTGGCGTTTATGCCAGCAAGTGCGCCAGGAATTTTACTGGCAAAAACCGAAAGCGAATCTTTCTCTTTTTCGTAAGCTAACACTGCATAACCAAGTTTGGCTTTTGGATTAAAACTAACCACATTAACATTTTGGTTGGCAAATTCTGGATTGGTTGTAGAAGAATACTGGTACCAAATTACGTCTTTTCTTAATGTATCTATCTTCCAATCTGCCTTTTCTAGCAAATCTACGTCAGTATTATTTTTGCCATACCCTTGCTGATAAGTTTTACATGAACCTAGCGCAAAAGCCATTAGCGCAGTGGCTAAGCCAATTTTTATTTTTTGCATTTTTATTAAAGTTTAATATCAACCATTTTATTACTTTTTCTACTTTTTTCGGCCATAAAACCCATTACGTGGCTTTCAATAGAAACGCTAATATCCGAAGAAAGCAAGCTAGGATTTTGTGTAGCCACCGCCTGTACAAAATCTTTTACCATTAGCATATCGCCACCGCCATGGCCAGCATTTTTATAACCCTCTAAATCTACCGCCTTAGGTACAAAGGTAGTTTTCTTACCTGTTTTAAAGTCGGTGTAAACCAGTTCGTTCATATCTCCAACTAAATCGCCCATGGCGCCCATTATGCGGGTTCTACGCCCAGCATAAGAAGTAAATGCCTCCATTGATAAACTTGCCGTAACGCCATCGGCAAATTGAATACTGGTTACGTAGTGATCTGGTTGGTCGTTTTCCATTTGATACACGCAACGCCCATAGTTACTGGTTTTCAGTTTCGCCAAAATCAACTTGCCTTGCTCCTCTTTGCTGATGTTTTTAAGTGGAATATCCAAATAGCTTAGTCTTTTTCGCTCATCATGATAATGCCTTATTGCCGAGTACGGACATTCTTTTTCAACTGCACAGCCATCGGTGCATCTTGCCGTACTACCTTTTGGCGCATTTTCGCTACGAAACCACTTTAGGTTACCCATAGCCACAATGCGCTGGCTAGGCTTATCAATTACCCACCTTACAATATCCAAATCGTGGCACGATTTTGCTAAAATAATAGGTGTAGTAGTTTTAGAGTTATGCCAATTTCCACGCACATAAGAATGCGCCATGTGCAAATGCTCAATAGGCTCTAGGTGTTGTACACTTACTACTTCGCCAATAGCTCCTTTGGTAATTAATTCTCTCATTTTAACAAAATATGGCGCATATCTTAGTACATGACAAACCGCCACAATACGACCAGTTTTTTTTGCCATTGCCAAAATTGCCCTACACTCTTTTTCGGTTGGTGCTATCGGTTTTTCTAGCAGTACATCGTAGCCCATTTCTAGGGCTTTCATGCAGGGAGCAAAATGTAGGTTGTCTGGTGTTGATATAATTACTGCATCGGCAAATTTTGGTCGCTCAAAAATTTCTTCCCAAGTATTAAATCTATTTTGAGGCTCAATTTTATGTTGGGTTGCGTATTTTTCATTTCGGTACTGATCTGGCTCTGCTACACCAATAATTTTCATTTCATCGGGATTATTTGCAGCGTAAGTACCATAGACAGTACCGCGGTTTCCACCGCCAATAGTAACTACCGTTATGGCTTTCTTAATAGGCTCGTATTTCTTGGCAGTGCCAATATCAAACACAAATTTGTCGTCTGCTAGTTGACCTATTACTTTGGTAGTAATCATGCTAGACCCTAAAGTGATGCTTAAAGTCTTTAATAAATTTCTTCTATTCATTATATTTAATTGGTGATAGGTTATGAATTTGAATATCTGATGCAAAGCAGTTTCTGATTGCTCTTGGCTTTCTTTTGCATTTTAGTTTTTGTGAAAAGAACTACCCTCCCGATAAGGGCAGTCTTTTTGATGAGAACGGATTTAATCGTATTTCTTAAGCAAACAGTAAAAATAACGTAGCCAGTAGCCAATGTCGCTGTCTAATTTGCCTCATTTAATTTTTGATAAAAATTTTGATGGTCTGTTTTTCTTTTTGTGTACCAACTACCAACACATGTACTCCGTTTTGCAAATTTGCTGGAAGTACAACTTGGTTACTACCTGCTTCGAAAAATGTATTGGCACTGGCCAATAATTTACCAGCAATGTCATAAACAGCTATTTTTGCATCGCCTTTGGCAAAACCATTTACGTTAACAGTAAGCAATTGCGATTTGTAGTTGGCCCAAACTTTTGTGGTTTCGGTTAAGGTAAAATCTACAGCAATTACCTTAGATAAGGTTGTTTTGCCATCAAAATCTACTTGCTTTAGTTGATAATAGTTACTACCTAGGTTTGGCTTGCCATCTGTTGTTACATAATTACGGATTACATTGCTATTGCCTGCTCCATTTACACGTGCCAAATTGTTCCAGTTGGTACCATCGGTAGATTTTAGCACTTCGAAGTGGCTATTGTTTTGCTCTGAGCCTGTTGCCCACGAAAGTGCTATCGTATTGTTTGTTTTTTTTGCTTCAAACTTGGTAAGTTCTACTGGTAAAGGATCAATATAAGTAGCCGTGCCAGTGATGAACAAAGCATCATCAAAACCATTTCTAGACCTACCTATAGCGAAAGTACCACTACCCACACCAGCGGTAAAACCCCAAACGTAAAGCCTGAAAGTAACTTCTTGATTGCTTTGTAGCTGCTGCAATTCGGTTACGGTTGCTAAATCTATCGTTGGTTGGTCTATCCCCTCAGTATAGTTGTTTACAAATTCATCGTCAGTAGTGCCTAATGCAGTAAAGTTGGTACCATCTAAGCTGTACAACCACCTAAAAGCAGATTTTGTACCGCCGTTGGCACTTCTTCTCATTCGGGCATAAAGTTTAGTTAAATCTAGCTTGTAATTGGCTTTCGGTTTTAGCTTAAATTCTAGGTAACTATTGCCATCAATTGCTGCTTGTTTATCTGGCGTTAATACCTCTGGTACCGATGAAAAACCTCTTACCAATTCGTACTCCTTTAAACCTGCACCGCGGGAAATGGCCGTATTTTCTATACCAACGGTAGTACTAGCCGTATAAGAAAGCTCGTTACCCGCCGAATTACTGCCGTTGTTAGAAGTAGCAAATTGCCAAGCTAACATTACTTTCTCCATACTGGTTTCGTCTTCGGCAACATCGCCGTTTAACACAACGCTATTGCTGTTATTTACTCCATAAGGCCCTAAACCAAAAGTAGATGTTAACGTAGTAGCTCCCCAAAAGTACAGGCGTAAATACACTTTTTTACCAAAAGGGATATTTTGTAAGGCTGCAACCTGCGACAAATCAACAGGTGCTTGTTGGAAACCTGCATTTAGCGTAGGTCCGTTGGTAAAAGTAATATCAGTCGTGGTGATTCCCTGAGGCTCGCCTTTAACACCATTTTCTTCTACTACGTACATCCAAGCGCCAGTTCTTGGTGCCGCAGTAGACGATCTTCTTACTACATAATCTAAGCTATTTAAAGAAACTTTTTTACCTGGCTTGGTGCTTACATCAAATTCAAAATAGTCTTCGTTTGCCATAGCCATGGCTTTAGTGGTGCTCATGGTAGTATTTTTAGCTTGATCTTTAATTGAGCCAAAAGCTTTTGATAAACCGTTAGCTCTAAAGCCTGTTCCTCTAAGTAAAGTGGCATTAAATAGACCACCTGTGGTATGGGTAGATAATAAACTTGCCTCAGAACCTGATGTATTTAAAGTGTTGAAATTCCAAGCGAGCAATTGTAACGTTGGTGTAATGGAATTGAATGAATTGAAGTAAATATCATAAGCATTAAATAATGGAGAATTGAGTAAGGTAACTAAAACCTCATTGTTGGTTTTTAATGCGGCATCGGTATAATTATGCGATCCCGTAAGGATAACTTTGGCATTCGCTTGTCCATTCCAAGTACCTTCAATGAGCATCATTTTGGCATGAATATTAAATACCGCCTGCCCATCTGTAGATATATTAAAGATACGTACGGTTGCGCCTAAAGTTTTCAACTGATTAAGTTTAGCTTTGGTTTGTGTACCCGCAGCATCTTTAGCGTAAACCTCAATAGTGGCTCCTTGGTTACGCAGGGCGATTAATTTATCTACAATAGCTGGACGTGAGTCTGTCCAATCTGACATGGCTACCCTGATTTTTGCATTGGCCACATCAGTAATGGCATTTAAGCTTTCAAGAATATTATCAACCCCATCGTGTGTGCCTGCTACAATGCGAGGAAAAAAAGCCAATTTAGTATTGATTGCAGCAAAATCATGTGCGGTGTATACAAAATTAACACGCATTCCTGAAGCTGCATTTTGTTTCATCACGTTCCAATTCGCTAAAAAAGCCTGATAAATATCCGCTTCGTTAAAAACCAGCGCATCCTGAATTTTACCCATATCAGAATTGGTAAAGTTATGCGAGGTTTGGAAAGTAACATTGCTAACTAAGCCTGAGGTGGTAGTTACCCCCGAAAACAACGCTTGCTTATGGTGGTTAATGGCGTTTGGACTAATGTCGTTGGTGGTAACTACAATTTCTGAGTTTGGCAAATTTGTCTGTAACCAAGGCAGAGAGCTGGCATTAGTTATTTGCGGATCTGAACGGCTCATATCTACAATAATATGTAGGTTTACCCCTCTAGCCTCCGCATTTTTCAACGCATCCATTAAAGGTTGGTAGTTGATCATGTAGATAGAAATATGGATACTTTGGCCAGCAGGCGTGTTATCTACCAAGGCAATTAACCTGTTCATGATGGTGTTAGAAGAACCACCCTTAGCAATGGTCTGCATATCGGTAAACAGCACTTCGGGGAAGGAAATATTTACCTGTGCAGCGCTTTTCATACCAAAGAGTATGAGCAGAGTAAACAGGACCAACCTGTTCAATTTCAGTAAAAGTTTTTTCATATATGTTTATTTTTTGGTTTAAGACTATTAGTTTTTTACAAGCCCAATTGGGCGGTGCTTAAAGATTTAATTTTGGATTTTTTGACAAAGCGATTGCTTTGCCTTAAATTAAGGATGAAAGTATTTATTGACAATTTTAATTACTAGCGGCTAAAATAGACTTAGCCACTAGTGATTTTTGATCTCTTAAGGTTTTGGCACCCTTACAATTTTTCTAATGCGGTTATTGCTCATGTCGGCAATGAAGATGTTTCCATCATCATCTACCGTAACATCTGTAGGGTTGTTAAATTGCGACACTCCGGGTTTACCCTCGGCAAAGCCAACCGAACCGTTGCCAGCAATGGTAATTACACTTCCTTGCGGCGTAATCATTCTTACAGCACTGTTGCTTAACTCGGTAACGTAAATATTGTTATGCTTATCGGCATGTATACCAAATGGCTGATTAAAAGTTGCTTTTAAGGCTTCGTCATCTTTAAAACCAGCAGTACCAGTACCCGCAATAGTGGTGGTTTTTCCAGTATTTGGATTAATTTTTCTGATAGCATTGTTATACCTATCGGCAACCAACAACATCCCATCTCTATCTATACAGATGCCCGATGGCCTGTTTAACCTTACATTTGGCCAAAAGCCATCTATCAAAGCATTTTGCGATGGGCCAGCACCCACCAAAGTACTTACCGTACCGTCGGGTTTGATTTTTCTGATGGCGCTGTTGTTGGCATCTGCTACGTACACGTTGCCATTGTTGTCTACTACAGCATCAATTGGTACGTTAAATCTGGCAGCAGTACTAGCTCCATCAAGAAAACCAGTAGTTACAGTAGCACCCGCTGGGCCTGCAAAAGTAGAAACTAAGTTTGCTGCTACGTCAATTTTTCTAATTCTTGCGCCGCCGTTATCTACTGTGTAAATGATACCAAATTTATCCACAGCCACTTTGTATGGGTTATTAAACTTAGCTACATCTAAGGTGCCATTTACAGTACCCGATCCTTTAATTCCCGAAACCAATTCTACTTCTGTACCATTTTTCTTAATCCTCTTAATGATTTGATTTCCTCGATCTGCCAAGATTAAATCGCCGGTACTTTCATCAAGCGCTACGCCTTCTAGGGTAGAAAACTGGGCCTCTAGTAAGGGACCCAAAGTATTACCAGATGTTCCAGAACCTGCATAAGTTGAAGTAATGTACTCAAACTCTGCAGCAGCATCTGATGCTCCGTAGGTAAATATTGGCCCTTTAGATGTTTTGCCGTTTACCGTAATAGTTACGTTGCCGGTACTGCCATTTGCTGGTACCACAACCACTAGCTCGCTTTCGCTTGCCGATACGATCTCGGCGGTAACGCCAGAAAATTTAATGATATTTTCTGTTGGCGTTGCAGAAAAGCGTTTGCCCTTAATAGTTACGTTTTGATTGGCCATAGCCACCGCAGGCACAATACTTAAAATAGATGGATTGGTAGGTGCACTATCCGAATCGCTTTTTTTGCAGGCAGTAATTACGAGTGCAAAGGCCAGCAAAATATATAATATCTTTTTCATCTGTAAATAATTAATTGTGTTAATCGACATTTTGAAAAACTTTAAAATCATCTATGTTTAGTAAACCGTTTTTAATTACTGCGCCATTAGGTCCTAAGCCTAGTTTGTTAATTCTAAACCTAACAGTACCGCTAATATTTAGCGCAAACGATGCCTCTTTTGCCAGCACAGCGTCGCTGGTAAGGGTTTCGCCAACTTGCAGCCAAGTATTGCCCCCATCTTGAGAATACTCTAGTTTAAAACTACTGGCTACAGCAGTTCCAGATTGTGGCGTAGCAGCGGCATAAGAAAATGTTAATTGTGATGCACCGTTGGGCAAATCAAAATCCATTTCTAAATAAGCAGCTTCGGTTAACTGCTCTTGCAATCTAATTGCTTGTTTACCTAGAGGATTGAATTTATCGAGGTTAACCCTATCGCCAATTACCGCTTGATAAAGCTTCCAAGTGCCGGTTTTAAAAGTTACTTTATCGTTTATTGCTGGCATTAAGAACTGTGATTTTACACTTGCTGGTGCCAGTTCAAAATCTTCAGGAAAATTCGCATACACCGATCCAGTTTGGTTAAAAACTGCATCTTCGTTAGGCATTTTAAAAAGCAATTTTGCAGTGTTGTAATAATTAGAACTTGCGTTGTAATACGTAGGAATACCGATAAAAGACGCAACCATTGGTACAAAATTTTGAGCGAAATTGGCGTTGCTACTTGTATTTAAAAACAAAGAGATACTCAAATTTTCGCTTAATCTGTACTCGCCTCCAAAAACCTCGCCTCCAGTTAAATCTGGAATGGTTACATTATCTAGTTGTATCAACGTACTTTCTCTGGTATAAAACTGCGAGAATAATTGTGTTGGACTTAACACAATGGGTTTAAGTGTATTATTTGAAGACACCTTTGTTACTTTTGATAGATTTAAGTTGTCTCCTTTGATCTTCATCACGCCGCTTTCTCTTGTTAACACACAGTTTTCTATTTCAACTTTAACCGAGTCTCCGTAATTAATTGTGGTGTTTGCATCGGTAAGCTTAATTACCAAGCCAGCCGTAATACCCTTATTGGTATTCTGTAAAACAAACTCTTTGGGGTCAAAATTACCGCTGTTTTTATCAGAGATCACTAACCCTGCTATTTGGGTAGCGTCCATTAGTTTTTCTTTAACAAGGTTGATGTCGTCGCCATTGTGTAAAGCTTTCACGAAACGAATACTTACCACCGGACTTACTGTTCCAATAGCCTCGTTTTCGTTTTTTTTACATGATGCCACAAACAGCATTGCAAAAGCTATTGCTAAATATGTTTTTATGTTATTTTTCATTTTCAATTTAACCTATTTGTTCCACCACACTTTAGTTTTCATATCATCGCCACCCATATTAGCTACTGCGGCTAAATAGTTTTGTTGGTTTACCCTTTGTACGTTTACTGGATATTTCAAGCGAGTAGGCATAATGCGATCGTTTTGCAAACCGAAACCTTGCGGCAGCTTCGGAAAGCCAGTTCTGCGGTGCTCTATCCATGATTGGAAGTCGGTAAAAAACAGTGTGTAATACTTCTGTAGCATTATTTTTTGCAACTTCAAATCATTATCATCGTCGCTATACCATTGAGCGCTAGAGTCTGTTAAATAGCCAGTTGGTACGCTAACACCCCACATGGTAATGGCTGCAGTTACCCCTGCTTCGTAATAGGCTTTAGGATCGCCGCCTGGTATGTAACCTTTTAAAGCACACTCGGCCAAAATAAATTGCAACTCTGGATAATTGATGATGTTACCTAGCAGAGGCTCTGTCATTAAATTCTTGTGATACTGCGATTGTGGTGCAGGAATTTGCCCTACCGGATAACCACTTTGTATGCCCACAAAAGCATTGTCTTTTTTAGTAGCCCATTTATCACGACGAGGGTCGTTCCACTCGTTAAGGTGATCAATGAAAAATTCGCCCAAGCTGTTGTTAACCCAAAAATCTAAATCGCGGTATTCGGCAAATTCTGATAGATAAGGTGCCGTAGTTTGGAATTTTAAAATGGCAGAATCGTTATTGCTAGTAAAAATTGGGTAGTTGGTTTTCTTGGTATCTACTACCTCTGTAATTTTGTTTGCTATATCAAGCTCTCCCGTTCCCGAAGCCCTCAACAACAATCTTAAGTAAAGACTGTTACCAAATTTCCTCCACTTAGCCAAATCTCCAGCATAAATAGGATCTAATTTTGCTTCAGTTTCTGTTAACGAAGCTGTTTTAAACAATTCGTTAGCTTGCTCCAACTTTTTGAATAAATCTGCATAAATATCTTTTTGCTTATCGAAACGGGGCTGTAAAAATCCCTCCCTGCCCTTGTTGGCATCAAAATAAGGAACATCCCCATAAACATCTGTAATTAAAGAAGATACCCAAGAATCTAACACCAAAGAAATACCCATAAAAGCATTGCTATTGATACCGTCGCCACCTTTATAAATATCTCTAATATTAGTTAACTGTAGGTACCAGTTGTTCCACATGTAATCAGATTCTTGTGGTCTTATTACATAACGGTGTATCTCGTCGCCATCATTTAAGGTTACGTGCACCTGCATCAATTCGTGTGTTAACCTTAAACACCTGTTTAGGTTTCTCTTCAGTACTTCGTGTACTGCTGGTCCTAATAAAGTTTCTGGTGTAGTAAATTTTGCGCCATCTTTACTTGTATTTAGTTCACTAAAATCTTTGGTACAAGAAACTAAGCTTGCGGTAATTGCTAATGCTGTTATAATTTTTTTCATCGCTAATACTCGTTAAAAGGTAAATGATAGGTTTGCTCCAAAATTTCTGGTTGATGGAAACTGTCCCACCTCAAACCCACGTTGGATATCGCTATTGCCAAGTGTGCCAAACTCGGGATCGTAAGCTGGCCAATCGCTCCAAACAAATAAATCTCTACCGTAAATACCAATAACTGCTTTTTGAAATTTAATTTTTTTCATCCACTTGGCTGGCAAGGTATAATCTAATCTCAGCTCTCTCAATTTGATAAAATCGGTACTGAAAGTGTTGGCTTCTACATTGTCTGCCTTAAAATGTTCGTTATAATAAGTTCCTATTTCTTCGGCCACTACATCGTTAGGTCTAAAAGTACCGTCTGGATTGCGTTGTACGCCTTTGCCAATAATACCTGTATATCTTCCTGGCAAGCTGTTGGTTAATTTACCAGCTACCGAGGCCGCTGCATGGGTGTGCGAGTAGGCTACCGCACCATATTGCCCATCTACCAATACTTTTAAGCGCCATTGCTTGTAACGAAAGTTATTTACCACGCCCCAGTTAAAATCTGGCGTAGCCCTGCCTAAATAAAATGCCTCTTCGGTTAATACCGGATAACCTTGCGAGTTGTAGATGATTTGCCCATCGGGACTGCGAGAGTAACCTAAACCGTACAAATCGCCCATACGGCCACCTACCCTTGCTTCCATTGAGCCTCGTGGCCCAGTTTGCATCACGTAATTATCAACGCTATCTGCAAGAGAAACAATTTTATTTCTATTTGCAGCAAAGGTTACTGCTACGTCCCAATTTAGACCCTTGCTAGATTTAAGCGGCACGCCGTTTAAGGCCAGTTCTATCCCCTTGTTTTGCACTAAACCCGAGTTCATTACGCTATAATTGTAACCTGTAGCCCTATCTAAAGGCACATTTAAAATTTGATTTTTGATATTACTTCTGTAATACGTAGCATCTAAGCCTAATCTACTTTTAAATAAACGGATATCTGTACCAAACTCCAGCGTAGAAGATAACTCATTCTTTAGGTCTTCATTGGCAATAAAAGTTGGATTGGCCATACCCGATGAGTAAACTGCTTTTGAAATATAATTGTATCCTGTTAGGTAAGGTGTTACCCCGCCACCGCCAACCTGCGACCAAGAAGCTCTTAACTTAAAAAACGAAATGGCCTTTGGCAAACTAAACATTTCAGATACTAAACCACTTAAATTTACTGACGGGTAGAAAAAGGATACGTTTTCTGTAGAAAATTCTGATGCCAATACAGAAGCCCAGTCGTTACGACCTGTGAAGTCTAAAAAAAGATAGTTTTTATAGGCAAACTGTGCCAAACCATATAAGCTATTTACCGCATACTCAATAGTTCTAGAATTGGATTCTACCCTATCTTGCACATTGGCAAAAGTATAAATATCCGGATACCTTAACCTATCGGCACTTAACGATACCATTTTGTATTTATTGATCATCAAAGATCCGCCCGCCGAATACGAAGCTTCAATATCTTTACCAATTTTATGTTTGTAATTCAATAAGAAATCTGTATTGGTTTCCTTTTGATCGATATCTTGTGTACGGAACATACCCTCTGGAAACCTTGCAGCATCTTTAGGTTTTCGTTGCGACCTAGCTTCTGCTGCCCAATCTATAGAGCTCCTTACCATCAAATTCAAGTTTTTTGTGAACTCATAATTTGCGCTTATGGTACCTATCAATTGGTTTCTGTTGCTTTTGTTCAGCATTTCGTAAACGGCCAAATAAATGTTATCCAATCCGTTGGCAAATGGCCTAATCTGCTTTAAGCCCTCACTACCTGGTATCCAATATTGTTTGTACCAATTGAGATCGGCATTGGGCACCATCCCAATCATGCTGTACATTACGGTTTGGTTATTGTATCCTGTAGAAGGCAAGTTGTCACTAAATTTGTTGTTATAACTTAATTTGGTCGAAATCATCAACTTATCGTTCACTTTTTGCGATACGTTTAAGGCAATGGTATTTCTATCGTAACCTGTATTGGGTACAATCCATTTATTGGTTAGGTTGGTAAAACTTAAACGAGCAGTGGTTTTTGCGTTACCGCCACTTACCGAAAGACTATTAGTTAACGTTTGCGATACCTCAAAATAATCTTTCCTATTGTTTTTGTAAGGTACCCAAGGTGTTCTTTCGGTACCTCGAGTTAACAAATTAGGGTCCCATTGATAATACTCTTGCCCATCAAATTTTGGGCCCCAGGCGCCTCCCGTGTTTTTGGTATTCGCACCGTCTTCTGTAGCTCCCCAAGAGTAATATTCATCGTTACCAATGGCCCCTTGCCCGTACTCATATTGAAAATCTGGCCAGCGATTAATGGTACCAAAAACGGCATTGGAGTTAAACGTAATTCCCAAGCCCTTTTGGTTTTCTTTACCGGATTTGGTAGTGATAATGATGGCACCATTAGAACCTCTAGAACCGTACAATGCTGCTGCTCCCGGCCCTTTCAACACAGAAACGCTTTCAATATCCTCGGGGTTTAAATCACTAATTCCGTTACCGTGGTCTATAGGGTTTTCGGACCCCAGATAAGAACCATTCCCTTCCGAAATTTTAGAGCTTACAACAACGCCGTCAACCACAATCAACGCCGAATTATCACCACTTAGCGAACTCTCTCCTCGTAAAATAATTTTGTTAGAACCCGCCGGGCCACCACCAGATTTGATCATGTTTAAACCTGCAACTTTTCCAGTTAAGGCATCTGTCCAGTTGTTAGACAAGGCGTCTGTAAGCTCTTCGCCTTTTACTTGCGTAACCGAATAACCTAAAGATTTTTCTTCTCTTTTGATACCTAAGGCAGTTACTACAACTTCGTTTAGCGCTTCAACGCTTTCCTTAAGAACTATTTTTAAGTTGGTTTGGTTACCTACTTTAACCTCGGTAGGCTGAAATCCCAAAAAGTTAAACACCAACACGGTGTTTGCGTCCGGAACGTTTATTGTAAACTTACCATCTACGTTAGTCATTTCTACCACTTTAGTGCCTTTTATACTTACCGACACATTTGGAATAGCTAGGTTATCTTTATCCACTACAGTACCACTAACCCGCAATTGTTTTTGGTTTTGTTTTCGTTCTACAATTACTACCGTGTTTCCGTTTAGGGTAAAACTTAGTGGTTGATTTTCTAAGGCTTTATTTAGCGCTTCGGTTAAGCTTACATTCTTAACCGATACATTTACATTGTTGATTTTTGCAATCATACCGGAATTGTAAATGAAATTATAGCCCGTTTGCTTTTCCAACTCGGTAAGTACGGTTTCTAACTTGGCCTTAGTTTTAGCTAAGCTTACTTGGGCAAAAGTGCTGGCACTAGCCACCTGTAAACCTATAGTGGTCAATAAAACAAATATGAGTTTCATTACAAGTAATATTTTTTTGGGCACGCAGAAAACTCTACGCAATAAAGAAGTATAATTTTTATACATTTGAAATACGGGTTTAATTAATCTGTCTCTTCTCGTTTCAGTTTAGTTACCTGTAAAGCATTTTTTGCTTTATAATCGGGAGAGGGTCCAAGCTCTCCTGATTTTTTTGTAACCGTTATAGATAGAAATATTACTGCATTACGGTTACCCTCCTTCCTTCTATCTTAAATTTCACAGTTCCGGTTAACTCTAAGCTGCTTAGCAACTCTGCAAGCGAACTGGTTTTTACATATTTTCCACCAAATGCCTCTTTAGTTACCTGCCCTTCGTAGGCCACATCTATATGATACCATCTACTAATCTTGTTCATGATCTCATCAATAGGTTCATTTCTGAAGATGAAATACCCATTTTTCCAATCCATTACTTCATCAGCATCGAAGTTTAGTTGAGTTAATACAGCTGCTTTGTTGGTAAGTGAAGCTTGTTGTCCAGGTTTAAGCAATAGCGATGAATTTTGGTAACTGGCTTTAATTGCACCTTCTAATAAGCTTGCCTTTACAGCTTGATCATCTTCATAAGCCGATACGTTAAAATGTGTACCTAGTACTTGTACACTCATTTGTTTTGCACTTAATACGAAGGGTTGTTTTTTATTGTGTGCTACTTCAAAATAGGCTTCTCCTGATAGCTCTACCTGTCTTTGGGCACCTTTAAATACCGCAGGAAATTTTAATGATGACTTTGCATTGAGCCATACTTTGGTACCATCTGATAATACCACTTGGTAGTTGCTGCCCACGGGCGTACTTATCGTATTGTAAGCTAATTCGCCATTATCTACAACCTTACTTAAATCGTAAACCAGTTGTCCGTCTTTATTTTTAATGATGGATACTTGGTCTTCTGTGACAATCTTACCAAAGTTAGCCTCATCTAAAATGAGTTCTTTCCCATTAGAAAGTTTTAAAGTAACATGCGTTTGGTTTCCGCTTGTTGTTACCGATTTCTGGGCATAGTTACTAACAGAAACGTCTTCAACACTCCCATTATTAAATTTAGCTAGGTATATACTTAGTCCTATGCCGCAACAAATTAACAAAATGGCAGCAGCATAATAATACCACGCTTTTAAACGGTTTTGCTTAACTGAAATGGATTTAGTTGTATCATTAGCTGAAGAAAAACGAGGATGCGCAATAATTTGCTGGTACACCCCACTATCCAGTTCGGTTGGTGTGTCAACATTGTTCCAAGTGTTCTTAAATTGGGTATCAATTGCCTGTTCATCATTAGTTTCCGAAAGTAATTCAGCCAGTTCTTCGAGTTCTTGCTTATTAATTTCGTTATCAACCAACAATTTTAAAAGAAATTGCAGTCTGTTATTTTTCAAGTTTGATTTGGTTTTTAGCCTCGCAAATTACGGTGCTATGTAAGGAATACGTTTATATGGGCAAATAAGACTAGTCTGATAAAAAATATCCGACTAAAAATTATTAAGACACTAATAAACAGCTAATTAATTTTAATAAAAAACACTTATTATACAGAATAAGTAAAGCATTTCTTGATTATCGAAATGTGATTTTAGCTTTTTAACAGCTACGATAAGATGGTTCTTTACTGTATTTTTAGATAAACTGAGTTGCTCTGCAATTTCTTCGTAACTAAGCCCTTCCACACGACTAAGTCTAAAAACAGTTTGTTGTTGCTTTGGCAGTTCGTTAATTGCCCTTTCTGCAAAAACTAACATATCCGAAAAAATGATCTGTTCTTCCGTTTCGTTATGCTGCTTCTCAATAATGGCTAACAATTTAGCTCTCATAGTGCGAGTACTCACTACTTTCCTAAGTTGATCGAGGATTAAACGCTTGGCAATGGTAAACAGGTACGGCTCTAAAGCTCTATTTTCATCAAATTTTTGACGATTTTCCCACAAGGCAAGAAATGTTTCTTGTACAATTTCTTCGCTTTGCTGTCTTTCTTTTAAAAAACTAAAAGCAAAAGCATAAACCTTTGTGCTAAAATGTAAATAAATATATCGAAAAGCGAGTTCATTTCCTTCTCGAAAACCTTTGATTTGTTCAGTACTTAAAGTCCGAAAAGGAGTCATAGCTCTAAAACTATTGATTGCAATTGATATTTAATTGTTCCATTTGCTTTCTTTTTAAGACAAAACACTTTATAAAAGTAATAAAAAGAAAACCAACACACAACAAAAACTATTTACCTTAAATCTTTTATTTTTATAAACCAAGGTAGATAACGCAACAAAAATAACCATCTTAATGTTAAGCAATTATTAAGATGGCATTAGCAAAAAGCAATAACCCTCAAAAACCAACAAGAATTAGCTTCGGTTTTACTTTTACAAATTGGTAAAATGTTGTTTTAATAAAAGGGTATCGCTAAATTATCAAAACCCTCGTATCTTCGTAGCATGAACTCTAAAAATCTGCTTATTATAGATGACGAAAAAAGGCTTTGCGACCTTTTAGCCCGTATACTTGAATTAGAAGGATATATTGTTCATAAAGCATACACTGGTAAAGAAGGCTTAACTTTATTAGCAAAACATCCAATTAAGGTGGTATTATGCGATGTTAAATTACCCGATTTTAATGGTATTGACTTACTAGTTTTAATTAAACAACAAAAACCATTTGTACAAGTAATTCACCTTACCGCTTACGGCACCATTACCGATAGTGTAAAAGCCATTAAAAATGGAGCTTACGATTACATTACCAAAGGCGATGACAATGACAAAATTATACCTTTAGTAGCCAAAGCCTTTGAAGCGGCCGATAAAGTTGCAGTAGTGCAGCAGCAACAAACTGCTCAAAAAGGTTTCGATGCCATTATTGGCCAATCAGCATTGTTACTAGAAGCCATCGCAATGGCTAAAAAAGTGGCTCCTACACAGGCCAACGTACTTTTATTGGGAGAAACCGGGACTGGTAAAGAAGTTTTTGCCAAAGCCATTCACGATGCTAGTAAATATAAGGAAAGTGTACTTTTAGCGATTAACTGCAGCGCAATTAGTGCCGATTTATTAGAAAGTGAGCTTTTTGGATATAAAAAAGGGGCGTTCACCGGGGCATTACAAGATAAAAAGGGCTTACTAGAACAGGCTGATGGCGGCACCTTGTTTTTGGATGAAATTGGCGATATGCCACTACACATGCAGGCTAAAATTTTAAGGGTATTAGAAGATGGTACTTTCATCAAGTTAGGCGACCTACAAACCAAAAAAGTGCAGGTAAGGCTAATTGCAGCTACGCATAAAAACCTTTTAGAAGAAGTTGAAAAGGGCAACTTTAGGGAAGATCTATTTTATAGGCTATCTGTATTTACATTACATCTGCCAAAGCTTAACGATAGAAAAGAAGACATTCTTTTTTTGGCCGAGCATTTCATCAAACAATTTAGTGCTTCTACAGTAAAAATGAATGCAGATTTTCAGCAATTACTTTTACAGCACAACTGGAAAGGTAACATAAGAGAACTAAAAAACACGATAGAGCGAACACTAATTCTAAGTACTGGTGCTAGTTTAGACAGCAGTTTATTACCTGCTAGCTTTAACGCCGCTTCTTCAAAAATTAATACAAATTTAGATATGGCTAGTATAGAAGAAGAGCATATCAAAAAAGTATTGCAATATACTTTGGGCAATAAAACAGAAACTGCCCAGTTATTGGGTATTGGCTTGGCAACGCTTTACAGAAAAATGGATTTGTATAGCATTCCGAAATACTAACTTTTTCTCAAAATGATAAAAAGCTTCTCAAAACGAGAGGCTTTTTTTATGGCCTGAAATATCAAAAAAACTGACAAAAACTTATAAATCAGCAAATTAACATCAAAATCTTTATAATGGCACAGCGATAGCAAATAGGCCAAGTAAAAAGATAAAATGATGATGACACTTTTGCTCTTCCTCGCCTTGCTTATCGGCATTTGGCTACTATTCAAATCTATTGATTGGTTCGAAAAAATTTAAACTATGTTAATTCTATTAATCATTTCCATTGCAGTGTTCGCATACATGTTATACGTACTGCTCCATCCAGAAAAATTCTAAATCATGCAGACAGAACTTTTAGGCATTATTGCCACGTTTGCCCTCACGTTAATTATCGCCATTCCATTAGGCGGCTACTTGGCTAAGGTATTTGCCGGAAAACGTGTTTGGACCAACTTTCTAGCCCCGCTAGAACATCTTATTTACAAAATATCGGGTGTTAATCCAAACGAACAAATGGATTGGAAACAACACCTTAAAGCCATGCTTACCATTAATTCACTTTGGCTTATTTACAGTTTTTTCATATTAATGCATCAAGACAAATTACCGCTAAATCCAGATGGTAACCCGGGCATGTCACCGCATTTGGCCCTTAATACCATTATTAGCTTTGTGGTAAACTGTAACTTGCAGCACTACAGCGGCGAAAGTGGCCTAACGTATTCAACGCAGCAGTTTATCGTTATGTTTTTGCAATTTGTTTCTGCAGCTACGGGTATTGCCATTGCTATTTCGTTCTTCAAAGCTTTTAAAGAAAAAACAGCGTTGAAACTGGGTAACTTTTGGCAACATTTTACTTTAGCCATTACCAGAATCTTGTTACCTATATCAATCGTAATTGCGTTGGTTTTAGCTTTTAATGGCGTACCAGCGTCTTACGACGGTAAAGACCAAATTACAACTTTACAAGGCGATAGCATTTCGGTAAGCCGAGGCCCAGCTGCTGCTATGGTGGCTATCAAACATTTGGGGACTAACGGAGGCGGTTGGTTTGGTGTAAATTCTTCCCATCCTTTAGAAAACCCTAGCTATTTCACCAATATGGTGCAAGCAATCTCACAAATGATGATCCCCATTGCAATGGTTATTGCCTTCGGCATTTTCATTGGCAGAAAAAAATTAGCTTGGACCATCTTTGGCGTAATGACTATCGGGTTTCTACTCTTGCTCCTTCCTACCCTACAAAGCGAACTGAGCGGCAATACTAAGATAGCGCAATTGGGAATAGCACAACCTACAGGAGCAATGGAAGGAAAAGAAGTACGGTTTGGACCAGCAGCTACTGCCTATTGGAGCACCATTACTACAGTAATAAGCACAGGATCGGTTAACGGAATGCACGACAGTACCATGCCACTTACAGGTCTTTACCAATTGCTAGCTATGATGATCAATGCCTTTTACGGCGGCTGTGGTGTTGGTTTGCTCAACTACTTTGTATACCTCATTATTGCAGTATTTATAGCAGGGCTGATGGTTGGCCGTACACCAGAATTTTTAGGACACAAGCTCGAAGCTAGGGAAGTAAAAATAGCGGCTTTGGTAACGCTCATCAGTCCGTTGCTAATTATGTGCGGAACCGCTTTAGCCAGTTACACTTTTGTACAACATGGCAGCGCAGCTTGGGGTACCTCTCCTTCTGCATGGCTCAATAATCCGAGTTTTCACGGTTTTTCAGAGATGTTGTACGAAGTTACTTCTGCTAACGCCAATAATGGTTCTGGTTTCGAAGGCTTAGGCGATAACAATATGTTTTGGAATGTGATGACAAGCGTAATTTTACTCTTCGGGCGCTTTATTCCAATTATTGGGCCTTTAGCTATCGCCGGCTTATTGGCAAAGAAAAAATATATCCCCGAAAGTGCTGGTACATTAAAAATAGACACCAAAACCTTTGCTCTAATGACTTTCGCCATTATTGTGGTGCTTAACGCACTTTCTTATTTCCCTGCTTTGGCACTTGGCCCAATTGCAGAATACTTTACAATGATTAAATAACATGGAACACACCACCTCAAAATTGTTGAATTCGGCGATGCTGGGCATAGCCATTAAACAATCGTTCGTTAAGCTTAACCCGCTTACCATGATCAAAAATCCGGTAATGTTTACTGTGGAAATAGGCACATTGATTATGGCGGGCGTAAGCGTATACAGTATTAGCAATGTTTCTGAAGGAAGCTTCGCCTATAATTTTAGTGTATTTTTAGTACTACTCCTAACCTTATTGTTTGCCAATTTTGCCGAAGCCATTGCCGAAGCAAGAGGAAAAGCACAAGCAGATAGTTTAAGAAAAACGAGAGAAGAAACGCCAGCTTTTTTGCTTTTAAGTGATGGTTCTACAAAAACAATTTCTAGTAATGCCTTGCAAAAAGATGATGTATTTGTATGCAAAGCCGGAGAAATCATTCCTACCGATGGAGAAATTATTGTTGGCATTGCTACTATTGATGAAAGTGCGATAACTGGCGAATCTGCGCCAGTAATTAGAGAAGCTGGTGGCGATAAATCGTCGGTAACTGGCGGCACAAAAGTACTCTCTGATGAAATAAAAGTAAAAGTAACTTCCCAACCTGGCGAGAGTTTTTTGGACAAAATGATCGCATTAGTAGAAGGTGCATCGAGGCAAAAAACACCCAACGAAATTGCCTTGACTATTTTGCTGGCCAGTTTCACGCTAATTTTTATTATTGTTTGTGTCACTTTAAAACCTTTCGCCAACTATGCGCAAACGCCAATAACCATTGCTTCGCTAATCGCATTATTCGTTTGCTTAATTCCAACAACCATTGGTGGTTTATTATCTGCTATTGGCATTGCTGGCATGGACAGGGCATTAAGGGCTAACGTAATTACCAAATCTGGAAAAGCCGTTGAAACTGCTGGAGATATTGATGTTTTATTGTTGGATAAAACCGGAACCATCACCATTGGCAACAGAAAAGCAACCGCTTTTTATCCAAATGACGACTTAGACGAAACTGAATTTGTGAGGCTATCTTACTTGGCATCTTTGGCAGATCAAACTCCCGAAGGAAAATCTATTGTTGAGCTTACCCATCAGCAATATCCAAGCTTGGAAATTACTGAACCCAAAAATGCTCAATTCATAGATTTTACAGCCGAAACTCGTTCAAGCGGAATTGATACAGCCGACGGTTTAAGCATTAGAAAAGGTTCTTTCGATGCGATGAAGTTCTTCGCTCAACAACATGGCTATGAGCTATCTTCAAAGCTTGTTAACCAAGTAAAAAAGATTGCCGAAAACGGCGGTACACCTTTGGTGGTCAATAGAAATCATCAGCCAGTTGGCGTAATAGAGTTGCAAGATATTATTAAGCCCGGCATTAGCGAACGCTTTGAACGCTTACGTAAAATGGGTGTAAAAACGGTAATGGTTACCGGCGATAATCCTTTAACAGCTAAATACATTGCCGAAAAAGCGGGTGTTGATGACTTTATTGCCGAAGCCAAGCCAGAAGACAAAATGAACTACATTAAAGCTGAGCAGCAGGCAGGTAAATTGGTAGCGATGATGGGCGACGGCACCAACGATGCCCCTGCCCTAGCCCAAGCAGATGTAGGTGTAGCGATGAACAGCGGTACCCAAGCAGCTAAAGAGGCCGGCAACATGGTTGATTTGGATAACGACCCAACCAAACTGATTGAGATTGTAGAAATTGGAAAGCAACTACTAATTACACGAGGTACTTTAACCACTTTTTCTATCGCTAATGATGTAGCTAAGTACTTTGCCATTGTGCCTGCCCTATTTATTGCAGCCATACCAGCACTACAAGGCTTAAATATTATGGGGTTAAAAAGTCCAGAAAGTGCCATTCTCTCTGCTGTAATTTTTAATGCAATCATTATTCCGTTGCTTATTCCACTAGCATTAAAAGGTGTAGCCTACCAGCCCATAGGCGCTAGTGCATTATTACGCAGAAACCTACTTATTTACGGCTTAGGCGGTGTTATTGCTCCTTTTATCGGCATCAAAATCATCGATCTGTGCATTGGTTTATTTCTCTAATTCAAAATATAATGATGAAACCATTCATCACAATTAAAAAACATAAAACAGATGAAAAAGTATATTCTTCCATCCATTAAATTAACCGCTGTTTTTACAGTGATCTTATGTGTGCTCTATCCCCTATTCATCAGCTTTGCGGCTAAATTAAGCAAAGGCGAAGGTAGCGGAGAAAAGGTAATGCTGAAAGGTAAAATAGTTGGCTACAAACAAATCGGCCAATCATTCACTAAGCCACAATATTTCTGGGGCCGCCCATCGGCAGTTGGCTACAATGCCGCAGGTTCGGGAGGCTCCAACAAAGGTGCAACCAATCCAGATTATCTCAAAGAAGTAAGCAATAGAATTGATACCTTGTTGAAGTATCACCCTGGACTACAAAAAAAGGATATTCCAGTTGAACTGGTTACCGCATCTGGTAGCGGCTTAGACCCAAATATTTCTGTAGCTGGTGCTCAAACTCAAGCTAAACGAATAGCAACCTATCGCCAAATCCCTTTATCAAAAGTGATGAAACTTATAGAAATAAACACCGAAAAGCCGCTATTAGGTTTGTTTGGCCCTTCAAAAATCAATGTATTAGCATTAAATATCGAATTAGAAAAGTTCAGTAAATAAACCCTTGACTTATGTCGTCATTGTGAGTTACGAAGCAATCTTAAAGCGCTAGTCCTACTGACTGTCTATAGTTGTAGGATTGCTTCGTACCTCGCAATGACGAGAATGTGTTCATAATTTAATAGACATATAAAAATCATGAAAAAAATATCATTACTCGCAACTGCAATACTTGCAACTTGCCACGCTTTCGCACAAGAAGCTCAACCGCTTAAAATATCAGGTTACTTAGAAACTTATTATAGTTACGATTTTAACAAGCCTACTAACAACTTGCGGCCTGCCTTTATCTACAGCCATAACCGAAACAACGAAGTAAACGTAAATTTGGCTTTCATCAAAGCCAGCTATCAAGCGCAGCGAGTAAGAGGCAATTTAGCCCTAGCTCTAGGAACTTACATGAGCGCCAATTACGCAGCAGAACCAGATGTAATGAAAAATGCTTTCGAGGCTAATGCAGGTGTAAAGCTTTCTAAAACAGCTAACCTATGGATAGACGCAGGTATTTTCGCTTCGCATATTGGCTTTGAAAGTGCCATCAGTAAAGATTGCTGGGTGTTAACCAGAAATATTTCATCAGAAAATACGCCGTATTTCGAAACAGGAGCAAAACTAACCTATACTACCAACGATCAAAAACTAAGTGCTACCCTACTTTACCTTAATGGATGGCAACGTATTAAACGTTTAGATGGTAACTCTAAACCTGCTGGTGGTTTACAACTTAGTTTTAAGCCAAGCGACAACATCACGTTAAATTATAGCAATTACCTAGGTTACGAGGGTGAGGATGCTTTACGTACTCGTCGCTTTTATCAAAACTTTTATGGCGTGCTACAACTTAGCGATAGTTTTGGGTTAACCGCAGGTTTAGACTATGGTACACAGCAAATTGTCAAAGGAAGCAGCGAAACCAAACAGATACTATCTCCAGTATTGATTGCTAGATACGCCTTTGCTACCCAGTGGGCTTTAGCAGGGCGTTATGAATTTTATAAAGACAGCAAAGCGATGATGGTTGCCACTGAAAATCCGAACGGGTTTAAAGTAAATGGCTATTCGTTAAATATCGACTACAATCTGTTTAAACAGGCGTTGTTACGATTAGAAGGCAAAATCTATCAAGGCGATGACCAATTTGTACGCAGAGAACGTATGGTTGATTATAATGCAAGTATCACTACCAGTTTAGCGATATCGTTTTAAATATGAAATAGCCATATTTCCAAAAACAAAAACAATGGCAATATGGCTATTCTACTTAACTTTTTTTTAAAAAACAACAGTTAAAGATGAAACCTAACTCCTCTTCCGACACTCATTTTTTATCGCTTTTACAACAATCCAAACGTGGTCGTTTAAAGATTTACCTAGGCATGAGTGCTGGTGTAGGAAAAACCTATCGAATGTTACAAGAAGCACATAGCCTATTACAACATCATATCGACGTACAGTTAGGTTATGTAGAAACACACCAACGTAAAGAAACCGTTGCTTTAACCGAAGGTTTACCTGTAATTCCCCGTAAAAAGATATTCCATAAAGGAAAAGAATTAGAGGAAATGGATTTACAGGCTGTTTTAGTTAGGCATCCAGAAGTAGTTGTGGTAGATGAACTGGCACACCATAACATACCCGGTAGTAAAAACGAAAAACGTTGGCAAGATGTGGTAGATGTTTTAGATGCAGGAATTTCGGTAATTACAGCAGTAAACACGCAACATTTAGAAAGCTTAAATGTGATGATGCAGCAAATTACAGGTGTACAGATAAGCGAAAAGATACCAGATAGACTTTTAAAACTAGCAGATGAAGTAGTAAATATTGATTTAAGTGTAGATGAATTAATTGACAGGTTAAAGGCTGGAAAGATCTATCATAAAGATAAAATTGAACAAGCATTACAGCACTTCTTCAAAAAAGAAATCATTATACAACTTCGTGAACAGGCCCTAAGCACAGTAGCTAGCTATCTCGATCAAAAAATTAGCGATAGCAAATTAAGCAATTTTAGGCACGAACAATTTCTAGCCTGTATTTCGTCTAATGAGAAAATGGCACAAATGATTATCCGCAAAACTTCCAGATTGGCCAGCTATTACCGCTCTCCCTGGATCGTACTTTATGTACAAACAGAGGGCGAACAGGCAAACAAAATTCGTTTAGACAAACAACGACACCTGATTAATAACTTTAAATTAGCTACGGAATTAGGGGCCGAAGTAATGAAAATAAAAAGCAATGATATTTCCTCAGCTATTTTAGAAGTAGTTAGCGAGAAAAAAATCACAACTTTGTGTATCGGTAAGCCACAATTGCAATGGATAAAAGTTGTCTTCAGAAGTCAGATCATCAATAAATTATTAAAAAACATAGCCAACCGAAGTATCGATTTGGTAATTTTATCTTAATAAATAGCCATGAAGCTTAAAACAAAACTTAGACTAGGAATAGGTTTCCTTTTTGTCATCTTACTTTCTTTTGGCGCTATTTCTCTGTACCAAATTAACCGTATTTCTGAAAGTACTGTTCTTATTTTAAAAGACAACAACCACTCGTTGCAATATGCCAAAGAAATGCGGTTGCTAATAGATGGCGATAGTTTACAACAAGCCACATCGATAAGTAGATTTAAAGATTTACTAGAAAAAGAAAAGCAAAATATTACTGAGCCTGGTGAAAAAGAGGTGGTTTTGCAGCTTTACAAAGCCTTAGAACTATTTTTAGCAACTGGAAACAATAACCAACTGGCGCAAATCAAATCTGCTATTTACCAAATAGAAGACCTTAATATGCAGGCCATTGTAAGCAAAAGTCAGCTTTCAGAAAAAACAGTAGCCCACTCTACCTTATATTTAGGTTTGGCAGCATTTATATTTTTTATCATTCTTTTTACTTTCATTTTAAGCTTTCCTGGGTTTATCGCAAATCCTTTAGCCTTGTTACTAGATGGTATTAGAGAAATTGGAAAGAAAAACTATAAACAAAGGCTACACTTTAAAGGCACCGAAGAATTTGCGCAATTAGCTATTGCTTTTAATGACATGGCCAGAAAACTTGATAGTTGGGAAAGCAGCAATGTTGCCGAGCTAAAATCTGAAAAACTACGTATAGAGACCATTATTGAGCAAATGCAAGACGCGGTAATTGGAACTGATGAAGACGGTAAAATTATTTTCTTGAACCGTTTGGCCAGCGAGGTGCTTAACCTAGAAGAACGCAGCGTAACAGGCAAAACCGTAGAAGAATTAAGTAGTAAAAGTCATTTGCTAAAAACTATTGTAACAAAAACAGACGACCAGCTCATAGAGATTGTGCTTAACAATAAACCCAATTACTTTAGTTTAGAAACCAATCAAATTGCTATACCTCAAATTCTTGATGGCGAACAAACCCTTAGTTTTGCTAAGCGAACGGCCGGCAAAGTGTTTATTCTTAAAAACGTAACGAATTTTAAAGAATTAGATCAGGCTAAAACCAATTTTATGGCTACCATTTCACATGAACTAAAAACCCCAATAGCTTCTATAAAAATGAGTTTAAAGCTATTGGAAGATAGCAGAATTGGAGAACTTAACACCGAACAACACCACATGGTAAACCATATACAAGATGATGCCAATAGACTGCTTAAAATTACCGCAGAGCTGTTAGATCTTGCGCAGGTAGAAACAGGAAACATTCAACTAAATGTGATACAGAGCAATGCCTTAGAGATTTTAGATTATGCTATAAACGCCGTAAAGCTACAAACCCAACAAAAAGAGATTAAAATTAATGTAGATATACCAAAGCAGTTACCAATGTTATGGGCAGACCAAGAGAAAACGGCATGGGTGTTGATCAACTTTTTAAACAATGCAATTAGGTATAGTGGCGCACATTCTAAGATAGATATTAGTGTGATACTGAGCGATCAATGGCTTACTTTCAAGGTAAAAGATTATGGTAAAGGCATAGCCGAACAATATAAAAGTGACCTATTCAAACGTTATTTCCAAGTTCCAACGGATGGGCAACACAAATCTGGTTCTGGTTTGGGCTTAAGCATATCTAAAGATTTTATTGAAGCACAACAAGGTAAAATTTGGGTAGAAAGTGAATTGGGAGAGGGCAGTTGCTTTAGTTTCTCATTGCCTATAGTCAAGTAATAATAACAGGTAAATTTTACTGATTTTTAGTTACAGTATTATAAATGAGCACCTCACTCCCATTAACTAACCATAAGAATTTGTATCTGTAACTATTTTTTTCAAAAAAACACGACTTAACTGATTAAGGAGCTTTGATGATGGCTATAATTATAGGCTGAAAAAAGAAATGGAGATAGAACCGAAGTCCTACCCCCATCATCTAAATTAACGCTCTCGAGGACAAATATACGGCAGTTTTTGATAATTCAAATTATATCTCTACTTTTTTTTAAAAATAGTTAGCACTTTTAGGAATTATACAATTCTAACAATCGATCAAAAAAAGTATATAAAACCATAAAAAAGTTGGTAAATAGCAAAAAAACAAAAATAAACAAGTAAATAATACCATTTTAAAAACATAAAACACCATCAGAAATGTTGTTATATTTGATAAATTTGTGACAGAAAATGTTGACCAAAAAACAGCTGATTTTAGTGAAAACTAGTTATCTGGCGCTCAACAGTAGGCAACAAGTGTAAGAACAGATGAGAAATCGTATACCTGTTTATGATATTCAAAACTTTTCGGCGTATAAAAACGACGGGATTTTGGTGAGCAGATTTGGTTTTTATGCTAAACAGCACCAACATTTACATAGCGCTCATCGGCATAGCTTTTATCACTTTGTGTTTTTTACCCAAGGCACTGGTAAACAACAAATAGATTTCAGAACATTTGATGTAAAGCCCAACCTCATCTACTTTATGGTACCTGGCCAAGTGCATAGTTGGGATTTCCAAAGTGAGCCAGATGGCTATTTGATTAACTTTTCTGCCACGTATTTTAGTTCGCTTTTGTTAAAACAAGATTACCTGGACAAATTTAGTTTCTTTAGCGGCAAGCCAGAAGAACAGGTTTTAGTTTTAGACCGCGATGCTTGCAAAAAACTGATTTCTATTTTTGAGGAAATGTTAGGTGAGGGAAGCACCGACAAACCTATAAATGACGATTTGGTTAGGGTACAACTACTACGTTTATTGATTGAAGTTGCAAGAGTTTCTAGTTCATCAAACATGCAAGACAACAACCCATACAACCATACTATTTTAAGAAATTTTCAACAATTGGTTGAGCAAAACTATACCAACTTTAGGTTGCCAAAACAATACGCCGCATTACTATACATTACTCCAAATCATTTAAACGCACTTTGTAATGATTTTTTGGGAGTTTCTGCCGGTAAGTTAATTAGAGACAGAGTAATACTCGAGGCCAAGCGCTTGTTAATCAATCTCGATTTGCGGGTAGCGGAGATTGCTGAAAAGTTAAATTTCGAAGATCAATCTTATTTTGTTAAATTCTTTAAAAAATACGAGGGAGTTACTCCCGATAAATTTAGAAAACATTACATAACCACACCATATGGAACCGAATAACGAAACACAATACTACGTATCACAATGGAAAGGCTTTTCTAATGCCAAATGCCCCAGATGTAGGGTTGGAAATGCCTTTATAGGCAACACCTACAGCTTTAAAATGCAGAAAATGAATGAATTTTGTCCGCATTGCGGATTAAAATTTGAACGAGAACCAGGCTATTTCTATGTGGCTATGTTTGTGAGCTACGCTATGAACGTTGCAGAAATGATTACTGCCGGCGTAGCTGCCTATATTTTTGGCTTAACACTAGATTATGAAAATCTTTGGTCGTTCATTGCCGTCTTATTTTTTACAACTTTAATATTTGCACCGTTTAACTACCGTTATTCGAGAATGATTTTACTGTATTGGCTTTCTCCAAACTTAAATTACGAACCGCTACGTAGTGCTCCAAAAAAATAAGCATAAAAAAGGTGTTTTGATTTATTCAAACACCTTTAAATTTGCTAGCTATCGAAATTAAAAAATAGCGTACCCGTAACTTTTCATCTCGTCCCACTTCTGCTCAGATAACTTTACTTTAGAAATTCCATTTTTTTCATCCTGCTTTTGCTTCTCTGCTTTTGCTTTACGCTGGTTAACATAGCTCTGCGCTATGTCTGTAGCGTAATTTTTAGACGTTTCGTTTGAACGATTATGATCGTTAGCAACCTCGTGTAAAAGAAATTTTTCGCCCATTTTAGTAAGATTTTTAGTGAACTATATGCAGAAAACAATCAGCTATTAAAATTGTTTTCCGTGTCCTAAAAATAAAATACCATGTTGAAATAAAGGTTATGAAAAAGTTAAATAAACGTGAGTTTTGGGTGTTAAATTTAGTTTGGCCGCCCATCTAGTCAATAACTTTCCATACGTCTTGGTTGCTCGTAACAACTGCTTGATCAAAATGAATGTGTTAACAAAAAAGGTTGTCAGCACAAACTAACAACCTTTACCCCACTAATAGTATCAAAAAAATTAATCGGCCAATGCCCTAAACATGGTAGCGCCAACGGTTAAGTTGGTTCTGCTGTCAATTAAAATAGCCGAGCCGTTTGCTTTACTCTCGTCATAAAAATCGAATGGCAAATAATCTGCAGTTTTAAGCACTACCCTACCAATATCATTGAGTTTAAATTCATCTGCAGCATGTTTTTCTAGGGTGTTGATATCCACCTTGTAAACCACCTCGGCTATTTTGCACTTGGTTAATTTACTGTTATGTTGTAATAAGTAAGTAATCGAAGTATCCAGCGCTTTCGTATCCATCCAACATAAATCTGCTTCCACCAACTTGCTCTCTTGTGGCAAAGCCGATGAATTTACAATCGTATCGCCGCGGCTAATATCTACATCTGTAGCTAAATGTATCGTTACAGATTGTCCAGAAGAAGCTTCCTCTAATTCCTTATCAAAAAACTCGATTTTACTGATGGTAGAACTAGCGCCAGATGGCAAAACTGTAATTTTATCGTTCACTTTAAAACTACCACTCACCACCCTACCCGAATAGCCTCTATAATCATGTAACTCGTCAGTTTGAGGCCTAATTACCCATTGCACCGGCATTCTTGCTTTTTCAGATTTATCTTCCACAGCGGTATCTACTTGCTCTAAAAAGTGTAGCAAACTCTCACCAGTATACCAAGTCATTCTTTCAGATTGATGTACAATGTTGTCGCCTTTCAAAGCACTTACCGGAATATAAGTTACATCTTTCAATTTCAGCTCTTCGGCTAAGGTTTTATATTTTTGAGTAATGGCATCGAATACAGTTTCGCTATAATCTACCATGTCCATTTTATTTACGGCTAGTACAACATGTTTAATTCCTAACAGAGAAACCAAATACGAATGGCGAATAGTCTGCTCAATGATACCATTTCTAGCATCAACTAAAATGATAGCCAAATTCGCTGTAGATGCACCAGTAACCATATTTCTAGTGTATTGGATATGTCCTGGCGTATCAGCAATAATAAACTTACGCTTATCTGTTTGGAAATATTTGTAGGCTACGTCTATGGTAATGCCCTGCTCACGTTCGGCTCTTAAACCATCGGTTAAAATGGCTAAATCAACCGTTCCGTCATCGTTTTTTCTATTGGCATTCTGTATTGCTTCCAGCTGATCTGCCAAAATAGAATCAGTATCGTATAATAAACGGCCAATTAAAGTGCTTTTGCCATCATCTACGCTGCCTGCTGTAAAAAATTTTAGTATGTTCATTTTCTTTTAGATATGAGATGTTAGATATGAGATATTAGACAGATGCAAGGTTCTCAAATCTCACATCTCACTACTCAAATCTGATTAAAAATATCCTCCCTTTTTCCTATCTTCCATTGCTGCTTCCGAAACCTTATCGTCCATACGGGCACCACGTTCCGAAATTTTCGACTGACTGATTTCAGAAATGATATCATCAATCAAGAAAGCATCCGATTCTATAGCTGCTGTGCAAGAAATATCGCCGACCGTACGGAAACGCACTTTCTTGCGCTCAACTACATCCTCATCATCCATATTTACATAAGGTGAGGCGGCCATTAACTGCCCGTTACGGGTAATTACATCACGATCATGAGCGAAATAAATGCTTGGCAATTCAATCTTTTCCCTACGGATATAATTCCAAACATCCAACTCTGTCCAGTTGCTGATTGGAAATACACGCACATTTTCGCCTTTATTGATTTTACCATTGTAAATGTTCCACAATTCTGGACGTTGACGTTTAGGATCCCATTGGCCAAACTCATCCCTCACCGAAAAAATCCTTTCTTTAGCTCTTGCCTTTTCCTCGTCTCTCCTCGCTCCTCCAATACAAGCATCAAATTGATATTTTTCGATCGTTTCTAACAAGGTAACGGTCTGCAAAGCATTTCTGCTAGCATTTTTGCCTTTTTGCTCTACCACTTTACCTTCGTCTATAGATTGTTGCACCGACCCTACAATTAAGCGTTCGCCCAAACGAGCCACCATGCTATCGCGGTAATCAATCGTTTCTTCAAAGTTGTGTCCAGTATCAATATGTACCAATGGAAACGGAAATTTTCCCGGCCTAAAAGCCTTCTCTGCCAAACGCACCAAAGTAATCGAATCTTTTCCACCAGAAAACAGCAAAGCAGGTTTTTCAAACTGCCCCGCCACTTCCCTTAAAATGTGGATTGCCTCGGCTTCAAGCTCATCTAAATAATCAAAATTATATTTACTCATACTCTAACCCCTAAAGGGCTTATATATTAAAAATTTATACTCTTTATTTTTCGAAAAGCAAAGTTCGTTGCTCATCGGTTTCATCAGCCCCGCTTTCTGCTTTAGTCTTTTCGCTTTCAGCTTCAAAGCCTATCGCTGCCAATCGGGTTTATTTAACAACGGAAATCCTCTCTCTACCTTCCGATAAATAGATCAGGCTACAAAAGGAAACTTACCTCCAAGATTCATTAATTGCCACCTATAACTACTATTTTATTACATGCTGTACAGACGCAATATTTTGCGTCTCCGCTTACATATTTAAAATTTTGACACCCTACAAATGCAATATTTTGCCACATGTACAGACGCAACATATTGCCTCTCTACGTATGCAATCCACACTCCTTCTTACTTTGATCTTCCCACCACCAACGTCCAGCTCTAAAATCTTCGCCTTCTCTTACCGCTCTGGTACAAGGTGCACAGCCAATGCTCGGGAAACCTTTATCATGCAAGGTGTTGTACACAATGTTGTTATCCTTTATATATTGTTTTACATCAGCTAAAGTCCAATCAAAAATTGGATGGAATTTAAACAACTGATTTCCTTCATCCCATTCTACATCTTCCATACCTTCGCGGTTGGCACTTTGGTCGGCTCTAATGCCTGTAATCCAAATTTCGTTACCTGCCAAAGCTCTTTTTAAAGGTTCAATTTTTCGGATATAGCAGCACTCTTTTCTATTCTCTACACTTTCGTAAAAACTACTTGGTCCTTTTGCAGCCACCATATCCTGCAATAAATCGCTCTGCGGAAAGTAAGCATGAATAGGCCGTTGGTAAATTTCTAAAGTTCTATTCCAAACATAATAGGTTTCCGGGAACAATCTTCCCGTTTCTAAAGTAAAAACCTTTATGGGTATATTATTGGAAAATATCAAATGTGTTACCACTTGGTCTTCCCAGCCAAAACTGGTAGAAAAAACAATTTTACCTTGATATTTCTGAGCTAGGTACCTTAGTTTTTCAACTAAGTCTAACCCCTCCAACTGTTGTTTAATTTCAAATATGTTATTCATTTTCACTAAATCAACTTTAAAATAAACATAATTACGCTACGTAAACTGGCTAGCATTACAATAATACCTACAGCTACCATAATGGTTTTTGCCGAAATTTTATTAGACACCCTAGCGGCAATCGGCGAAGCTAAAGCACTACCTATAATTAACCCCAAAACTGCCTCCCAATATTTACCACCCAACATGGTAAAAAACGTTAGCGAGCTTAATGTAGCGATAAAAAAACGACTAATTTTAACTGTGCCCAACGAAAATAGCGGGTGTCTACCGCCTGCTATTAAGCTAGATAGAACTATAGAACCCCAGCCACCGCCAAATGCAGCGTCAATAAATCCACCTATAAAGCCTAACGGACCAATATTTTTAATTTTTTCTTTTCCTCTTTTTCTTTTGATATTAAAAGCTTTTGTTAAAATAACACCACCTAAAAACAAAGTATACACGGCCACAATAGGTTTCACATAGCTACTATACAGCTCTAACGACGATAAAATATAGGCACCTAATACCGCTCCAACTACCGCCGGAATAATGAGGATCTTAAACAATTTCCAGTTTACGTTTCCCATTTTGTAGTGCATCCATCCAGCTATGCCATTACTTAAAACTTCGGAAATATGAATGGCCATACTTGCCGATGCTGGCGGCAGCCCCATAGATAGCGAAAAAGATGCTGAGGTAACACCGTAAGACATGCCAATTGCTCCGTCTATCATTGCAAATACAAAACCAGCTCCTAAAAACCAGTAAAACAACGGATCGATATGCGTTAGAAACGATTGAAATTCTGGCTCTGTTTCCCAAAGGGTTACGCCAACCGCTAAAATAAAAGCCACCGCCACTAACCAAATTAACCATTTGATATTGCGCTCGGCAAAGCTTTTTTGAGGGTTAACCAAACGTTCGGTCACCTTGTTAAGCTTCTTCACTTTTGCTGCAAAATCTCCATTCAAATTTTGCCTCAACGTGCTCATATTTTGTAATGTTTGGTCAAGCTCGTTTGGAATACCTTCGTTTAAAATTTCTTTTAGCCTTTTGGCAATAGTTGGCGATTTTCCATTGGTAGATATCGCTATCTTTAAATCGCCTTTTTGCACGATAGAACCTAAGTAAAAATCACATAAGTCAGGTTTATCGGCCACGTTAACTAACAGTCCTTTTTGATGCGCTAATTTTCTTAATTCTGCATTAAAAACATTATCATTAGTTGCGGCAAAAACAATATCTACATCTTCTAAATCATCCGCAGAAAAGGCCTTTTGTTTAATTTTAATATTTGAATTTGAAGCCGCAATTTCAAAAATAGCTGCATGTATATCCTTTGCAACTATGGTTACCTTTGCAGCTGTACTATTGTTCACGATAGCGTTTAGTTTCTCTAACCCCACTACCCCTGCACCAATTAATAGCGTATGCAGCTCATTCAGCTTTAAAAAAGCCGGAAAAAGCTGATTGCCTTTTTCTTCTTTTGGCAAAACTTCTGCTACTAAATTTGATTTAGGAGATGGCAGCATATTGCGCAATTACATTTTTAAAGGATGGGTGCAAGGATACTACTTCGCCAAATATCAATAAAGCTGGGGCTTGAATACCCTCTTCTTTAACCTTAGCTACGATATTTTCCACAGTAGAAATTACTAATTTTTCTGTTGCTGTAGAGCCGTTTTGTACAACTGCAGCTGGCAATTGCTGCTTTCCCGCTACTTTAAACACTTCTACAATTTTAGAAAGCTGCTTTAGTCCCATTAAAATTACTACAGTAGCTTTAGAATTTGCGGCTTGGTAGATATCTTCAGAAATTTCGCCGTTGGTAGTGGTACCCGTAATTACCCAAAAACTTTCGCTTAAGCCACGGTGCGTTACCGGAATTTGTTGCAAACCCGGCACACCAATAGAGCTAGAAATACCTGGAATAACCGTTACAGGAACGTTATAAGAAGCTGCAAAATCTAATTCTTCATAGCCGCGACCAAAAACAAATGGATCGCCACCTTTTAACCTTACCACGTGACCGTAGTTTAATGCGTAATCAATCATCAATTGGTTAATGGCATCTTGCGAATGCGAATGTTCTCCCGAACGTTTACCTACATAAACTTTGATGGCTTGTGCAGGTGCGTGGTCAAGCAAAGCTTCGTTGGTTAAGGCATCATACAATACCACATCGGCAGTTTGTAAAGCCTTTACCCCTTTTAAGGTCAACAAATCTGGATCACCAGGGCCTGCGCCTAATAAGGTTACTTTTGGTTCTATATTTTTGTTCATTTTTGTTAAAATTTTGAATGATTGAATGACTAAATGATTAAATCTCGGTGCTCAGAACTATTTACTCATTTTATCATTTATTCATTACTAGTTCGCTAATACAGTTCGCTTTGCTTTAATGCTATTTAAAAATCCTTCAGCTTGTGCGTAATAAGCCTTAGCAAAGTCTTCAGATGGTTCGTTTTTGTTAATCTGCAATACTAAATCGGCGAAGCTTTGGTTTAAATTAAATTCTCCAGTTGCCACATAATGAACATCAAATTCTTTAATTACACCAGCTTGTGTACTTGCATTTACGCCTTTATCTAGTAATAAAGATTTTGCTGCATTTACCATAGCAGCATAAGTGTGATAAATGGCATCGGCATAGGCGCCACTACTTAACGATACCGTAGCCCAAGCAAATTTCTCATCAGCTTCTAACAATAAAGTAGCTACTAGATCAATTACCACCCCAGCACATTCGCCTACCCCAATTGCAGTGACAAAAGTTTCTTCGTGTCCCCAGTCTACAAACTCTTCGGCTTTCAAATTGGTTAAATCTGCTAAAGGCTTTAATAGTTGATAGAAGTAGTCTTTCCCTTTTCTATCGTAGTATTTATGAAAAGTTTCACCAGTTAGATTATTTTCTTTGAAATCATTTAAAAGATAGTGCAACACGCTCGTAGCACGCTTTGAAGGCACTTTTATAACACGTTCTGCCACGCGTCCTTCTCCGTTACCTACCGTTCCACCACCTAACATTACTTGTACTGCGGGCACTACTTTTCCTTCAGCTTTTACCGAACTTCCATGAAAACCAATTTCGGCTAAACCATGCTGACCGCAAGAATTCATGCAACCGCTAATCTTAATATTCAGGTTTTTCTCATAGATAAATTCCGGAAAATCATGATAAACTACATCTTCTAAAACTTCGGCCAAAGTCATGCTATTAGAGATACCTAAGTTACAAGTATCTGTACCTGGACAAGTGGTAACATCTGCCAAACTATCGAAACCCAGAGCAGTAAAACCGAGCTGATTTAAAGCTACATATAATGATGGAAGTGCTTCTTTCCTAACGAATTTCAACAACAAACCTTGATTTTGCGTAATCCTGATTTCATCAGCAATGTAAGGCATAACCGCTTCTACAAAAGCTCGTGCTAAATCAGTTTTAATATCGCCAATTGTAACTTTTACGTACACCCCAAAAAAACCTTTTTGCTTTTGCTCTATAACGTTAGTCGCCAACCAATGCTTGTAGTGCGTTTCGTTCTCTATTACAACCTCCGCATAGTCTCTTTCAGGCTGTGGCTCTGGTTGAGGAACCGTATCTAGATCAATTTTGAAAGTTTTTACCTTAATTGCAGTACGTTCCTTGTCTACCAAGCGTAACACCTCTTCTAAGCCAAGCTTTTGTACCAAATACTTTAGCCGAGCTTTGTTACGGTTGTTGCGTTCTCCATACCTATCAAAAACTCTTAAAACAGCTTCTGTAAATGGAATTAATTGGTCTTCTGGTAAAAAATCATGTACTGCACTAGCTAGAAAAGGCTGCGCACCCAAGCCACCGGCAAACATTACTTTAAAACCACGCTCGCCTTTTTCGTTAATTTTTGGAATAAAACCTAGATCATGAATATAACTATAGGCTGTATCTTTATCGCTCGAAGAGAAAGAAATTTTAATTTTTCTTCCCATTTCTTGGCAGATTGGATTACGCAGAAAATAAGCAAAAACTGCTTGTGCATACGGAGAAACATCAAATGGTTCGTCTGGGTCTATCCCCGAATTTGGCGAAGCCGTAACATTACGTACCGTATTACCACAAGCCTCTCGCAAAGTAATATCGTCACGTTCTAACTCGGCCCAAAGCTGTGGCGTTCTATCTAAACTCACATAGTGGATTTGAATATCTTGACGAGTGGTTAAGTGCAAATTTCCGCTTCCGTATTCATCGGCCACATCAGCGATACGTAACAATTGCTTAAAAGTTACTTTGCCAAACGGCAGTTTAATACGCACCATTTGTACGCCAGGTTGGCGCTGGCCATAAACACCACGAGCTAAACGCAGGCTTCTAAATTTTTCTTCGTGTATGGTGCCGTCACGAAAAGCCTTTATCTTACGCTCCAAGTCAATGATATCTTGCTCTACAATTGGGTTCTCAAGTTCTGTTCTGAAACTTTGCATTAGTTGTTTGTTGTGCTTTTATTCAAAAAACGCCTCTCTTTTGGGAGAAGCATTCCTATTCAATTTCTTTAAAAATGATATATATACTTCTTTTACATTGTTTTGCAACAGTACTTCATGGTTGACTGCAGCATCAGAAAAAAAATAATTATCGATTTCATCTGCCAAATATATAAAGTATATAGGAATAGTAGTAATTATTTTAAAAAAAAAAGTGAAGTCGAACAAACAAAGCACAAATCATCTAATTCATTTTTACAGAATTGGACCTCGCTAACTCACTGAAAAAATAGGAAGCGATAACTAGCAGACACTAATCGTTTGGAATGGTTTTAAATTTCAATTTTCAGGTTGTCTTCCCTAGCAATCACATCAGCAATACTGGTTTCTCCTAAAATTTTAAGGGTGGCATCACGCACATCAATAAACGCACTTCTAATACCGCAGGTTAACTCGTCTTTACATTCATCACACTTGTGGTAGAAATTTAAACTAGCGCATGGAAGCATAGCCACCGGGCCATCGGTTAGCCTTAAAATCTGCACGAGGTAAATATCCTCAGGCTTTTTGTTAAGGCTGTAGCCACCACCAGCACCCTTTTTACTGTAAAGGAAACCAGCATTTCTTAGGTCTAAAAGAATTTGCTCTAAAAATTTTTTCGGAATACGCTCTTCCTCTGCAATTTTTGAAATTTGCATAGGTGGCATATCTAGGTTTTTACCCAGCGCAACTAGCGCTTTAATGGCGTATTTGGTCTTTTTAGAAAGCATACGCTACAAATGTATAAAATATTGTTGGATTGTTAGATTGTTGGTAAATTGTTGAGCCTAGTTATTTAGCTAACTGAAAGATTGAATTGCAGATGCAAATTATTGATTGTTTTAATATTTGAAGATTGGTTGTTCTATTTACCCCCGAAGATGTACACGGCGTTTAACCGCAGATTTTTGAAGATTGATTTTTATTATTTGATAATTGGTTATTGGTGCTTGGATATCGATTATTTATTTACCCCGCAGATATCGGAGATTTAGACCGCAGATTTTTGAAGGTATTTACTTTAACTATTTGATTATTGAATATTGATAATTGGTTATTCCCTTAACTGGCACCTGACCACTATCCCCTGGCCACTAATCTCAATATCTCTCAGGTATCCTCCCCTGCTTTGCTGCGTCAATATACAACTTAATCTGGTTTACACAGGCCGCTAGATTTTTCTTCACCTCGTGCTCCCAAAAACGCATTACTACGTAGCCCATTGCTTGTAAATTCAGATTCACAAATTGGTCACGTTGCATGTTACGCTCTATTTTTGGTATCCAAAAGGCTTGGTTAGTTTTAGGCTTACGCTTTTTCCACTCGTAGCCGTGCCAAAAATCGCCATCTACAAATACCGCCAGGTGATACTTTTCTATCACTAAATCTGGTCTGCCGGGCAAATTTTTATGATGAATTCTAAACCTGATGTTTTCTTTCCACAGCGCTTTACGCAGCAATAGTTCGGGCTTACTATTACTACCCTTAATTTTTGCCATGGTTTTGCTACGCTGTTTAGTGGTGTAAAAACCAGCACTTTCTTCAAAGCGAGGAACTTTGATGGTATTTTGTTCCAAAGGCAAATAAAACTTGGGTTGTTTTTTCATCACGTTGCGAAGTTGTAATGTAGCAAATTCCATCCATCATCCTATACCTACATTTAATCCTGAAAAAAATGCTAGTCGTCTTTATAATATTACCACAACATATTTTTTAATCATCTTTAAAAAAGTTAAATCAACCAAAATTGTTTTCGATATTGTATTTTTATGCTAGCTTCATGATTAAAATTTTAAAGAACTTCTTAGAAAAAAAGTTAATCAGACAAAATATTAAATATACTGGTATTGGTATTTTAATTGGTATTTCTTTATGCTTGGTAACGGCTGTATTTAGCAATCAAATTACCTTTAAGCGTTTATTTTTGAATATATTATTTAGCGTTTCCATCACTTTAAGTATATCCAATACTTTCTCTTTTTTTAAAAAATATACGGACAATTTTACTCGTAGTTTTTGGCAATTTATTTTGCTTTATTACCTCTGTAATTTCATGGGAATGGTAATTGGCGTAGAAATTTGTTACGTCATTATTTCTTTCGTATATCACTTTCCTTACGATTTTTTGAACCACTTGCAAGAGTATAAATTTAATGCGGTAGTTGTATTTATTGCTGGTACGCTAATGCTTTTTTACTTGTTGCAACAACGTAATTCCGAGAATGCGCTAAAAGCTAAGGAAGCAGATTTGATAAGAATAAACCAACTGAAAACACAGGCGGAATTACAAGCGCTGCAATCGAAAATTAACCCGCACTTTTTGTACAATGCACTAAATGCTATTACCAGTCTAATTCACGAAGACCCCGACAAAGCAGAAGATATGACCATTAAACTATCTAAACTGTTTAGATACAGCATTAACTCGCAACAAGAAAATTTTTGCAGTTTAAATGAGGAAATAGATATTTTAAATACTTATTTGGCTATTGAAAAAGTCCGTTTCGGTCACCGCATTCATTTTGACATACAGATTGAGGAAAACTTAGGAAATGTTCAATTTCCTCGGTTTCTGTTACAGCCCTTAGTTGAGAATGCCCTGAAACACGGATTAAAAAATACGTACGAAAATGGGATATTAGCCGTAAAAATCTATAAACCCCAAAAAGAGATCATCGTTTCGATTGCGGATAATGGTATTCCTTTTCCCGAAGAGCTAATTGCCGGATATGGTTTGCAGAGCACTTTCGATAAATTGAAATTGTTGTATCCTGAAAAACATGAAATAGAGATGATTAACCAACCTAAGAAAGAGATTAAAATAACTATTCCTTTAACTGTATGAACTGGAAAACCATTATTATTGAAGACGAACAACTGGCAAGGCAAAGATTGAAGAGGCTTTTAGCTAATTATGCCGAAGTAGATCTGATAGCGGAAGCCGAAAATGGCCAACAGGGTCTAGAACTTATTAATGCGCACCAACCAGATTTGATATTTTTAGATATTGAAATGCCATTGCTCAACGGTTTTGAAATGTTAACCAAGCTTAATAAAAACCATCCGAAAGTGGTATTTACCACCGCGTACGACCAATATGCCATTAAAGCTTTTGAAGAAGGCTCTATTGATTATTTATTAAAGCCCATAGAGCTAGAACGACTGGATAAAACCATTGCTAAATTAAAACAAACTAATTTAGCTAAACCAGTAATTGACATCAACGATTTAATGCTACAGATGAAAGGAAAGGCAACACTAAAAACCTTAACTGTAAAATTAGGTGATAGAATTTTACTGATTAAAATTGAGGACATTATACATGTGCAGGCAGAAGATAAATATGTGTTTTTGCATACCGCCGATGGTAAAAAGCATTTAACAGATTATACCTTAACAAATTTAGAAAACAAACTGCCCGAAGACTTTTTGCGTATACACCGTAGCGAAATGATCAATACTAGCCACATTACCGAAATTAGAAGGGGTTTTAATGGTGCATTAATATTTGTGATGAGCAACGGAGCTAAAGTAAACTCTAGCAGAGCTAACAGTGAAAGTTTACGTGCACGGTTTGATATCTGAAAAAAAACTACTAAAACCTGTTATTTTTACGTTAAAATTGATGAGTTTGTTAAAATAGACTAAAGCTTTTGCTATTTTTGTTTACAAACATCTACTTTGCTACACTTCCTAACATATCAAACACCATCAAAATTTCTTCACGAATTCGAAGAACATTCAAGTAATTTAAACTTGCGGTCGATAAAAATCATCAGTTATTTTCTTCTGGCATTAAGCTGTATTGTTAGACTACTTAGAATACTGTTCCCAGTACATACGTCGCTCATTAAAGGTGCAGACCAACTTTCGGTCAACAATTGGCTTCAAATTATTGGTTCGATAACTTTCTTGGTTATTAGTAACTATGCGATAAAAAAAAAGCTATCTCTTAGAAAGAAAAAAGTAATTACTCTGGTTTTTGTAACGTATATGCTTACTATGGCATTCAACATCAGTTACATCATTTCCTTATACAACACGAAAAATACGCTGTTTATGTTTTTGGTGGGCATTGTAGTTGCCAGTTTGTTTTTCACCATAGAATTTAAACAAATGAAGTTTATCGTGATTTATATCGTGGCAGTTTATCTAATGGCTACTTTTATTTCGGAAATACCTATACAAGAAAAACTGGTCAATTTCATTGCTGGTATCATATTAGGCCTCATACTGCTCAGTTTTTCTAGATATAGCTACTACTTCAAATCAAATCATTTTATACAGATTAAGGATTTAGAGGAAAAGAACAAGAAAATTTTGATACTTAACAACCAAAAAAGTGAAATTCTTTCTTTTGTAGCACATGATTTAAGAGCCCCACTAAATAACATTGATGCGTTGAGCCAATTTTTATTGCTAGAAGATAGTAAAAACACTGAAATTAATATGATTTCTAGTTCGGCACTACAAGCTAAAAACATCATTAACGACTTAATTGAGGTAGTAAAAACTGAACAAACAGACATCTCGAAAGAAAGTATACCCTTAAAGCCATATCTCAATAAAATTATCGATCGTTGGACTAGCAATACCACCAGGAAAATTGAATTTATTCCACAAGAAAACGATTTGAACTTATCGGCAAATGCCTCTAAATTGGAAAGAGTAATTGATAACTTGATCAGCAATGCACTTAAATTTTCCAATTCAGATAAACCTATCCGTATTGCAGTAGGAAGTACAAACGATACGATTTTAATCAACGTGATAGATTTTGGAATTGGAATTCCGGCTGAGTTACAGCCTTACGTTTTTGATCAGTTTTCTAAAGCTGGCAGAAAAGGCCTAAAAGGTGAAAACTCTTTAGGTTTAGGGCTTCATATATCTCACAAAATTATAGAACAACACAAAGGAGAACTACTTGTGAGCAGCAAAGAAAACGAAGGAACTACGTTTACCATTAAGCTTCCGGCTAGCGCCTAATACTCTTCTTCTATCTTTTCGGCAAATAAGTCTTTTCCAAAATTGACTAAAAAAAGCTCTTTTTTGGCCCTGGTTACCGCCGTGTACAACCACCGCATAAAATCAAGATCAATCATATCTTCGGTTAAAAAACCTTGGTCTACAAAAACCGCATCCCATTGTCCACCCTGTGCTTTATGGCAAGTAACTGCATAAGCGAATTTAATTTGCAAGGCATTGTAGTAGGGGTCTTGCTTTATGGCTAACAAACGTTCTTTTCTATTTACAATATGCTCGTAGTCTAGCAATAAGCCTTCATATAATTTCTTACTGGCTTCGTAGGGTAAATTTGGACTTTCGATTTGCAAGGTATCTAACAAAACTTTACAAGTAATGGCACCCACATCAGGAAAATCTACCAGCTCTAACTGAACCTCGGCAAATCTAAAGCCGTAACGTTCTTCTTCTCTCCTAACCCTAATGATTTTGGCCATGTCGCCATTGGCAATAAATGCCGTTTCATTATCATCGGGCAACCAAAAATAGTTGTTTCGTACTACCATAATGTAATCTCCGCCACTTAATTCTTCATCTCTGTAAAGTAGTCTAGCTCTAATTTGGTTATTGTAGATATTGGCAGATTTATTAGACCTACACACCACCAACGAGTTTTCTAAACCATACTTACTGTAGGCATACTCCAAACCTTCTACAAACTTGATACCTGTCATTCTAAAGATATCTTTAAAACCCCTGGTAATAAATTTAGGAAATTGGGGCTCTTCATCATAGCTATTTACCAAATCTCGCAGCATGGTGGCATTAGCTAAAATGCCTGATTTTTTCTGTTGCCTAACCACTTCTGTAAGTTCTATACAGGTTACATCTAAATGGAAATTACTGTTTAGATATGCTGGATTTAAGGCCGGACTATCTACACTACCAACTGGCGGAAGCTGAGCAGTATCGCCAACAAAAAGCAAGTAACAATTTTTAGGTGCACCATCGGGAGCAGGCTGAAATACAAATTCTAGTAAATCTGCCAAAAAAGAAGAACCACTTTGCGTATTCCATTCATCGGCAATCATAGAAGCTTCATCTACAATAAAAACCGTATTGTTTGCCAGATTTGGCGCCAGTTGAAAAACCATATCCATACTTACAGCACTTTTTTTTCTGTAGATTTTTTTATGGATAGTTAACGCTTTTTGTTGCGTATAGTTACTCATTACTTTGGCTGCTCTACCGGTTGGCGCCAACAAGGCAGATTTTAAACCAAATTTTGGTAGAGCCTTTACTAATGCCGCTACCGATGTGGTTTTTCCAGTGCCTGCATAGCCCTTTAATACAAAGCAAGCATCCTCATTCGGTTTACTTAAAAAATCAGCGGCCTGCTCACAAAACTGTAGCTGTTCTTTGGTAGGTGCAAAAGGATACGATTGGGCAATTAGGCTGGCTCTGTCCATTTTACAAAGATGCAAAATATAGCCACAGATGCACAGATATTATTTACCTCATCTCAAGATCGCACACTAAATATTGTAGGAAAATCATATATCTGATAAAAAACATCTGTGCATCGGTAGCAATAAAAATTCATTTTAAAATAAAAAAACTATTTTTGTGGATAGATGAGCAACAACAGCATTTTATTAATTGACCCTAACTTTGACCCAGCCAACAGTGCTAATTTAAGCTTGTTAGTTAAAATTGGAGCCGATACGTTTTCTTACGTTATTATTGACCAGGAGCGTAAATTTGTTCATGCAGTTTACGATGAACAGGAATGTACGGATGGTTACGAAAAACTAAAAGAACGCTTAAAAAATGACGCTTATCTTAATCTAAACTACCAAAATGTAAAAATTGCTACGCACACGCAAAATGTGGTCTATGTACCTAATGAGCTATTCAACGAAAATGAAATAGCAGTTTACACCAAGTTTTTTGCTGATGCAGACTCTCAGAACATATATGTACAGCCTAGCCAACAACAAAATATTTATACGGTGTTTTCGCCGCCTTATTCGGTAGAAAAAAAAATTAACAACAATTGGCCGCAAAGTATTAAGCTAGTACATAATGCTGGTTTATTTGAACTAGCAGTACAATTTAATACAGACACCATCATCATTGATTTTACAGCAGGTTCTTTTCAGCTGGTTTACATCAAAGATAAAGAGATAGCGTTTAACCAAAACTATCAATTTGAAGGCACTGAAGAACTTACTTATTTTCTTTTACTCATCGTTAATCAGCTCAACATTAATGTACAGCAAGTCACTGTAAATACATGCGGAATTATTAATGATAACGATATCAATTGGAATATACTAATCAAGTATTTCCAAAATGTGCAACTTTTGACCCTTGTTTCTGATTTAGACACTTCTATTTTAGATGATATGCCAGCCCATTATTACACCAGTTTACTTGCACTACAACAATGCGGATAGTTGGCGGAAGATTAAAGGGGATACAGTTTCAGGCTCCAGCAAAACTTCCTGTGAGACCTACTACAGATATGGCTAAGGAGGCTTTATTCAATATCTTATTAAATAGCTATGATTTTGATGAATGCAAAATACTAGATCTATTTACTGGCACTGGCAACATTAGCATCGAATTTGCGTCTCGTGAGGCTAAAAGTATAACCTCAGTTGATAAACATCCGGCATGTGTGGCTTGGTTAAAATCTGTTAAGGAAAAACACCAATTGGTTTCAATAGATATTCGCAAAGCTGATGTTTTTAAATTCTTAACGCAAAGCGCAGAAAAATATGACATTATTTTTGCTGATCCGCCTTATGATTTACCCAACATCCCTTTGTTGCCCCAATTGGTACACCAACATCAATTACTTAACAAAAATGGAGTTTTAGTGGTAGAGCACCCATCAATGTTGAAGTTAGAGCAACAGCCGGGCTACAAAGAAACCAGAAAATACGGTTATTCATCTTTTAGCTTCTTCAAATAGATTAAAGAATAAAGATATAAAAGCAAGGATTTACAGAACTAAACACGCCCACAAATGAATAAATGGAAAATCGCATTTTGGATTTGCCTAATTAGTTTACTTTTTACATTTGGTTTTAGTATTTACTCTATGATTGACCAAGCGTTTTCCCTCATCTATTTAAGTGATAGTTTTTCACGAACTCAGAGTGATTTAGATGATATTCAACATATAATTAATGAGACCGATTTGACACAAAATGAAGTTTTAAAGGTGTTAAAAGAGAACTCAAAAGTTGACTCTCAAAAAATCGACGAAAACCAAATATCACTTCAAACCGTTACTTTGATTTTTCAGGACAGTAAGCTAGTTAAAATTCAAAATACTAAGTAACTTGAGTTCGGGTTAAGCGTTACCCTCTAACTTTGTCTAATTCGTATTTGACCTGTTTTCTTAGCTGGCCGCCACTGGGCTCCTACTTTTTGACCGCAAAAAGTAGCAAAAACTCTCGGTTGCCTATTTTTCTTTCGAAGGAATTGCTTTGGCTTATTGGTGCGACCCGAAAAATAGGAGACCGAAAATTAGCTGAACGAAGATTTGAGAGACTATCGCTAGCAAATAACCTATTTCTATTATCCCGAACTCGTTAAGTAACAAAAAGCTAGAAGTTATAAAACAGCAAGGACTTTCAATTTGCGTTTCTGCATTCAATCTTTATTCCTTGTTCTTTGCTCCTTAATCCTTTTGACTTATATTTGGACATGAAAATTGCTTTATTTCCAGGTTCATTTGATCCAATTACCATTGCTCACGTAGATATCGTAAAAAGATCGTTGCCTTTGTTCGATAAAATTGTGGTTGGTATTGGCTTAAACAGTTCTAAGCAAAATTTTTTATCTGCCGAAAAAAGAGAGGAAATTGTAAAAAGCATATTTGCTGAAAACGCAAATGTAGAAATACAAACTTATCAGGGCCTAACCATTGATTTTGCTAAGAAAATTGGCGCAACATACATGGTTAGAGGCATTCGTTCTGCATCAGATTTTGAGTACGAACGAGCCATTGCTCAAATTAACAAAACAATGATGCCCGACGTGGAAACCATCATTTTATTGAGTAGGCCAGAATATACTGCTATAAGTTCTACTATTGTTAGAGATATTTTGAGAAATAATGGCGATGTAAGCCAGTTTGTACCTAAAGAAGCTTTGACTTTTCTTTAATTTACTGTAGTAAATAAATTTTATTGCTTACACCAGATGTTGCAGGAGTAGTTAAAGTATATTTCAACTGACTTCTATTTTCTTCTACCACCGAGTATTTCACACCATCAATCATTAACTCTTTTGTTTCTTTATTGTAGCTATAGTTAATTGTCTTGCTAGTTCCAGTATCGCCGTCGCATTTTTTTGAACCAAAAGTTCTTACCATTGTTCCATCTGCTCTAAACGTAAAAGTATCGTCTTGTTCACATTCTAAAACGGCATAATAAGTATTGTTGCCACTTGGGTTGGTACGTGTATTTAAGTCAGTTAACCCTAACTTCCATGTTTTAGAAGTTATGATATCAATAATTTCTTCATTTTCATCTTTTTTACAAGCCGTAAAAGTGGTAAAAACAATCAGTACGGCAGCTGCGAAAAATCGACCTATCTTTTTCATATTTATTAAAACGCTCTAAATTACATTTTATTCAAAATATTTTCTAGCAACAAATCTTTTTTAATTTAGAATGTAACGTTTGCAAAAATCATCTACTAATACGGTAAATTTAAACGATAGTAAAGCCATATTCTGATGCTCGAAACCCAAAAGGCATTCTTACAACAAATCAATGACAACAAAGGCATTATCCATAAGGTAAGTAAAATGTATATGGACAATGTTTTGGATCAAGAAGACTTGTTTCAAGAGATTGTGATGCAGCTTTGGAAAGCATATCCTTCTTTTAAGGGAAGCAGTAAGTTTTCTACTTGGATGTATCGGGTAGCTTTAAATACAGCTATAGTATTCTTCAAAAAAGAAAATAGAAAGATAGACAAAACACCTTTACAAGAACAATTAGACATTGCAGATATTAATGACAGTGCAGATAAAGAAGAAAAGTTGGCTTACCTGTACAAAGCAGTACAAGAACTTAACCAAATTGAAAAAGCGTTGATATTTCTGTTTCTAGAAAACCAATCGCACAAAGAAATTGCACAAAACTTAGGTATTAGCGAAGTAAATGCTAGAGTTAAATTAAATAGAACCAAAGAAAAATTACAACAAACCATTAAAAATAACGGCTATGAATTTTGACCAACTAAAGGATCAATGGAACGAAAGCGAGACTAGTTCTAATGAGATTTCTGAAAATATGCTAAAAGTTACGGAAGCCCGTACACCAATAGACCAAATAAGAAAAAAAATGAAACATGAGTTTTTTGGGCAGCTCATTTCTTTATTAATTTTGGTCATCGCTCCAAAAATTTTTCATTTCACTAAAGAACTTACCACTATATATATATTATTCTATGGTATTATCTGCGGGTTTATGGCATATTACTTTTTTAAGTTTTATTTGTTTTATAAGCACTCTTACGATTTAAGTTTAGACAGTAGAAAAAACTTATTATGGTTTTATTATGAAATGAAGCTTAATCTGGAATTATACAAAGCGTTAACCTATATAGTTGGTTTTATTCTACTTGCCTTTTGCGCCATTGCCTTATTTACCATTAATAGCGAGCTGTTAAACAAAATTTTCGCAAAAGTATCGCTCACTTACATCGCCATTAATATTATTGTAACCATTTTATTAGTTGGAATTATCACAGAACTATGGGCTAAATTTTATTACGGAAAATACCTAAAACAGATTAAAAAAATAGTTGACAGTATGGATGAGGAGTAATTAAGGAGTCAGGATTTAGGGGGCAGGTATCAGCTATTAGTTAACAAAGTGTCTAATAATCAAAAATCAGCGAGCATCTGCGGGAAAACCAATTAAACAAATAACCAGTTTAGGCAGTTAACCTATGAACAAGTGAACTAATGAACTAAAATCAAACTAATTTTTCGCTCTTTAAAACATCTGTGATTAAGGCATAGGTGTTTTTTATTTTAGCTTTAATTTCATGAGGAGCTATCCAAACTGCTTCGGTAATACCTTCTTCAACCTGTGGCACCAACTTGGGGCTACCTTTAACCGTCATGTGGTACCAACTTGTTCTTTTCAAAATCAATTCGCCACCCATTTTGTAAACATGGTAAGTTTTACAAATTCTATCGTTACGTTTTTCTACTTTAACGCCACACTCCTCTTCTACCTCACGCACAGCAGCCTCCTTTACTTTTTCGCCTTTATCTACTTTTCCTTTGGGCAGATCCCATTTTTTGTTTCTAAAAATAAAAAGATACTCGCCCTTGGCATTGGTTACCAAACCTCCAGCAGCCTTAATAACCGTTAAATCACTTTTTACCTTTTTAAATACAGCAGATGGATTTTTTGTCAACAATAGATAATTCTTCTTCTTGCTGATTTGAAGTTTTTCATAAAACAATTCAAAATCAAAACCCTCTACTTCAATCTGTTGTATTTTTTCTAACTGAGTAGGAAGTTCATGAGTTATAAACAAAGTATTATCGTTAATATAAATTCTGTATTTTTGCGCCATGTATAATAAAAGTGATATTGAATTAAAGGTAGCTGAATTTTTATTACAAATTAAAGCAATTAAATTACAACCTACTAATCCATTTACTTGGGCCTCTGGTTGGAAATCTCCTATTTACTGTGATAATCGCATCACATTGTCTCACCCATCTGTAAGAACTTTCATTCGTCAAAAACTGGCGCAGCTAATTCAAGAAGAATATGGTGCTGTTGATGTTATTGCAGGAGTAGCAACTGCAGGTATTCCACAAGGCGTATTGGTAGCCCAAGAGCTAGGTTTGCCTTTTATCTATGTAAGATCAAAAGCTAAAGAACATGGAACCGGAAGCTTAATTGAAGGCGAAATTGTAGAAGGCCAACGTGTAGTCGTAATCGAAGATTTAATTTCTACAGGAAAAAGCAGTCTACAAGCGGTAGATGCCTTGCGTAATGCTGGACTTTCTGTAGCTGGTTTGGTGGCTATCTTCACTTACGGATTTCAACAAGCTGATGATAATTTTGCAGCGGCTAAATGTAGATATTCGACACTTTCTAATTATAAGGCACTGATTGATTATGCTGCAGAGCATGCCATCATCGCAAAATCTGATATGGAATTTTTGAACAAGTGGCGTGAAAATCCATCTCAATGGGGACAGAGCGAAACAGTTTAAATTAGCACCTCACACAATAACCTCACATAAATGACAATCATTGAAAGTAACGCCGAAATTAATTTGCCTGTAGAAAAAGTTTATCAATTTCTAGCAGATTTAAACAACCATCAGCAGCTCATGCCAGAAAACATTTACAACTGGGTTTCTACGGCAGATACCGCTAGCTTTACCATTCAAAACATGGCTAAACTGGCCATTCACATCTCCGAAAGAGTAGAAAACGAAAAGCTGATTGCCTTACCTACAGAAAAACCACCATTCGACCTATCACTACAGTGGTCTGTAAAAGACAATGGAAATGGCACAACTACCGCCACACACATCATATCGGCAGATTTAAATATGATGATGAAAATGCTAGCCGCAGGCCCATTACAAAAACTTGCTGATCATCAGACAAAAAAACTGAAAGAAATTTTAGGCTAACAATACGAAGGAAGTTCAAAAGACTTCCTTTTTTTATACCTGTCATCTCAAGGCAAAAGGATTATAAAAATTGGAAACGAACGGCAAGTGTTTCATAGCACTTTCAGCCCCGCTATCCGCTTTACTACACGGCAAACGCAAAGGTTTGCCCCTTCGTGCTCGCTCCTATCGGGTTTAATTAACAAAATCCTGTACACATAACTCCTATTTGCCGTCGGTTAAAACCGACGGCAATGAAAAGCTTAACCTATGGCAATGAAAGGCTAAAACCGACAACGAATAAATATCATCAAAAAAAAAGTGGTTTAATCTTCCCCTTTCAACCTTATCTGCTTCATTAGAAAATAAAAGCCCATACCAGTCAATAACATCAACAATCCAGTACCGAGCCAAAGCACCTGAAAGCCGTAATTGGCAGCTATCTTGGTACCCAAGTAAGGTGCAAAAATTAATCCAGCCGAAAGAGATAAAGAGTTTAAACCCATGTAAGCACCTCTATTTTTAGGATTGGAACGCTGTAGCGTTACTGTAGCCATAAACGGCATAGCCAGCATTTCTGATACGCACAAGATAAACATAGAAACATACAGCAGCCAAATACCATGAGCAATTAACAACGAAGCGAAAGCCAAGCCACAGCAAACAACGCCAACGATAATGGCATTTGCAGCGGTAGTTCTTCGTTCGGCAATATGTACAATGAGCATTTCTAAACTAAAAACAACTACACCACTGTATGCTAAAATTACACCAATATTTTTCTCAGAAAGCTGATAGACCTCTCTGTAATAAAGCGGCAGAGTACTTAACAATTGGAAGAAACAAATAGCAAATAAAATGCTCAAAAAGGTAAAAACTAAAAAGGGTACGTCTTTATATGGAGATCTATAAGGGACGCCCATATCTTCTGCGCTTGTCTTTTCTTTAGTGTTCCCCTTTCTATCTCTGAAGTACACAAAAAAAATAACAGCTGCTAAAGTTGCCGCGAAGGCATTTCCATAAAAAAGTAAATCGTAAGAAACAGCAGCTAAAAACCCACCCAAGGCGGGCCCTATAGAAAAACCTAAGTTTAAAGCCATTCGGTTAAGTGTAAAGCTTCTTACTACGTTTTCAGGTTTCGAATAATAAGCTAAAGAAACAGAGTTTGCTGGTCGTAAAATATCGCTAACCATGCTTAATGCTAATATACCAGCAGCTAAGGAGGGCATGGTAGTTAACTTGGGCAACACTAAAAACAACGGTACAATTCCCGTTAAACTAAATAGCTGCACTTTAAAATGGCCAAACTTATCGGTAAGCCAACCACCTAATGATGAGCCCACCACAGAACCAATTCCGAAACAACTGAGCAATACACCGGCATTTTCTAACGTAAATCCCAATTTATTAACCATATAAACCCCTAAAAATGGAACAACCATAGCTCCGCTCCTATTTACGAGCATTACCAAAGCCAACATCCAAGCGGGAGTTGATAGGCCTTGGTAAACTCTGAAGTAATTTTTTATATAGGTTTTCATTGACGATTAGCAAGCTGCAAATATACTCAGCGCCAACACTAAACTAACCGTTAAAAATTACTTAATTTGTGAACATTAATAAATTGCTCGCCAATATGATTTTATCTGTCTTCGCCCTCTCCACGCTCGTGCTGCTGTCACTTATTTACTATTACATTAGGCGAGTAAACCTGATAGTAACGCCAAAAGCCATAAAGTTCAAGCATCATCCACAAACTTTGTATACGGATAAACTGAGGTACGTGCAAGGAGAAACGATTGAATGTTATGTAAACACGGATTTACCTAGCACCATAAGCGTTTATATACTCAAGGAAGAAAAGCATTTGGTACAATGCTACGAAAATATTCCAGTTTGCCGTAATCAAAATTATTATCACCCTAAAAATGGTTGCAGCTGGAGTAAAACTTTAACCATAGATACTGCAACTTTAGAAAGTGGATTATACATTATCGGTATTAAAACGGAAGACCAAGTAAAAGAATCGTTTTTTCATGCAATCGCTTTGGTTCCTAAACAGCAAAAAACTAAGTTAGCCGTATTTGCTAGTACTAATACCTGGCTTGCTTACAATTGTTATGGAGGAAAATCCAATTACCTAGATCAGCAAAACCATACCATCTTTAAAATCCCTTTTAAATTAATGGGCAAAGTAGTACCTGCCTACTTACCCACTAAACGGCCACACCTGCAAAATCCAAATGATGTGGCAAACGGACATTACAATTATGATAATGTTTATGATAGCTTTGAATTTGCGCAACATCCCCGACGCGAATGGCCACTATTAGCTTTCCTCTATCAAAACAATCTCAATTTTGAGCTTTACACCGATTGGGACTTGGCTTACAACCCAGAAATCTTGAACTACGATAAGTGGATTTTTAATAACCATAGCGAATATTGGTCGGCTGAAATGAAAGGAATGCTTAAAAAATACATGGAAAAAGGTGGAAAAGTAATTATTGCCTCTGGAAACAACCTATACCGAGACGTTGAATTTTATAACGAAGGTATTAAAATGGGCAATCAAGTATCGGATATGGAAATCACTACCAAATTAACAGGGAGTTTTTTTACGGAGGATGGCTACCTTACACTTGCCAGCTACAAAATTATTGAGAGAAACCATTTCGCTTTTGAAGGCATTACCACTACCCATTTTGGCGAAAAATCTTTATACAGCTATCAGGGAGTAACGGGTGCATCGGGAATAGAGACAGACAAGATCAATTACCACAGTGATGGTTTTGAGATTATTGCTGTAGGAAACAATGCACAGGGACCTGCACACATGGTCTTTAAGCAAACCGAGAAAGGCTGGATTTTTAATGCCTCATCAATTTCATTTGCCAATAGTGTTTTGGTTGATGAAAACTGCGCTAAGCTGATGCTCAACCTGCTTAAAAACTAAACAAAACCTGTCATTATTACATTGTAAAATACTTTAAATCAGACAATTATTCATTAAAACACTTTCTTAGCAGACAAAATTTCCGATTTGTAAATCAAATTACTGATGGCATTTGTTTTGATTTAAACGGATTATGAACTTCAATAATTTTACAATCAAAGCCCAAGAGGCTGTTCAAAAAGCCTCTGAAATTGCACAAGGCAACCAGCAGCAGGCCATAGAAACAGCACATTTGCTTAAAGGCTTGCTAACGGTTGATGAAAATGTGATTTCGTACGTTTTAAAAAAATTAAACGTAAACCTAAATATACTTTCTCAGAAGCTAGATGAAGATATTGCCAAATATCCAAAGGTGAGCGGCAGTAATATTTATCTATCTTCTGGTGCTAACTCGGCTCTACAAAAGGCACAGTCTTTTTTAAAAGAATTTAAAGATGAATTTGTATCTGTAGAACACATCCTTTTAGGAATTTTAGCTGCAAACGATGCTACAGCTAAACTTCTAAAAGACCAAGGCGTTAACGAAAAAGACCTTAAAAAAGCAATAACTGAATTGCGTGGAGATAACCGAGTAACCGATCAAAATGCAGAGGCTACCTATCAAGCTTTGGGAAAATATGCACGTAACTTAAACGAGTATGCCGAAAGCGGCAAGCTAGACCCAGTAATTGGACGTGACGAAGAGATTAGACGTGTGATACAAATTTTATCTCGCAGAACAAAGAACAACCCCATCTTAATTGGAGAGCCTGGCGTGGGTAAAACTGCCATTGCCGAAGGTATTGCCTTTAGAATTATTAAAGGCGATGTTCCTGAAAATCTAAAATCAAAAGTAGTGTACTCTTTAGATATGGGTGCACTTATTGCGGGAGCAAAATATAAAGGGGAGTTTGAAGAGCGTTTAAAAGCTGTAGTAAAAGAGGTAACACAAAGCGATGGCGAAATTATCCTTTTTATTGATGAGATACACACATTAGTTGGTGCCGGCGGTGGCGAAGGTGCTATGGATGCTGCTAATATTTTAAAACCTGCCCTAGCCCGTGGCGAGCTAAGGGCCATTGGCGCCACTACTTTGGATGAATACCAAAAGTACTTGGAAAAGGATAAAGCTCTAGAGCGTCGTTTCCAAAAAGTGATGGTTGATGAACCTGATACACAAGATGCGATTTCTATTTTACGTGGCTTGAAAGAACGTTACGAAACGCACCATAAAGTACGTATTAAAGACGAAGCCATTATTGCTGCAGTAGAAATGAGCCAACGTTACATTGCCGACCGCTTTTTACCAGATAAAGCCATTGATTTGATGGACGAGGCAGCATCCAAACTACGTATGGAAATGGACAGTGTGCCAGAAAATGTAGATGCGCTGGAACGTGAGATTATGCGTTTAGAAATTGAGCGTGAAGCCATTAAACGCGAAAAAGACGATAACAAAGTTAAAGAACTCAGCGCACAGATTGCCAATTTAGCTGCAGAGCGTGATGAATTTAGAGCAAAATGGCAAGGCGAAAAAGACTTAGTAGATGCCATTAATACTGAAATTGAGCAAATTGAAGCTTTTAAGCTAGAAGCCGAACAAGCAGAGCGTGCTGGAGATTATGGTAAAGTTGCGGAATTACGCTACGGAAAAATTAAAGAAGCACAAGATAAAGTTGAAAAACTAAAAGCGGACCTAGCTAGCCGACAAGACGAAAGCAGGATGTTAAAAGAGGAAGTAACTGCTGATGATATTGCAGGTGTGGTAGGTCGTTGGACAGGTATTCCGGTAACCAAGCTGGTATCTAGCGAACGTGAAAAATTACTCAATTTAGAAGAGGAATTGCACAAACGTGTTGCTGGACAGGATGAAGCTATCGAAGCAATTTCTGATGCAATCCGCCGCTCACGTGCAGGTTTACAAGATAAACGTAAACCCATTGGCTCATTCATTTTCTTAGGTACAACTGGTGTAGGTAAAACCGAATTAGCAAAAGCGTTGGCAGAGTTCTTATTCAATGATGAAAACGCAATGACCAGAATTGATATGAGTGAGTACCAAGAACGCCATGCAGTAAGTAGGTTAATTGGTGCGCCTCCGGGATATGTTGGTTACGATGAAGGCGGGCAATTGACGGAAGCTGTTCGTAGAAAACCATATTCGGTAGTCTTACTGGATGAGATTGAAAAAGCCCACCCAGACGTGTTTAACATCTTATTACAAGTGTTAGATGATGGAAGATTGACTGATAATAAAGGACGTGTGGTGAATTTTAAAAACACCATCATCATCATGACTTCTAATATTGGTTCTCACCTTATTCAGGATAATTTTAAAAATTTTGATGAAGACAAAAGAGACAGCATTGTAGCTAAAACTAAAAACGAGTTATTCGAGTTATTGAAACAGACCATTCGTCCTGAGTTTTTAAACAGAATTGACGAGTTGATTATGTTTACACCGCTACAAAGAAGTGAAATTAGAAATATTGTTGATCTACAGTTTAAGCAGGTGCAAAATACCTTGGCAGAAATGGGAATTACCATGGAGGCAAGTACAGAAGCGTTGGATTGGTTGGCAGAACTAGGTTACGACCCACAATTCGGCGCTCGTCCGTTAAAACGTGTAATACAAAAACGTATACTAAATGAACTATCTAAGGAAATATTAGCTGGAAAAGTAGATAAGGATAGTAAAATCAAGTTAGATATGTTCGATCATCAATTTGTATTCCTTAACGAGGATAAGTAAAGTCGATTTGTAGCAATACTATTCACAACTCCATCATATATCAAGAAAGAGGCTGTCTCAAAAGTCGCTCGTCATCTCGAACGTTAGAGAGAGATCTGTTTCAGAAGTGCTTCTGAAAGAGATTTCTCCTCCTTCGATCTTCGAAATGACGGCATTATTTTACTTTTGAGACAGCCTCTTTTTCATGTCAAAAACTGACATAAAATGACAAATCGACAATTAGAAAAAATACAATAAAATCATTCAATTGTCACTAAAGTAGAGTTTTGTCAAGCCAAAATAATTTACAAATTAACTATCTTAATTTAACAATTTATTAATCAATTGATTAATAAAAAATCTTTGTTTTTGGCACGTATGACAGTTTTTCAGCAGGCATAATAGTTGAAAAGTACATAACAAATGATCAAAAAGATCATTGATAATAACACATAAATTTTAACAAATGAAACCGTTTGATTTATCGAATAGCTTCATTACAATTAAAAACAATTTTAACAAATGAAAAAAATTTTATTATCGTTAGTAGCTGTAGCAGCTTTAACTTTTGGCGCAAATGCACAAACCGAAAAAGGAAAAATTATTTTAGGTGGTAACGTAAGTTTTAACAGCACAAAAGTAGATGGTGCTTCTAAAGCAGATGTGAACTTTAGTATAGTTCCGAGTGTTGGTTATTTTGTAGGCAACAATTTTGCAATTGGTACTGGGGTGGGTTATGATTATGACAAATCTGTAAGTGAAGGAGCTCAAGTTGCTGCTTTTAAAGTAGCTCCATTTGGTCGTTACTATGTAAACTTAACTGATCAATTCAAATTCTTCGGACAGTTATCTGTTCCATTGGCATTTGGTACACTTAAAGATGTAGAAGCCAATGGAGATACTGGCTCAAAATTGGGAACTACAACGTCTATCGGCATAAATGTAGCTCCAGGTTTTGCATTCTTCCCTAACAAGAAAATTGGTATCGAATTTTCGGTTAACGGTTTAGGATATGAGAACTTCTCTTTTAAACAAGAAGGTACTGGCAATAAAGTAAAAAGCAACAGTTTTGGTTTAGAGGCAGATACTTTTGCACCTAAATTAGGCGTACAGTTTTACTTCTAATGTTTCAGTAATTTATTTACGAAAGGCTACCATTTTTTGGTGGCCTTTTTGTTTTTAAACAGATTTCGATTGCTAATTTACACGCTAATTGAAACCTAACTTATCTCTTACCCTTTAGCATCTTTCCCAAAGCGAAAGAACGTAACATTCCCCTTCTCTTCCCTTGTGGATATCGCTTAACCAAAGAAGGAAAACTTTACACTAATTTAACGTGAGCCATGGATGTTTTTATCTGTTTATCAGAAAGTTGAATATTTATACCGAAAATGTGATTTTAAGAAATAGATCTAAAAGCTGATGCTGACCTGTAGCAAAGCGGAAAGCTACGCAGTAAAATAAATCCGATAACTATCGGATCAGCATGAACGAACCGCCAATACCGTCACCCTGACCACGCAGTAGCTGCTAAGCAAATTTATTTCAGGGTCGGTTAGTCAAGATTAAGCCCCATAATTCGTTAATTTAAGTTGCAACGCACAAAGAAGTATCTAAAACACCACTAATATCCTAGTTTGTTTAACAGTTGCATTGCCTAGCAACCTATCGAAAAACCTCTAATTGGAACTTAAATAGTTGTAATGCTTAAATTAAGTTGTGATTTTTTTGTTGGCACCTGTATTAATCGTAATATTGCAATATATAGATAAAAATATGGGCATTACCAAAACAGACATCTTTAACGAACAGCAAAACCGACTAGCAATTTTATTTAAGGCCTTAGCTCACCCAGCTCGCATTGCTATCATACAACACATTATTAAACAAAATGCTTGTATATGTAATGATTTGGTGGAAGAATTAGGCTTGGCACAAGCTACCATTTCTCAGCATTTACGTGAGCTTAAAAATATTGGCATCATTAAAGGAAATATAGAAGGAACCAGTATTTGCTACTGCATTAACGAGGTAGTTTGGCAAGATATCAAAGGCGAACTTAATGCTTTTTTTGTTGATGTGACAACTATAAATAAATGCTGCTAAAACATTTATTTACGCTTAATTCAATCGTAATATTGCAATATACAACAACATAATTATCATGAATTTATCAGACATTAAAAAAATCTTACCCACCTTAGAAAATGTAGAATTTCAACTAGAAAACGGCGCATTGGTACCCGAACATTTTCATGTTACCGAAGTAGGACAAATCATCAAAAGCTTTATCGATTGTGGCGGAGTTATTCGTAAAGAAAAGACAGTTAATTTCCAACTATGGAATGCCGACGACTACGAACACCGACTGAAGCCTAGCAAACTCTTACACATTATTGAACTCTCCGAAAGTAAACTAGGCATTGAAGACGCTGAAATTGAAGTAGAATACCAACATGAAACCATTGGCAAATACGAATTAGCTTTTAACGGAAAAACCTTCGTATTGAAAAATAAAACAACGGCTTGCTTGGCGCAAGATGCTTGTGGTATCCCTGTAGAAAAAATGCGGAAAAACTTAGCTCAATTACCTGTAAATAATTCTTGTACGCCAGGTGGCGGATGTTGTTAATCTTATCAAAATTCAGAAATGTATCCTCAAATAATTGAAACCGTAGCCCAACTTCCAAAAGTTAACGACGAACGTAAGGAAATTTTAAAACCTTTGGCAGATTTTATACAACACCAATTAGCCAACAATAAACAAGTAAACATCAACTTTATTTGTACACACAACTCTCGCCGTAGTCATTTATCCCAAGTTTGGGCACAAATTGCAGCTGCTTATTATAATATTGATAATGTGCATTGTTACTCTGGCGGTACAGAAGAAACGGCATTGTTTCCAAAAGTAGCAGAAACGCTAATGCAACAAGGACTAGACATTTTTAAAATTTCAGATGGTAAAAATCCAATTTATGCAATAAAATACAACGACAATACGCAACCAATTATTGGTTTTTCTAAAAAATTCGACCATCCTTTCAACCCGACAGCTGAATTTGCAGCGGTTATGACTTGCTCCCAAGCCGATGGCGGATGTCCTTTTATTCCGGGTGCTGAGCAAAGAATACCAATCACTTTTGAAGATCCAAAAATTTCGGACAATACCGAAGCGCAGAGCCAAGTATATGCCGAAAGAAGTTTACAAATTGCAGCAGAGATGTTTTACGTTTTCTCAATCATTAGTAAATAAACCATGCAGCCGAAATTAAAATTTCTAGACCGTTACCTCACCCTGTGGATATTTCTTGCCATGGCTTTGGGCGTATCATTAGGATATTTCTTTCCGAGTATTCCCAACTTTACTAATACATTAACTGTAGGCACTACCAATATTCCCTTGGCAATAGGATTGATATTGATGATGTACCCGCCTTTAGCAAAAGTTGATTATTCTTTATTACCACAAGCATTTAAAAACAAGAAAATCATTGGTATATCCTTATTACTTAATTGGGTTATTGGTACCCTTTTAATGTTTGGCTTGGCTGTTTTGTTTTTAAGAAACGAACCCGATTACATGACAGGTTTAATACTGATAGGTTTAGCCAGATGTATTGCAATGGTAATAGTTTGGAATGATTTGGCAAAAGGCAACAGAGAATATGCCGCATTATTGGTAGCATTAAATAGTATTTTTCAAGTGCTAACCTACAGCTTTTTAGTTTGGCTATTTATAAATGTATTGCCTGCTAAATTAGGGCTCGCCAATTTTAATGTAAGTGTATCAATCAAAGAAGTAACCGAAAGTGTGCTTATTTACTTGGGTATCCCCTTTTTAGCAGGATTTCTAAGCCGCTACTTTCTGATAAAGTTAAAAGGCGTAGAATGGTATAATCGAAAATTCGCAGCTAAAATATCTCCTATTACCTTGTACGCATTGCTGTTCACTATTGTGGTAATGTTTAGTCTTAAAGGCGATAAAATAGTTGAGCTACCGATGGACGTAGTAAAAGTTGCCATCCCCTTAATCATTTATTTTGTACTCATGTTTTTCGTTAGCTTTTTCATCAATAAATCGCTAAAAGTTCCTTATGATAAAAACGCAGCTATAGCCTTTACTGCCACAGGAAATAACTTTGAATTGGCCATAGCAGTTGCCATAGCTGTGTTTGGCATTCATTCTCCACAGGCGTTTGTAGGTGTTATTGGTCCGCTAGTAGAGGTTCCAGTATTGATACTGTTGGTAAAAGCTAGCTTGTGGCTAAAGAAAAAGTATTCTACCGATCTATAAACATCGAGATCATGACCAAAAAATCTTGTTTAAGCAATGTTAAACAAGATTTTTCAAGATTATTTCTTTGCTAGTTCGAGCTATAAATCTTGGCGGCTCCCATAAATCCTATTTACCGTCAATTTTGTCCCATCATCGACGAAGAAGAACCTGATCATTTTCGGCATTCTTCTTAATGTGTGCCAATACACGTAAATGTATTTGATGAATGATATATTCACTCCAACCCTTCCAGTAAATAGCGGGTTTAATATGATGATAATACCAAGTTGTACCCTCTAACAAGGTATTTCCATTTGATAACTGCGTAAGTTTAAACTGCCCCTTTTTAGAGACGAAATAATCATGCAAATGTGGCGCATCAATATCCCAAAAGCTGATTTCCTTCATAGGAGCGGGTTGTTCCAGCACATCAAATTTTAGCAGTAAATTTTTATTCCAAACCGTAATAGGTTCCACAAAGCTACCGGTAGTGAAGTTACAATATCTGATAGCCCCTACTCCACTACCCTCAATTTTCGCATTAATGGGATAAGCAATACCGGTTCTGAAAATAAATTCTTTTGGAGCTTCCAACTGAGGAAATTCGACTACGTTTCGCCAAACAGTAGACAAGTCAGCTTCAATTTCAATAGAGGTAACTACTGAATTCAATTCAGGTTCAAAATCTTTTTCGATAAAAGCGGTAGTAGGAATAAAAGCAAGAAAGATCAACACTATTACCGAAGAACGTTTCGTGCCTTTTTTAACTATTGAAAAACCAATCAAGCTTCCCAGCCAAGTAAATAAAATACCTAGCGGAGCAGCCATGGCAATACATATCAAACCTTCAATAGCGAAAAACAACAAGCCTACAGTAAATATCAGCAGCGCTAAAAAACCCATTTTCCAAGCCTCTTTTCTACTAACATGCCGCTTTAAACCATATAAAATAATTGGACATGCCCCCATGAAAAACGGTGTGAAAATAAATAAGGCAACTCCATATTCTCCAATAAGATAAATACCTACAAGTGTTAAAAGCATCGAGATCAGTACCGTAATAGCTATGGCAATCCATTTGCGTTGCTTATCATTATCTGGTAATTTTTCAATTAATATGTTCATGGTTATAAATTTTGGATCTTATTGCTATTTCAAATAGTCGCAACTTCATTAAGTTAATTTTTGAGAATATTCGCCAATGCTTTTTCAATTATTGGAAACTTGAATTGATAACCAGCCCTTAACAATTTCTCAGGTGTTACCCACCTGCTTTTGAGGATAAGTTCTGTTTCGGTTCCTATCACTAATGCACCCAATTTTAGTATCCATTCTGGAGACGGTAAGCCGATACTAGTTCCCATCTCCTTTCTCAAGGCTTTCATTAAAGTCGTGTTGTCAATAGGATTTGGAGATGAACAGTTGAAAACGCCGCTCAGCCCTTCGCTAGTTTGTAAAAATAAAACGATATTGAACAGATCTTCTAAATGTATCCAGCTAAACATCTGTTTTCCGCTACCTTGCCTACCGCCAAGGCCAAAACGCACCAAATTTACAAATGGCCGCATTACACCTCCTCCAGCGCCTAAAACAATTGCCATTCGTAGTGCAATTTGTCTAGTCTGCGGCAGGTCAAAATTAAAAAACGTTTGTTCCCAGCTCTTAGCCACATCTACCGAAAACCCACTTCCAATCTCACCATCATTTTCAGTCATTGGCCTATCCATCGCATGTCTATAAATGGTAGCCGTGCTAGAGTTAATCCAAATTTTTGGCGGATGATTGCACTTTAAAATTGCATTACCTAGAATTTTCGTAGTTGCTGTTCTTGAGCGCAAGATTTCATCCTTGTTAGCTTGATTATATCTGCAATTGACAGATTTTCCTGCTAAGTTGATCAACATCTCGGCGTTATTTAAGGCTTCTTCAATTTCTTGAATGTTATCCCATTGGATATGCGCATTGTTCCTTGAAATAATCACAACCTGATATCCAAGTGCTTTAAACTGCTCGCTGAAATATTTACCTACAAACCCAGTTCCACCAGCTAATACGATCTTTTTAATTCGATGCTTTTCCATAGCAATACACTTATTGTCCTGTAAATCTTGGTGGCACAGGAGCTACTGGCCTTGGCCCTTCTTTGGCTTTTCTTTTTCCTCTAAAGAAAAAATAGAGATTTACGAATAGCATTAACCCAAGATAGATAGCAAAACTTCCAATCTTGTAGCTCAAGGCTTCCACTAGTTCTTGATAATTGCTATTGTAGAGCTTTATCTTTAAAATCATTAAGGCAAAGCCGATGTTGAGCAGATAAAAACCTGTCTCAAAAAGTTTATTGGTAGCAATTGCAATCTCTTCTCTGCCCTTAAAAATATCTAACATATAGATTTTACTGTTTCTAAAAAGTGTTCTAGAAACGTACAAGGTAAGCAATAAAGCTATAGGCAAATAAACTGCGTAGCCGATGAGAATTTTTGTAGTGTCCATAATGTTTAGAATTTATTGTTGTTTAATTAATTTGTGAATTTGCGTCATCAAAACATAGATATTAAGGTAATGTAAGCCACAGAGGATGATAATGATACCCGCCATTTTGATAGAAATTACCTCGACCAACATTGGCATGGTACTAATGTGTTGCCAAAAGGAAAGATTTACAGCGCAATAACCAAGATTAACCAAGTAATACCCAATAAGTAATGCTTTATTAATCTGTTGGCACAGTTCAATATGTCCCGGTATCAGCTGTGCTACAAACACATTTCCATTTCTATAGCAGATTTTACCAACAACCAAAATGATAAAAACCATTAGTGCTATAAAAATACCGTAGCCAATTAAATTTAAATTCAGCATAAATTTTACTTATTTTTAAAATTTCAAAAAACATTGAAACTTTAATTTAAAAAATATATTATTTCAATATTTTCATCATTAATTTACCTAACCAGTTATCTTTATATTCTGTTACTTTTTCAAAAATTTCATCTGCTTTTGCAACAAAATCATACAATTTCTTAGTTTGCGCTACAAAATGTACAGCCTCTTCAGAAGTATCGCCTTGTATTGCACTCACCTCTTTTAAAACCTTTAACGCAGGTTTAATCTCTCTCTTGCTCCTCTCCTTTGCAATTTTTGTTGCTAGTTCGTCCAAATCTTTTTCAGCAATAAAAAACTCTCTGCGTTCACCTGGTTTATTGGCTTTATAAACAATTCCCCAATCCATTAAACCACGTATATTCATACTGGCGTTCCCTCTAGATATTTGCAGTTCTTGCATAATATCTTCCATAGAAACAGGATCTTTAGAAACCATTAACAAAGCGTGTATTTGCGCCATCGTTTTATTGATGCCCCATTGAGAACCCAAAGCTCCCCAAGTTTGTACAAATTTATTTTTCGCTTCGTTAAATTGCATGGCCAAATATAAACATAGTTTTTAAACTTTCAAAAAAAATTGAAAGTTTAAAAACACATAACGAAATTTATAATATTGGCGACAGCATTTTTATACGCTAGTTAAGAAGGCCAGATTGTAAAAGTGAGAGAAACTAAATTAAATATTGATTTAAGAGAAACTGTATCGTAAAATCGTTGTTATGTAAATGATTTAACAATGTTATATTTGCGGTTATGAAAAGAATTATTGTAGTAGACGACGACGAAGAAGTATTAGATACAATTGAGCTGGTGTTAGAAATTGGCGGATATGAAGTAGAGCCGCTTAACAACGCAGAGGGAATACACGGAATCATTAACGATTTTCATCCAGATTTGATTATACTAGACATTGTTTTAGGTAAAATTGATGGTCGTACTATTTGCAATGAAATTAAAACCAATCCAAAAACCAAACATATTCCTGTTTTAATGATGTCTGGCTTGTACAAGGCAAATGAAATTAATACAATGGAAACACCGCCAGACGATTTTATGCCAAAGCCTTTTAAAATGGATGTGTTGCTAGAAAAAATTGAAAGCCTAATTAGCAAAAAAGCCATTAGGCATAACATTAACTAATTATTTTTCTTCTCTAGGCCCACGTTTGTAAATTACCAAACCATTAAGGAAATTTCTTAGAATTTGATCACCACATTTCTTAAAATTTGGATGGTCTTCTTTTCTAAAGATATCTCCCAATTCGCTTTTAGTTACGGTAAAGTTTACCAACTTGCAGATTTCTATAATTTGATCTGAATTTAAAGATAAGGCCACCCTTAACTTTTTCATTATTTCGTTATTGCTCATGTTTTAGTTCATTTGTTCAATAGCTAATTGGGTTAATCGTTTAACTTGTTAATTGTTTACTTAATTTACCAGATTTAGTATTTACTATTAATACTGCTTTGGCTATTGAAATTTGTTTATTACTTATTGAAATTTGATTATTGGTTATTACTGATACCTAACACCTAGTTACTAATCACTACATTGCTATTTCTACTTTTATTTTTCGTCCCTTTATCTTCTCCCCAGACAATTTTTTAATTAATTGCGGTGCTAATTTACGCTTTACAGCGGCATAAGCACTCAAATCTTTCACTTCTATTAAACCTAAATCTTCTTTTGCTAAGCCACCAACTTTCAAAAGAAAACCTACAATATCAATTTTATTAATTTTATCTTTCTTACCTGCAGCCAAATAGATGGTTTGCCATTCGCTATCAGCAGGGGCCTTAAAGTTTCCTTCTAATTTTTCTACCTCAATTACTTTATCTAGGTAAGGAAATTCTTCTCCTTCAGCAAAAATCAAATAAGCGGTACCTTTAGCATTCATTCTAGCTGTGCGCCCATTACGATGTATAAATGCATCTTTGGTGTATGGTAACTGATAATGAATGATAAATTCTACTTCTGGAATATCTAAACCTCTGGCGGCTAAATCAGTAGTAATCAAAATTTTTACGCTACCATTTCTAAATTTTAACAGTGCACGTTCCCTATCGTCTTGCTCCATCCCACCGTGAAAAATATCATGCACTAAATCTTGTTCTATCAGTAAATCGCTGATCCGATCTACCGTTTCTCTGTGGTTGCAAAAAATTAACATTGAATGGCTACCTATCTTGCAAATCAGTTTAAATAGAGCCTCTAATTTTTCTTCGGCAGCTGTATCAATTCGTTTTAGTTTCAAATCTGGTACAACTTCTTGCTTAGCTAAAAAATTAACTGTTTCATGATTGTAAATGCCTGTAAAATCAGGAAGCTCTGGCATAGCTGTAGCCGAAGTAAGTACGCGTTGTGTTAGCGAACGCATACTTCTTATGATATAGGACATGTCTTGCGTAAAGCCAAATTCTAATGATTTATCAAATTCATCTAAAACCAAAGTGGTAATGGTGCTTTCATCAAAATTCTGCTCGCGTAGATGAAACGCAATACGACCTGGCGTACCTATTAATACCGCCGGTGCTTCTACCAAAGTATTTCGCTCTACTTTAACCGAATGGCCACCGTAACAACAGGTTACTTTATAACCTGTAGCCATTTGCTTAAACACTTGCTCAATCTGTAAGCCCAATTCTCTTGAGGGCACCAAAACCAAACACTGAATTCCTTTTTTGTTTTTACTTAAGTTACGAAGCACAGGAACAAGAAAAGCAATTGTTTTACCAGAACCTGTTGGCGCAAGCACTACCAAATCCGTCCCAGATTTAGCTTTAGCAGTTACTTCTTCCTGTAAGGGATTAAGTTGTTTGATATTTAGATTTGAGAGCAGTTTTTGCAGTTCCATGGTACAAAGTTAACAGTTTTCCCTTGGCGCTTGCCTGTTAAAAATACAAAGTCAAAGAGAACACGAAGAAATTATCAAATTTTAATTATCAGTAATCTACTTTTAATAACCAACAATCAAATTCCAATAAACAGTTAGCCAATTACCCAAAACGTTCAGCGCAACTTACATCCAAAAGTTAACTTGTTGATAAGCAACGAAATGTTAGCAAATAAACAACATTAAAGCAAAGAAACGTTAACAATAAATCTTTAATTTTAAGAAACCTGATTTAGGGTTTGCTTTACATTTTTATAACTTATGACCTGGAAGAAATTTAGTGGCGAAGTTATTCATTCGTCGATTTTAGAAGAAGTAGAAAAAGCAATTCTTCGCGAAACCGAAAACGGTTACAAATTAAAAGTTTGTATTGGAACCGATTCTCAAGTAAAAAGCAGTCACACTGATTTTGCTACCGTAATTGTACTACTGAGAGAGCATCACGGTGGTTTTATGTACATTGCCCAAGAAAAATCTACTTTAAAAATGGGTATTAAAGAGAGAATGCTGCTAGAAGTTCAAAAATCTATAGAAACAGCCTACTCTATCTGCGATTTATTAGACATTTACGATGTAGATTTAGAAGTACATGCTGATATCAATACCAACCCGTCATTCAAATCAAACAAAGCATTAAATGAAGCTATGGGTTATATCTTAAGTATGGGATTTATCTTTAAAGCCAAACCCGAAGCTTTTGCTAGCTCTACTTGTGCAGATAAGATGGTGCATTGAAAGGAATTAGGGATTAGGAACTAGGAGTTAGGTATAAGGCTAGGGATCTAAACGTAATTTGAATGCCAATTTAATTGAACTAATTCCTAACTGCTACAACCTAGCCGCTAATTTACCAAGTTTTAGAAATCACTTTTTTCTCTGGGCTAGGTTTTGTGGCTGCCAATTTCCCAGCCAAATGGTCTTTAAATCGCTTTGCGAAATTAGCAGCGTATTTAGATGCCTGTAAACGATAGTCTTCCCATTGATCTGCATTAGATTTTTTAGCGTCAGTTTCTAACGCTATTCCCACGGTGGTACTAGGTACAAAATTGCCGTATCTATCTTTTTGATAAGGAATAAACTCAAAATCGCTTAGCCAAAAGCGATATTTTTGCGCATTCACCTCGAAATTAAATGTATACGTAATTTCGCCAGTTGGACGAGATAACATGGCCAAACTTTTGGTAATCACCATTTTTCCATTAGCTGTTACTTTAGCAGTTTCTTTGCTAGATTTTAGCTTAATTTCCTTTTTGTTCTTCGTTAAAAAATCTATTGCTCTTACTTTTAAACTATCTTCATTAGCTGTTCTACTTACTACTTCATAATAAATATACTTCCCAGTTTCATCTTTTGGCAGCACACTAATTTCTTGTGCAAGTGCTATGGAAATAACAAAGAACAAACCTCCAAACAAAGAAAAAAATTTCATAGAAAAAGTTTAAAATAAAGCGTCCCGAAAATCGGGACGCTTTTGGTTGTAATTAGTTTATGGTAAATTTACGTATTAAAAACTATAAACTGCAGCTAAAGAAAATTGTGCAGCAGTTTTGGTTGGTGCTAAATTAGATTTAACAAAACCAATGTAAGCATCTTGATCGTTATCAAAACGCACCTCTGGAATAAAAGTTAAACCACCAGATTTGATATTACCAGATAAAGTGAAAGAAGTAACACTTGCATTGGCAGCACCACCAGCACCTTTAAAAGTAAAATATTCTGCTCTTGCCCCTAACGCTACAGAAGGTGTAAACGCATACTGTGGATAAAGTGCTGCACCAGAATACCCTCCGCCATCATCAGAAACACCATAATCTGCAGCATTTAAACCTAGCTTGAACTTATCAGTAATTTGATAAGAGGTAGTTAAATCTATAATGGTACCGTTAGCACCAGCACCAGCAGAGCGTCCTGTAAGGAAATTTACATAGGCAGACCAGCCCTCCACAGGCGCTACCATTAACTGTGCCCCAAAATGAGACACCCCATTAAAATCTTGGTAAACATTCCAATCGTTAAATATACCAGCCATTAAGCTTACTTTATCAGAAAACGAGTAAGTACCTTTTAAACCCGCATTTTGAAACGGGCCACTGCCAAATAAGTAAGAAGTAGAATAGTTAAAGTTGGCCACCGGCGAAATCACCTCGTAGCCCACAAATGTACCCATGTAACCAGCAGTCATGCTAAACTTATCAGTAAAAGCATAATTAATGTATAAGTTTTGGATATTGAAACTGTTTGTTGCCGCATCATAACCCCCCAGTACATCTGGTATAGATTGGTATTGGCCTCTTGGGCCGAAAGAAAGTTCACCTACAAAAGAGGCCTTGCCGGTTGTTTTTTTCAGTGCCAAGTCAATCATGCCCAGTGATACCGAGTTTTGCTCATCAGCAAAATAGGTTGGTATGTTAGCAACTTTGCTAAAATCGTATTTAAAGTATGTATCTACCGATCCCGATATTTCTAAAGGAGAAGCTTTTTCTTGTGCTACTGCAACAGAAGCAGTACTTAATAATAAAAGAGATAATGCAGCTATATGATTTTTCATCTTGTTTAGTTTTTATTTTTAAAATGACGACGCGATCAGATTTATCATTACTTAAGATCTTGATGGTTTCATTTTTAAAAAGGTTAAATAGTTGATTTGGTTACCACCGTTGGGTAACATTGGTATATAGCATAGTGCAAAATTTAATCAAAGCAATCCCACCCGACCTCAAAACGTGGTCGTATTCATTAAAATAGTTTGTTGATCCAGAAAAAGTTATCCAACTATTTCCTTTTTTCTTTCAGTCCCTAATCTGTTGGTCAGTACAGATTAGGGAGAAAGATGATTAAATCAAAAACAATTTTCCATTATGATTTTAACTTAGCCTAAGCGGAGTATATTTTTATGGACTAGTTGTTAGGAACTTCCTGTCCGGCTACGATTAACGTACCTTGTGTATATTTTTCGTTGTGTTGCGAAGCATCTAAACCCTCTTCTTCTTCATCAGCAGTTACACGAATTGGCAATACCATGTTGATTAACTTGAAGATTACGAAAGAAACTACAAAGCTAAAAATCACTACCATCACCATACCTTTTAACTGCGTGAAGAAAAATTCTGGGTTACCGTAAAGTAAGCCATCAACACCTGCGCCATTTACCGTTTTAGTAGCAAACACGCCAGTTAACAACATACCTACTATACCGCCAACACCGTGGCAAGGAAAAACATCTAGCGTATCATCTAAAGCTGTTTTTTGTTTCCAAGAAACTACCAAATTAGAAACAATGGCCGCAAACACACCTATAAAAATACTAGAAGGAATACTTACGAAACCTGCACCCGGCGTAATGGCTACCAAGCCAACTACTGCTCCAATACAGAAACCAAGAACCGATGGCTTTTTACCTCTTGCTGCGTCAAAGAACATCCAAGATAAACCCGCTGCACCTGCAGCAATATTGGTAGTAATAAAAGCCGAAACCGCTAGCGCATTGGCTCCCAAGGCAGAACCAGCATTAAAGCCAAACCAGCCAAACCAAAGTAAACCAGTACCTATCAATACATAAGGGATATTTGCTGGTGGCACTTCTTTGTGTTCTAAGTGCGATCTTCTACGTTTCAACACCAAAGCACCTGCCAATGCGGCCATACCTGCAGAAATGTGTACTACTGTACCACCTGCAAAATCTAGCACGCCCATTTTAAACAAAATGCCGTCTGAATGCCAAGTCCAGTGTGCTAACGGCGAGTATACAAAAATGGCGAATAAAACAATGAATAAGATGTAAGCAGTAAAACGAATACGTTCTGCCACCGCACCTACTACTAATCCGGGTGTAATAATGGCAAACATCAATTGAAATACGGCAAATAACGATAAGGGAATTGTACCCCAAGCTGGTCCAGAGTTAACGCCCTGAAAGAATAAAAATGTTTTTGGGTTACCAATAAGACCACCAATACTATCGCCAAAAGCCAAACTGAAGCCTACAACTACCCATAGTACGGAGATGACACCTGCAGCTACCACACTTTTAATCATAGTAGATAATACATTTTTGCGATGCACCATTCCACCGTAGAAAAATGCTAAACCCGGTGTCATTAAAAATACTAGAGCAGAAGCTATTAAAACAAAAGCTACGTCTGGACCACTGTACTTGCCATCATCAAAGTTTGGCAATAGCGGAATAAATAATGCGGCAACTGCAACTATAATTAAAATTGCGAAGGGTGCCCACTGTTTAAATAAAATTTTACTCATAATTTAAATTTTAGTGTTTGATTTTGATCCTAAATTATAAATAAGATTTTAATATTCATTATGTTTTTTACAATTTTTTAATAAATTTTCAATTTTATAATAAAATAAACAACAAAAAAGCAATAAAACACAATTCAAAATCAATTAAATAATAAATCGAAACAATAAAAACCACATAAAACATAAATATTTTTCATTTTTTACATAAAAAACATATAAAAAACACAAAACAACTTAAAATATCTAAAAAAATATATAAAAACACTCAAAAAACACCAAATAAAGATAAATACACACGTATAATCAATCAAAAATCAAAATAAGAGACTGCGTTGTACATCAGATCGCCTCATTTCATTTTTCAAATTTTTACTGGCTTTAAGCAGATCTAGATTGTTGATTAGGTTTCGAAAAACCCTCAACATTAGAACTCTTGGCATTATCTAGATTGCCAACTAGTGCAGCTCCTTTCATAATCTTTGTTAGTGGAAATCGGAAATAAAATATGCCCGCCCATCCCTGTTACCATTATGATGGCGCTTTGGTAATATCTATTACAGATACCACAGAAAGAACTTTTGGAGGTTGTTGAAATGTGTGAATAAGCTACAAGTCAAACTTTAAAGGGCAGAAACCCAAAAAACTCATACGCTAAGCAAGCGTAGGATATCTTAATTAAAAAATCGGATACGGAGTTAATCCCCTTTGCTAAATCAGATTTAATTACAACTGATTAGGTGTGCATCAGCAGTTGCCGTGGATGTTGAAAACCACACCGAATTGCTAATAGAAGGCTATTTAATTTAAAAAAAGCTTCCCATTTTCGTAAGAAGCTTTGTGGGCAATACATGGCAAAATTTAACCATTTTTATTGATAAAATTAACATACGGTGTCAATGGCGACTTGTCGACATAGAAAAGCATAAGTGATTCTTTTAAATTATATATCGTTCTTTTGGAATTTTATTCGTTCCAACGTGGGTAATCAATATAACCGTGTCTCCCACCCCCAAACATTGTTGCCCTGTCCGGCTTGTTAAGATTGGAATTTTTTTCAAACCGTTCAGAAAGGTCAGGGTTTGAAATGTATAAGGTGCCAAAGGAGATAAGCTCTGCAATACCTTTTTCAAGTTCTTCCTCGGCAGTAGCCTTGTCATACCCTCCATTGGCAATAACTGTGTGGCGGATCTTCCGGCCAAATAGTTCGATCTCGTCATCAGCATCATAATGCTCAGGTGAAGGAAAATGGACGCTCCGCCTCATGAGTTCCACATAGGCAAAGTCCAGTTTGTTCAGTTCTTCGATCAGGTAGGTATAAGTTTCTATTGGGTCATTCAATACGATGTCGCCATAGGGATGGAAAGGAGAGATTTTAATGCCCACCTTTTCAGGTCCTACCGTACTGATCAATTCCTGCATCACTTCCAGTGCGAAGCGGGCATTGTTAGGAATACTACCACCGTAACCATCCGTCCTCTGGTTGGCACTTTCAGCCAAGAACTGGCTGGGCAGATAACCATTGGCAGCGTGAAGCTGAACCCCATCAAATCCTGCAGCTATGGCATTTTTTGCGGCCTTACCAAAATCCTTTATCGTCTGCCCGATTTCTCGGATTGTCATTTCTTGAGGGATTTCGTAATCTTTCATGCCCTGAGAGGTATAATGCCGCATATCGCGAATAGGCAAGCGTGATGGAGCCAAAGGGAGCTTGCCATTTCTATCGACAGAATGCCCCATGCGCCCGGTGTGCCAAAGCTGGGCTATAATCACACCGCCTTGATCATGTACCGCCGCTGTAACTTTCTTCCACGCCTCTATTTGTTGTTTCGTGAAAATACCTGGTGTGAGCGGGCTGCCGGTAGCGTCTTCACTGATCCTAATGGACTCGGTAAATAGCAGACCTGCACTAGACCGTTGGGCATAATACTCCACCGTCATCTCACCCACTAAGCCATTGCTACCTGTACGGCCTCTGGTCATCGCTGCCATAGCCATTCTATTTTTTAGGCTGACGCCACCTAACTGCATTTTTTCTAAAAGTTTCATAGTCCACAAATAAAGATCATGCTTCTTTTCTTCGGGCAATCGCTTGAGCAATAATACTAGCGGCAATCAATTGCAGAGCATGATAAAGCATGAGCGGCAACAATACGATGCCAGTGATGGTACTGTGCTGAAAAAGCACTTTTGACATCACCGTGCCGTGTACCAATGACTTTTTAGATCCACAAAATAAGACGGTGATACGATCTTCATCTGAAAAGCCAAACAAGCGACTGAGTAGTCCAACGCAGAGGAACACAACAAAAAACAAGACCATCATCCCCGCGGCGAGCCCAACAAGTTCAAGGGTGCTGAAGCCCTCAAAAAGATGTTCGTAAAATGACTTACAAAACGACGTGTAGATGATCATCAGAATAATTGCCTGATCGAAATATTTGAGCTGTTTTTTATACCTTTCGGCAATGGCGCCAAAACAGGAATTGAGGCTGATGCCGATAATGACAGGCAACAAAACCTGAAAAACCAGCTTTATAACGATATCAGAGACATCAAAATCGCCAGTTGCAGAAGCAATGAACAGACCTACCCAAAGCGGCGTAACCACTACGCCGATCAAACTTGAAATGCTCGCATTGAAAATGGCTGCAGGAATGTTGCCCTTGGCGATGGAAACCATGACCACCGAAGAGGAAACGGTGGATGGTAAGGCTGCCAGAAAAAACACACCCAACCAAAGCAACTCGAAGTCAATACTGATGAACAAAGGGCGTGACGCTAAAACGATAAGCGGGAAGAATAAAAAGGTTGTCAACTGGACGATAATGTGCATTTTCCAGTTGGCCAGTCCGGCTTTTAGTTTCTCAACACTCAAGCGTAGGCCATAAAAAAAGAAAATCAATGAGACGCCCACACCCGCAATCTCCTCCAGCGACACTGGTTCTTTGATTAGCCCCGGCTGAGGCAGAAAATAGGCTAATAGTATCATAGTGCCTATCATCAGCAGGAAACCATCGAAACCTGCTTTTTTTAATAACGCTAATAACTTCTTCAAAATAATCTTAATATATCACGGGGGTAAATTGGCATTACATCCCGAACTCTTTACGTATAATTTCTGCCCCTGCGCTTAGTGCACTTAACTTGCCGCTTGCCACGTTTCGGGACAAAGGCGCCATACCACAGTTTGTTGAAGGGTAAAGATTTTCGATATCAACGAACTGTAGTGTGCTGCGCAAGGTATCGGCTACTTCTTCTGGCGTTTCAATCGTATTAGTTGCCACATCAATTGCACCGACCATTACTTTTTTGCCACGAACAAGTTCAATTAAGTTCAAGGGTACATTTGAGTTATGGCATTCTAACGACACGATATCAATATTAGAAGCTTGAATTTTAGGAAAAATCTCTTCGTACTGACGCCACTCCGAACCCAGTGTCTTTTTCCAATCGTTATTGGCCTTTATACCATAACCGTAGCAAACATGTACCGCAGTTTCACACTTTAAACCTTCAGTAGCTCTTTCCAATGCTGCCATTCCCCAATCGTTTACTTCATCAAAGAACACATTAAATGCAGGTTCATCAAATTGGATAATATCCACCCCCGCATCTTGCAACTCTCTTGCTTCTTCATTGAGCAGTTTCGCAAATTCCCAAGCCAATTTTTCCCGGCTTTTGTAATGGTCATCGTACAGGGTATCTACCATGGTCATCGGCCCTGGCAATGCCCATTTTATTGGTTTTTCGGTCAGTTTACGTAAGAATTTGGCATCCTCCACAAAAACTGCTTTTTGACGTGCAACCTCGCCTACCACCACAGGGACACTGGCATCATAACGGTCACGGATCTTTACGATCTTACGGTTCTCAAAATTTACACCACTTAAATGCTCGATAAAAGTCGTTACAAAATGTTGGCGTGTCTGCTCACCATCACTAATGATATCCACCCCGGCCAAATGCTGCTGCTGCAAAGCAATACGTAAAGCATCCTGTTTTCCTTCAAGTAACTGATCGCCTTCCAATTTCCAGGGTGACCACAATTTTTCGGGTGGTGCAAGCCAGGCAGGTTTCGGTAAACTTCCCACAATTGAGGTTGGTAATAATAACTTCTTCGACATAGAATTTAATGATGTGTTTTACTAAATAATTTTTATGATGTGCTGTTTTAATTAAAGGCCAAAATTGGCAGACCACTGTTCCAATATGCTTTGGTAAGGTTTAATGAAATACTCTTCACAATATTTACCCTGTTCAATAGCCAACCGGCTGCGTTCAACACGGTCGTACTCTACACGTGTCAGTGAGTAATCTTCGTGTTTAAGACTAGGTTTAAAGATTTTCCCGGCCGCTGAATTTGCATTGTAGATTTCTGGGCGATAGATCTTCTGGAAAGTCTCCATCGTGCTGATCGAGCTGATCAGTCCAAGATCGGTATAATCAGCAAGTAGATCTCCGGAATGGTAAAAAGCCATCGGTGCCACACTGTTTTGGGGCATGAAAAAACGTACTTTCATGCCCATTTTAGAGAAGTATTGATCAGTAAGAGAGTACTCATCCTGTAGATACTCAAAACCCAGCACCGGGTGCTGAAATTCAGTGCGGGTATATGTTCTGTTACCCGATACGCTCAGACAAATGATCGGTGACTGCTTAAAGTGTTCTTTATACGTGTCTGAATTCACAAAGTACTTATAAAGTTTTCCGTGCAGATCACCATAACCTTCAGGAACAGTAAAACTGGATTTATTTTTATTGTACTCGACCAATAAAATACTGAAATCGTAATCACGGACATAGGAAGAAAAATTATTTCCGGCAACACCTTCGATCTGCTGACCGGTCTTATGGTCGAAAATATTCGTTTTCAGAACTTCCATCATCGGCAGATTGTCAATACTAGTATTAGTATCAATACTCATCGTTACTGTCATGATTTCAAGTTCTACGTGGTAACGATCACCTTTATCATTATCCTCATGAGCCAATGCATTGAACCGATTGTTGATCATATTCAAGGCATTGCGTAAATTTTGCTGGCGATTAGCTCCCTTGGCCAAATTTGCAAAATTGGTTGTCAGACGTGTTTGACGCGAGGGGTGATAGTTTTCGTCCAAACAAGTGCTCTTTAGCGTGAACGTAAAATCTTTCTTGATAGCATGCTGGATAATTTCCATGTTGTTAACTTTTTAAATGGTTAATGATCATTAAAAAGTTCCTTGATAGTTCAGGATGCTTACACAAAGAGGCGGAAAGAAAGGCGTACGGCAGCCTAAGGCACACCTGACAGGTAAAGGCACCTTAGAATATACGTTGATCTGTCCGATAACCTTTTTCGCGAAAGTATCGACCAATTCAGTAAAGGCAGGTATCCTGACTTGTAACCGCATTTACCGGCCTTCCCATCCCGATAGTTATCGGGACAGTGACCATTTGTTGGTAAAGCATTGATGTTACTTACAGTTGCGCGACAGTTCGTGATTTGCACACGATTCCCTATTAATTCACCGTTAAGTAAAAACTTTTCTGATCGTTGAAATATGTAAAGAACCAGAGTATTTAACTCGTGTCAAAGTTATAAAAACAGTTATTAAAGCTGTAATATCTTTATAATTTCAACCAAAATTGTTTTAATTAGCAGTTTTGTTAAAATTTTATGCTGTTTGGCATTATCTTTATCCTTTCTAAAAGTAAATTATGCTATGGAGCAATTGGACGAGATCGATCTGAAGCTATTAAAAATGCTGGCAAATGACTCCAGTCGTACGATCAAGGAACTGGCTGCACAGGTCAGCTTGTCGCCTTCACCAGTAGTACAGCGGGTAAAGCGTCTGGAAACCAAGGGTTATATCAAAAAATATATCGCACTATTGGATCCTGAAAAGTTCAATCAGGGATTTATCGTATTATGTAATATCAAACTTAAGCAACATGACCGTAAGATTGGCCATAGCTTTGTAGAAGATATTTTAAAGATCGATGAGGTGGTGGAGTGCTATAACATTTCAGGCGATTATGATTTCTTTCTAAAAGTGTTTGCCAAGGACATGAAACATTATCAGGATTTCGTATTTAATAAATTAGGATCAGTGGAAAGCATCGGAAGTACGCATAGTACCTTTGTGATGGCCGAGATCAAGAATACAAATAATATCAGTATATAACAGGAACAGGTTTGCACCTTAATCGTTTGCTTATTTGCTGATTAATTTGATAATTAACTGATTATCAAAATAGTTAAACGCTAAAACCAAAGCCTTCAGATTCCAGTTCAGAGGTGTGGGAAACGTCAACTTTTTCCTGTTCAGGCTAACCAAATTATTTGCTTAGTCCATAGGTTTTGGTTCTGATCCTTAAATAGTTTTAAAACTGGTTTAACCATAAAAAAAGCTCCCCATTTTCATGAGAAGCTTTGTGGGCCCAGCTGGGCATTTCTCGAAGTATTTTCTATCTGATTTGGAATTAATGGCTGGTTTGGCAAAAAATATAACTTAAAATTTTTAGAATCTAATTGATTAGTTATAAATTAATTGAAATGCATATTTACAATAGTATGCATAAACACAAACTGTTGCTGCTCACCTCTTACTAAAAACTTAAAGTGTGATATAACAGAAAAAGAAGACATTATGCAATTGACTATTTAATGCCAATTCAAGCCGAAAAAGAAATGATAAAAAATAGTACTGAAACTACTTAAAATACCTCTGCTTTAATATTACAATTCCACTAGGTTAATTACCAATTATCAGTTCTAAAAGACGAAACAGGCACGCCTTCTGTGCTGTATAACTCGCCGACACACCAGTCTTTAAAAGCATACCTTACAGCAACAGGCTTTTTAACTTTATCGCTAACCAACACAACTTTGTCTCCTTTTAAAACAGCAACTGCTGGATGAAATTTTTGATCTGTTCCTGCCACTTCAAATTGTGTAATGGATTTATTGTGGGTGGTAAGTCCAAGTGGGACGTGGTTAAAACTGAGTAAAACTGTATCGTTTTTAACCAACATATTTTTATATGTTGGACTAGATTTAGGAAAACCCTTTTGTTGATAAGTATTTGACAATGCTAAATAAGCTAAACGCTTTCCCGCAAGTGTTTTATCAGCTGGATGGATATTTCGTTCTTCACCCCCATCTATTAAAATTGCAACTCCAGCATTTTTTAAAGTATCAGTCAACTTCAGCTGTGCTTCTCTTAATAAAGGGACTTTAAAAGATTCCCTTTCGGCATATTTCATTGGCGCTAACTGCGATAAATAAAATGGCCAATCGCCTATTTTCCATTTGCTTCGCCAAGAGGTTACCATTGCATGCTGTAACATTAAATAATCTTCATAATTGTGTCGATTTTGTTCACCTTGATACCAAATTACCCCTGCCATTGAGTAACCGATTAAAGGCGAAACCATCCCATCAAACAGATTTCCAGGAGTTTGATGAACAGCTTTAGAAATTGCGGGATTGCTCGACAAACGACCTTTCAAAATATCGCCTACTAATGTTCTATCCATCCATGCCTCAATAGGCGAACCGCCCCAAGTTACTTGAATTATCCCAACCGGAACCCCCAATTGTTTACGTAAATAACTCGCAAACTGATAACCAACAGCGCTAAATGAACTTACAGATGCAGCATTAGCCAATTGCCAACTGCCTTTCACATCTGTTTCTGGTTTTGTAGCATATTTTTTCTCTACATGAAATAAACGCAGCGCTGGATCTGTAGATTCCATGATGATGTCTAGTGAATTGGTTACGGGCAAACTATGATACCCTTGCATCGGCATATCCATATTAGATTGCCCGGAGCAAATCCAAACCTCACCAATTAAAACATCATTAATGATAATTTTATTTTTTTGGCAAATTGTAATTTGAAAAGGTCCCCCGGCGCTAGGAGTATTTGTTGTTACAGCCCAATTGCCATTATCATCTGGCTGTGCTATATAAGTTTGATTGTTCCATGAAGTATGAACTTTTACTTTTTTTTTACCAATAGCAGTGCCCCAAATTTTAACATTAGTTTTTTGTTGAAGCACTATATGATCTGCAAAAAAAGCGGGCAATTTTACTTGTGCCTGTAAACTTTGACTAATTCCAAAAATTGCCAGAAAAAATATGTACAAAAGGTTTTTCATTAGAATTGAATGCGCTTTTTATAAGTTAAAGCACCAATGGCAATTGAAACAATTAAAATAGATGTGCCAACCAGCGCAATAGTTGTAGAGAAACTCGGTGCTACTAAACCTAAATAAACAATTCCGGCACCAACTACCGCCATAGCAATAGCAATTACGCGAATACCAAATATATTTTGCTTTTCTGCTGCCTGCTGTTCTTCTGGGTCAAACACATCAACTTCTTTACTTAGTGCTAAAGCATTTTTCATTTCAATAGCCCTACTAGACACCAAACCTGTCGAGATGTAGCGCAGTTCGAAAATCAACAAGATCAACATCGGTATTCCCATGCCGAGAACGGTTTCCACCGTCCTAGTCAGCTTTAAGCCTATCAAATCTGGTGCAATAACTTTAAAAAACAGGTTAATGACTAAAGATGCAACTGTAGCGGTAACCACTGAAAATCCTGTTTGGCGTTTGGAGAACAACGTCCAAATAATTGGCGCAAAAAGTGCACCGCCAGCAATTGAAGCGGTACTTAAAACTACTTCCACAATTCCACCGGCGCTAGGTATCCACATGGCCACTAAAATGGTAAGTACGCCAAAAAGCAATGTAAAAAATCTGGCCATCCAAATTACATTTTTTTCTGAAGCTGATGGATTGAGCAGATTTTTATAAATATCTTGAGCAAAAACGGTGGCCGCCATATTGATGGTGGTATTGGCTTTGCTCGAAGTTGCAGAAACCATTCCGGCCAAAACTAAGCCTATTAAACCACCAGGCATTACTTTTTGAATGAGCATCATGTAAGCATCCTCGGTTTGAAGCCCCTGCAAGTTAGGATTAATGACCCGATAGATCATGGGCGGCAACATCCAAACAACCGGACTAACGAAATATAAAATGGTAAAGATACCTGCAACTTTTTTTGATTCCTTTGGCTTCGCCACACTAGTATAACGTTGTACGTACGACCAGTTTCCACCAATGTAAAAAGTTTGGTAAACAATAAAAGCCAACATAAAACCAAGCGTATAATCTTCGTTAAATGGCTCAAAGAAATGCGTTGGAGCCTTTTGAACCAAGTTTTGAAAGCCGCCAATTTCTGCAAATGAAATTGGAATAACGATTAGTACTGCTGCCGAGAGGATAACAAATTGAACCACATCGGTCACCAAAACCGCCCATAGCCCTCCAGCAGCCGTGTAGAGTACAATAATCATCCCGATGATTAAGATACAGGTATTGACCGGTAAATCTGTGGCTACATGCACCATTTTGCCTACCGGATAAAGTACAGCAGCGGTAGTGAATAAGCTCAGCAACAAAGTCATGTAGGTATAGAACTGTTGTTCCTTACCTCCAAAACGCTTCCCAATATATTCGGCAGCGGTAGCTACGCCTGTTTTTTTCCATTTTGCTGCAATAAATAAGGCAACAATTAAACCACTAATGGCCATTGTTAATTGGATGGTATTGGAAACCAAGCCAAATTTATAGGCAATTGAGCCCCAAACGACGAAGGTTCCGGCGGAGAAATAACTAATGAACAGCGAAAGTCCGTTGATCCACCAAGGTGTTGCGCCACCTGCTTCAAAAAAAGCCTGACCATTCTTGCTTCCTACTCGGGTAAATGTTAAGCCAATGGCAAATATTAAGAGGGCAAAAACGCCCATTACTATAAAATCTAACTGTACCATGGCTATAGCTTAATTTCGGAATAACAACGTACCGCAAATATAGCTGCTGGCACCAATTCAGAAGGATGTTCTACTTCAATAATTAGCTTTTTTGTGTAAATTGGTTCATCTAGGATGATACGCTGATGGGTTTGAAAATTATCTTTTTTGGCAAGTACAATCTTACCCGACTGATCTTTAACCACATATTTTCTTACACAAAAAGGCATAACGGTTTCCGGATGTCCCATAAGTACAGACTCCATCGGGTGGTCAAAATCTGCATCAAACCACAAATCTATTTGTTTAATTGTCTTCGCTTCATCCCATTCGAAAATTAAACTTGGCGAAGCATCGGTAGGATCTGCCACCCAAGCATTCGGTTGACGAACAGGCCTATCAATTCCGTTGGTAAGGTTTGATTTATCGAAAACTGGTTGAGGTTTAGCTAAGGAAATCGCTAGATTTTGGCCCTTTGGCCTACGTTGTGGGCACCAGAACTCAAACTCATCTACGCCTGCATCTGCCGGAGGCATTTGCTTTCCAAAATTAGAAACTGCTTTATTTATTGAGTTGAATACCGACAAAATTCCGGTAACACGTTTTTCTGTAAAACCGAGTTGGATAGCCTCATTTGCCTCAAAAACTACAAAAACATAACTCGAATCTAGTAAATTCACACCAAAATCAAGGTTGATATTTTGTTCCCCCGCTTGAATTTCAATTTCCCTACTGGCTAAAGTTAGGTCTGGTGTAAAACCTCCTGCCCTTTTACTAATTCTTAACGATGCTTTGAAGGTGGTCGGTTTGGTTGCATTTACCGCAACATTAAATACCGGTACTTCTCCTTTAAGTATGGGAAAAAGCTGTGCAGATGGAGTTGTTAGAGTTTTCCAAAAATCAACGCGGTCAAATCCTTTGAAATGTAAGGTGCTGGAAACGGTAATTTCGCTTTGGGGAATTAAATCTAAAGGATCGTTAATGGGTACACCTGGAATGTACTGCCCATTTAAAGATAGTTTTTGTTGTAGTTGTTGGATGTGTCCGTTAGCAAGCACTTCCCTTGGATGCAAACTTTCACTTTTACAAAGAACCGCAGCCATGCCTATTGATTGACCTATATAAGCGCAAGTTGCCATTACACGAGTTGCCCCGAAGGCTACGTGGCTTACACTGATGATACGACCAGCGATAAATAAATTACTGATATTCTTGCTGTATAAGGTACGATATGGAATTTCGAAAATGCCTTTTCCATGCCATTGGTTACAGCCTGGACGCTCGCTATACACCCCATCTGCAGGGTGCAAATCTATGGACCAGCCACCAAAAGCAACCGCATCTTCGTGATGGCGTTGTTGAACCAAATCTTTTTGAGTTAAGATATAATCGCCCTCAAAGCGCCTGCTCTCACGCTTGCCAGGAATAGTTCCAACCCATTCCAACGTTAAATTTTCAGCTTCAGGGAAATCTCCAGAATTTTTGATGTGGTTCCAAATGCCGTAAACCACTTTCCAAAGTTCCCATTTAATTTTTTCGGTATCGTGAACCGTGTCTAATCTCCCGCCGTATTCTACCCACCAAAGCTTACAACCAAAATCATTAGCGTTAAATTGCTTAAAGCGAGGTATTTCCGTAATATCACTTAAAGAAAAGTTGGGCGGAGTAAACTTCACCGGGCGACCAGTATCTTTACTGTAGAAGTAAAGCGAGTGCCCTAACAATTCTCCATATTCGGCAGTTGGCGCCATGCCTTCATCAAACTCTTCTTTACTTTCGGCGCCCATTCTAAAAGCAGCACCAGCCAGAAAACCGACAATACCGTCGCCTGTGGCATCGCAAAACAAGGGCGCTTGCAGCTGATACAAAGTGGAATTTTGGCTGCAAAAAGCAGTGATCGATTTGATTTGATCCGCTTCTTTACCCACCTCAAAAACAGCCGTGTTTAAAAGCAATTGAATATTTTTTTCCTGAGTTACTTTATCCAACAAGATCATGTCCAAAATCAGTGGATTTCCCTCCGGATTTTTGTAAGTATTTTCAACTAAAATTTCATCAATCACACCACCTTCCCTTGCCCATCGATTATTATTTCCCATGTGCGATGTCGCACCCAAGATCCACAGCCTAACCTCGCTTGATGAATTACCACCCAAAACGGGTCTATCTTGTACCAAAAGCACTTTTATACCTTGTCTGGCAGCTGTAATTGCAGCACACACACCCGAAAGTCCGCCGCCTGCAACCACTAAATCTGCCGTTAAATTGATTTTATTTAAATCTCGTTTCGCCGAAGCCTGCTCTTTTTTCATTAAAGTTTATGGCAATAGTTATCAGCTCGAAGATATTTTTTATTATTTAGAGATAGGTGCTTGGGAAAACTGAAAAAACAATGGGAACGCTCCCGAAATTTGGGAACGTTCCCTATTAAAACAGGAAGAAATTATTCCTCCTGCGTTTGCTTTACCGTGGAATTACGAACAATCAACTCGGTATCAAGGGTACGAATTAAGGGCTTCCACTCAGAGCTGTCTTTATCCATTAAACCGAGCAATAGTTCCATGGCGGTTTTACCGATTTCTTTTACCGGCTGAGCCACAGTGGTTAAGCTCGGCTCTATAAAGTTCGAACCGTAATTATCGCTAAAACCCACTACTGCGATATCTTCGGGAATGCGTTTGCCAGCTTGCTTAATCACTTGGATGGCCTCAATTGCTGTGGGGTCATTTACGGCGAATATCGCATCTGGCGGACTGGTCATTCCCAACAAATGCTTCATGTACATTTTAACCTTAGTGAGGTTCAAATCGTACTCTATAATTAGCTCTTCATCTATGGGGATGTTATTTTTGATCAATGCATCGCGATAACCACTCATGCGCTTACGACTTACCACCAGTTGGGCAGGCCCTGCTAAATGTGCAATTCTGCGTTTGCCGATGGAAATGAGATGTTCAACGGCTTGGAAAGCGGCATCGTAATCATTTACCACTACTTTAGGCACCATCATTTCTTCGCACACCCGGTTAAAGAACACCACCGGGATTTTCCGTCTGACAAAGGCCTTCCAATGATCATAATTTAGTGTTTCCTTAGTTAAGGATACCATTACACCATCTACCCTATTGGCCAGCATTACCTTTGAATTGGCTACTTCAGTTTCATAACTTTCGTTGCATTGCGACACGATGACACTATACCCCTGCCTAGCTGCTTCCTCTTGGGCACCAACCACCACTTGAGGAAAAAAAGAAGTGAAGAAATCTGGCAGCACAATACCAATGGTTTTAGTTTTATTGGTAATTAAACTAATAGACAACATGTTGCGTTGGTAATCAAGTTTTTCGGCAAGCTCTAGTACTTTTGCCCTAGTTTCGGGCTTTACATTGGGGTGGCCTGTAAGTGCCCTAGATACCGTAGATTTTGACATGTTCAGCTCATTAGCAATATCTACAATGGTTACTTGATTACTCTTCATACGTTTGGTTCGCGGTAAACCTACAAATTACGAAATTTGAGTGGAATTTGCAATGGAAATCGTTAAAATTAAAGCTGAGTTGAGGTATTTAATCGCAACTTATTTGCCTAAATATCAGATTTCTACCGCTGTACTTTTCAAAAAGCAAAAGGCAACGCATTTGCGCTGCCTTTGCACCTTTTATAACTAAACCAAATCTTAGTATTCTGGATTTTGCTCCATTAAAGGCATTTTTTGAATTTCCGACAAAGGAATAGGTAGCAAATACATCGCATTCCTAAAATTCAACGGCCGTGGTGCTCTAGAAATTGTGTGTACAAAACTATTGGTACCTGTGCGGGTAATGATGTCGATACTATTAAAACCTTTGAGCACTGTAGAGGCAATTTTCCATCTTCTGATATCATTGAAACGGTGGTCTTCGAAAGCCAATTCTATACGGCGCTCATTTTGAATAAGTGGGCGCAACTCATCAGTAGTAATATTTGCTTTAATGCCATACCTACCATCTGCACCTGGCAATATTCCGGCACGCTCTCTAAGTATTACCAATTTCTCTACAGCTTTTTCTGGTTGCCCAGTTTCATTAATCGCTTCCGCATAGTTCAATAAAATTTCGGCGTAGCGCATTAGAGGCCAAGCTCTTTCAGTAGTAGCTGCCAAACCATTAGAAATATTCTCATCGCACATTTTTCTACTGAAATAACCTGTAAAATTATTACTTGGCGTATAAGCATCTGCGGTGGTATTGGCAATGGTAGAACCCGTACTGGTGTAAGTGTAGACAATGGTTTTTACTGCACTGTTATTGATGTAAGACAGTCCGTTATGAATAATAGAATAAGTGAAGCGAGGATCTCTGTTTACGTAAGGATCATTGGGGTTATAGGTAGCGCTTTCTGCAATCGTTTTTCCATCCCTCATGGGAAAAGCCTCTACCAAACTTTGTGTAGGTTTCATGATGGATGCGCCAGTACGTGTAGGTGGCAGGTAGTAAGCTTCAAATTCTTTTTGCGCCGGGCGGTTATATTGGAAGATATATTCGCTGTTTATCCGTTTTAAAAACACCTCGTAAAAACCATTTCCAGGTCTTGTGGTGTTATCTACGTGCAAACTATAAATCCCTAAATTAATCACTGCTTCCGCTGCATCGGCAGCTTGTTGCCATCTGCTTACGCTAAAAGTTGGATAGCCAACTACAGCACTTTCGCTCATACCGCCGCCGTTAAAAAGTGGACTAGCAGCATACAACAATACCCTAGATTTTAAGGCTAGGCAAGCACCTCTGGTAACCCTACCAAAGTCGATATCTCTGTAAGTAACATTTGCTAAATCAGCCGCGGCTGCATCTAATTCTGATACCATATAACTGACACATTCTTCATAAGTGCCCCTAGGTATGTTAATGATATCGTTAATGCCAAAAACCTTATCGCCAATTAAGGGTACCCCGCCAAAGGCGATGACCATGTGATGGTAATAAAACGCCCGTAAAAACCTAGCTTCGGCACGCATTCTTCTTTTGGTTGATTCGTGGAAAGGTGCGCCACCAATCTTCTCTAGCAAAAGATTAACCCTCCTGATGTTTTTGTAAGGCGTGTTCCAGAAATCTTTATCGGTAGCAAAACCGGTTAACACATTTGATGGGCCAATGGTTCCTTGCGCATAAGCATTGCCCCACACAGAAAGGTTATTGTTTCCTTCGGCATTATCGGTTGCCAATTCGGTATTTCCAGAACCTCCCGCCGAATTAAAACGCGATGGGCCAAAAGTGTATCCAGCATCAACATAAATTCTATTCAAGAAATTTGTTGTTTGAACGCTATCTGTAAAGACCGCCTCTTCGGTTAATCCTGTAGTTTTATCTTCTAAACCTCCAGTTTTTTTGCAAGCAAAAAACACCAATGGAAGCAATGTTGTAATTAATATCTTTTTCATGGTACAGATTAAAAAGTAACGTTTAAACCCATGTTCATTATTCTTGTTGGTGGATAAGGCAAATCGCCGGCAGACTCCAATATCTCTGGATCTAAATTGTATAGCCTATCTAGTTTGGTAAAGGTTAGTAAATTGTAGCCATTGGTGTATAAACGCAAACCTTTTACACCTAGTTTAGATAACAATTTTGGACCTGCAGTATAGCTTAGTTCTGCAGTTTTAAGGCGCATATAATCGCCAGGAATGGCCCAAAAATCTGAGTAAAAATCTCTCGGACTTTGACTTAAAGCGGTAGTGTACAACTGCGGATATTTTGCATTGTTACCTAACTCAGGTGTCCAGTGTTGTTGGTGTATAGGCTGTTGGTTACTGGCATTGTGGTGTATTACCGCACCTTGTGCGCTAGCTACAAAATTTAAAGCCGCTTGGAACAAAACCGTGAGCCTAAAGTTTTTATAACCAGCCCCAAGCGTAACACCTGCTATTGTATTTGGCAAATTGGTATTACCGAAAAACGACCTATCGTTGGCATCTATCGCACCGTCGCCATTCAAATCCATGTATTTAAGATCGCCTGGTCGGCCACCAATAGTTGGTTTTGGAACTGCTGGATTAGCAATGTCTGCTGCAGTATAAAATTCGCCTGTCCATTTGTACTTTAATACCGAGCCAATAGGCATTCCGGTTTCTCTTTGGTAAGGATATAACGTAACAGCCTCATCTCTAAAAGTAATTTTATTTTTAGCTAATGAATAAGTTCCTTGTATAGAGTAATTCCAATTTTTAGAGATATCGTCCCTAAAACTAATTTCTGCTTCGAAACCACGGTTGTTTGTTCTACCAATGTTTACCAGTGGCAAATTTTGCCCGAATACGGCGGAAATGGTTCCGCGATTGGTAATGATGTCGTATCTATTGTTATTGAAATAATCTAATTTAGCTGACAGCTTATTTTTAAAGAAAGCCATATCTAAACCTATATCTAACTTTTTATCTTTTTCCCAAGTTACCTCATCATTGGCTAAAGTGCCCTCGGTTACCGTTCCGAAACCATTATTGGTGGCCAAGCCAAACAAACCACTTCCCGATCCTGTTGCCCAGTTTTGAAGATAGGCGTATACGCCTCCTGTATTATCCGCTCCAACCAAGCCATAAGATCCTCTTAGTTTAAATTGATCGATGAAATTCAGGTTATCCTTAACGAAGCTTTCCTCGGCAAGGTTCCAACCTACAGATACCGCTGGAAAAAAACCTAGTTTTTTGCCTTTTGCAAAACGATCTGAACCATTGTATGCGCCACTAAATTCTATTAAATACTTCTGCTTATAATCATAGCCAAACCTAGCCGTGATACCGCTAAATATCTCTGGAATAAAGTTATACAAACCTCCGTTGCTCGAGTTTTGATACCTCTTGTCACTTGTATTATATAAAACCAAGCCTGAAACATTGTGGTTTCCAAAACTTCTGTTATAATTTAACATGGCTTGCATGGTAAGCGCACTTGCTGTACTACCAGGACTGTAACTTAAGCCCGGCGTACTAATTCTAAAGATATTGTCACGCTGACCAAAGCTGTATGAATTAGTTACCGGCTCATATACGTAAGAAATAAAACCGGTGCCACTGGCTGGCCTAGAAAGCGAGCGAGTGTAAAAATAAAGGTTACGGTAAGCCAATACACCTTTTACTGAAAGCCCGGGAGTAATGAAATCTAATTTTTGATTAGCCGAAGTAGACAGGTTGATATTGTTATTGAATGTACGGTAGTAACCATTATACATTAAACGTCCCACAATGTTGTTGTTATTTCTTCCAGAAGCTGTTCTTTGCCAAACGCTATAGCCTAAGGTTCCGTTTGGATTATAAACCGGATAGTTAAACGGCGCTGTTTCGCCCAAACGACCCAAATCGCTAAAAATAGTATTATTGGCCGTTGCATTATTAGAGTTGGTTTCATCCACGTTTCCGAATAAGTCAAATTTTACATCAAGTGTTTTAGTCACTTTTAAATCAATGTTAGAGCGGTAATTGTATCTCTTGTAATAAAATCTGCTATTTAAATCAGCGCTAAAATCTTTAAGTTGGCCACCTTGGTCTACGTAACCAATAGAAACAAAATACTTTGCTTTTTCTGTACCACCATTTACGTTGAAATTAGCTTTAGCCTGTGGTGCAAATTGTTTTAATAAGATATCAGACCAATCGTTATTTGGATGTCCGTAAGGATCTTCGCCTGTTCTGTACAATTCTAAGTCGGTATCAGAAAAGGTACGTACAAAACTCGGGTTTGGGTTTAAGTTGTTAGTGTTCACTTGCGCTTCGTTAATTAGTGAAGCGGCTTCATAAGAACCCAAAGCTTTCGGGGTTCTGGTGAGCTGACTTAAACCATACTCAAACAATGCGGTAATTCGCGGCTTGCCTATCCTACCACGGGTAGTAGTTACCAAAATTACCCCATTTGCGCCTTTAATACCGTAAATAGAGGTTGTTGCGGCATCTTTCAAAATACTTACCGACTCTACCTCATTGGCACTCAATTGAGAGAATTGATCATAAGTAAACTCAATATCGTCTACCAAAATTAATGGGTTATTGCTCGAACCTGATACGTAAGAACTCACGCCCCGAATGTAAAACCGAGCTCCATCGGCACCTGGCTGACCACTAGTTTGTTGCGAAGCAAAACCGGTAATGCGGCCAGCTAATGTATTTTGTAAACTAGGTGATGGGCTTTGTCTAATTTCATCTCCACCAATGCTGGCTACTGCACCCGTTAACGTTTTTTTCTTCTGTGTGCCATAGCCTACTACCACTACATCTTCTAAAGTTGTTTTGTCTTCTTCTAGCGATACTGTGATATTTGTTTTTCCATCGATATTAATTTCTTTGCTTGTGTAGCCAATTAATCTAACGACGAGAATATTGCTAGTTACACTGAGTGTAAATTTTCCTTCTTGGTTAGTGGTCGTTCCGTTAGATGGGTTGCTTTTTTCAACCACCGTTGCTCCAGGTAAAAACCCAGATTGATCGCTTACCACACCCGTTATTTGCTTTTTCTGTGCATGGGCAGTAATGCTCAACAGCATCATGAAAATGCAGCATAGATATGTTATTTTTTTCATCATATAATCTTTATTGAACAGCCGCATTAACTATTGCTAAGGCTGGCATTATCATCGATGTTTAATTAAATGCCTGATTTTTTTAGTAATAACCTTCGTTTTGAACCAGCTTGTTATTTCTAATTATTTCTGAATAAGGAATGGGCATGTGATAATATTTAGGCTGAAATATCATCGTGTTCACATTCTTAAGTACATACAATGGATCATTTTGAGTAATGGTTAACCCTTGTAAGGTAGCTGCCAATTCAGTACTCATTTTCCATCTGCGCAAATCCCAAAAGCGATGCTCCTCGAAACTCAATTCAATACGTCTTTCATTTTTGATTAACTCTCTAAGATCATCTTGAAGTATACCTACAGGAACGCCATATCTGTTACCAGCCCCTGCTGTAATACCTGCTCTGGCACGCACCAAATTCATTTGTCTTACGGCATCTTCTACCCTTCCAACCTCATTCAATGCTTCTGCATAGCTTAACAACACATCCGCAAAGCGGAAATATGGGAAGTTATGACTTTGGTTGGCATAGGTGGTAGCGTTAGAAAAATCGCCCATGAACTTTCTCAAATAATAAGAAGTTTTGGTTTGTGTTTTAAAAGCCTGATTGGGTTTATCCAAACCGCCTTCGTAAGTTTGCACTGCCCTGCCCAACCATTGCACGCCGTTGTAAAAAAGAATGGCTTTTAACCTTGGATCGCGGCCTTCGTATTGCGAAGCAGCCGTTGTAGTGCCTGTATAAGGCGTACCATTGGCATTGCTAAAGGCATTCACAAAATTTTGGGTTGGGCTGTTTCTGCCATTGCTGGTAGTTGGCGCCACATAACCCACGGGTGCGTTTGCGTTCTCAATTACCGTAGAATTTGACGATTGCTTAGACCAAATGATATCGGTATTGATTTTAGTGGTAAACACCGCAGTGTAGGCGGCTGTTCCGGTTGCGGTTGGTAATTTATAGTAGCCTTTTGCAATTAACGCTTCGGCAGCGGTAATTACCCGTTGCCATCTGCTTGGATCATTGGTAAGGTAACCTGTTAATGCCTTTAATTGTGCATTGGTTTCGAAACCGCCACCGTTAAACAACGGGCTGGCCGCATATAGGTACAATCTACATTTTAAAGCCATTGCGGCTTCAGATGGTATCCTGCCAAATTCTGTAGCGGCAACAGCAGATCCGTTGGGCAAATCTGGCGTAACAGCATCGCACTCTGCAGCAATGTAATCTACACATTCTGCGAAAGTATTACGAGGCAAGTTCAAATCACTGTTTAAATCAAAAACCTGATCGCCAACCAGCGGTATCCCTCCATAACGTTTCAACAACTCGAAGTAGGCAAAAGCACGTAGAAAACGAGCTTCGGCCACTTGTCTCTTTTTAGTTGCATCAGGAATAGGAACTACACCGATATTCTTCAGAAAAACATTACTTCTTCTGATGATGGTATAACTATTTGCCCAGTTGTTATCTGGATAGTTTGTAGCGTTAAGCTGACCATTGGTAAACAACATGATGTTTGATCTTTCTGAAGATGGCACTGCATCATCTGTAGCCGCATCTAAAAAATCGCCTTCAATACGGTTAAATCCGCTGGGCAAGAATGAATAAATGCCCAACAAATAAGCCGTAGATTGCACACCCATTTGATCGGTCGGATCAAACACATCTGTCTCTAGCACCCTTTCTTCTGGTTCGTTTTCGAACTTTCTGCAAGATTGGGCCAGCACCGATACGAGGATTAAAAAATATAGTACTCTTTTCATATCTGTAATGCTATAATTGAATATTTAAACCGAAAGAAAACACACGCTCAATTGGGTAAGTTCCATTGAAATTTTCTGGATCGGCACCGTTAAAAGTTTTTGAACTTAAAGTCCATAGGTTTAATCCATTTGCGAATAGGCGAGTAGATTTTATACCAATTTTTTGAGTAAGCTTAGCTGGAAGTGTGTAGCCTAATTCTACATTTCTCAACTTTAGGAAATCGCCCTTTCTTAACCAAAAGGATGACGAAACGAAATTGTTAACCGCACCGTTTCTTGGCCCCGAGTTGGTGGTTAAGCGTGGATATTGAGCCGTGGCAGCTGTTGATGGTGTAAACCTGTTTAAATGGTTTTGATAAGCTTGCGCCGTACCACCCTGAAACTCCCAGTAGCTACTTCCAGATAAGTAAACTTCTTGGTTAATGACACCTTGAAGTAAAGCGCTAACATCAAAGCCGCCAACATTAAAACCTAATCTGGCACCTAAAAATAAACTCGGCTTTTGCGATCCGATGGTGGTTTGATCGTATTGATTAATGATACCATCGCCGTTTAAATCCCTGTATTTAATATCTCCAGGTTGTGGCGTGTATCCTTTTACTAAAATTTTTTTAGCTGAGGTTAACGGTAATGCTCTATCCTTATTTTTAAGCAAAACGATACTTTCCTCCGCCAATTGTTCTGCTATTTTTAAACTCTCAGGGCGATAGAAACGTTGTTTTTCGGTAGTGGTTGGCGTATAAGGGCGATCAAATAGTCCTAACTTAAATTTCACTCTCAACACACGTCTCACCGCATCATTCAATAGTTCTTCTGAAACTTTTCCTTCTTTCACTAAATCACCCAAATGGTTATCGTAACTTCTGTTCATCATGTCCATTTCTACACCAGCAGTAAACGCTTTTAATGCTGCTTCTTTTTTGTTGGCAGCCACACCCTGCGGACGAAGTTGTTCAATCGAACCCCAATCTGAAACTACAAACCCATCGTGTTTCCAACGTTTTTTCAATACTTCTGTTAAGGTGTAATGGTTCGCAGAGCCCGGCGTTCCGCTGATATCGTTGAACGAACTCATCAAAGTTAACGCACCAGCCTTCACTCCCGCTTCGTAGGGCGGCATGTAAGTATCCCAAAGTGTTTGGTTAGAAATTTCTGAGTACACATAATCGCGGCCCGCTTCTGAAGCGCCATAACCGATATAATGTTTCAGACAAGCAGCAACGTTTTTATCGCTCGATAGATCCTTTCCTTGGTAACCTTTAACCGAAGCCACGGTAAAAATGGCGTTGGTGTAGGTATCTTCGCCATAACCCTCTGCTACACGGCCCCAACGACCATCTCTGGCTACATCAATCATCGGAGAGAAAGTCCAGTCTATGCCAGACATTCTAGCTTCTTGCGCTGCTACGCCGCAGGCTTTCTCCACCAAAGCAGGGTTCCAAGAACAGGCTTGCCCCAAAGAAATTGGGTAAATGGTACGGAAACCATGGATCACATCGTAACCGAAAATAATAGGAATGCCCAAACGGCTTTGCTCCATCGCTTTTTTTTGCACTTGATTTCTCAAATCAGCATCGCTACCAAAATAAATTAGCGAGCCAATCTCTGCTGGAATACCATTCACAGGATCCGCCATATTATTGGCGTTATCGTTACGTCCCAATGTATATTGGTTCAACTGCATTACTTTTTCTTGCAAATTCATGCGAGCTAATAGATCGTCTATGCGTTTCTCAATAGACTGTTTGGCGTCTTTATAAAGTGGCTTTTCTTGCTTATAACTCGAAAATATTAAGGTAGTGATTACTGCTAATGCTAAGCTAATTTTCTTTATCATTTCTATTTAAAAACAGGTGTTTGCGATAATTTCATTGTTTTTTGTTGATTGTTTTTCAGTTCGAACACTACAATCTCGTTCTCTCCCTGCATTAAATTTTCTGCTGGAATTAAAATAGAGCGTTGCTTTTCTTCCTCCCAATAAGAACCTACATATTTTTGATTGATCCATACTTCGCCCATACCCCATCCAGAGATATCTAAGTAAGTCTTTTTCGCCTCGTCGAGCTTAAAAGTCCCTTTGTAAAAACCTGGCGTTGCTGCTTCCTTACGACTTTCAAATTTTAGATCTTTGATGGGAAATTTTTTGATATTCAAGGGGATCATTTTCCAATTCGAAATTTCATTTCCATCTAAAGTGACTTCGCCAAACAAACCTTTGGAGTTGTCTGTAATTTCTGGACCATAAGTAATTCTGCCTATGTTTTCCACATAAATCTGTAATAAATACTTGCCCGGAGTTGTTTTAATAACGATTTTTTTATGGTTATCCGTTAGGCGACCCTGTAACTTTCCATCTACGTAAACCGAAGCATAATCGCGAACATTTTCCAACTCCAAATCTTCACTTTCCGCTTGCGTGGTGATTTCAGCTAGATAAAGCACATAACCAAAATCCACATTCAAATCGTTCATAGGCAACAGTCCATCAGCTTCTACGGCTTTTTGATACACTTGCGCTAAAGCTGCTTTTTGGTTGAATACGATTTCCTGAGCCATCAAAGTCTGACTGGCCAACATCGTTACTCCTAATGCAATTTTTCTCCACATCACTTTCCTTTCTTATTTATTTAAAAACGATTGGATAAATTTTTCATCCACGTTTACCTGTGGCGAGAATTTACCGCTCTTTACATAATTATCTATACTGTACAATAACTGCTGCGTAGCCGGACGTTTGTCCATATCTGTTTTCGTATCTACCGCCAATACCAATAATTTTCCACCATTCACTATGGCTTCGAAACCGATACCCAATTTCTGGTTATTATCATAACTATCTATCACTTGAATAAATGGGCGTAATTTTTCGGGTGCGCTTTGCATTTCGATTACCTTCGCATTATTCAATATGTCCCACCATTGCCAATCGGTATGGTACGATGTTGTGAAATCTTTAAACATTGGTTGATCGTTGTGAACCAAATTGCCGATCGTCATTGGTGCCCAGGCAAACATAATCGGGTTCCAGAAATGGTTGTGAAACATCGACTTACGCCCCTTTACATCTGCTGGAGCAGGATAAAGCACCACCGATTTACCTAGTGCCAATTGTTTTTTAGCAGCATCATCGTAAACATGGGTGTAAAGCACTTCAGCTGTTGATTTCATTAGGTTTTCGTGTGCGGGATAAACCCAGATATCCCAGCTGTTTTTGATTTGATCGTTAACCGATAAATGAACGGTTAGCTTTTGAGAAGTGCTGATGCCTTTCAATGGTATCGAAAACTCGCCAACTGGCGATACATTATCGTTAGCAATGGTTTGGCTTTTCAAATTCCCTTTTTGCAGCACTTTACCGCTTGCATCAGTGATCCACCATTTTAATTTGGCATTTTTAATGGCAGCATTGCTGAAATTGTATACTTCGGCTTTGCCAACAAAAGTTTCTGAATTGAAGAAGCTGCTTTTCTCATAACGCAATAAAGCAACTGTAGGCGCACAAAACTCTCTAAACTTTTCTGGTGTAACCAAGCCTTTGCTATCCCAAAATGGATCAAGTATGCCAACTGGTGCATAACCTTGCCCAGGGAAATCGTTGATTGACAACAACTGGAAACCAGCAGATTTAGACGAACGCAACAAAGCTTCAATTACCGCTTTGTACTCTAAAACGGTTAAAGCACCAGAAGCTTTGAAGAAATCATTAGCTTGATCTAACATGCCATTTTTCCGTAGCATATCTCTGAAAACTTCAAAATTTCTTGCTTCTACTGGGCTATTGGCGTATTTCTTAATCTCCTCAAAATTTGGGTACACGCAACGTTGCCCCGACTCGTGAGAAATTACCGGCACATCTACGTCAGACTCGGTACTTCTATCCCAATCGGTATTTGGCAAACCTTCGTAAACTTTTACCGGTCCTTTGTTGGTTTGCTGCGATACATAATATTGATCTGATTTTACTCGAGTACGAGCGGTAGAACCACTAAATAAATGTCGAGAATCTAACTTGATGGCATCAGAGGTTAGTTCTTCAATAAAATCGAAATTTCCAGTGATTTCATTACCGTTGCAATACAAAACAAAGGATGGATGATTGCCATATTCCTTCAAAATAGCTCTCATTTCCCTGCGGAAAAAGTTGTAGCGGTCTTCATCAGGTTCAGCATCTTTACCCCACATCGGCATTTCTACTTCAAAATAAATTCCGTGTTTATCCGCCATGCGGAAAGCTGCTTTTGGTGGACACCAAGAATGGAAACGCAAATGGTTCATGCCGTAATCTTTCATCAACAGCATAATGCGTTCCCAAGAAGCATCGTCTACTGGTACATGTCCCGTTTTAGGAAATACTGCATTCTCCACATTTCCTCTTAAATGAATTGGGCGATTATTAAGTACCACATGGTTTTTCCCTTGTTTAACTTCTCGCAAACCAAAGGTGGTCGCTTTTTCATGTTGATAGTTGGTTTTACCATCAGATGTAGCTAGCTGAGCAGTAATTTCATAAACGTTGGGGTTAAATTCATCCCAAAGTTTGGCGTTTTTCCCAATTGGAATATTGGCTTCTACAACAGTTACCGAGTCTGTGCTCACCACAGCAAGCTCGTTTTTCAAGTTATAGCTTTTACCATTGATCGTGAACGAAGCCTTGCCTTTAAACTGCTTTTTGGTTTCGTTATTAACTTGCAAACGAACTTTTATAGATTTATCTGCAATGTTTGGATATACTTGCAGGTCTTCGATATAAACTGGATCTATCGCCATCAATTTCATTTCTCCCAAAATACCGTTCCAGTTAATTTGGGTAAATTCGGTATGTGCGTGGTTCCATTTGTGGGTTTTGTACTGAAACCTATTATCGATACAAACGGTAATACGATGCGTTTTGCCAGGTTTTACAAAGTTGGTTAAATCGTGATTGTGTGGCACACTGATGTAATCAATGGCACTTACCTCTTTGGTATCTACATAAATAGAGCTTAACCAATGTGTACGCTCAAAATACATGAAAATCTTTTTGCCTTTCCAAGCTGCTGGAATTTCGATATCACGTTGGTACCAAGCTGGCCCCATGTATTCGTACTTTCTCGTTAAACGATCAATGTATTGATAAGGTACTTTGTAGCCAATTTTGTAATCGTCGGTAATGCCCGGAAGCTGAATTTCTTCCTGTAATACGTGGTTATAACGAGGAGAAAGAGATCCCCTTCGAAAATCCATTACATCTGTTTGAAATTTCCATTTGCCAGATAAATCTACGGATACGGTCTGTGCCTTTAATGCGCAAGCCTGCATCAAAAAAAGCATCAAAAGTAGGCATGTTAGGTTTTTATATATGTTCATTTGTGGGTTTTGTGTTAGTTTTTATTTCTTTTTGTCCTCGTCATTTCGAGGTACGAAGCAATCTTACAACTGTCGCTAACAAATAGCTTTAAGATTGTTTCGTACCTCGCAATGACGATTTTGTTATTTACTATCGTAATATTCCTTCATTAAATACCAAGCTTTTTTTCTGTAACCTTGATCAGAAACTAAACCTTTGCGGTTCCAGTCTTCTTGGTTAGTTGGGTGAAAACGGAATGGTGAACGGAAATCGAATAGTACCCAAGGCGAAGTACCCCGTAGGTTTGGAATGTGCTTAAACATTTCTAAATTCTGTCTGTACAAAGTGGCTTGGTAATCTTCGCTCCATGAACTCACTACATCGGCATCGCCTGTTTTACCATAAAGTGCTTCGCCACCAAATTCAGAAACGATTAAAGGCTGGCCTTTGGCTACATCCCAAATTGCTTTATCTGGCGTAACCGGCCAAGGATGATACCAGCCCATGTATTTGTTGATTGCCACTACATCCAATTCTTTGATGAACGGATCATCCATGACAAAAACCTGTCTTTCTTTGTTGAAACGAACTAAATCGAAGGCCGCCGTAATCAATCTGGTGGTATCTATGGATTTAGCCGTTTCGATGAGCGTCTTGATGAAAGCATTACGAGGCGCAGAAGGTTGCGTTTCGTTAGCTACGCCCCAGAAAGTTAAAGCAACACGGTTTTTATCACGCATAATCATTTCACGCATCATTTTGCCAGCCTTTTCTTTGGTTGCCTCGTTTTTAAAGTCGATGCCTTGCCAAATTGGAATTTCTTCCCATAGCAAGAAGCCCATTTTTTCGGCTAATCTTACGATATATTCGTTCTGCGGATAATGTGCCAAACGGATCATGTTACAACCCAAAGCTTTCGCTTCTGAAAGTAGCATCACCGCATCTGCTTCAGAAAAAGCACGTCCTTTACGTTGTGGAATTTCTTCGTGGAACGAGATCGATTTCAAGAAAATAGGTTTATCGTTCAGATAAATATCCTCTCCTTTTACCCAAACATTACGGAAACCGATTTGCTCTTCTACTTGATCGCTTTGGCTGGTAACTTTTACCTTGTACAAAATAGGTGAGGTTGGCGACCAGCGTTTGATTTTCTTAGAAGCAAATGAAGTTTTCGCTTCGCCATTGGCATCTGTTTTTAGCGTTTGTTTCAATTGCAATTCTGGAATTTCGATGGTTACCGATTGATTAACTTTTTCTGAAAGTTTAATGCTAGCGTTGATTTTATCCGATTTGGTTTTATCCAACTGGATGAAATAATCTTCGATGAAAACTTTTGGCGTACTAACCAGAAATACATCGCGGGTAATACCGCCGTAGTTCCACCAATCAAAAGCCATGGCTGGGATTGCATCCGCCTGACGAGTGTTATTCACTTCAACCGCCAAGAAGTTATCCTTTTCTTTTACAGCATCGGTTACCTCAACTTGAAATGGCGTAAAACCACCTTCATGCTGTGCAATTTCTTTACCATTCAGGTAAATTCTGCAACGGTAGCTTACCGCTCCAAAATATAGGAACATGCGATTGTTAGCTGATTTTGCTACATAAAAACGACGGGCATACCAAATGGTGCCTTCATAATATTTCAACTCTGGCATTTGACTATTCCAATCTGATGGGACGTTTAAACGAAGTCCGTGATCAAATGAATATTCGTAGAAATCAATTTTCGTTTCTGGTTTTTTATTAAGATAGATCTTGTTCTTTCTACCCTGATCGTACAAATCAATAATGGCATCCCATTTTCCGTTTAACGATTGCACATTTCGTCCATAAACGTTGGTCATGGTTTGTTGTGCGATAGATTTAGAAAAAGTCAGAATAAAAACCAGGGATAAGGCTAAATAAAGGGTTCTCGGCTTCATCATTTTGTGTTATTTCTTATAGATTTTCATTGCTACACCACCGCCTTTAGCCATAGCAAGGCTCATTTTACGGTTAGCAGGAATAGTGATGGTTTCTTTTTTATAATCTGAGGCGATGCGATTGGCATTGGCACCATCTCTGTATAGCTCGGCAACATAATTTCCTTCGCCTAAGAAAGAAAAATCGATTTCCAGTTGACGGCCATCCCAGTTGGTCATGGCGCCAACATACCATGTATCTGCTTTTTTACGGGCAATGGCGATGTACTTGCCAATCTCACCCTCAAGGGCAACAGTTTGATCCCAAACAGTTGGAACTGCCGAAATAAAATCGGTGCACTCCTGCTCTTTCTCGTAATTGGTTGGGCTATCGCAAAGCATATTCAATGGCGATTCGAAAATTACGTACTGTGCCAACTGGCGACAACGTGTGCCCTGGCTCATTGGTTCGTCGTTAATACCACGATGCGTTCTTTTAGTGGCATTGCGCATCGCACCTTGTGTATAATCAATCGGGCCAGCCACCATGCGGATGAAAGGAAAAGTAACGTCATAAGTTACCTGATCTAACTCCGGACCAGTCCATTTCATTTGCTCTAAACCATGTACAGCCTCGAAATTGATGACATTTGGATAAGTTCTGTTGATGCCTGTTGGCTTGTAAGTACCATGGAAATCCAACATCAATTTGTATTTAGCCGCTATTGCTGCAGCACGGTAATGGAAGTCTACCATTTGCTGGTCGTCGCGATCCATGAAATCAATCTTGAAACCTTTTACGCCCATTTCCGAATAATGTTTACAAACCTTCTCTAAATCTCTTTCGAAAGCATAATAACCCGCCCATAAAATGATACCGACATTTTTAGCTTTTGCATGAGCAATCAATTTCTTCAAATCAATTTCTGGTACTACTTGGAATAAATCGGCTTTTTTGTTTACCGCCCATCCTTCATCTAAAATCACATACTCAATCTTGTTTTTAGATGCGAAATCGATATAAGCCTGGTAGGTTTCCGTATTGATACCCGCTTCAAAATCTACATTTGAAATGCCCCAATGGTTCCACCATTCCCAAGCTACCTTACCTGGTTTAACCCAAGAAGCATCTGCCAATCTTGACGGTGCCGCCAATTTGTAAACCATGTCATTATCCGCCAATTGCTTATCGTTAGTAGATACAATTACAATACGCCAAGGAAATTGAGCTTTGGCTTTACTTTTGGCTAAATAAGGCTGACGAGCAGTGACTAATTGCTGTAATTCGTTGTGACCGCCTTGTTGAGTTGCCGTTGGGTAAGGAGCGAAATTAGATTGCAAAGAAGTTGATGCGTTGGTATTGGTCAGGTACATGCCTGGATAACTTTCCAAATCAGCCTCTGCTAAACAAACCTTTTTGCCATGATCTAAACTTACTACCATAGGCGAGAAAGCCAACTTATCAGCATTGATTTTACTCAGCGGCGTATAGGTGTATTCGTTCTCAAAGGAATTGAAATACTGACTTTCGATATCCTTAAATTTTCCTTTTACATAAGGTACGTAAGTGTTGAAATCTTTCGTGAAATTGAAAACAGCTTCCTCATTTTTTATGGTAATTGCTTTATCGCTGGTAGATACAAATCGGTAAGCGATACCTTCGTTATAAGCTCTAAAGATGAGGTTGAAGTTCTCTTTGAAGCTCAAAACAAGCTCATTGTAATGGTCGTCAATTTGATTTCTTTTATAAAACAGCGCATTAATCTGTTGATGATGGGTGTTCGTTTTTGCGTTTTTCAATTGAGAGTTTTTGCCCCAAACAGTGCCATTATCTAGGCTCATGTTTAAGACAGAAGGTTTTAAAATAGTATCTCCCTGATGGGTGATGGCGTAGCTAATCTTGTCGTTCAAAGAAATAGAAGCTACCAATTTCCCATCGGGGGATTTTAACTGGTACCTTTTTTGTGCCCAAGAGCAGATGGTAAGGGCTAGTAAAAATGTGGTAAGGATAATTCTCATATTTTTTGGTCTCATTTGTTGATTTCGTAACGGTACATCACGAAGTCGTTAATTTTTGGAAGCGTAACTTCGATAGTGCCGTTTTTAGCAATGATGGTTTGGATGGCTTTTCCGTTGCCTAATATTGGCGTACATTTCACTTTTGTACCGGCAGGCAACCAAGTTTTCACAGCGCCAACTGCTTCGTTAGTATTCTCTCTATAAAAAATGAAATAACCTTTGTTTCCATTCAGCGATTGAAAGCCAGTCCATGATCTGCCAGAAGGTTCATCGCCAATAGGCAAAATGGTTCCTAAATGAAAGTCGTGTTGTATTTTTCGATAAGCTTTGATTAAATCTTTAACCTTTAATGCTTCGCTAGGCAAACCTGTACCTTCGAACCAAGCTAAAGGCTGAGCAGCCATGGTAGTTGCGAATAAATAATCAAAAGAATGATTGTTTGGCGCAAAAATGTCTTTACCATACTTATCCGCATTTCGCCATTTATTCAAAAATTCGATCTGCAATTTCTCCGCAGGAACGTATTTAGACAATTGCCATAAGTTTCTCAAAGTCCAATACGGGTAGTAATTCTGCCAATCGGTGTAACGGTTTTCCAAGAAGATATTGCCATATTCATTGAAAGTGTAATAACCCGCTCTCCTACCCGCAGTAGCATCTAAATTGAACACCACTTCGTTATTGGTTTGCTCCAATACGCCATCAAACAACTTTCGCAAATTAATTTCTGATTGCTTGGTTGGAATAGCCAAACCATCGATTTTAAATGTTCGGATGCCATATTGCTTGTACAAACTCACCATTGCATTCACATCTTTTTGCCAATCTGAATAATCGTTTTGTACACTCGGGTTAAACCACAGACAAATTTCTACGCCTAATTCTTTCCCTCGTTTCACAATAGGACGCAAACCATTGGGATATTTTGCAGGATCTGGTTTCCAGTAGTCTGGATTGTCCCAAATGTTTTTAAAAGAACCTTTAGCAACTGCAGAATTAGGGCTTTTGCCCATTTGCCATCCATCATCGATTTGGAAATGTGATATGCCCAATTCTGCGGCTTTCTCTACTTCCAGCAAACTGAATTTTTCGTTTACTTTCGAATCTTGGCTACGATCTCCCCAAGTATTCATCATCACCATTTCATCACGCTGAGGCAATAACTTTCGAACGTTTTTTTGATAGTTACGCAAGGCGATTAACTGTTCTAATTCGCCACCACTGTAAACACCAATTACGCTACTGTAAGCTTTGCTCCACTCCTCAGTTTTGATGTCTTTAGCAGTTAATCCCAATCCGCCCACAGTGAAATGACCGAAATCGGTAGTAAAATCATAACCCTGATAAGCCAACTGTACACTAGATGTTGGCGCTTCCTTCAAAAAGAAAAAGCCTTTATTGTTTTCATTGTTATGCGCTACCAATAAATTCCCTCTGTAGTTGGTTTTACGGTAAGGAATGATGTTCCTCTCTTGGATCAGGTTGTTGTTCCAATCCGTCACATCAAAAAACTCAACAATTTTAGTTTGCCAATGAAATCCATCCAGCTTAATTTGATCTAAAATGGCCGACATTTGCTGAGACTTCATGTCTTCTGCAAACTCAATATTTTTTCTGTCTTCTGCATTAATTGCCTTGCTATCTAAAGCTAAATTAGCACTGCCTTTTAGATAGATATCACAAGCAATTACAGGACTATCTTCATAGATACGATAAACTTTTCGAACGCTTAATGTGCCTAATGAAACGTTCACTTCTACAGCCAAATAATTGGGATGAATAGCGGTTTCCTTCACTTCTTTCGAAGCATACGTTCCATTTGAAGCTGCATCTTTTGTTAACTGAAAATCGGGAGTTTTGAGCCTGTTCAACCAAGTTTGCTTGGCAGAATTATCAGTTAAACTGTAAGTGATCAGGTTGCCATTATTCCAAAGAAACTTTCTTTCTATCCATTTATTACCCACCACCAGGGTGTCGTTACGCAGCGCACTGTAAATACCAGATTGTGCACTTGCAGCATAAAATGACATCAAAAAAATAAGCAATAGCAAAAATCTTTTCATCATCTATCTTCACGTTATTGTACTTTCAATTCGGTTAGCTTTACCCATCCGCTTGGTGTTAATTCGCCATCAACAGCTAATTTTATCGCAGGTTGGTTATCTTTTGTTGTATCAACAATGGCTACGGCCCAAGTATATTTTCCCCTTGGAATTGCTATCGTAACCTTTAAATCATTAGTCATAGCATTACCTTTTAACCATTTGGAAGGTTCCGCTTTTTGATCTATAAAAAACTGTTTTACCTTATTTTGCTCATCTAGCAAGGCGAAGGCGACTTTGTATTTGTAATTCCACTGCGGTATGTTGTTAGGAAAATAGCCCCAACCCATGTTTTGCCATTGGTGTTTAATGTTTGCAGTAGTATTGTTTTTTAACTGTTTAGGAAGTTTTACTTCATCCGGATACAAGCGATAGCCTCCGTTGGAGATAAATCCCTGTACTAAATCAAATTCCTTGAACCAAGATTCAGTATCTCCTACCCTAAAATCCATCATATTTACGTGTGCCTCTTTCGATGCCTCGTATTCGCCTTTTCGCACGTCCTCTGGATGACCCTTTCGATATTTATCACTTGGATCAGTCCAATAGCTATGTGTTTTCGAGGTAATCCAGCCACCTTCCATGATAATTGGGCGCTTGAAGTTCCATTTCTTCGCAAAATCTTTTTCCCAACCTCGGTAATAGCCAGTCATCCCGAAAGCGTCATGTCTTAAACTATAGCCTTTTGCAATGGCTTCTTCCAACAACCTCTCACTATTAGGATTTGCTGGCGCCCAACTTTCTGGATGCCCAACCAAACGGTGATAGTTGATGACCAAAGGGATTTTAGTAAAAGTTCTCGCATATAAATCGGTAACCCAATCCAGCACTTCTTCTTTAGTTTTTTCGATGTCTACTGTTTCTGTAGTTTTTGGATCTTGATAAACCACATGATGTGCCTCACCCCATTTACCTAAACCATAAGCATCAATAAACGAAGTGCGTTTAGGATCGTTAAATTCTTTAGCGAAAGCCTCGATAAATTTGGCGTAGTACTTTCTAAATATTGGATCTTGCGGATAAGGTGTTTGTCTATTCGGGTTTTCAGGATTTTCCAGATAAAATTTTGCGCCAGCATCGAAAACAAAGGCTGGCGTATTTTGGCCTTGGTCCCTACCATCTACAACAATACGGAATGCTACAGGCAAACCTCTTTTTTCAGCGCCTTTGATCAGCTTTGCTATTTTAGAATTCGGATTATTCCAAGCATACACACCATCATGAGGATTTAACGAAGACCAACTGGTACGGATATAACAAGCAGAGGCATAATCTATCGCCTTTACCGTATGGCCTAATTCTGGTACAAAAAACTCAGTATCCCAATAAGACTCTTCTGCATTACGGGAAGCGTACATTGCCCATCCATTTAGGGGATTACGCAATACGGTTTTGTTATCGTATTTTGGTTTAATGAGAGCAGTGCCTCCGTTAACGTCATTAAATTCATTATCTACAGAACTCGTTTGAGCGTAGGCAAATACTGGAAGACACATCAACAATAGTAGTGCAGATTTAATCATTTCTTATGATATGCTAGCTTTTAGAAATATTTAATAAAAAATATGTATTGCAAACAATTTGAGCTTGAAAAAAAAGAAAGCGTAATAAAGCCAGTAAGCTCAGATCAATTTTTATCATACAATTTATTTGGTTCAGGTTATATACTATCTATCTACCCAGTGCACTATTTATGATTTCAACGTAATCAATAGAAACACTACGTTGCGAAAGTAAATAAACAGTCATTTTTGTACGGTACTAATTTGTTCAGAAATGGTTCACTTTTGTACAGAAAAGTGTTTTATAAGGCATAGGATACCAAATTTGGTAGGGATACACACTTTCCGGATAACATCAAGAAATAGAAATCAAATCATAAATCTAGTTTCGACCCCGGAATTAAGTTTAAAATCAAATGAGAAGCTGATTGGTATTTTTTATGATTAAGTCTGAAATAAAATGCTCCTTTTTTTGAGCTCGATTTATCTTTTTCATCTAGCTTGATTAATAGACCAGTCGAATTAATTTTCCGATTGAAGTTACCGGTATCTATTTTCATATCATTCACTTCTTCAAAAAGCAATTGCAATTGTGGAAGCGTGAATTTTTTGGGAAGTAATTCGAATAATATAGGATGTAATGCAGCTTTGTATCGCAACCTTTGTCTAGCATCTGCAACCATTGCATTATGATCAAATATCAATTGTGGACTTTCATTAATTAAAAACCATTCTGCCTGGTAGTCTGCATTGAGCTGCTTGCTGTACTTTTGAATATCGATGAGTGCGAAATAAGCCACAGAGAGCGTTCGCTCAACAGGATCACGATCTGGTTTGCCATAAACCTTTAACTGTTCTAAATAGACACCTTCAAGCCCAGTATTTTTTTTCAAAACTCTAAGGGCCGCATCGTCAGTGCTTTCTTCTGGGCCAACAAAACCCCCTATTAAACTCCATTTGTTAATTTCGGGCTCTAACCCTCTTTTTACCAATAACAGTTTTAATCGTCCTTCCTCAAAGCCAAACACAATACAATCTACTGCAACAAGGTAATGCGGCTGACTAGAATATTCAATCATTTTTCGGTTGTTCAATTATTGAAGTAATTCTCCAAAAGTAACGATCCTAACCAAAATATTAATAGTCATATTGACTTTTAATATTTTATCTGTAGATTAGCCAAATCTTAAAACCAAATATTAATAATATGGAGAGTTCAAACAACCTTAAAGAGAATCCACATAGCAGATTAAATATACTTACAGGCGAATGGGTATTGGTTTCTCCACATCGAACTAAACGACCTTGGCAGGGCAAAGTGGAAGATTTACCCCAAGACAATAGACCAGTATACGACGAAAAATGCTACCTATGCCCTAGCAATAGCAGAGCTGATGGAGATACCAATCCTAATTACAAGGAAAGTTTTGTTTTCAAGAACGATTTTTCTGCTTTATTAGAAGATACATCTGACGGAGGATACAATGAAAACGATTTGCTGGTAGCTAAAAATCAACGAGGTATTTGTAAGGTAATTAGCTTTAGTCCAAAACATAACCTTACTTTACCAGAGCTAAGTGTACCAGAAATAACCAAAGTGGTTGACCTTTGGCAAGCAGAATTTGCAAATCTCGCCAGCAACAGCTGGATCAAATACATTCAGATTTTTGAAAATAAGGGTGAGATTATGGGTTGTAGTAATCCACATCCACATGGGCAAATTTGGGCACAAAGCGATTTACCTGTGGAAATCATCAAAGAAACCGAACGCCAAAGAAAGTACTACGCTATCAATAAAAGTAGTTTATTAAAAGACTATCTGGCTGTGGAGTTAGAGAAACAAGAAAGAATTGTATTTGAAAACGATGCATTTGTAGTTCTTGTACCATTTTGGGCAGTTTGGCCTTACGAAACAATGATTGTAAGTAAAAAGCATGTCCAGAATATCAATGCTTTTGATGCAAAAGAAAAGGAATTGCTAGCAGAAACTATTAAAATAATCACCAGTAAGTACGACAACCTTTTTCAAACATCGTTTCCTTATTCTGCCGGAATGCATCAAGCACCAGTAAATGACGGAAATCATACAGAATGGCACTGGCATATGCATTTTTACCCGCCGTTGCTTCGCTCTGCTACTGTAAAGAAATTTATGGTAGGTTACGAAATGTTAGCTAACCCACAACGTGACATTACACCAGAGTATGCGGCAATTCGCTTAAAAGAACTATCAACCGAACACTATAAAAGTAAAGCACAACAACATGGAACCGTTACAGCTTAAACAAGCTTTCAAAAATATTTTCGGTGCCGAACCTATTTTGGTGAAATCACCAGGTCGTATCAATATTATTGGCGAGCATACTGATTACAATGGTGGTTTAGTAATGCCCGCAGCAATTAACAAGGCCGTTTACGTAGCTATTGCAGAGAGAGAAGACAACGAAATCCATCTTTTCTCCGAAAGCTACCAGGAAAAACATATTGGTAATATTAAGGACGTCAAAAAATCTGAGAAATCTTGGGCAAATTATATCCTAGGCGTGGTGGACGGATTTTTGAAAAGAGATTTTGCTTTAACGGGTTTTAATCTTTATATCTACGGCGATGTGCCTTTGGGTGCAGGATTGTCTTCTTCTGCTGCTATTGAATGTGCTACCGCATACGCTCTAGCTCATATTCATCAAATCAATATTCCAAAAAAAGACTTAGCATTAATTGCCCAAAAGGCCGAACATGAATTTTCGGGTGTAAATTGCGGTATTATGGATCAATTTGCTTCGGTATTTGGCAAAGAAGATTATGCTATGATGCTAGATTGTCAGACCCTAGAATATGAGTATATCCCCTTAAAACTAGAAGGCTACAAACTACTTCTCTTTAACACCAACGTAAAGCATTCTTTAAGCGATTCCGCCTATAACAAACGTAGGTCACAATGCGAACAGGGTGTTTCGTGGATTAAAGCATATCATCCTTCAGTAGCATGTTTACGAGATGCCACTGAAGAAATGCTATTAGCATACGTGAAACCTAAAGATGACAAGGTTTATTCTAAATGTAGTTATGTTGTAGCAGAAATAGATCGCGTAAAAAAAGCTGCATCAGCATTAAAAAGTGGCAATTTAACTAAACTTGGCCAGCTGATGTTTGAAACTCATGACGGTTTAAGCAAGGCTTATGAGGTAAGTTGTAAAGAGCTTGATTTTTTGGTAGACCAGGTTAGAGCTTTGGATGAAGTTTTAGGAGCCAGAATGATGGGTGGTGGTTTTGGCGGCTGCACAATTAACATTGTTGAAGAAGAAAAAATAGATCAGCTTATTTCTAAAATTAGTGCCGCTTACCTCCGAGAATTTAATTTATCACCAAGCGCTTACGTAGTGGAAACCGGAAACGGTTCTCAAGCAATCGCAACAACTGTACTTACAAATATTACAACACTATAGCATAACGAAATAGTATGAAGACTAACCTACTAGAATTAAAAGACTATATCGTATTTGCGGTATATTTTGTAATTGTAGCCGCTTATGGCCTATACATCTACAACAAAAAGAAATCTCCTAAATCAGATTCTAAAGATTATTTCTTGGCCGAAGGATCGTTAACCTGGTGGGCTATCGGTGCATCTTTAATCGCATCGAATATCTCCGCAGAACAGTTTATAGGCATGAGTGGTTCGGGCTTTAAAATGGGATTGGCCATTGCCACCTACGAATGGATGGCCGCACTAACCTTGATCATCGTAGCGGTGTTCTTCATTCCTGTTTACCTAAAAAACAAAATTGCAACAATGCCGCAGTTCCTTCACCAAAGGTATAACGGCACAGTAGCAATGATCATGGCCGTATTTTGGTTATTGCTTTACGTGGTGGTAAATCTTACCTCTATCCTGTATTTAGGTGCTTTGGCCGTGAGTAGTATTTCGGGGTTCAGTCTCGAAGCTTGTATGTATGCAATTGCTATTTTCGCCATCATCATTACCCTTGGCGGGATGAAAGTAATAGGTTATACCGATGTTATTCAAGTGTTTTTCTTAATACTTGGCGGATTAGCAACGACCTATCTAGCACTTAACCTAGTTTCAGAACACTATGGCACCAAAGGGATTTTAGAAGGCTACAGCTTAATGACTTCGAAAGCTTCGGAGCATTTCCACATGATCTTGAAACCAGAAAACGAAAATTATATCGATCTTCCTGGACTTTCAGTATTGATTGGTGGTATGTGGATTGTAAATCTAAACTATTGGGGATGTAATCAATACATCACTCAAAGAGCATTGGGGGCCGATTTAAACACAGCAAGAGGCGGATTATTATTCGCGGCATTTCTTAAATTATTAATGCCTGTTATTGTGGTTTTACCTGGTATAGCAGCTTATGTACTTTATAAGGAAGGGCATTTCCAAAGTGAAATGGTACATGATGGCTCGGTAAATCCAGATCGTGCTTACCCCGTATTATTGAACTTATTACCTGCCGGATTAAAAGGATTGTCGTTTGCTGCTTTAACAGCGGCTGTAGTGGCTTCTTTGGCTGGTAAAGCAAATAGTATCGCTACCATCTTTACTTTAGATGTCTATAAAAAGGTTTTCAACCCCCAAGCAACAGAGAAAAATCTAATCGTAACCGGAAAAGTAACCATCATTGTAGCAATGCTTTTGAGTGTACTTATCGCTCCGCATTTAGGTATCGATAAAAAAGGTGGTTTCCAATACATTCAAGAATATACCGGTTTCGTATCTCCTGGTATTTTCGCCATGTTTATTCTGGGTTTCTTCTGGAAAAAAACCACATCAAGCGCAGCCTTATTTGCAACCATTGGTGGTTTTATCATGTCGCTAATTCTAAAAGCACAACCAAATTTCGCAGATCTATCTTGGCTTTCTTCAACTGGGTTTGCAATAAAAAACAGCGAAGGTATTTACGAAATTCCTTTTATAGATAGAATGGGGTTTGTATTTGTGTTCTGTATTATCGGAATGTACATTATCAGCAAGTTGCAGAAAGTTAGCGCAGCGGAATCTAAAGGATTGGAGATTGATGTGAACATGTTTAAGACCTCTCGCAGTTTTGCAGTTGGTGCTATCATTATTATCGGTCTTTTAACTGCATTATATAGCATTTACTGGTAAAACAACATCAGTCTTTAACTGTGCACGACCATTTGATTGTAACGGAAAACAGTTATTTTAGTATGGCAGAGGAAGGTTTGATGTAATAAACTGTGCGCCAATTCTGCGCCAAAACCAATTTAAAAATACACGTTTCGAATATAATCATGATTGATTAAATTTGTAATAGCGGCAGTTGCCGTGAATCTTGAAAACCGCACTGAAGTGCTATTAGAAGGCTATCTCACATAAAAAAGCCACCCAAATGAATGGATGGCTTTTGTGGGCCCAGCTGGGCATTTCTCGAAGTATTTTCTATCTGATTTACAGTTAATAGCCGCTTTGGCGAAAAATATAACTTAAAATTTTTAGAATCTATTTGATTAGTTATAAATTGATATATACTTATTCGTGCAATAAAAATTGGCGCCTTCGTGAACGTATTTAGCTGCCGTTCAACAAGAATACTTTCACACATAGAGCTTTTTTAGGCTTATTGAGTCTATAGTAAATGATTATCAGTAGTTTAAAACAACTGAAATATATCAATAATTATCATCTATCAAAAGGTAGGCTGACAGCCTTTGACCTACCAATTTTGAACAGAAAATTTGGAATTAACTTATTTAAGAACAATCATTTTATGTACCGAAATTCGCTTTCCACTTTCTACTTGAAGAATGTAATTACCCGATTTTACATTTCTAATATCCAAATAGATAGTTCCTGTTGTTGCTATTTTTTTAGACAATAGAGTCTGTCCTGATAAAGAGATTAATTTTACTTTTGCCGAAGCTTCTTCGATACCTATGTTGAGTTTTATAAAATCTTTTGCTGGATTTGGATAAATGGTAACCTCTAATTTTGAAAAATCAAATTTTACAACTTCAACTCCCAAAACTTTTTCAGATCCATCTTTATCAACCTGAGATAGTCTGTAATAATTATTTCCCGCTATTGGATTATGGTCGGTGAAATTATAAACTAGCTCATTTTGCGTATCGCCTTTAGATAAAATCTCAGTTAGTTTTTTAAAACTTACTAAGTCTGAGCTATGTTCTACAACAAATTTTTCGTTATTAAATTCTGTAGCTACTTTCCATTGCAACTGCACATTGGTATTTGACTTTTTCGCTGTAAAACTTGTTAATGCTACAGGTAGTGTACCTTGGTATTCATAAGCTCCCAAATCTACGTTGGTATGTTTAATTCGGGTATCACCAGCCAAATCTTCGGTTATAACATAGTTTGTGATATATTGATTATCTCCTTTTTCGGTGGCTGCACCTTCTACCAATTTTAGGAAGTTTACATCAGTGGCGGTGGCACTCAAGAATAGATTAGCCGGATTGGGATCAACGGTATTCTTAAATGCAGGACTCGTTCCCTCTATTGGAGTTACCTGAAATAAATTAGACCTTAAATCTAGCATTGCTCCGGCAATATACCTAATATCTACTGGGGCTGTGGATTCGCTAATGCCTTTCCTATTGGCATTAAACAGCGTATTGTAAACACTTCAGCTTACACCGCTTGAATTATTAAAAGAAACTCCTCCATTTACACTGTAATTTTTATAAAAAGTTGCATTCACAATTACCGTATTTGTATTTGTCCCACAATAAACCGCACCAGCCGTTGTACTGGTATTGGTTGCGTAATTCTCAGCGAAAATAGAATTGAATATACGTAACTGCGGAACATTACCGACATTACCCAAAATATATACAGCTGCTCCACCGGTTCCTTTGTTGGTAAACATTTTCGAGTTCAATATCGTCAGTGTAGGATTTCCAGTTGTATTGGTAAAATAAATACCACCTCCGCTAGCTGAAACTGATTCATTGGTATCAAACACTACATTTTCGAAGGTACAATTTGAAGCATTGTTCAGTTTAAGATAAACTCCAGCGCCACCATTATTGGTTGCTGAAGTCACATTATTTTTGATCATGAGGTTCTTGAACAATACCGAAGTCTCCTCGTTAGAGATATTAATGGCTGCCCCTTGGTTTTTGGCAATACCCGCCACACTGGCATTTACATCACCCAAACCATCTTGAATTGTAAAACCATCCAGCACTACATTATTAGAACTGTTTTTAGATACGACTACATGATACGCTTTTCCATTTGCCCCCAAGTCGCCACTTAAAATACTTTCATTTGCCGTAAAATCTCTGTTCACTAAATCTGTAGCTCCATCCAGTAAACCTCCGTAGATCTTAACCCCAGCTTTTAAGATAAATGATACATCACGGACACCGCCACTGACATCAATTTTTTCAGTAGGTACATAGGTTCCTGCGGACACCCAAACTTCATCATTTACTGCCGAAGCATTGATCATCGCTTGTAAATTGCCAGAAGCAGCAGCCCAAGTGCTTCCGTCGCCAGTTCCGCCAGGTTTTACATAACGTTTGGTTTGTGCATTTGCACCAATTCCCAGCGACAATAAAAATGCTGCCAATAAGTAGAGTTTTCTCATGTTCAATTGTTTTAGATTTATAATGGTTATCTGTTCTTAGTTTTTTATATGGCTAGGTATTTGGAACGAGTTTTAAATGTTGACATCGTGCAATTCAGGCAAATCGAACTGCTATCTTTCTACCAGCTCTTTTACGGTATCTCCATAATAGTCGATATGTTTTGCCTCCATTTTCAACAGCTTGCTCCACCTATTAAAGGTGTTGATAAATACAATGAGCATTAACACCATCGCCAAGATGGCCAAGGAAGCCAGCAAATATTGTTGCTTAGGCAGATAGATATTTACCACCTGTTCGTAGCCCGCCCAAAACGTGATGATGGCCATAAATACCCCAGGAATAGCGGAACACAAAGCATATTTCTTCCTATTCATACGGATGAGCATAGTTGTACAGACAATAAGGCCGCAGGCTGCCAATAACTGGTTACTGATACCAAACAGCGGCCAAATACTACTCACATTGCCCGTGTATACCAAATAGCCCCACAAAAAGGTAAAAATGGCACAACTAATCAAAATGCCCGGCATCCAGTTTTTATCGTTGAATTTTGGAATTACGCCACCAATCATTTCTTGTAGAAAAAAACGACCAACCCTCGTACCAGCATCAATGGCAGTAAGGATGAACACGGCTTCGAACATGATGGCGAAGTTGTACCAATAGGCCATTACATCATCCATAAAAGGAATTTTATTAAATATATGCGCCATACCCACCGCTAAGGAAACCGCTCCACCAGTTCTACCATGTAAATCAACGCCAATTTTTTCACTAAAATGGGCGAGGTCTACGGCATGTAAACTCGGGTTTTGTGCCAAAAAGTTATCGTACATTTCTTTTGGTGTGTTGATGGCGAAATAATCTCCCGGCACCAAGGTACATGCTGCAATCAAGGCCATCAGCGCTACGAAACCTTCTACCAACATGGCTCCATAACCCACAAAAAGGATTTCCTTTTCGCTGTTCAGCATTTTTGGTGTGGTACCGGTAGCAATTACCGCATGGAAACCTGAAATGGCCCCGCAAGCGATAACGATGAAGATAAACGGTAACACTGGTCCACCTATTACAGGACCTCCGCCACTAATAAATTCTGTAATGGCTGGCATCTGCAAGGTAGGATGCACAAAAACGACCCCAACGGCCAACATCAAAATTGTACCAATCTTCAAATAGGTTGATAAATAATCTCTTGGTACCAAAAGCAACCATACAGGTAAAACTGAGGCCAAAAAGCCATAAATGGTGATAGAAATTGAAATGGTCTTGATATTCCAATGGAAAAGGTCGCTAACTTCCTTGATCTGCATTAAATTATGCCCACCAATAATACTGGCAGTAAGCAGTATACCACCAATGATGCTGGCCAGTGTAACACTGTTTTTTCTGTACCGCATGATCAGCCCCATCAAAATGGCAATTGGCATAGTGGCAATTACGGTAAACAAAGACCAAGAGGCTTCATGCATGGCGCTGATACAAGCTAAAGAAAGGCCCGCCAAGGTTAAAATAAGGATAAAAAGAATGGCGAAACCTGCAATGGTACCGGTTCCCTTGCCAATCTCTTTACTGGCAATGGTGGCCAAACTTTGTCCCTTGTGGCGTACCGATGCAAAAAGTACAATCATATCATGAACGCCACCACCCAACACACAGCCAATTAAAATCCAAAGGGTGCCTGGCAAATAACCAAACTGGGCTGCCAACACCGGCCCTACCAAAGGCCCCGCGGCAGCGATGGCAGCAAAGTGATGCCCAAAAAGTACGTTTTTGTTGGTAGCTACATAGTCCTTACCATCGGCAAATTCGATGGCGGGCGTTACATTGTCTGCATTTAGTTTTAACACTTTATTGGCCATGAATATGCCGTAAAACCTATAGGCGATAGCAAACACCAATAGTGAAACAAATACAAGTGTAAGGGCGTTTACCCCGTTTAAAAACTCCATAGTTTGTGGTTATTATTTACTGGGAACAAGTAATACAGCGTTTGCAGCAATGTCTCCCTTAGCATAATTATTGGTCACTTTCAAATAAGCGTTTGCTGAAAAGTTGAAGTCAAATTCTCCTATCTCTACCCAAGTACTGGTGGTTTGTCCTTGTATTTTAACCTCTTTTAAGTTTAGGGAGATGGCTTTCTTTTCTTTTCCATTATATAGTTCTAAATCTATTTCCGCTGCGTCTTGCTGCCCTTTCGGATAATAGTAGTAGGCTTTATATTTCCCTGACTTCGATTTGCTATCAAAACCAAACTTCACACTTGCTTCACTACTTGCAGAAGAGTTTACCAAATAATACTTCCCGTAACCTTTAGCTGCTATTTTTTCCCAATCTCCTGTTACTTCTAAGTTCTTTTGTCCAGCAACTTCACTGATGATATCAGGGCTTCGCAAATCTCCTTTTGGATTGGCTTTCAGTACTGTTTTGATGTCATTCACAACTACGTCCTGTATCGCTATCTTTTGATCAATGGCAATACTTGCTGCCACTGCAGCAGATTGTGCCAATACCATAAACACTGGCTCCATCCTGATAGAACCGAAGGCAATATGCGAAGCGGACAGGCAAACCGGCACCAACAAGTTATCTACCTCATTACGTTTGGGTACAATAGCACGATAGGAGATCGGAAAAGGCGGAAAACCTCCCACTTCTACATTGCCTTCGTTTTTTACCATACCGTTAACCACCAACCTGTCGCAGTTGTGCGAATCCATAGTGTAGGCCGCAAAGGCAATCTCATCACTTACCACTTCCCTACCTTGGCAATGGTTTTGGTTCATCACTATATCGCTTACCATGCGTCGAGCTTCCCTTATATACAATTGTGGCGACCAATTTCCATTGTCTACGTATTCATCCTTAGGATAGCCCCAAGTCTTCATTTCCTTTCTAATAAAATCAGGTATTCTTGGATCATTTCCTACGAAATATAGCAGTCCTTTGGTATAATCCTCATGTGCCTTGATGATCTGTTTTCGCTTTGCGTAATCTGCTTCGGGATAATCCCAATTGGCACCAATCATATCTGTAGACATCCCATTGCGGTTATTGATATCTGTTTTCTGATTAGGCATTAAACTCCAGATAAATACATCGTTCAATCCTTTCCAAGGTTGGATTTCCTTTTGTCTGATCAACAATTCGTACCTTTTCGGGTCGTAATTATCGGGTTTGGTGATCTCGACTAAATTCTCCGGGTTGTTGGTTAAAGCGATGCGAAAGTTATAAGCTTGTACCTTCTTGTCCCCAGTTCCATTCGGCTTTAGCAATTCGTTATTGATTCCCCAAAGTAAACCACTAGCAGGGTTCCCCCTCTCCACATAGGGATCTACCCCATCCGGCAATTGATGTTGCTTTAATAACTGCACCCCACTGAGGGTTTCGTTATAGACGATATTATCTTCCCTGCCGACAAAATAACTTACACCCGCTTTGGCCATCAAGTCGCCTTCGTAGGTGCAGTCCAAAAACATCTTCGCTTTTACGGTGGTTATTTGCTTAGCTCTATTCTCTGTATCTGCAATGGAGATTTCCTTAATGGATTTACCTTTTTTGGCTACACTTATGAGCTGTTGATGATACCAGACTTCAACATTGGCTTCTTTGATATAATCATTGAAGACTTTAAGCGCTACTTTAGGCTCAAAAATCCAACTTTCAAAACTACCATAGTGCGTTCCCAACTTTCGGTAAAAATCTAGGGCCAAACCAGATACCACGTATTTGTTCCCAATATCTGTCATACCTAAACCGCCAGCACTTAAGCCACCCAGTCTACTGCCCGGCTCTACTACAATTACTTTCTTACCCGATTTGGCTGCAGTATAGGCTGCAATTACCCCAGCAGAATTACCGCCATAGATACAGATATCTACCGAAATTTCTTTTTGCCTAGCAAACAAAGAGAATGGAAGGCATAACAAAACAACAAGTGCTTTTTTCATCATTATTTAGCTATCGAATGTTTATTGAGCATAGAAAGGAATTACCGCACTAGCTACCTTATTATGATTATCTTTTACATACACATACAACCTATATGCCCCAGCGGTTGATGGCACAGTGAATGAGACCGTAGCGTTACCATTAGATGTTATCAGTCCGGTCAAACCTGGATGCGGAACCCCACCTGGACCTGCAACACCTTCCGGAACTATTCGCCACTCATATACCAAGGGATCATTTTCAGGATCTGAAGCTGTTACCGCAGCCGTTTTTGTACTTCCTTTTGCCAGATAGATGGCATCTTCAGCGTGCTGGCCAGCCAATGTCATATCGTTTCTTGATGTAATTTCTGGTGCCCGGTTAGCCGGATACCAATCTGACCAAACCCGCTTCATGATATCTGCAGCACCGAAAGTCCTACCTTCAGTCGTATGGAAACCAAACCAGGTAAGTACAGCACCGTGTGTTTGATAGCCCCATACGAAAGCAAAAGAACCTAAGCAACCATTATTGAAATTCGCTTTGATATGTTGGTTATAGCTACTCCTATAAATCTCAGCCTTTTCGGTACTGGTTTGTTCTACCAAGGCACCCCAAGGTAAAATACGGGTAGGTTCTGGGTTCATTTGCCAAGTACCACGAGGTCCAAATTCTGTAATCATATAAGGTTTGGTCCAACCCGCTTGCTGTAAATTAGAAGTTACGGCAGGCAAATTGGGCGCATAGGTGTTGGAGCAGATCAAATCTAACTGTGGTGCACGGTTCTTGATTTCTGTAATTTTAGCTGGCAAGGTATTGGCAAGCATAGTCGTCACGGGATGATTTCCATCTTCGGTATGGATCATCGAAGCAATATCATTGATGGCATTCCAAACTTTTAGATTGGTGTAGGATGCATCTACTTCATTACCCACTCCCCACATCAGCAATGCTGGATGGTCTTTATAGGCCAATACTTGCGCCTTTAGATTCAACAGTTGCTGGTTTACCGCGACGGTATCATTATAGTTAAAATTATCCGCTTCGCGGTTTACCCATAAGCCCAAGCATACTGAAATACCGTTGGCATAAGCCTCATCCAAGATATCCTGTGTAAACTCGTTTACGCTGTAGGTTCTGATCGTATTCCCACTAAATGATTTTAATGCGGTAATATAATTCGTGATATTGGTATTCAGTGCTTTGCTCGCCGCGACACCTTTTACGATGTAGTTCTGTCCATTTCGCTTGAGTTTCCAAATTCCACTTTCCTTTACTACAGTAACCACAGAAGGAGTACTGTTCAAGACCAGAGTGTTTTCTAACGAACTGGATTTTTCCAATCCGTCAAGTTCGGACAATGCGGGTTCCTTGCGACAGGAAACCACTGCAATCAAGACTAAAAAAGCTAACAATTTTCTCATAACACATACATTTTAGGTTTATAATTGGTTGATTAATTAGCTAAACTCCTACGCACCAAGCCCCTACCATATCATCATAGGTTTTTACAAAACTTAACCCATTATTCTTTCACCTCAACTTTCTGGAAAATCTGATCCTTATTCAGAGAGCTTCCTCCAGCCATTACCGTAAAACTTCCAGGTTCAAAAGTGTACTTGCCCCTGTTATCGTAAAAGCCAAAAATATCTTTGCCCAATTTAAAACTGATGGTCTTTTGCTCGCCCTTTCTAAGGAATACACGCTCAAAGCCCACCAATAATTTTACTGGTCTGGTCACCAAACTAAAATCATCACGCAGGTACAATTGCACTACTTCCTCTCCATCCAATTCACCAGTATTTTGTACTTCTACGGTCACTTTTAGGGAATCGCCATATTTGAGATCTTTGGCGCAGTTTAAATTCGAATACTTAAAATTGGTATAGCTTAAGCCGTAACCAAATGCATATAAAGGATCTTTATTTCCATCGATAAAGGGATGCGAATATTGCGAAGGCTTTTGGTAGTAATAAATCGGCATTTGCCCTACGTGTCGAGGAATGGTAATTGGTAATTTCCCACCAGGATTTACCTTTCCAAAAATCACTTCGGCAACAGCCTGACCACCAAAGGACCCCGGCTCCCAAGCTTCCACAATGGCATCAGCATGATCCTCCAGCCATGTGTTGGTTAATGGGCGACCGCTAATAAGCACCACCACCATTGGTTTACCGCTTTTCTTCAGTTCTTCTACCAGATACTGTTGTTTTCCCCAAAGGTTTAAATCCATCCTATCGCGGTTTTCGCCTGCGGTTTTATCTTTCCAATGTTGCCTAAAGGAATCTTCTCCCAAAGCCACAACGATGAGATCCATATTAGCGGCAAGCTTCACAGATTTGGCAATGGAATCGCTGTTCATCTGTCGTAAATTCCAGCCTACATCAACAGCATGTACTTTGCTTGCACCCGCTAGACTTCTTACGCCATCCAACAAAGTTTTATAGTTTGCACGAGGCTGTTCAAACACCCAATCGCCCATGATAGATTGGTTATCCATATTTGGGCCAACCACCAAAATGTTGCTATATTTTTGCGGTGCAATAGGTAAGATCTGCTTTTTATTCTTTAACAGCACCACGCCCTTTCTTGCGATTTCTAAAGCGGTTTGTTGATGCTCTTGGATAAAAACTGTCTGACTGATTTTCTTTTCATCTACATACCTGTTCTCGAAAAGCCCTAGCATAAACTTGGCTTCCAATATCTTCTCGCAAGCAGCATCAATTCTGGCTTCGGTTAAACGGCCTTCGGCAACTAGCTCTTTAATGTTATCCAAAAAAATTGGTCCATGCATGTGCATGTCTACTCCAGCATCAACCGAAACCTGAAAAGCATCTTTTACCGTTGGGGTCATTTTATGTTTGTTGCTCAATGATTCCATATCCATCCAATCGCTCACAATGAAACCCTCAAAACCATATTCGTTTCTCACAATATCTGTCATCAACCATTTATTGGCATGACAGGGCACCCCATTGATTTCATTATGCGCAGGCATGAGCGAGTAAGGCTTTGTCTTTTCGATAGTAGCCTTAAATGGTGCTAAGAATACATTTCGCAATTCGCCTTCTCCAATTTCCACCGGTGATGCATTGGTTCCATTATTACCGATACCACCACCGGTTAAATGTTTGATACAGGCCAAGACGCTTTTATCTCGATCAAATTTGTTCATTTGTAAACCTCGAACCGAAGCGATACCCATTCGGGTAACCAAGAACGGATCTTCGCCAAAACTTTCGCCCACCCTGCCCCATCTTGGATCTCTTGCCACTTCTATATTTGGTGAAAAAGCCCAGTGCATACCAACAGCACGCATCTCTAAAGCAGTTTGCCTAAAAGACTGCTCGATCAGTGAAGGTGCAAATGTAGAGGCCATGGTAATTGGCGACGGATAAATGGTAGACCCTGACATCAGGCCATTCCCATGAATGGCATCGATACCTAACAACAAAGGAATTTTTAGTGGGCTTTGCTCTGCCAGTCTTTGTAGATGATTGGCTTCTTTCACATCCAATACATGTAGGAACGAACCTATCACTCCCTGCTTTACCATACGCTCCACACCTTCAGAGTGCAGACCTTTGTAAAATCCTCGGGCATGACCGTTTAATAGTTCCTGTTCCGAAATGTTCTTTTCAGCTTCACGCATGTGCTCCAAACCTACGTATTGGCACATCTGTGCTATTTTCACATCTAAAGTCATCCTATCCATCAAGTCTTTTACCCTCGATTTGATAGGCTGTTTAGGATCAAGATATAGTGGCTTCTTCTGCGCATTTGAAGCGAAAAAAAAGAATAATAAGAGGGCTGGCAAGCCTAATTTTCTTAGGCTCGCTCCTCGTTTTTCTGTATTTGTCATTACTTATTTTTGGACTTTTACATCTACCGTTACATTTCCTGTATTGGCATTTGCCGATCTAGCTTTTAATAATAAAACACCATATTTATTGCTGGCTGTCAAGAATACGATCACATTTCCGTTGGCCATACCCGCAGAAGTTTCTCCCGCAACCACACTAGAACTCGTGTATAAGTTTTGGATATCTGCCGAAGATCCAATCAGATCAAATTCATTTTGCGATAAGGTGATTTTTTTGATCAATGTTCTGTTTCGGGTTGGCCAATTATCTAAAGCATCTGCGCCATAAAGTGCTACGGTGTAAATGTTAGCCGAAACCGTAGCCAATGTTGGCGAAGTGATGTTGTAACTATTAGTCGAACCACTGTAGAAAGTCACTAAATCTATACTTGCCGATCTTGCTGCCGCACCAGTCGTAACGTAAACTTCTCCAGTTGCGGCATTAAAGAACGGACCCGGCCCGGTGCTGCGTTGTGCGCCCAATACAACATTCGAATAAACATTAAAATCTACCACTGCAGAGCGTTTAACCGTGAGGGTAAAAGGCTGTCTTACCAAATTCCCCAACACATCCATTACCTCCACATAAAACTCTAAGGTTTTATCGATATCCGTTACTATTGGCTGGTAAGTAAAATGGTAACTATCTTCCTTCGGATTGGTAAAGGTAGTTTTGCTCAACGTTGTTATTTCAGTTTGGTTCAAAAAGGTTTTGATGTACCTAATGTCATTCTCCGATTTCACTGCAATGTTAAAATCAGCTACTTCATTATCTTTAATCTCTGTTGGTGCCGTAGCTGGCAATACCACCGAAATATTAGCTGGCGCAGATTGTACGTAGACCACCAAGTCTCTTTCTACAGTCTTGCCTTCCGAATTTGTTGCCGTCAACCTAAAGATCAGACTTCGGCCTACCTGTATCGTTGTGGGTTTATAGGTATGTTGCAAATCTACCTGAGCGGCACCATTTGCATTCGCAGTAGTCAGACCAGTACCGTCTAGGCTTAATTCAACACTGGTCAGTTTTGCTTCGCCATTGGCCGCTACGTTCAGATCAAACGTGATTTCATCTGCAGGCGTTACTACCGCTGGCAAGGTTGTTTTTTGCGTTACCTTTACCGAAAATGCAGCAACTTGCTGAGCTGCTTTATCTTTCTTACAGGCTACTACTGCTGCAATCGCCAAAAAGCCGATCAAAATTTTTGATATTTTATTTCTCATAGCCATGATTAATTAACATAAAATGGAATGACTGCACTTGCTACTTTCTTGTTGGCATCATCAGAAACGAACACAATTAGACGGTAGGCACCTGTTTCGTTTGGTGCGGTAAAAGTGATGTTCGCAGTGGTATTGGTGGTGATCAGTCCAGCGATGCCATCTGCCAAGCTACCGTCGGCAGCTGCAGCTTTCTCTTTCACAATTCTCCAAGCGTAAGTTAGTGGGTCGTTTTCTGGATCTGTTGCCACTACCGAAGCGGTATGTGCCGAAGCCTTGGCCACCATGATATTATCTTCAGCTTTCTTGCCATCCATTAGCATTTGGTTACGGTTTAAAATTACCGGTGCCCTATTAGCCGGATAGCTTCCCGTCCAAGCAAACTGCATGGCATCCACAGCTGGGAAAGTATAGCCCTTTTTGTCAAACATGCCGAACCAGGTCAATACTTCGCCATGGGTTTGGTATCCCCAAAGGAAAACAAAGGAACCGATACAACCATTTGCTTTGTTGGCGATAATATTATCCTGATAAGCCTGCAAATAAATATCGGCTTTTTCTGTGCTGGTTTGCTCTACCAAACCGCCCCAAGTTAAAACCCTTGTTGGCTCTGGTGCCATTTGCCAAGTACCACGAGGACCGAATTCGGTAATCATGTAAGGTTTTTGCCAGCCTGCCGTGGTTACATTTCCCAACACACCAGGTAAGTTTGGCGCATAGGTATTTACCGACAGGATATCGATACTAGGTGCCAAGTTCATGATGTTCTTGATATGATCAACATTCGAACTTGCCAATGTAGTTGTAGTGGGATGGTTTGGATCGTTGGCATGGATAAACTTTGCAATATCCTCTATGGCGGTCCACAATTTGGTATTGGTGTAGCTGGCCTCGGCCTCGTTGCCAATAGACCAACATAAAAGTGCTGGATGATCTTTAAAACGCAGAATATCTTGCTTCATTTTTTCTAACTGCTGGCTTACTGCCGTTGCATTATTATAATCGAAGCCATCTGTTTCCCTACCGATGTACAAACCGAAGTTCACATAAACTCCCGCGGCATGTGCCTTATCTAAGATCTCTCTGGTATTGGTGGCCACGCCATAAGTTCTGGCTGTATTAGCCCCATATTTTATTGCAAGATCATGGTAGTTGTTAGAGGCAACGCCTTTAATATAAAACTCCTTTCCGTTTACCTGCATTTGCCATTGGTTATTGACCTTTACCACCGTTACCTTTGCCGGGGGCGGCGTAGTCGTTTCCTCGAAAGAGTTTCGAGGTATTGGATAATCGTACCTGTCTTTACAAGCGCCCAAACCTAAAATAAGGGAGGTGTAAAGCAATAACATTTTATACTTCATCATAATTATTTGGTTTTGATGATTTGGTTCAGCTCTTCTAATTTAGTAGCCAAATCGTTATAGTTGATATCTTGAACAGCCACATTATTATCGATAGCTATTACCGCAGCCACTGCCGCCGATTGTCCCAACACCATGTACACAGGCTCCATTCTGATAGAACTGTAGGCTACGTGAGAAGACGACAAACAAATTGGCACCAATAAGTTGCTCACTTCCTTCTTTTTAGGCGTAATGGCATAATAACTGATTGGATAAGGGGTAGTTGGTTTAAAAATGGTTCCCTCAAAACGTAACTTGCCTTCGCCGTCAATTACTTTAGAAACATAGTGACAGTCTAAAGCATAAGAACCTAGACCGATGCTATTTTCTGCTGCTGCCCTGTCTTCTTTAGTGACATTTTTTTCGATCATCACATATTCGCCCTGCATTCTTCTCGCTTCTCTTACATAAATATGGTTAGGGAAGTTATCTGTATCTACAAATTCATCTTTAGGCAAACCCCAATCGCTCAGTTCTTTCCTAATGTGTTCTGGAACACGAGGATCGTTCTCTAAAAACCAAAGCATGCCCAGTGCATAATCTTTGTGCAATTGCTCAATTTGTTTACGCTGCTCATAGTTCGCTTCCGCATAATCATAACTTGCACCAAAGAAATCCAAATGGTTGGTATCTGTTTTACGATTTGGCATTGGCGTTAGGGTAATAATTTTCTGTAGTTCAATACTTGGATTTAATTTGATTTGTCTTAATAAGACTTCATACCAAAGTGCATTGTAGTTCGCTGGCTTTCCAATCTTAATTCTGTTGGCCGGATCATCGGTCAAGGTCATACGATAAGTGTAAGCCTGTACCTTTTTGTCTTTTGCACCTTGTTTGCTCGGTGCTTTCTTATCGATATAAGGCAACAAGCCAGCTTTTTGATCACCTTCTATGATGTAAGGATCAATTTTGCTCAGGTCTGCACCTTTTTCATAGTTGATACGATACCCGTTCAAAGTTTCTCCATATTTATCATTGGCTTCTCTACCAACTACATAAGAAACACCCGATTTTGCCATCAAATCTCCCTCGTAAGTAGCGTCAACAAATACTTTTGCCTGAATCACTTTACCGCTTTCCAATTCGATACCCGTAAGCTGTTTACCGCTCTTTTTTACGCCGCCTTTTAGTTTTAAACGCTCATCAAACCAAACCTCTACATTGGCTTCCTTTAGCATTTCGAACATAATTTTTTCGGCTACTTTAGATTCATAAACCCATTGCATTTTACGCTCTTCATTTCTTCCTTTGTAAGTTCTTTTTAAAGACTTTACAAAAAACTCATCGCGGTTTTGGTTTACCCAAACTTCTGGTTTAAGGTAATAAGTGTACAAACGTTGGTAAAACTCTCTGGTTAAACCACCAACCACATCATTTCTGTTCATATCTGTAGCTGTTAAACCAGAAGTTACCAAACCACCCACATGCTTATTTTTAGAAATTAGCACCACTTTTTTCCCCATGCGGCCACTTTGTATGGCAGTAATTACCCCTGCAGCAGATTCTCCGTACACACAGATATCGTAAGATGATGGGTTGTTGATGGCATAAGTGTTAAACGACGTAAGTAATAGTAGTATATAAATGATCTTCTTCATGTCTTTTTATTTGATTTTAATTGTAACCTGGATTTTGAGGGAAATTATCAGCTCCCATGTTAATAACTTCAGTTTCTGGAATTGGCCATCTCACAAAATGCGGATTGTTTGGCAAATTGGTTCTACCGCCAATAGAGGCTGTAATTTCTGGATCGCCAGCATAATTGCGCACTTGCGAAATCAGTATACCCAACCTTTTCAAGAAATACCATCTATCGCCTTCAAAAGCCAACTCCCTAGCTTGTTCGTCAATAATGTCTTTAATGGTCAGCGCACCTGTAAACTCATCATTACCGGCTCTTTGCCAAACCTTGTTATAATATTGTTTCGCTAACGTTTGGTTACCTTTCATCAAGGCCGCCTCGGCCCCAATGATATAAGTTTCAGCCAGACGATACACGATCAGGTCTTTGTAGCTGCGTGTTTCGGCAGGTGTACGGGTCCAAATATCACCGTATTTGGTACAACCAGGATACACAAACCTATTTTTGTTGCCACTTTTGTACAACGGGAAGTAATCTCCAGGATTTACCGTAACATTGCCATAAGCAATTGGCGAAGAAGTAGTGTTTTTGTACCTGTGGATATAGAATGAATTGTACCTTTTATCTTTCAACTGATTGTAAAGAGAGAACAAATAAGGGCTCGGCAGGCATCTTCCATAAGTATAGCCCCAATTTTCGTAGCTACAGGCATATTCTGCCGTGCCACCAATTTCTGTTCGGTATTGGGCAATAAAATACGCTGCAAAATAATTGCCCAATGGGGTGTTATTAGAAAGGTTTCCTCCCGGATTTTTACTCCATTGCTGTACCATTAAAGCTTCGCTATGGTTCAAATCTCCTGCATTAAAAACGCTATCTAAAGCCACCAAACGATATTGTTTAGATTGGTCAATTTGAGCTACCTGATCTAAAGCGGTATCCCAATCTTTGGCCCATAAGGCCACCTTTGCCTTCATGTGGCGGGCAGCTGCTTGGTTAAACCTGCCAGGCTCTGTTGATTTCCAAGATAAATTAGCTATAGCATAATCCAAATCGCTGTAAAGCAAGCCAAAAACCTCCGCATTGGTAGCCGCTTTATAGTTTTTAGGAGCATCTACATTTTCCCAAGTAGTAGGTTCAGTATTTAGCCAAATTCTATCGTAAGTGCGGTACAGCAAAAAATAAGCTTGTGCCCTAAAGCACTTCGCCTCGGCTACGGTGGCCTTCAAGCCTGCTGTTTCCGGCAATTTTGCCCCTGCAGCAATAATTTCGTTGGCCTTACCTATAATTTGGTACATAGTGCGCCACATGTGCGCTGCCTGCGATGAAGATGGTCTTAAGTTGTTGGGATCGTAAATACCAAAATAGTTACCAGTACCACCATTGGTAACTGCCAAATCGGTTCCACGTTCCAAAGCAAAAATGGTGGCGTTTTCTGTATCATTAGCATAGGCACGCAATAAGGAATAAACTGCACTGGTAGCTAATTTTAAACCACCTTCGGTGCTGTAAATGTAATCTGCAGAGTACTTGGTCAGATTTTCTTCTTCTAATACTTTAGAACAAGAAACCAGTCCGGCACTCAATAACAAAGCATAAATTATATTTCGTTTCATATTTCTGTTCTTTTAGAATGAAAAATTAATGCCGAACAAGAGCGTTCTAGGTTCTGGGTAAGCCCCCGCATTTTGTTCGGGTCCATAGGCTTGTACATCGGTAATAGTAAAAACATTGCTCATGGTGCAAAACAGCTTCAAGTCATCTAGTTTCACTTTTTGCACCACACTTTTAGGCATTCTGTAAGAAAGCGATATGTTCCTTAACTTGATATAATCTGCCTTCTCATAAGCAGAAGAGGCCAGAAAAGCTGGCGTTTGTACAAAGTTTGGTGCAGGAGCCGTATTAGATGGATTATGGATGGTCCAATAGTTTCTACGGATACCATTTCTTTTGCCCGTTAAATCTCCTCCTGTTTCGAAAGTGGCCAGATAAGAATTGTAGCGGTAACCGCCATATAAGTAGTAAAAATCTAAGGATAGATTGAAATTTTTATAATCGAAACTAGTGATCAATGAGGTTAGCCATTTCGGGTCTCGCTGGATAATTACCCTGTCGTCTACCGACACCACACCATCGCCATTTACATCCCCCACCCTTACACTGCCCGGTTTGGCAGCTGGCATGTGCGAACCAGCAATATTATCCGTTAACTGCCAGATACCATCAAAACGGTAATCGTAAGAAACGTTCATCGACTGACCGATAAACCAATTGTTGTTCAGATCATTTTTAGGGTTTCCATTGGCATCCAACGAGCCATCGATTTTTTTGATTTTATTCCTGTTCAACGTAAAGTTCACATTCACATTCCATTTAAAATCTTTTTTCTCGATCACTGTTCCGTTTACCGCAAGTTCGAAACCACGGTTTTGTACGTGTCCCAAGTTTACCAACTGACTGCTATATCCCGTAGTGGTAGCTAAAGAACGTTCTACTAACAGATCGGTGGTTTGGGTATCGTAATATTCGATGGTACCATTCAATCTTCCTCCAAAAAAACCGTAATCTAAACCAATATTGGTAGAAGTAGAAGTTTCCCATTTTAGGTTGGGGTTAACCAATTGCGAGTTGGGCAAATAACCTACCTGCGTGGTGTTTCCAAATTCTATCAGATAACGATCTGCCAGCCCTAAAGTGGTGTAAGGGCTGATACCTTGGTTACCCACTGCACCGTAACTTACCCTCAGTTTCAAATCGGTCAAAAACCTAACATCCTTTAAAAAGTTCTCTTGTTTTAACCTCCAAGCTACTGAGGCAGCGGGAAAATAGCCATACTTGTTGTTGGCGCCAAAAACAGATGAACCATCTACCCTTACCGAAAGGGTTAACAAATACTTACTATCAAAATTATATCTCGCTCTTGCCATGTAAGAAAGCAATTTTCTATCAGACAGTTCATAGGCCATTGGCGAAAAAGTGGTAGCAGAGCTGATGGCATTGTAAGACAAATCATCATTGGGAAAGCCCAAACCAGTATTGCCAATTCGTTTCCATTGAATACCGTTGATACTGGCCATTGCTGTTGCATCAAAATGATGCTTGTCGATATCTTTGTTGTAGTTTACGATGGCCTCAACAATGTAATCGTTATAGGTACTTTCTGAAACCGTGGCCTGCCCACCATTGTTACGACCAGTAGTATGCCTGATCCCCAGATAGGTATTATCTTGCACCCTACGGTTGTTCAAACTGCTATTTAACCTGAAAGAGAAATCTTTATTGATTTTCCAATCGGCAAACAAGTTCATGTTCAGCCTATCGGTAATACTCAAATTATCAGAATTATTGATGTTCCAAAGCGGATTGAAATGCGACTCGCCCACTTCGGTAACATCTTCTCTCAAAGAACCATCTGCATTGTAAACTTTAGCCAAAGGCGGCATGGTAATGAAAGAATTAAAACTACCATCGGCTATGTTGCGATAAGATTTAGTGAAGGCGATATTTGCACCCAATGAAATGGTTTTAGATAAAGTTTGGTCGATATTTAACCTGCCCGTAAATCTCTTAAAATCCGATTCTGGCACCAAACCATCTTGATAGAAATGCCCCAAGGACAGTGCATATTTTGTCTTTTCGCTACCAGACTGTATCAATACGTCGTTCTTATTCTGATAAGCTGTACCAATCATCACATCTTCCCAGTCTACATACTCTTTAGAACGATATACCTCGCCCATCACTCCCCTAAAAGCCTCTTGTTCATCATAATAACCATAAGCGTTATAGAAAGCTTCTTTTCTATAAGCCGCCCATTGTTCGCCATCGTAAAACTCGAAATTACGGAACAAGCTTTGCGCACCTACGTAAGAGTTTACATTAACCTTGGTTTTTGAAGATACACCACGTTTGGTAGTGACCAAAATTACCCCATTTGCTGCCCTGGCACCATAAATTGATTGTGCAGAAGCATCTTTCAAAATCTCAATATTGGCAATTTCGTTGGCATTGATATCGTCTATACTTGCCGTAGGCACACCATCTACAATATACAAAGGGTCATTTCCGGCCGATAAAGACCTTCTTCCCCTTATCAGGATACTTGAACTACCGCCCGGAGAATTGTTCCCTGCGGTTACCTGCACACCCGGCGCAGCCCCCCTCAACATTTCACTTACGCTAGTGGTTGGCATTTTATTAATCTGCTCTGTAGTTACCGATGATACAGAACCAGTCAAATCTTTACGTTTCTGCACCCCATAACCCACCACAACCACTTCATTTAAACGCTGGTCTGTAGCAATCATTTTCACTTCATATTCCAACTTATCTTCAAGCTTTAAGGTAAATGGAGAAAAGCCCAGCATATTGAAAGTTAAATCGGTATCAGCGGCAGTTACTTTGATCGTAAAGTTTCCATCTGGATCACTTAGGGCAGCTGAGTTAGAAGCGTTGGCCCTAATGGTCACACCAGGCATAGGTTTAGCTTCTTCGTCCAACACTTTACCTCTGATGATCCTCTCCTGCACCCCTGTAGTTGCTTTTACGGCTTTCTTAATCACTACCGTATGATCTTGGATCACATAGGTTACACCCAAACCGCTTAGCACTTCGCCAACTATTTTATCTACAGTGGCATTATTAAAAGTTCCTGTAATACGTTTGGCTTCGTTAATATCTAAGGGAGAATAGATGAATTTTAAACCCGTTTGCTGGTTCAACTCTTTAAAAACCTCTTTAATTGTAGTGTTATTAAACGATATGGTAATCGCTTTTTGACTGGCCCACAACACATTTGCATTTACAAAACCCAGCAACAACATCAAACATAAAGGTTTTAAAAAATGTCGTAGCGAGTTCTGTGCAGCGTTTTTACACCGCAATAATTGTTCTTGCATACAAAGCTATATTTAGTTTATTCTTGATTATTTGTTTGGAACCGAGCACAAAACTTACTTCACATAAATTTTACTACCGCTCCTGGTATATTTTACATTATTGGTTAGCTCAATCATCTTCAGTGCTTGGTCTACACTATCGTACCTACTGATCATACCAGTAATTGGGATGTGTCTGATGTTCTTGCTAACTACAATCTCTTCTCCGTACCATTGGGCAATCTCAGCCATCACGTCTTCCATTTTCTCATTTTCAAAATAGAACAGGCCTTTATGCCAAGCTTCTACCTTGTAGCCATCGGTAGCTTTGGTAATGAGGATTTTAGGATCTGTACTGCGCAATGAAGCCTTTTGATCTGGCTTGAGGATGACCGCTGTCTGGAAATTATTGTGTGTCAATTTCACTTTGCCCTCTAACAGAAGTACATCTTCGTTCACTTTATCAAAAGAATTGACGATGAATTTGGTACCCAATACCTCTATAGTTTGGAGTGCAGTTTTCACTACAAAAGGCATATAGCTATCTGTAGTTTTCACTTTCTGCACATCAAACAGTACCGTACCTGCTATCTTCACTAAACGTTTGCCGTCGGTAATTGGCAAAATCTCTAGCGTAGAATGAGGATTTAACCATGCTTTGGTTCCATCGTGCAGTTGGAAAGCAAAAATTCGATCACTGGGATTTTTAATCTGGTTGATGCTCGTGCGATCGCTTCCAAAATCTGCTGGCAGTAGAAAAACCTTCTCGCCTTTGTCTAACACTCGCTGTGTAAGCTTGTTGAACATCGTGTCTTGCAGATCGTAACTTTCTCCATCTCTAAGTACAATTATTGGAGAGTTTTTTTCATTTCTTGCCAAAGCATAATTGCTTTCCTTAGCAATAAAATATTTTTGTACAACATAAGTTGACGCTATGCCCAACAACACGAAGCAAGAAGCAATTTTTAGGAAAGTATAACGACGAGGTTCTAGTTTCACTACATTATTCGAAATATTTTGATCAATGTTATTTTTTATATCCGCACCGATTACCGCTAACTTTTCTTCCGAAATGGTCTCATTAGGAATGGAGTCGTAAAAATAATCGACAAGCGTATTTTGTTCAGGATTAGATTTTCCTTTTAAGTATTTATCTATGATTGATAAAAACCTACTTCTGATAGATTTTTTGGACATACAAGTTTAGGTTTATTTGGTTGCCTTTAACTAGTAGTCGTAGAAAGCTTGCTTAACTCCCAAAAAAAAATAAAAAATGTGTAAATAGTGCAGATCGCAGCAACACTTTAAGCTCAGCAGATGAATTAAGTAATTGATTTTGAACAGTTTTAACAGAAACATCCAACCGATCGGCAATTTCCTTATTGCTTAGACCTTCTTCATATTTCAACTTAAAGATTTCTCTTCGTTTTGCAGGAAGTGTTTCTGTCCAAGCTTTGAGCGCTGTAAAAAATTCTTTTGAGATCAATTGCGAATCGGCATCGTTGCTATCTCTGATCTGCTCGATAAAATTATCCAGTTCTACAAATTCGTAGCGGGATTTACGAAACTCGTCCAGCACCTTAAATTTTACGGCCTGCATTAAATAAGCCTGCACATTTTGGATATCCCTTGCATGACGCTTGTTCCAAAAGTCTACAAAAACCTCCTGAACGATATCTTTTGAAAGATCTTCGATTTTTAGTTTACTATAGGTTTTGACATAAAGCTGTTTCCAGGTCCTGGTATAAAGCTCATCGAACGCACGTTGGTCATCTTCTTTGATACGCAAAAGAAGTTCTTCAAGTGTATATGAAGAATGCCCGATGTTCATAGCTTATAAATTGGTGGAGAGTTGGTTGCCGACAATATTATAAAAGATTGTTTAGAATTACAAGCTAAACCGCAATAGATAATAAAGGTTTCCGAACGACCAAGAAAACGACTGTATCTCACAGTAATTGCAATTTTTATATCCAACTACGGGATTTAATTGATGCAAAACTTTTCTTTTCAAGAGAACTTTACGAAAATAAACCAGATATAAAACATATCAGTTTACTGTGGTAAGATATTTATTCCCAAATATAAAGATGAACCAAGCCAACTTGTCGAAGGCCAACACGAGCCATTGATTTCGGAAAAGCTATTTCATGAAGTACAGCAAGCGATGGATGGGCGAAAGCAAAGCAGGGTACAAAAATATCAGCACCTGAAGAATTGCCATTGAGAGGCTTTTTGTATTGCACAAAATGTACAAGGATGCTCACTGGCAGTGCCTCTAGGGGTCGCGGCAAATACTATTATTACTACCATTGTACCTCGGCTTGCGGCTGCAGGTATAAAGCAGAAGATGTAAACGCCGCCATTCTAAAAAGAACTGAAAAAGTTCATTCCAAAACCAGGAATGGCCGAAGTATGTACAAAATTGGTAAATGAACTGTACCATTCAGAATATCGACATAAAGGCGATAGCAAAAAAGAAATCGTCTCAAAAATTGAGATTTTAAACCATAAGATCAAGACAGCTAGAGAACTATTACTGAAAGGCGATATCGATGGGACAGATTACAAGACAATCAAAACTGAGAGCGAAGTGCAGATTACCAGTCTAGAGGTGAAATTGTTTGAAACCTCAACCCCCCAAATTAACATTGAGAACAAATTAAAAAATGCAGTTAATGTACTCCTAAACCTTGATTTATTATATAAAAATGGAAATATAACCTTAAAAAGAGAGATAATTGGTTCGATGTTTCCTGAAAAATTGAGTTTTGATGGAATGCAACATCGAACCACTCGGATTAACGAAATCGCATCAATTACATGCTTGATTTCCAAAGACTTACAAAGCAAAAAAAAGTGGATAAACGACGAAAAATCGTGTTTACCCACTTGGGTGGGCCCAGCTGGGCTCGAACCAGCGACCAAAAGATTATGAGTCTTCTGGTCTGACCGTCCTATGTGGGACAAAAATCTTTGTTTCTGACTTACAGAAGCAATTTACGGACTATTTTTGAAAATGCAAAATTTTGGTCCGTAACGTATTTGTAACGTTTTTTTCGAACTTTTGAACATTCAGGTTTTATCTACATCGAAGATAAGAGGTTCATTATCTTGACTGCAAAGCACTACCCTAAAATATCTTTTTCCGGGTAAATAAGATATTCCTACTGAGTATCGATAATTATAAGGTTCTTTCACAAGGCCGGATAATTTTATTCGGTCACCAAGTCTCAAGTAATCAAGCTTTGCTTCAATAGCAAGAATGTTAGACGAATTATCTAAACGATGATGAACTATTATATCTGGTCTGATTGATATTAGTACTCCGTTTTCTATTTCTAACATTTTAGGTCCTTCATTCACATTCTTATTGTATTCAAGATCAATATGGAGGATATTCGAAAAGTGGCCACCTATTTCTTTACAAAGTGGCCACTTTTATCAGCTTAAGGTGTCCAGTTGAATTCGCACTAAAGTGTGCAGTCGGCTGATTTTAAGCAGATTTTAGGGGTGTT